>JAFTVW010000039.1 GCA_017465605.1 Alistipes sp.
TGATAAAGAGACGGTCGCCATCTTCGTCCGGGAACGAAGTAGCATTCAGCTCATGACCCTTATTGAGTTCGAACGAGAGGTTGTTGCCATCGAGCGCATAGTCCTTGTACATCACAGTACCATCTACGGTATGTCTCAACTTGGCATTCGGTGTAAACATAGCATCAGCAAAGAAAGACTTCATTTGCTCTACGATGCGGTCGCCGTGCAATGCTTCTACCGAGATAGTATTCTTTCCTCCAAAGGTAATGCCTTCCGGAAGCTTTATTTCGGTCTTTCCTGCTTTGGCATCTACTCTTACTGCAGAATTCAAGTAAGCATATTTACCGGTAATATCGAATTGTTCTTGAACGCGGTAGCTTGTATGAACGCTAGAATCTTTTGTTTTAAGTACAAACTTGTCTTTACTAAGTTCAACAATCTCTATCACATCAGGTGTATTATCCATATTTGTAATAATACCGTTTACGATATTTTCATTGATTTCGTATGTTCCTATACGCTCTCTCCAACCATTTTTAGTTGCATAGCCAACCTGATAAAAAGATCCGTCAGCCTGATAATTCATAAATATACTTGATTCTGGTGTGAAACAAAACCACTTACCCACAATCAGCTGCGGATAGTCCTTATATGGGTCCACATCATCGTCATTTTCACAACTGCTCATCGCAAAGCCGAGCACCACAGCCACAAGGGCCATTCCAAACATTCTGAATGTCTTCATAACTCTAATATTTCCAATTGTTATACTGTTGATTTATATGCACAAAAATGGCGTTACTGCTCATAATAAGCCGTAACGCCAATATAAAATGCGGATATAAAACGCTAATTACCTGATTATTAGATAGATTACAGATGGGGATATTTATGACAGACACACAAACGACTACATTCGAAGTGCAGTTCTTATTGCCGAAGTATGTCGCCAAAAAGTTATTCATAACCCAATCCATTCAGTTTCAATGCACAAAGTTAGTACAAATTAAGAAACAGAGTGGCAAAAACAGCAATTATTTTCAAATTTTTAGACCTGCAAATATTTTGCTTATAGTAATTATACTTAATTTAGACTACATAAAAGGCTACACGCAAAGAGCAAAATTTGAGTTTAAGCGGTTTTTGTGAGCTATATCGTTTTACAACACAACCAACTAATTTGCTGAATATAAACAAATTCGTCGGTGAAATGTCATTCACCGACGAAAAAGGATAGCCTAAGCGGGCAACCTATTTTGTTTTGCGAAAATATAATTTATGAGCGAACCTGCGCACCAGCGCGAGTCTCCAACTGACGCTGCAAGTTGTTCATTGTCTTTTCGATAACCTTGTCGTTGAGAGTTTGGCTCTTATCCTCCAATGTGAATCCAAGAGCATAAGATTTCTTGCCCTCGGGGAGCTTGTCACCCTCGTAAACATCGAACAATGTCACACGCTTCAAGAGCTTCTTCTCGGTTGCAAATGCAATGTTGCGCAACTCAGAGAATGTCACATTCTTATCAACCAGCAAAGCCAAGTCACGCTTAACCTCTGGGAACTTCGAGAGCTCCTCAACCTCAATGCGTTGCTTTTTAGCCGAGCGAACAATGAGTTCGAAATCTATCTCTGCGAAATATACAGGCTGCTTCAAATCGAACTTGCGCATCAATGCGGGCGATACAACACCCATCTCGGCCATTCGTTTGTTACCCTGCATAAGAGCAATTGCATCGGCATAAAGGTCGCTATCGATGCTCTCGCTACGCAATGAGTAGATGTCAACACCAAAGCGACGCAGCAACTTCTCAACGGCAGCACGCAGGGTGTAGAACGAAGCCTGTACGCCCTTCACATTCCACGATGGAGTAGCATCTTGACCTGTAACAGCCAAAGCAATGCGGTACTTCTCGGTGTATTTCGTGAGTGGAGCCTGCTCATCAGCAGATGCCTCGTCGTAGAAGTAGCAGTTACCCAACTCAAAGAGTTTCAAATCGGCGTTGCGGTGGTTTACGTTAAGTTCGATAGCCTCCAATGCGTTGAAAAGCAGAGTTTGACGCATAACATTGAGGTCGGCACTCAACGGATTCATAATCTTCACACAGTTCTCAGCCTTGTATGAAGTAAGTCCCTCGTAATAAGAAGCCTTAGTAAGAGAGTTCGACATAATCTCGGTGAAGCCCGTAGCGGCCAAGTGGTCGGCTGCGATGTTGATGAGCTTATTCTTGTCGGGGCGTGGGGCATACGACAAAGTAGAACGTACCTGCTGAGGAATCTCCACATTGTTGTAGCCATAGATACGCAAGATATCTTCAATAAGGTCGGCCTCACGCTGAACATCAACACGATATGGCGGTACAGCCACAGTGAGTGTGCGACCCTGCTCGGCTGTAATCTTTACATCGAGAGCCTCCAATATTGTACGAACAGTAGCCTCTGGAATCTCCTTGCCGATAAGCATATTTACTCTATCGAGTGAGATGTCGAATACGAAATCCTCGGCAGGGGTGTGGTTGATGTCGATAATTTCGCTCGAAATCTTACCTCCTGCAAGCTCCTTCATAAGCATAGCAGCACGTTTGAGAGCATATACCTGAATATTGGGATCGATACCACGCTCGAAACGGAACGATGCATCGGTGTTAAGACCGTGACGTTTTGCAGATTTACGGATTGATACAGGGTTGAAGTAGGCACTCTCCAAAAATACGTTTACCGTAGTGTCGCTAATTCCCGAATCTAAACCACCAAATACACCTCCGATACACATTGGTCGCTCAGCCGAACAAATCATCAAATCCTCCTTCGAGAGTTTGCGCTCAACACCGTCCAATGTAACGAATGGAGTACCCTCGTCGCAGTTCTTCACAACAACCTTGTGGCCCTCAACCTTGTCGGCATCGAAGGCGTGCAGGGGCTGGCCCAACTCGAAAAGGATATAGTTTGTAATATCAACCAAGTTGTTTTTGGGGTTGATACCTGCCGCACGAAGCTCATTCTGCATCCATTCGGGCGAAGGGGCAATCTTGCAGTCGGTCACTGTAAGACCTGCATAGCGGGGAGCCGCTGCCGAATTCTCAACAACAACCTCAAATGGGAGGTCGTGGTTGTCAACCTTGAAATCCTCAACCGAAGGCAAAGTAACCTTTACATCTTTGCCCTGACTGCGCAAGTATGCAGCCAAATCGCGTGCTACGCCAATGTGAGAGGCTGCATCAACACGGTTTGGAGTGAGACCTATGCCGATCAAGTAGTCATCTTTTACATTAAGATACTCGCGGGCAGGCATTCCAACGGGAGCATCTTCTGGAAGCTCCATAATGCCAGCGTGGTCAGAGCCAATACCCAACTCGTCTTCGGCGCAAAGCATACCCAATGATTCAACACCGCGAATCTTGCTGCGCTTGATTTTGAACTCCTCGTCACCCCCGTTAGGGTAGAGAACAGAACCCACAGTAGCGCACAATACTTTCAAACCTTGACGGCAGTTGGGTGCACCACACACGATTTGTAACTTCTCCTCTGCTCCCACGTCAACGGTTGTGATGTGCAAGTGGTCAGAGTCGGGGTGGTCTTCGCAGGTTGCAACATAACCTACAACCACACCATTCAAACCGCCCTTGATGGTTTCAATCTTGCGGAAATCCTCGACCTCCAAGCCAATGTCGGTAAGGATTGAAGCAACCTCTTCGGCTGAAAGGTCGTCGATGTTGATATACTTCTTTAACCAATTAAATGAAATCTCCATATTATATCTTTTTTACGTTATTATCCGACTTTGCGTTATAAACGACCAATCTTTGTCGCCCATCTTTATAGCTAAAAGCTATATGCAACCCACAAAGATAGTGAATTATTCATAATTAGCGGCTGCCGAGCCACAAAAATATCATACCGACAAGGATAAAAATCAAATCTATGGCCTTGGCGCGCAGATTTTTTTCGTGCAGAAGCAGTGCGCCACAGCTGAATGAAACCACAACAGAGCCTCGGCGAATCATCGAAACAACCGATATCATAGCCTCGCCATCGCTCAGCGCAACGAAGTAAGCTAAGTCGGCGGCTGATAGCAAGATAGATATCATCGGGATAGCCCACGTCCATTGGAATTTAAGGCTCTCCTTGCCTTGAATTAGTGCTATGGCGATGACCACCACGCTCATCATTATAAGTTGGTAGATGTTGTACCAGCTCTGCACGAAAAGTGGCTCTAACTCTCGCATAATATAGCGGTCGTAAAGGCCACTGACAGCTCCGAGCAGTGCCGCAGCCGCAATGCATAATATCCAGCGGTTACGAGTGAAGTCGATGCCCTCGCGTTTGCCGGCTCGGCTCAGCAGGAAAATAGAGACAAGGGCCAGCGTAACTCCCGTCCATTGCATCGCATTGAGTCGCTCGCCAAAAATAAGCATTGCTCCAAGCAGTACCAATACGGGGCGGGTGGCATTGATTGGGCCTACCAGAGTGAGTGGTAGATGCTTGATTCCGATGTAGCCAAATATCCACGAACTCAGTACAATAACCGATTTTATAATGATTAAGATGTGAGAACAGAAAGGCTCGCTGTGGGTCGAGAAAATTGAGCCTTCGAACCACCCCAAATCGCCCTCTGCCGAGATTATTACAGGCAGAAAGATTATCGACGAAAAGAGGGTGTTGAGAAGAAGTACGATGGCTGCCGAATTGTGCTTGACGGCTTGCTTTTTTGCAACGTCGTAGAAACCCAGCAGCGTGGCTGAAACAAATGCCAGAGCTAACCACATATCTATCTATTTATGCGGTTAAAATACCGATGATTACAAAAGTAGCCAACGTAGTGCTTGCCAGACCGTTAAGCGTGCCAAAGGCAATGCCGATGTTGCGCTGTCGGGTGGGGGTTACAAGTATATGTTCAGCGATGATTATCGCTGTAAAAATCGCGGCTCCTGTCCATACCCACCAATTCTGCGGCAAGAAGCTAACAAACCACGCAAGACAGATGATGGTTACAACGTGCAACGCAATGCTGATGTAAAGCGATGTGCGTGTGGAAAATTTTGCGGGGATTGAGTGCAGCCCATTCTTGCGGTCAAACTCTTGGTCTTGAAGCGCATATATGATGTCGAAACTTCCGCACCACGTCATTACAAGCAGTGCCAAAATACAAGGCACCAATGCGAATTCGCCCCTCACTGCGATATATGCTCCTACGGGGGCGATACCGAGCGAAAGACCCAGCACCAAATGTGCCAGCGACGTGAATCGTTTGCAGTAGCTATAAAACATCACAACTGCCAGTGCAACGGGTGAAAGCCACGCCGTAAGCGAGTTAATCAGCGAGGCGGTAATAACGAAAAGAGTGGCATTTATTGCCACAAACCACATTGCTGCTTTTGGGGAGATTTTACCTGCGGGAATCTCTCTTGATGCGGTACGGGGATTTTTAGCGTCGATTTTGCGGTCGGCCCAGCGATTGAATCCCATCGCCACGTTTCGCGCAAATACCATACACAACACAACTTTAACAAGCAGACCCACCCACCAATAAGGATTGCTTTGGCTAAGGTTGTCGGGGCTTGTTGTTACGGCATAAACAAACGCCATTAGCGCAAACGGCATTGCAAAAATCGTGTGCGAAAACTTGACCAATGATGCGTAATTAGATATAGATTTCATAGCAGAAAACTCTTTTTTGTTGGTGCAAAGATACTATTAATTCTGAATTTTGAATTTATATTCGTATATTTGCGCGGTTACATATATGTATAAGATGAAAAATATTCGCAATTTTTGTATTATAGCCCATATTGACCACGGTAAATCGACTTTGGCCGACCGTCTTTTGGAGAAGACAAACACTCTCAATCAGCGTGAGATGCAGAGTCAGGTGTTGGACGATATGGACCTTGAACGTGAGAAGGGTATTACCATCAAGAGCCACGCTATCCAGATGGAGTATAAGGCTCGTGACGGGCAGACTTATGTGTTGAACCTAATCGACACCCCGGGACACGTCGATTTCTCATACGAGGTGTCGCGTGCTATTGCATCGTGTGAGGGTGCATTGCTCGTAGTCGATGCCACACAGGGTATTCAGGCACAGACTATCTCGAATCTATATCTTGCAATTGGCAACGATTTGGAGATTGTCCCCGTACTCAATAAAATCGACGTAGAGTCGGCGATGATTGACGAGGTGAAAGACCAAATCATCGACCTTATTGGTTGCAAGGACGAAGATATCCTGCTCGCATCGGGTAAGACGGGTCAAGGCGTAGAAGATGTTTTGGAGGCTATCATTAGCCGTATCCCCGCTCCAAAAGGCGATGAGAATGCTCCTTTGCAGGCGTTGATTTTCGACTCTGTATTCAATCCGTTTAGAGGTATTATCGCATATTTCCGAGTATTCAATGGCGTATTGCGCAAGGGCGACCACGTTAAGTTCTTCAATACGGGAAGTGATTACGATGCCGATGAGGTGGGAGTATTGAAATTGAAGATGCACCCCCGTCAGCAGATTTCGGCAGGTGATGTGGGATATATCTGTTCGGGTATCAAGACCTCGACCGATGTGAAGGTGGGAGATACCATCACTTCAATTGCGAATCCTTGCAAGGCGGCTATTGCAGGTTTTGAGGACGTGAAGCCTATGGTCTTTGCGGGTGTGTATCCTGTCGAGGCTGACCAATATGAGGATTTGCGTGCTTCGCTCGAAAAGTTGCAACTCAACGATGCTTCGCTCACATTTGAGCCTGAGAGCTCGCTTGCTTTGGGCTTTGGATTCCGATGTGGATTCTTGGGATTGTTGCATATGGAGATTATTCAGGAGCGTCTGTATAGAGAGTTCGATATGGACGTTATCACCACCGTTCCCAACGTGTCGTATCGCATCACAACCACGTCGGGCGATGTGTTGGAGGTGCACAATCCATCGGGCCTTCCCGAAATCACAAAAGTTTCGTCTATCGAAGAGCCATATATCAATGCGCAGATTATCACCAAGGCCGATTTCTTGGGCGCAGTAATCAAACTCTGTATCGACAAGCGTGGAGTTTTGAAAAATCAGAATTTCATCACGCAGGATCGTGTGGAGGTCAATTTCGATATGCCGTTGTCGGAGATTGTCTTTGACTTTTACGATAAGTTGAAGAGTATCTCGAAGGGTTATGCTTCGTTTGACTATCACCGTACGGGATATAAGCCAAGTAAGTTGGCCAAGTTGGATATCCTGCTCAATGGTGAGCCTGTCGATGCGTTGTCGTCGCTTATCTATGCCGACCACGCTTACGACTTTGGTCGCAAGATGTGCGAGAAGTTGAAGGAACTTATCCCGCGTCAGCAATTCGATATCGCTATTCAGGCTGCGATTGGAGCCAAGATTATCGCTCGTGAGACAGTAAAAGCTGTGCGCAAAGATGTGACAGCCAAGTGTTACGGAGGTGATATCTCGCGTAAGCGTAAGTTGTTGGAGAAGCAGAAGGCTGGTAAGAAGCGTATGCGTCAGGTTGGCTCGGTGCAGGTGCCACAATCAGCGTTCCTTGCTGTTTTGAAGATGGATTAAGAAGTTACAAACAACCTAATTATTGGTAGAAACATAAAACTGAAAATATGAAGAAAACTATCATTGACTTATTTGAATCGTCGGTTGCGAAATTTGGTGACCGTACTTTTCTATTGGAGAAGCACGATGGCGAATTTAAGCCCACAACCTATGCCGAGTGTAAGGAGTTAGCCCTTAAAATCGGTGCAGGTTTGACATCGATTGGCATCAAGCCTAAGCAGACAATCTCTATTTTGGCCGAGGGTTGTAACAATTGGATTCTCTCGGAGCTTGGTTTGCTATATGCAGGAGCTATCAGTGTGCCACTTTCGATTAAGTTGGAGGAGGCAAACGATTTGTTGTTCCGTTTGCGTCACGCCGATGTGGTAGCAATATTTGTGTCACGCAATCAGTTGCCCAAATTCCGTAAGATTCGTGAGCAGTTACCACTTATAAAGCACGTTATCGTGTTCGATTGTGAGACTAAGTTGGAGGAGGGCGAAATCTATCTCTCTGAACTTATGACGAAGGGCGAGGCTTATTTGGCCGAGCATAAGGAGGAGTTCTTGAAGATTAGTCAGGCAGTGCAGAACGATGACTATGCCACAATTACCTATACCTCAGGTACAACGGCCGACCCGAAGGGTGTAATCCTTACCCATCGTAACTATACGGCCAATGTTGAGCAGGCTTTGACTCGTATTTCGATTCCTTCTGAGTACACAATGTTTATCATCTTGCCTCTCGACCACTGTTTTGCACACGTTGCAGGATTCTATATTATGGTGGCTTGCGGTGCATCGGTTGCAACTACTCAGGTGGGCCGTACTCCAATGGAGACTTTGAAGAATGTACCTGTAAATATCAAGGAGGTTAAGCCTCACGTCTTGTTGTCGGTGCCTGCACTTGCAAAGAATTTCCGTAAGAGCATCGAGACCTCAATCAAGAAGCAGGGCCCCAAAGTGGAGAAACTCTTTAATTTCGCACTTAAAGTTGCCTACGAGTACAATCAAGATGGTTACACAAAGGGCAAGGGCTGGCGTTTTATGTTGAAGCCTCTTGTTGCCTTGTTCGATAAGATTCTCTTCGAGAAGGTGCGCGCAGGATTTGGTGGCAATATCAAGTTCTTTGTGGGTGGAGGTGCTTTGCTCGACTCGGAGTTGCAGCGTTTCTTCTATGCGGTGGGTATGCCTATGTTGCAGGGATATGGCCTTTCGGAGGCAACGCCTATCATCTCGGCTAACTCACTCGGTAAGGGTCGTCACCGTTTCGGTTCATCGGGTAAGGTTATTCAGCCTTTGGAGATTAAGATTTTGGACGAAGAGGGCCACGAGATGCCTTGTGGTGTGAAGGGCGAAATCGTAATTAAGGGCGAGAATGTGATGGCTGGATATTGGAAGAATCCTTCTGCTACGGCCGAGACAGTGAAAGATGGCTGGCTATATACTGGCGATATGGGTTATATGGGCGAAGATGGCTTCCTTTATGTCTTGGGTCGTTTCAAGAGCCTTCTTATCTCAGCCGATGGCGAGAAGTATAGCCCTGAGGGTATGGAGGAGGCTATCGTCGATAAGTCGCCTCTCATCGACCAGATTATCATCTATAATAACCAAAGTCCCTATACCTCTGCTATCGTAGTGCCTAATCGTGATGCTATGCGTCAGATTTTGGCGGGCAACAGCGACGAAGAGTCGTTGCGTAAGGCTGCTAAGGCTATCGGTGCCGAGGTAGATAAATATCGCACAGGAGGCCAGTATGCCGATGAGTTCCCCGACCGTTGGTTACCCGGAGCTTTGGCTATCGTTGGCGAGGCATTCACCGAGCAGAATGGTTTGGTCAACAGTACGATGAAGGTTGTTCGCGGTAAGGTTGAGGAGTATTTTGCCGACCGTATCGAGTATGTATATACCCCCGAGGGTAAGAAGATTGACAACCCCAAAAACTTGGAGTCAATCGCTAAGATTGCCAAGTAGGTAGCGATGTCAAAGTAGGGTGGCGATATATCCTTACTAGTATGATAAACGAAGTTGTCTAACAAGGTGATTTCTGCGTTACGCTTGCCCTCAAAATGCTCATTTACACCGAGTAAACTGCGCTTTTTCGGGCTACGCAAGCCTTGAAATCCCTCATGTTATACAACTTCTAACAAAAAGGGAGTGTCTAAAAA
>JAFTVW010000040.1 GCA_017465605.1 Alistipes sp.
GATTAATCCGCTTTGCGGCTTTTGGTTGCTACGGTTCGGCAAAGTGTGTAAACACACTCTGCTCTCACCTTAATCGCAACCTTCCAACATTTTTACATAGACCCTAATACTATCACCGAAGGTTGGTTGATGTAAAAATGAGGAATGACGCAGTCTTACGACTGTTTTATGATTCCCTCGCCACCCAACAATAAAGAAATACTCTATCCAACTCGATGTTGGATAGAGTATTAACTCAATTTTGAATTTTGAATTCTGTATTTTGAATTTCAAATTCTATTACTTAGTGTGGAACTTCAAGCCATCGAGCTTATTCCACTCACCACGAGTAAAGTCGGGAACTGCAACAGGCATACTGTTGTGCTTTGCAGAAACTGCTGACAACTCGCCAATGCAAGACCACTCAGCTGCATCGTAAACGTCCTGATCCAAAGGAAGACCATTCTGCAAGCAGTAAACCATACGATAGTCCATCACGAAGTCCATACCACCGTGACCACCTACCTTCTTGGCCTTCTCCTCTATCTCCTGATGGATAGGGTGCTTGTAAGCCTGCATAGCTGCGGCCATAATCTCCTGTGAAGCGAAGCCGTGCTCGTTGAGTGACTGGCCCTCGGGAACGATACCCTCTTTGAGCTGACCGTTAGTGAATGTGAAGCCGTTGATAGGATACTTGTTAGCAAAGCCCTTAGTACCTGTGAGCTGATACAAACGGTTGTAGGGACGTGGAGTATAAACGTTGTGCTGCAACTCGATAGTCTGACCCTTCTCGGTCTTAATCAAAGTGTTGGTGTGGTCGCCATTAGCAAACTCCGATACACCCATCTTCTCCTTAGCCTTTGCCAAACCTGCAACCGACTTAGTATCCATACATACGAGGTAAGTCAAACGGTTGCCTCGGTGGATATTCAAAGCCTGACATACAGGACCGAAACCATGAGTTGCGTAAACATCGCCACGATGCTTCTGGTTGAAGTCCAAACGCCAGTTGTTGTGATAGTCGTCCCAGAATGGAGCAAGGTTGTGGATGTAAGCACCCTCGGCGTGAAGAATCTCACCGAATACACCCTGCTGTGCCATATTGAGGCAAGTGAGCTCGAAGAAGTCATAAACGCAGTTCTCCAACATCATACAGTGGCGACGAGTGCGCTCTGATGTATCAACCAACTGCCAGCACTCCTCAACAGTTGTAGCAGCAGGAACCTCGATAGCGACGTGCTTGCCGTGCTCCATTGCATATACTGCCAAAGGAACGTGGTTAAGCCAATCGGTTGCGATGTAGATAAGGTCGATATCCTCACGCTCACAAAGTTGCTTATAAGCCTCTGGACCTACATAGGTATCGGCCTTTGGCATACCGGCACGCTCCAAAATCTTCTGGCACTTGTCAACATTCTTCTGCTCCAAGTCGCAAAAACCCTTAATCTCAACACCGTCGATGTGAGTATAACGGTCAACAGCACCTGGGCCACGCATACCCAAACCGATGAATCCAACACGAACTACGGGGATTGGGTCGGCAGCAAATGCAAGCATCGACTCTTGACCAGCAGCACGCTGAGGCTCATCGAATACAATCATACCATTCTCGAACTTGTAGTTCTCACCTGCGATAGGTGACTGGTTGCAGCAACAGCTCTGCACCATTACGCCGCAAACAAGTGCAGCGCATAAGATAAATAGACGATTTAATTTCATAATTTTATTTGGTTTAGTAATAAATAATCTGCTACGCTTTGATGCTATATATTATTTCTGCTCGGCCTCGGCCGCAGGGGTCTGCTTTTCGGACAAGACGTGCTTTGCGTAATTGTATCCATATACATCGAACAAATCCGACAGATGCGGCAAACGCTCCAAGAACGATTCGTAGTTCTTATTCTTATAGCTCCAACCCACCTCGGCAATGGCACTCATACGAGGCAAAGTCATATATTGGGCGTGGTCGTACTTCGAGATATACTCGGTCCAAAGGTTACCCTGCACTCCCAACACATACTTCTGCTCCTCAGTGTTCAACTCCTTATATGGGTCGAGCGCATAAGCCTGCTCAACGGGAACATAACCACCGATAGAGAATGGCTCATTTTTGGTATCGCGGCTCTGATAATAGTCTAAATAGCAATTTGTTTTGGGCGACATAATAACGTGATTACCCAACTTCGCAGCCTCAATTCCGTACTGCGGGCCACGCCACGCCATCACCGTTGCGCTCTTGGTCACACCACCCTGCAAAATCTCGTCCCAGCCGATAATCTTGCGACCACGCTCATTGAGGAACTTCTCAACTCGCTTGGTGACATAAGCCTGCAACTCCTCCTCACTCTTTAAGCCTTCACGACGCATACGAGCCTGACAATCAGGACATTTCTTCCAATATGTTTTAGGGCACTCGTCACCGCCAATATGGATATACTCCGATGGGAAAAGCTCGATAACCTCGCTAAGAACATCTTCCCAGAAAGTGAATGCCAACTCCTTACCCGGGCAGATAACTCTATCGTCAACGCCCCACCAAGTGGCTACCTCATACTGCTCACCCGTACAACCCAACTCGGGATACGATGCCAACGCAGCAACCGAGTGACCCGGAATCTCAATTTCGGGAATGACGGTAATGAATCGCTCGGTAGCATACTTCACCACATCGCGAACCTCGTCCTGAGTGAAGAATCCTCCATAGGGCTTACCATCTTGTCCCTTATTCTTCCCGATTGGAGAAGATTTGCGGATACTACCTATCTCGGTGAGTTTGGGATACTTCTTAATCTCGATACGCCAACCCTGATCCTCGGTCAAATGCCAATGGAATTTATTGATTTTGTGCATCGCCAAAATATCAATCATATCCTTCACCTCCTGCACCGAGAAGATGTGGCGACCCATATCGAACATAAAGCCACGATATTCGAAGTGGGGCTTGTCGTCAATCTTGCAAGCAGGAATCTCGATGCGAGAGCCCGCCTCGTTGAATGCTGCAACGGGCAACATCTGACGCAAGGTTTGGAAGGCATAGAACACTCCATTTGCGGTCGCTGCCGAAATCTCGATAGAGCCATCGCTAACCGTCAAGCGATACTGCTCGCTCTCCATAGATGTATCTTGCAGGATATTGATTGCACCACGTTGGGCCTGCTTCTCAGGGATTACTGTAAGCTCACGACCCACGACATCTAACATCACATCGTTCCAAAAAGCCAATGCATATGACATACCCTCGACATCGAAGGTCTGCACAATCTTTGTTGATGGTTTCAGAGTGAAATTACCCTCCTCAACCGAGAGCTGGTTGGGCAACGGAATCACATCAATACGGCCATCGGTTGGAATTACCTTACCGCAAGATGCGAGAACTCCCAACGCAACCATACACACAACAAATAATTTTTTACAACTCATACGTTTATGTAAAATAGTGTTAGAATGTTCAAAAATAGTCATTTTTTCAATATTTACCAAACATAAGCCTAAGATTATTGGGGCGATGCAGGTTGGCTAATACATCGCGCTATGGTATCGAACTATGACTTTGCACTATCGCCTACCGCTCCAAAATCAAGCATACGGGCAGATGGTCGCTTGCACCACCCACATACTCCACACCTCGATAGGTAGGCACAGGATAACCGTTAACGTCGCACATATAATCGCGACGAAAGACATAGGCCGAATGTTTTTTCGGGGTTTTGCTATTAAATTTCAGCCCCTCGGAGAGGTTATCGACAAGATTTGCTGAGAGGATAATATTATCGAAGTGATTCCAACGGCCATCGTAACGCGATGAGCCTATGGCGGTTTTCCTCGCAAACGGATTATACAATTCTCCCCTTTGCAGACCTTTTACGTTCTTTCTCACACACAAAATTTTCCTGAGTGAGCGATTCGATGGGTTGTCGTTCATATCGCCCATCACCACGATTTTCATATTGGGAGATTGGCTCGCCACGCTATCCACTATTCTGCGCACCTCACGGGCACACTCTATGCGCAGAGGCTCGGTAGCCTCGACTCCACCTATTCGCGAGGGCCAATGCACCACTACAAAGATAAATTTCTCGCCACAAAACTCACCCCACGCCGCAAGAATATCTCTTGTTCGGAACTTCTGCTGCTGGGCGATTTTTATTGGAAAGGTCTTTACACCCGCCACCCGAAACAATTCGGGGCGATACAACAACGTCACATCGATACCTCGCCTATCGGGGCTATCCGAGTGGCAGATTTGGTACTCCGCGCCACATAAATTTGGGTGCGAGGTGAGCGACTCCAACACTTGGCGATTCTCAACTTCGGCCAAAGCTACAATGGCTGGCAGCTGACCGCAGCACTGCATATCGGCTATAACGCGTGCCAACAGATCTATTTTCCGCCCGTATCGCTCGCTACTCCACTCCCTATCGGCCAGTGGTAGCATATCTTCGTCGGCAGTAGCTGGATTATTGATAGTATCGAAAAGATTTTCAACGTTATAGAATACGATAAGTTGTTGCTCTACGTTTCGAGTTTGGGCCGACAAATCGTAGGCCAAAATCAGAAATAGGCAACAGATTGTGACTCGTATCAAAAAGGCTCGGCGAATCATTTGTTTTGACGGAATAGCACCACACCATTACCCTCCTCATCGCCCGCTATGCTACGAAGCAGGGCATTGGGAGCTGTGGGTGAGATTATTATCTGCACATCAATCTTGCCCGACTGTCTTAGCACAAAACCTCCTTCTGAGTGCGCCGAGAAGAGCCAATAGTTATCGGGCTTATCGCTGAAACGCAATGCTCCTGCCTTTGCACCGATAGCCACAATATACCCCTTATTGGGGAATCGCAGGTAGTAGCCATTCTCGGCAGCGCGTTCCAAAACAATCTTTGCCGCAGCCTTCTCGCTGGTCGATAGATTACCCTGCGAGAAGTAATATTTCGATGTGACGCAATGGTGTTGCTCGGTCATCTCGCCCGTTGCAAGATACAACGTACCATCTTGATAGCCACCAATGTAATACTCACCTTCGGAGAGTTGCGACAATAGATTTATCTCGCTATAAGCACCTGTGGGTTGCTCGGGCTGACTTGGTTGGTCGGGCTGGCTTGGCTGCTCGGGCTGGCTTGGCTGCTCAGGCTGGCTTGGCTGCTCGGGCTGGTCGGGATTATCTGGCTCATTTGGCTTTTCAGTATCGTCATTATCATCTGTATCTTCCTTGCCGTTGGTGTCACCCTCGCCGCCGGTGTCATCTTTTCCGTCAGACCCGCCTTCATCTTTTGGGGTCTCGGGGTCGGTGTTGTCATTGCCTGAATCATCTTTATCACCGGAATCCTCCTTGTCGCTCGAATCGTCTTTATTATCTGAATTATCCTTATCACCTGAATCATCGGGGTTTTCGGGATTTTCAGGTTGCTCGGGCTCTTCGGGGTCACTTGGCTGGTCAGGCTCCTCGGGATTTTCAGGTTCTTCGGGCTGCTCGGGTTCTTCGGGCTGCTCAGGCTCTTCGGGAGCAGGGCCATCAAATGCAATTATATCGGCCTCGCTTCGTGGGCGCAAAACTACTTTATCGCCATCTACGGCAACCACTCCGCATATATCGCCCTGAGTGATATGATACTGTCGTGAGGCAAACTTGGCAGACTCCAACACCTGCACAACAAACGTCTCGCCATCGCTTGTCTTGAACGTTATATTTCCCTTACCCACAGGCTCATACCACACTCCTTCACTCTGCGGTGTAACGGCTCGCAACCTAACGGCCATACCTTGATACGACTGCATCTGCGAGGGTTTTATATCGGTAACGGGAACTGCTCCACCACGAGATAAAATACGCACTTCGGCCCACTGTTTCGACGCATCACCCGTAACCTCATACATCACCGAATTATTCTTCACAGCCACCGCAATACCTGCTTTGAGCAAGACCTCAACTTTATCACCGCAACTTAATCCCAGCGTGGCAGGTTTTACGATTCTACCATACAACACTACTCCATTATTGGGTGACGTAGCACCCTCGGTGGCAAGAATAAGATGTGAAGCAGAGAAATTTGCCCCGTCGAGATTATTCATCACCATAGCAGTTAAAATTCTATCTCGCTCGGCATCAATAACAGTAGGAGTGCCATCATCACTCATCAACGAAATAAGTTCGGGGATTGTTATAGCCGTTGGAGCAGGCTCTTCGGGTTGCTCGGGCTCTTCGGGATTTTCGGGTTGCTCGGGATTCTCGGGATTCTCGGGATTCTCGGGCTCACTTGGCTGATTGGGGTCGTCGGGATTATCGGGGTCTGACGGGTCTGACGGGTCTGACGGGTCCGATGGGTCCGATGGCTCGTCGGGATTCTCAGGGTCGGCAGGCTCATTGGGATTAGCAGGATTGTCGGGGTCGGCAGGCCCATCAGGATTATTAGGGTCGCTGGGGGTTTCGGGGTCACTTGGTTGGTCGGGCTCATTGGGTTTCTCGGTAACATATTGAATCACATTGAACGAATGGCGCATCTGAGCCATTTCGCTCATTGAGATTGTAACCACACAACTGCGAGAGCTTTCGCTTGGTGTAACTTCCACATTTACATTACCATTCCCTCGCCCAGAACGAGGCGACAGATTAATCCAATCGGCATTGCACTCGACCTTCCACTCGCCATTGCTCTTAATCTCAATCGTATCACTTCCACCCCTCTCATCGTAGGTCAACGAAGAGCCCGACAGCTCCTCGCCATTAGCTAATATCGACAATTCGGGATAGAACTCCTCCTTCTGAGAGCAGGCATAAGCAACGAGGCAACATAACATTGCCATCACAGCAAATAAATATGTTACACACTTATTCATATCTACTACATATCTATCCTCTTTGTCTTGCCCGAGATACTCTCGGCTTCAATAGCAATAACGGCCGTACGATGCAATGAACGCTCGATAGCCTGCACGCCCTGCGCCTCGAATTGTGGAGCAAATTTCTTCACCAAAAGCATCAATGCTCGGCGGCATTCCTCATCGGTCTCGACTATTCGGGCTCGCCCCTGCACCAAAACAGACTCATAGGTGGTAGTAAATTGTTCGGCAACAGGAGTTGCAGTGCCAACTACGCAGAACGTAACCCTGCAATCGTTCTCGATGGCTTGTAACTTGCGCCCCTGCATAGCACAATGCAGATATATCACACCCTGCTCATAGGCATAATTCATCGGTACACCATAGCCTCCCTCTGCCGATGCCATAGCCAAAAAGCCATACTCCCCACGCAAAAGGATATCCATAGCCTGCTGCTCGGTAAGCAAGCGGTCTTGACGGCGCACTCTGCTCGTATCGTACAACATTGTTACAATAACTTTTTCTTCGATGGAATAACGATAAAATCTTTCAGATAGAATGGCTCAAAATAGGCAATATCCTCGGTCTTGCCCTCCTGCAATCGCCGCTCAGCCAAACGTGCAAGGCCACGAGCCGAAGGGGTGATATTGACGTATGTGGCATCGGGCAATATCTCGCGACACTTTGCTGCACCGTTACCAAAAATCACAAGCTGTCTATCCTTGCGCCACTCGGCAAAGCTCTCCTCGGTAACAATCTCTGCCGAAACCTCACTCAGAGGCTCGCCTGCGGCATTGAACAGACGGGTATAGACCTCCATACGACGAGCATCGACCATAGGGCAAAGCACGGCATCGTTCCAATCCTTAACATCGAGTATTCCAGCCTCGTTGTCCTCGATTGCCACCTCGGCCAATGCATCAAGCGAACCAACGGCCACAAGCGGAATCTGCAAGCCATAGCACATACCCTTAGCAAACGACACTCCGATACGGAGTCCTGTATAAGAGCCCGGGCCCATACCGACTGCGATAGCGTCTAACTCATCGGGTGCGATTCCCGTCTCGCGTAACAGTTCATCTACAAACACACCTACACGTTTGGCGTGGTCACGACCTTCGTCGCTCTCGCGCAACGACACAAGTTCTCCATCACGAGACAATCCCACCGAACAGATATCCGTACCAGTCTCAATACAAAGTATTAATGCCATATATTTGAGTGTTAATTATATCAAATTGTAATATTCGAGTGCTTTGGCCACGCCATCATCGTCAACCGACGCCGTAACATAATCGGCCACAGCCTTCAACTCATCGCAACCATTCGCCATCGCAACACCTACGCCCGCATCACGCACTATGGGCAAATCGTTGCCGCCATCACCAAAGGCCATCGCCTCGCCGAGCGTAAGGCCATAATACTCCATCACCTTTGCTGCCGCAACCGATTTATCGATACCTCGCATATTGATATCCATAAACTTATCAATCCAGCGGCTGGCCACACATTCGGGGATTTGCGGCATCACCACCTGCTCCAATTCGACACCGATATATGGGCACATCTGCAAAACTGGTTGCGAGGAGATAATCTCTTGGAGATTGGCAACGGTGGGCGTGATATTAATCATATCGGCCACCTCCTTAGGGCGACCCTCCAAAGCATCGACATAGATATCTTCGTGGGTCATCACTGCCGCCGTAAAGCCATACTCACGCTCCAAAGCAAAGACCTTTTCGACAGTCTCTTTCGGGAAATGACACTCGAAGATGGTATCACCCGCAGCTGTGATGCAGTAGCTACCGTTGACTGTGATGTAGCCATCGACCTCGATATCTTTTACGACCTCGGTATGACGCAACAATCGCCCCGTAGCGATAAAGACCTTGATGCCTCGCTCACGCAGACGCTTAATGGCCTGAACTGCCGAATCGGGCGCACGATGGGTCTTGAAACTCACCAACGTACCGTCAATATCGAAAAAGACCGCTTTGATTCTATCTCTCATCTTCGTTTGCTTATCCAATTATTCGTGCGAATATTCCGGGTTACTCGATGCGAGCCAAACCCTCGTTTGAGACATAATGCTCGGTAATACCCAACTCCTTTATCCAGCCACGCACCTCGGCAGTCTTCAAGCGACCCATTGGGGCATTGTAAACCCATTTGGGCGATGGCCATAAGCAAGCACGGAACTTAACACTCTCGTAGAAGTGCTTATCGCAACCCGCTTGGCCGTGATGCGCCATCTGCAAATAGTCGCACTCCAAATCTTTGGCATACTCCGAGTCGAGTAGCTTCTGACCTCCCTCAACGCCCAAATCGCCCAAAAAGATGAACGACTTTTTAGAGTCCCACATCTTGTAGGCCATACTTGAATTGTTATAGGGGTTACAATTGGCCAGCTCTGGATTCTTCTCCGAGAGAATCCTAAAATTCACACCGTCAATCTCAAACTCATCGCCACAATGACAATCCACAACCTCGATATCAGTTGCATTATCCAGCAGGGAGTAGAACTTACGGGTGATTTCGGCTGTCTTCTCGCTCTCGGAATCAATCAGCACATCGGGGAAACGAGAGTGATATATCTTATCTATTTTCAAGCCTTTGGGATTCTCCAACAGAGCAACGATTGCAGTAATATGGTCGTCGTGAGGGTGAGAAATAATCCACGCATCAACCTTGCCACCCAACGCATCGATAAAACCACGCAGGTAATCCTTCTCGGCCTCGAAACCTCCGTCCATAACGATAACCTTGCCATTTGCGGTCTGCACCACATAGCTATTGCCAATACTATCAATCTGCGATGGCAACTGCCACAACACAAAGCTCTCCTTCTCGCACGAGATGAAGCTCAGCAGAGCTATCAACGCGATTAAAATCCTTTTCATATTGAATTATTTAAGTTCGGTTCAAATTTCATTTTTCCCTGTTAGCTCCGCCCCAGCATAGGCTACTTGTATCGTTTCATAGCCTTATCCATCTCGCGCTTGGCATCGTTCTCTTTGAGGTACTCACGCTTATCATAAGCCTTACGGCCTCGCGCAAGGCCAATTACAACCTTTGCGTAGCCCTTTTCGCTGATAAATAGGCGCAGACCCACAACCGTAAGACCCCTATCCTGCAATAAGCGTTGCAACTTATTTAGTTCCTTGCGATTGAGCAACAGTTTACGGTCGCGCTTTGGAGCGTGGTTGTTACACGTTCCCCAGCCATACTCGGCGATGTTCATTCCTCGAATCCACAACTCACCATTATCGAAATAGCAATAGCAATCGGTAAGCGAGGCCTTGCCCAGACGTATAGATTTTATCTCCGTACCGACAAGCACCACGCCCGCTATGAACTCCTCCAAAATCTCGTAATCGAAGGTAGCACGCTTGTTGCGAATATTTATGTTTTTATAATCTGCCATAACTCTATTATTCCTCTCTCGGAGTTAAAAAACACCCTTTTCGCGCCCCTTTGTGGCATTATATTTGCCCGTTTATTGGCAGGCAGGGTCGGATAAAGGTAACTAATTCTTTTATCTTATGATATGTTTACATACACATCTTTCTGTTTATTTTCTGTTTGCACACGGTATGCGCAGTGATGCGTGTACGCCTCCGACCCCGCCCTTTTTTCCTAACGAAACATCGGAAAGCAGGCCCGATTTGCCCGCTACAATATAAGTCGCTGAATCTCTTTGGCTATGGCCAACTTCACCTGATTGAGCCTATCGAGTTGCATCATCATCTCGCCTTGCTGCTGCTCGTCGAGCGACTCATCTTTGAGTTTAGCGTAAATATCCATAATCATACGCTCGATAACCTTCGAGCGATAGAGCATAATAGCCTTCGGCACGCCTATCGAGAGAATCTCGCTCTCGCTCTCGATATGCACATCTTTTTTACGCCAAAGTTCGCTGGCGACATAGTTATCGTCGGAGAACAGGATATCAACCGAGGCGTTGCACACTTCGGGATTGACGTGGTTTACGAAGTGTTGCGCGGCAACCTCAACGCCCACTCCCGACTCCTGCCACAATCGACGATACGTTGCGAGAATCTCGGCATAGATGGGATTGGAGAAGAGAATCTTATCGGCATCGAGATTACGAAAAATCTCGTCGGCAATATTAATCGCTACGATATTACGACCCTCCTGTACCTCAAAACTCTTATGGCCCGATTTGAGCAGATACTTCACCAACTCACACTCCAAAGCATCTTGACTACTGCCGGCTGAAATCTGCTTAGCCGTTGAAATCTGACCCGAGAGCATCTCGGTTGAAGAACTCTGTTGACGACGAATCTGCGCCTGCTGACGACGGATAAACTCCTCGCCCACCTTGTCGCCCGAAGCCACAGCACGCTTGCGAGCCACCTCCGAGACAAGCACATTCTCGTCGATATCCATAATTCGGGCGCACTCCTTGATAAAGACCGACCGCTGAATAGAGTCGGGAATCTGCACTATCGAGCGCACCATATCGTTAATCACCTCGGAGCGTTTGATGGGGTCCTGACCCGCCTCCGAGAGCATCAACTTGGCCTTAAAGGTGAGGAAATCCTCCTCGTTCTCGCGGATATATTGTTGCACCTGCTCGGCCGTATGCGAGCGGGCAAAAGAATCGGGGTCCTCGGGCTCGGGCAATAACACCACCCTCACGTTCATACCCTCCTTCAAGATGAGGTCGATACCTCGAAGTGAAGCTTTTATACCTGCCGAGTCACCATCATAGATTACCGTAATGTTGCGCGTGAAACGGTGAAGTAGCTGAATCTGCTCAACCGTAAGAGAAGTACCCGACGAAGATACCACATTTTCAACACCCGCCTGATGCATCGAAATCACATCGGTATAACCCTCAACCATAATGGCGAAGTCCAGCTGCTGAATAGCCTTCTTCGCAAAATAGAGGCCATAGAGCTCGCGCTTCTTGCTATATATCTCGCTCTCGGGAGAGTTCTGATACTTGGCAACGCTCTTGTCGGTGCGGAGTGTACGACCTCCGAATGCCACCACGCGGCCTGATATATTGTGTACGGGGAAGATTACCCTATCGCGAAAACGGTCGCGCAATCGCCCATCACTCTCACGCGTGAGAGCCAAACCCGTCGATAGCAGATACTCCTGCTTGTAACCAGCGGCAAGAGCCGCCTCAACCATAGCATCACCCGCAGCCGAGCAGAATCCCAATCCGAATTTACGAATCGTAGCATCGGTAAAACCGCGCTTCTGCGAAAAATAGGAGTAACCTATGCTTTTACCCTCGGCATTGCCTGTAAGGTATTTTGAAAAATATTCCGACGCCCAGCCATTCAGAGCAAACATACTCTCGCGGTCGTTGTTACGACGTACATCTTCTTCGGTCTGCTCACGCTCCTCGACTTGGATACCGTAACGCTTGGCAACGATTTTCAGAGCTTCGGGATAGCTGATATTCTCCTGCTCCATCACGAAAGTTACGGCATTGCCACCCTTGCCGCAACCGAAACATTTGAACACGCCCTTCGAGGGTGAAACCACAAACGAAGGGGTCTTTTCGTTATGGAACGGGCAACAAGCCTGATAGTTCATACCCTTCTTTTTGAGCGTGACGTAGTCGCTGACAATATCAACGATATTGGCGGCTGCGTAAATACGGTCAATGGTCGAGCGGTCTATCATCGCTACATTCTCAATTTTATAGGTGGCTATATTGCCACAAAGTTAATCATTTCTATAAATATTAACAAACATTGGGCTTCGCTCGTATAAAAAAGCGATTTTACGGAGCTAAGGTTTGCGGTTTCGCTGAAAGATAGTAAATTTGCGAAGATAAAATTGTAAATAAAATAACTACTCTATGAAAACTATCAAATTTTCGCTTATTATGCTGGCTGTCACAGCACTTGCGGCCTGCTCAACACCGTCGAATGTGATTAAGGGTGTTATCAGCGATTCGCCATTCGAGAGTTGGATCGTCGAGCAATGCCTGATTGACGGAACGCAGTTGAGTAAAGACACGTTGACACTCAAATCGGGTAAAATTGAGTTTGAGGCGAAGTTCGACGCCCCGACAATCATCTACATCGACCCCGTAGCTAATGTAAATACTTCGATGGGTATAACACTCGTTTACGAGCCCGAACAAAAAATCTCGTTTAATGCTCAGATGGAGGAGCGCCACATCGTAAACATCGAGGCTATCGGCTCAACCGTAAACGAGGATTACAGCCGTATTCACAACGAGATAAACAAGGATTACATCGCTATCGTAAAACTCATCGACGAGACCAACAAACTACCTGAAAATCAGCGCGAGGAGCAGATTAAGAAGATTAATCAGTTGTCGGCCAGAATCCACAGCAAAAAGGTGCAGTTCATAAAGAACAACACCGACAAAGAGGTGTCGGCTCTATTGCTCAATAGTCTGTATTCGCCAGAGGATATGGTGGCTTGTGCCGATTTGTTGAGCGACAACGTGCGCAACTCAATCTTCAAGCCTATCTTCGAGCAGGTGGAGAAGAAGCGCAAGGAGTTAGCCACGGTGAAGGTTGGCGAGGTAGCTCCCGACTTCAAACTCAAAACCACCGCAGGCAAGGATTTGAAACTCTCTGACTTGCGTGGCAAATGGGTGATTATAGACTTTTGGGGTTCGTGGTGCAGCTGGTGCATCAAGGATTTCCCCGCAATGAAGAAGTTTTACGCTGCCAACAAGAAGAGAGTTGAGATTTTGGGTGTGAACCACAACGACACCTATGACCGTTGGCGTGCAGCCGTGAATGGCAACGCATTGCCCTGGATTAATGTTCACAACCCAGAGGCCAACACTGACGATAACGACCCTGTGGTGTTGTATAACGTGCGTGGCTTCCCCACAAAGATTGTGGTTGACCCCGAAGGCAAGATTTTCGAGATTGCAGTGGGATACAAGGAGGGTTACTACGACGAGCTGATGAAGCGTATAAAGTAATAACCCCAAAAATTAACATGAATTAACTTTTCGAAAAGCTCAATCCGCAAAAGGGTTGGGCTTTTTGATTGCATAAAATCGCGACAAACCATACTTTCCCAAATAACTGAAACAAAATTATGTTTCAATCTCATACTTTATTGCAGATATATTTTGTTTTATAGAACTTTGCATACAGAAATATCTCAAAAAGACATATGAGTGTTGTTCAAATGTGAAAATTATTTTCTACCTTTGTTATGCCGAGTACTACAACGCACAAAGCAGACATATTTTATGAAAGTGTTTTCGCACAGTCCTTAACGGAAAATCTGACAGTTTTCAAAAGCAAAAGGACAACGAACAGCACTCATTTCTTGTGTAGATATGGATTACGCACACTTCTTGTGCGTACGACCCATACTATCCAAGTGTGGGGTTTCGTATCGTTTATTTTTGCTTAGGTTTTGTCAGAGCCTTCCGTTGGATAAACGAAATAGCTCCACACTTTCTTTATTTTATAATCGCCTTATTGGAGCTTTATGGCAATATTAAATGTTTTTTAGTTATGAAAAAATTAATCTGTGTTTCATTCTGCTTCGTTATGGTGGCAAATGTAGCATACTCACAACGTATTGGTAAGTTAATTAACAAGATTAAAGCTAAGACAGAAGAAGTTGCAGAACCATCAAATTATTATGATTCTATTCCAATGAGAAATAATAGTTGGATTGTATATCCACGTATAATCGACAAAGGTGGAGAGATGTTCCCAACAGGTGGGCCGATGAATTGTAAGAGCCTAAGATATATTTTATCCGATAAATCCGAAATAAATATAGAGCATATAGGACAAGAAGTCCAGTACAACCGTGCAAAGATTACTTGGCCAGATGGGTCCTATTATGAAGGTGAATATGATTTTTTTAGTAATGATTCCTTGAAATATATTGATGGAATATTACATTATAAAAATGGTGATAAATTTGAGATAAAGCGGAGTTTGGGTTATGGGGTAGTTTATCTTAATAATATTTTACCTCAAACATTTGTATTGGGTAATCATGAATTTACATTACCAAATAAAGTAACGAGAATAAGTGGCAATCGCATTGTCAATATAATAAATGAACAATTAAATGAGAATAATACAAATCCTGCTGTCGAATATGATAAAATAATTTCATCTAATATAATAGACCCATCATTTTGGACATTGGGAAATTATCCTTCAGTAATAGCAACCCAATGTATGGAGAGTATAACTAAAGATATAAAAAATAAGCAGAATGAAGCCTCAGAAACAAAAGAGCAACTTAAAACCATTACAGCCACCCAATATAATGGGGCATACATAGTGGGTTATTTAGGGAATTGCAAAGCAGATTATACTTATAAAACAATAAATAATATTCGTTACAAAGATGGGAAAATTCATTGTTATACAGAGCCAATAAATATCGATGATAGGTCATCAGCTCCGCAGTTAATACGGAAGCATAAACGAGTTCAAGATTTATACGGATTATATGATAATGGCGAAAGAACAGGAAAATGGGAAATAAAATCATTTGAATCCAAGTCATTATATAGAAATAGAAGTTCGGTTAAAAACTTAGATCATGATTACAGCAGATATTCTGTCAGCGGTAATTACAAATGTAACCATCGAGATGGCGATTGGGTTTTATATTCTAACTCAAAAACCGATAAATGGGAATATAACACAAATCACATGATAAAATCTGATAGCATATATTCTAAAACTTCTTTTACGAATGGCGTATTTACAGGTGATTTTATCCTAATAAGAATTGAGTCATACAACAATAAAACTACTTCTGAAAAAATCACAGGTAGGTTTACTGAGAATGGAGTAATGGATGGCGATTGGGTTATTGAAAAAATCACAACAACTGATGATGAGAAGTCTAACCATTCTATTGAAACAACAAAATATACAAATGCCGCTATTGTAAGTTTCAAAGCCGAGTTACCTATGACTGGAGCATCTTTAACTATAACTGATAATGGAATAGAAAAGGTAAATACAAATGTAAATATATCACAAGAACAATATGAAGCCTGTAAGATATTATTCAATAAGAAGAATAATGATTTAAACCCAATAACGATTGAAACTCCTAAGTACACTTATACGGGATGTCTTTCAGGTTTGCAGAAGATTCATGATGCAATAGAAATATGGCTGAGTCAATTTGCACTTATGGAAGTTCCTCAAGACAACGAGTATTTAGTTAAATATTATGGAAAAAATTATTAATATTTTTAAACTACAATTATTATGGAAACTTCAAAAAATTACGAAATCGTTTATCTTCTTTCTAATCCATCGATGCCGGGCATCTATAAGATCGGACGAACAACCAGAAACGATGTGTCAGCTCGCATGAATGAGCTATACACAACAGGAGTTCCAACTCGTTTTGAGTGTATCCGAGCTTGCCGAGTTGAGGATAGTAAGCGTGCAGAAAATATGTTGCAAAGAGTCTTTGAAAAGAACCGAATCAGCCCCGATAGAGAGTTCTTTTCGATTGAGCCCGAACGAGCAATAGCCATTTTTGATTATATTGAGTGTGACAATGAAGATGTTACTGATGAAGTTCAGCTTGATATGCAGAAAAATGCAGATGATAATAATGCAATCGCAGTAATCGAGCATGCTAAAAAGACTCCTAAATTAAATTTCAAGGCAATGGAGATTCCTGTTGGATCGCAGCTGGTTTTCACAAAAGAGTCAAGTATAACTGTTGAGGTTGCCGATGAAAACAATCAAGTCAGATATAAGGGAGAGTTAACTACATTGTCTAATGTGACCAAAAAACTTGTTGGCTACATTGTTCGCCCAACAAAATATTGGTATTATAAAGATAAGAATGTTTTGGAGATTTATAATAAAACTTTCGGCCAGAACGAATAAAATAGTTGAGGCTGCTAATTCCTTAGCAGCCTCAACTATTTTTTATTTATCCTTGCGACGCTCAATCTGTCGCTTCAAAACATCTATCGAATTATCAATAGCCTCCTCAAATGTGCGTGCCTGCTCCTCGACTCTGATGTCGCCGCCAGGTACGCGGAGAGTAACTACTGCGATTTTGTTGCCGCGCTCGTCATCTTTGTCGAGCTTTAATACTACATCGGCACCCGTCGCATTCTCGGCAAAACGGTCCAACTTGGCTAATTTTTTCTCGATGAATTCCACAAGCTTCGAGCTCGCATCGAATTTCACTGATTGAATCTGTACGTTCATAGCCTCAAAATTTAAAAAGTTTAACCTAAATATATCTACTGCCCTGCTGGCGTGACCAACTTAAAAATGCCAACAAGGCCTCATTTTCTACTTTCTACTCTCCATAACCCACCACTTCTCGCCGCGACATTCATTGAGGCCTCGCTCAATCGCTTTGCCCCTTTGAGCGGGGGTGTGCCGAGAAATAGATACGTTGCAATTGGGCAATGTTGTTGTGGGTATATACCTGTGTGGAACTCAGCGAGGCGTGACCCATCAACTCCTGTATCTCTCTCATATCGGCCCCATCGTTCAAAAGATGCGTTGCAAAAGTATGGCGCAAAACGTGGGGCGAACATTTGCCCTTCACTCCACACTCCCGCAGAAGGCGTGCCACGCTGCGTTGCACATCGCTACGCGAGATTCGTGTGGCTTGTTTTGATAAAAATAGTGCTTTTTCACGACTTGTGCAAATATTTGGGGGAAATTTTTGCACGACAAATTGTCTTACCTCCTCGCGCACTCGCTCAACGAGTGGCACAAGTCGCTCTTTATCACCCTTTCCGTGAACACGCAACACCGAAAAATCATTTTCAAAATCTTCGTCATCGATTCCTGCCAACTCGGCCAATCGGATTCCACAAGTGTAGAACAACAGCACCATCATCGCATCACGACGCTCACGCCACTCGCCTTCGTGCAGACGCTGGATAACGCTCTCGACCACCTCGACCATCTCCCCTTCTGGGACAAATTTTGGCAGGCGTTGCGGGGTGCGTAGCGACGAAAGCATTGCAAACACATCGCGCCCGACAATCTCCTCGCGACGCAGGAAACGATACATCGAGCGCACCGATGCCACCGTACGATTGACCGATGCCGGCGACAAACCCCGTTGCTCGGACAACGACATCACCCACTCGCGCAAATCCTCGGTACGCACATCTTGAAGCGAAAAATTACCATTCTCCGCAACACTCTCTCCCCAAGAGACAAACTCTTCGATATCACGACGATAGTTACGCACCGTAAGCGGTGAGTAGCGTCTTTGGGAGCTGATATGCGATAGGAATCGCTCCACAATCTCAGAGTTAGACATTTTTAGCGAAGAGTCCATATATCAAGGGCTAATGTTTGTAAGGGAAATTTATTAGGCAGCTTTATAAATATTGCCTATCGCTTTTGTCGCTCGATTGATGTTACGCGAGGCTCACCCTGCCCGGGCAGGGGTCGATACAACACAACGACGGCATAAAACTTCTTGCCTCGCTTGCCATCGGCCTTCACCTCGCGAGCCTTACATAAGAAACGATAATTTGTGCCTGCCACAATCTGCGTTGCCACGTTCAGAGCCTCATACTCCACATCGCCAATTCGAGCCACATACTCATCGAACAACTCCTTTTCTCGATCGGTCAAACGGCGTGACTCAGAGTAGCCGCCCACTTGATTGGTAGAGGCAGAATCGGGTGTTGAAAATATATTCGACTGTCTGTCGCACGAACAGCACAACGACATAGCAGCCACCGCAATAGATATTACAAAAAATCTCTTCGGCATATAGTTATATATATAATTCAGTATTAATTTGTTGATAAAGATAGCGAAAATTTTTATTCCCGCACAAAAACAACTATCTTTGGAGCAAAATTTTACCTATATTGCATAGGTAATGACCAATCAAGGATAGTTACTTGGAATAAATTTTTTAATTAACCTATAACTTTTTTATGAAACAATTCACAATTTTGATGTTGGCTCTCTGCTCATTTTTGGTAGCGGAGGCTAAACCAACTGTTAAGAGCATCACTTCGCCCGATGGCAAGTTGAAGGTTACAGTTGCCATCGACCAAGAGATTCTTTGGAGTGTAGAGAAAGATGGTCAGACAATTATCAAGCCATCGCAGATTGCAATGCAGATTGGCGAGAACGAAACTTGGGGTGTAGCTCCACGTCTGCGCAAAGCCACTGTGGGCAAAATCAACGAGGTTATCCCCTCTCCCGTCTATAAGAAGGCCGAGGTAGAGGATAACTGCACCACACTTACACTCTCGTTCAAAGGTGATTACTCGATTGAGTTCCGTGCTTACGACGATGCAGCTGCATATCGCTTTGCATCTACTCGCAAGGGTGCCTACACCGTAAAGAACGAGACTTCGGAGTTTGCCTTCGAGGGTGACCAGACAGTCTATTGCTCTTATACTCGCGGCAACAAAAATAAGACTTTCGAGCAGCAATATTTCCAGTCATTCGAGCAGCCCTATATCATCGAGAAGATGAGCCAGATGGGTCAGAATCGTTTGATGTTCTTGCCCGTATTGGTTGACTTGGGCGACAAGAAGGTCTGCATCACCGAGACCGACCTTACAAGCTACCCCGGTATGTATCTCCACTCAAAGGGTGAGGGTAAGCTCAACGCTCACTACGCTCCCGTTCCCGATAAGATTAAGCAGGGTGGTCACAATATGTTGCAGGGGTTGGTTGAGAGCCGCAAGCCTTACATTGCCGAGGTTAATGGCGAGCGCACATTCCCGTGGCGTATATGTATCGTTGCCGACAACGATGCCGAGCTTTTGAACGACGATATGGTATTCCGTCTGAGCGCACCTAACGCCATTGGCGATACATCGTGGATTAAGCCCGGTAAGGTTGCTTGGGATTGGTGGAACTGCTGGGGATTGTATGGCGTGGACTTCAAGCCCGGCATCAACAACAAGACCTATGAGTATTACATCGACTTTGCTGCTCGCAACGGTATTGAGTATGTGATTTTGGACGAGGGTTGGAACGTAAACTTGAAGGCTGACCTTTTGCAGATTATCCCACAGATTGACCTCAAACACTTGGTTGAGTATGGTAAGACTCGTGGCGTGGGTATCGTATTGTGGGGTGGCTACTGGGCCGTTGACCGCGATATGGAGAATGTATTTAAGCACTATGCCGAGATGGGCGTCAAGGGCTTCAAGATTGACTTTATGGACCGCGACGACCAGCCAATGGTTGACTTCTTCGAGCGTGCTGCTGCCACAGCTGCAAAGTATAAGTTGATGGTTGACTTCCACGGAGCCTACAAGCCCTGCGGATTGTCGCGCAAGTACCCCAACGTTGTAAACTACGAGGGAGTGAATGGTTTGGAGCAGATGAAGTGGTCAACTTTGGAGGACTTCGATCAGGTTACTTACGATGTTCAGATTCCATTTATCCGTATGGTTGCAGGCCCTATGGACTACACTCAGGGTGCTATGCTCAACGGTACAAAGAGCAGCTACCGCAAAAACTACTACGAGCCTATGAGTCAAGGTACTCGTTGCCACCAGTTGGCTATGTATGTACTTTATGAGGCTCCTTTCAATATGTTGTGCGACTCACCAAGCAACTACGAAAAGGAGGCTGCTTGCACCGAGTTTATCGCTGATATCCCCACAGTTTGGGACGCAACAGTTGCATTGGACGGTAAGATTGGCGAGTTCGCCACTTTGGCACGTCGCAGCGGCGAGGATTGGTATATTGGTGGTTTGAACAACTGGAAGGGCCGCGAGGTAGAGGTTGACCTCTCGTTCTTGCCCGAGGGTAACTACCAGATTACTGCATTTGTTGACGGTTACAGCGCAAACACTATCGCTCAGGACTTCCGCATCGCAAAGAGCAGCGGCGACAACAAGCAGAAGATTAAGGTCAAGATGGCTAACGGCGGTGGTTTCGCAATGAAGCTCACTCCAATAAAGTAATTCGCGTCTAAGCGATTCGACTTTGCACTACGCCCGCCCAACTTCGGTTGCGGCGGGTATTTTTATGCATTCCGCTATAAGTTTTTCCGTATATCGCACCTTTTGAATAAATTTTTGATTACCTTTGTCTAAGGTGCGTGGTTTATGCCTCTCGCCATACATATTTGATTGGATATTTTTGACGATTCTTCCTTATCGAAACTTGGCGGTTTTTTAATTCATGCGAAGGTCGGCAACAAAATATCCACGCGAGGTTGTATATCCTACTACCGATTGGCTCGGTGTATGCGATATATATCCAGCGTGGGTATTTGTGTTGCTTATTCGTGTGATGGGCAGCCAAGGCCTCGATAAGGGATAAGTAAACGCAGTACCTGCGCTTTTTTATGGACTTATCTGGAAATACAGAGCTACTCGACAAGGACTTGGTGGCATTCTTCGCATCACGCTCTTCGCCACAAGAAGCACTTGCGCTTGCCCAGCAGTGGGCTCACAAAATCGTCAAAACCGACAAAATTGTAATCAGCGGATTCCACTCTCCAATTGAGCGAGCTGTATTGGATATTCTACTCACCGAGGGTTGTTCGGCTGTGATTACTTTGGGCCGCTCGCTATACCGTAAAATACCCTCGCACTTACTCTCGGCCTACGACGAGAATCGAATCTTGTTTGTCTCATTCCGAAACCAGACTCGCCCCTCTCTATCAAACTCACAGATTCGCAATTGGCTAACGGCTGATCTCGCAAGCGAAATAGTTTTTGCGCCATTCGACAATAGAAGCCAACTCTCGGCACTTCACTTTTCACTTGCCAACGGAGGAGTACACTGCAAAATTTTATAGCTCCACATTGTTTCATTTGTGAGGCAAAAGAAAAATTAGCTTCTTAATAAAATGCAGAAATATGAAATGACGTATATATAATTAATAATAAAAACCGTCATTCCGCATTTCTTCATTGGTGAGGGTCGGTGAAGATAAATAGCAAGTATGAAGAAATGATGGAATCTACCTTATAGTAAGGGCGTTGCAAAAAGTGACTTTGCGGCAAAGACACACTCCCTCCCCTTCGGGTGCTCCCTCTAACTTAGAGGGAGAGTTTTTGGGTGTTGTTCTTTGCAGGGTCTTTAATAAGCGGTAGATTCCTACATTTTTACATAGACCCTGATACTATCACCGAAGGTTGGTTGATGTAAAAATGAGGAATGACGTTTTATAATAAAAAAACGCACCGATAAATTTTAGGAAACAGGGCAGACTGTGAAATTTCCGTTAAAAAACAGAGACCTTTTGATTGCTTTCAAAAGTGCGAAGCATCTGTTTTAGGAAATTTTATTGACAAAAATTAATTGATGGATA
>JAFTVW010000041.1 GCA_017465605.1 Alistipes sp.
GTTAGCAGCCTCATCATTTTAGAAGTTGTATAACAAGAGCTATTTTTAGGCCCTCGAAACCCGAAAAACCGCAGTTTACTTGGCGTAAATGAGGATTTTGAGGGTAAGAGAAACGTCAAAAGAGCCTTGTTAGACAGCTTCATCTTTATATTGTAGTGTGTCAAATCAATATTAATCGTCGTAGCTTGAATTATCCCAGCAGTGAGTACACAAATCCTCCTTCGGGAGACCGATAGCCTCTACCAAGTCGTCCAAACGCTGGAATTTGAGCGTTGTGAGCTGCAAGTGACGACGCATAATATCGACCATCTGCTTGTGCTTGTCGCTGTCGGGGTTGGCATACTCCTCAAATACCGAATCGGGTATGTTGTCGTTTCCGCCCTCCATATCGCGAATCACACGACGGGCATAGAGGTCGTATGTGCTGCGCGATGTTGAGAAGTTGAGGAATCGGCAGGGGAAAATCAGCGGAGGACAAGCAATACGCATATGAATCTCCTTTACTCCTTCGTCTAATAACTTCACCACATTATCTTTGAGCTGTGTGCCTCGCACGATACTATCGTCCATAAAGACAATCTTTTGGTCGCGCGTAAAGATACTGTTTGGCAGAAGTTTCATCTTTGCCACCAAGTCGCGCATCTTCTGATTCTGAGGCATAAAACTGCGTGGCCAAGTGGGAGTGTATTTTACGAAAGGTCGCTTGTATGGAATCCCTTTCTCATTTGAGTAGCCGATAGCGTGGCCTACTCCCGAATCGGGGATACCTGCTGCAAAATCAGGTTCAATATCATTGTCGCGGCGAGCCATAGCAGCACCACAGCGATAACGGCAATCCTCTACGTTGACACCCTCATACCAAGCTGATGGGTAGCCATAATATACCCATAGGAACGAACATACCTGCTTGCGTTTGCCGGGAGCTTTCACCTGATGAACGCCATCGGCTGTCATACGAACAATCTCGCCCGGGCCCAAATCTCTCACCCAATCGTAACCGAGGTTGTCGAAGCTCGAACTTTCGCTGGCGCATACATATCCTTTCTCGTTCTTACCAATCGTGATGGGTGTGCGGCCATACTTGTCGCGGGCGGCATATATGGCGTGGTCGGTCAAAATAAGCATCGAACAAGAACCTTTAATCTTCTTGTAAACCAGCTCGATACCCTCCTTGATGGTCTCACCCAAGCCGATGAGAATAGCAACCAGCTCCGTTGCATTAATCTTTGAATCTGAAAGCTCGGCAAAATGGTGATGCTCGTCAAGCAATTCCTGAGTAAGTTCCTCAATGTTGTCAATTCGAGCAACCGTAACCACCGCGTAACGTCCAACGTGCGAGGTGATTGTAATGGGCTGAGACTCACAATCCGAGATTACTCCAATACCCATATTCGCATCTCCAAAACGTGGGAGTTCACTCTCAAACTTATTGCGGAAATAGCTATCCTCCAATGAGTGAATCGAGCGAATAAATTTACCGTTGTTTACGAAAGCCATACCGGCACGCTTGGTGCCAAGATGTGAGTGATAATCGGTGCCGTAGAAGACATCATTTACACATTCGATGCGTGAAACGCAGCCAAAAAAACCTGACATACAGATATTCTATTATGGTTAATGCCGACAATACAGCCTCTTGTAATCAAATTTCTATGCGTATAAATACAGAAAATAAGCCGTTATTGTAGTCGTGCGTGGCACAAAGATACAAAAAAAGTGCGAAACTGTCGATGTTTGCGACTAAATAAATGACCGCTTGGGGTGCTATTTTTTTTGCCCAATGTTGATTTTCAATACGGGGTGAATAATATTTTGTGGCGTGCGCGGTTAACAAATCCGATAATTTTGTATCTTTGTTATGTGCGTTAACGGATAATCAGCCTATGTTAAGTCAACGCCCAACCATTGAACGAAAACTTAAAATTTGCAATATGAAAAAATTATCCACATTATTTTTGTTGCTTTTGGCGGCCTCGATGTCGCTCTTCGCGCAGAATGCGATTTCAATCGACCAGATGCAACACTATGGCGCAGAGCCGTTGAAATTCAATTCGTTAAAGGAGTGGCGCAAGGTGCACCGCCCTGCGATTTATAACTTTTTTCTCACCGAGGTCTATGGCCGTCAGCCCGAAAAGCAGCTTCCTGTACGCTTCGAGATGTTGGAGCAGAGCGATAAGGCTCTTGCGGGTCGTGCTACCCGCAAGCAGGTGGCTATCTACATCGGTCAGAGCCAAACTCCTATCCTGCTTTTGATTTATCAGCCCAACAACACACGCAAGGCTGTGCCTGCATTCGTTGCGATGAATTTCAAGGGCAACCATCAGATAAACCCCGACCCCGAGATTATTGTTTCGGCCAATGCCCCTAAGGGTCAGGAACTTGGCAGCGACCCTGCACGCGGAGCGGCCTCTTCGCGCTGGCCGTTGGAGATGCTTATCGAGGCGGGTTATGCGGTGGCGACAATATATCGCGGTGATGTTGACCCCGACTTCGACGATGGCTTCAAAAATGGCATTCAACCGCTCTATTATGCTGAGGGTCAGAGCTATCCGAAGCCCGACGAGTGGGGTACAATCTCGGCTTGGGCGTGGGGTCTAAGTAAAGTAATGGATTACATAGAGCAGGATAAGAGCCTCGACCACAAGCGAGTAGCTGTTGTGGGTCACTCTCGCTTGGGTAAGACCGCTTTGTGGGCGGGTGCTACCGACGAGCGTTTCGCAATCGTAATTTCTAACGATTCTGGTTGTGGTGGCGCGGCCCTCTCGATTCGCAAGATGGGTGAGACTGTGGCAAAGATTAATAAGTCGTTCCCCCACTGGTTCTGCGACAACTACAACAAATACAGCGACAACGAGGAGGCGTTAAAGGTTGACCAGCAGGGACTTATCGCGCTTATCGCTCCGCGCCCCGTATATGTTGCGAGTGCCGAGCTTGATGCGTGGGCGGACCCCGAGGGTGAGTTCTTGTCGGCTCTCAACGCTTCGCCCGTATATGAGTTGTATGGCCGCAAAGGTTTGGCCATCAGCAAGATGCCAGCGTTAAATCAACCATCACTTGAAGGTGACGTGGGTTATCACATTCGCACTGGCAAGCACGACATAAATTCTTACGATTGGTCGCAGTATATCCGTTTCGCCGACAAGTACTTCAAGTAATTCAAAATTCAAAATTCAAAATTGGGTTGAATATTCTGTCTAACGTCGAGTTAGGCAGAATATTTTTTTGTCGCACTCTGTAAGGCCGTAAATAAGCGGTAGATTCCAACATTTTTACATACACCCTAATACTATCACCGAAAGTAGTCTGATGTAAAAATGCGGAATGACGTGTATATAAATAATAAAATTAAAACGTCATTCTGCATTTCTTCATTGGTGAGGGTTGGAGAAGTTGATTAGCAAGTATGAAGAAATGATAGAATCTACCTTATAATAACCACGTTGCAAAGAATAACCTTTGCAGCAAGACACACTCCCTCCCCTTCGGGCGCTCCCTCTAACTTAGAGGGAGAGTTTTTTGACTGTTCTCTGCAATGCCGTAAATAAGCGGTAGATTCCAACATTTTTACATACACCCTA
>JAFTVW010000042.1 GCA_017465605.1 Alistipes sp.
AGCGAGTTGTACATTGTTATGCAGAATATGGCAGAGAGTAGAAATAGACTCCAACGACCTATAACCTTACCTCGTTATCGGGTAATGATTTGAAAACCGTTCGCCCTCATTACCTTTCATTTCCTTGCACTTTCGCATCGGCGAGGCTTTCATCATAAGTCTTCATAAGTCACTGAACACCAGTGCCACCATCATTATTTCCCCTCATTCGTTAGATTTTTCCAGAGATAATTACTATCTTTGTTATATTGGAGTTGGAAGGCCGTTCTTCGGTCGCAGGCCAACCCCGAAAAGCGAATTTAACTATAATTAATATACCTATGATTGTATCACTAAAAGAGATGTTGCAACAGGCCAATCGTGGCCACTATGCCGTTGGAGCATTTAACTGTTTGAGCTTAGAGAATGTAGAGGGAGCTATTGCCGCAGCCGAGGAGCTTAACTCTCCTATCATCATACAACTTGCCGAAGTGCAGTTCCCCTGCGCCCCGCTTAATTTGATGGCACCACTTTATATCGAGGCAGCCCGCAAAGCAAAAGTCCCCGTTGTGGTACACCTCGACCACGGTCAGAGTTTCGAGACCTGCGCCGAAGCTATCCGATTGGGATTCGGCTCGGTGATGTTCGATGGAGCATCACTCCCATTCGAGGAGAATGTACGCATCACAAGTGCCGTTACCCGTATGGCCAAAGCTATGGGTGTTGATGTCGAGGCCGAGTTGGGTAAAGTGGGCGACGTGGGTGTAGATGACGACAAGGTTGACGTATTTACCGATGTCGAGGAGTCTGCTGCATTCGTTGCCCAGACAGGAGTAGATGCCTTGACTGTCGCCATCGGCAACCAACACGGCCGCTACGTTGCTACTCCAAAACTCAACATCGAGCGACTTATCGAACTTCGTGACCGCAACAACAATCTGCCACTCGTACTTCACGGAGGTAGTGGCACAAGTGTCGAGGATTTCAAGGCTTGCATTCACAATGGAATCTGTAAAATCAATGTAGCCACAGCTATCCAAGTGGGCGTAACCGAGCAAGTACAGAAGTATCTGCGTGAGAGCACAAATCCCGATTATATCACAATGAAGAGCCACATCGTAGAGGCATCTAAGCAGGTTGTTGCCGACCATATCAGACTCTTCGAGAGCGACAATCAAGCATAATTAGACCTCAAACCATAGAACCTTAAAACGACAAAATATGAGAAAAGGAATCGTCTCGGCTGGCAACTGGCTGGTTGACACCATAAAATTCATAGCTACCTATCCTACGGCTGGCAATCTTGTCACCATCGAGCGTCTCGAATCGGGATTTGGAGGTTGCTCTCACAATGTACTTGCCGACTTGGCACACCTGAAAACCGATCTTCCGCTCTATGCTGGTGGTTGTGTGGGTAAAGATGCGCTGGGCGACGATATTATGGCAGGCATCGAGAAGTTGGGCATCAATGCCGACGGAATGTGCCGCGTAGATGCCGCCACATCATACACCGACGTTATGGCCGATATGAAGGCCGGCACTCGCACCTTCTTCCATCATCGTGGAGCTAATGCATTACTCGGCGAGGAGCATATCGACGCTATCGCAGCCCCCGCAAAGATTTTCCACTTGGGCTATCTGTTGCTGCTTGACCGTATGGACGCCCCCGATGCTGAATATGGTATTGTTGCAGCTCGCGTGCTGGACAAACTGCAAAAACGTGGCTACAAGACCTCGGTTGATGTGGTATCCGAAGAGGGCGACCGTTTCCGCGAGGTTATACTTCCGTGCCTGAAATATATGGATTACTTCATTCTCAACGAGGTAGAAGCAGGTGCTTGCTACGGCACCTCGCTTAGAGATGAGAATGGAGAGATTCTTATCGACAAGGTAGAAGAAGCTGCAAAATTTATGCTTGCGAATGGCGTAAAGGAGGCTTGCGTGATTCACTTCCCCGAAGGAGGATATGCAGTTAAGGCCAATGGCGATAGCCACTACGAGCCATCGCTCAGAATCCCCGCATCGGAGATTGTATCGTCGGTAGGTGCTGGCGATGCTTTCTGCGCCACAATGCTCTATGCACTGCACGAGGAGCTACCATTGCAGCAATCTCTCAGAATGGCCAATGCAGCAGCGTGGTTTAATCTCCACAACGCCACTTCGACCGACGGTGCGCCAACACTTGCTCAAATCGAGGAGTTTTTAAGCGAGCGTTACCAATAGAGCAATCCAAAAGTAAAATTATTAACCGAAAAATAGAGACATATGAAACGAAGTGAAATTAACCGCTACATCAACGAGGCCAAAAATTTCTTTGCCGAGCATCAATTCCACCTACCCGTATGGGTAGATTGGTCGCCTGCCGAGTGGGCCACAAAGGGTGACGAATGCGAGGAGATACGCCGCAACCAATTGGGTTGGGACGTTACCGACTTTGCAACAGGCAAATTTGAGGAGATTGGACTTACGCTCGTTACAATCCGTAACGGCAATGTTAAATACGACAAAAAGACCTATTGCGAGAAGATTATGTTTGTTCGCGAGAATCAGGTTACACCCACCCACTTCCACTGGAAGAAGATGGAGGATATTATCCATCGTGGCGGCGGTACTTTCTGCGTACGCTTATGGAAAGCCGACGAGAACGAGCAACCAACCGATGCTCCCTGCTCGGTACAGATTGACGGCGTAACGACTGTTATTCCAGCCGGCGAAGTATTGCGTCTTCAACCGGGCCAGAGTATCAGTTTCGAGCCTTATATGTACCACGAATTCTGGTCAGAGGGTGGTCATAGTATGATTGGCGAGGTATCGACCGTAAACGACGATGAGAACGACAATCGCTTCTTGCAGTCACCAGGCCGCTACCCCAGCATCGAGGAGGACGAGCCAGCACAGTATCTGCTCTGCAACGAATACAACAAATAGAAAGCGCAAAGAATTAAAAATTCACACTCAACAAATATCCTGTCTAACATCAAGTTAGGCAGGATATTTTGTTTATAATTGCCGCGCCAAGAGGAAGGCTCTCCTGCTTCAACGAGGCTATAAAAGAGCTAAAAAATCCAAATTTGAACTTCCCAAGAAGTTGTTGGCATAGTTTATGAAACATTGTGCAGAAATTATTCCAGTCAAAACAAAAAAAAATAATTCTACACTATGAAAAAAGACAACAAGACTCAGGGAGATGTTGCCACAGCCATATTCGGCTCGGAGCAGATGCGACAGCCCGCCCCATCACAGAAAATCCCACAGCACAAAACCTCGCCCGAGATTGCCTATCAGATTGTCAAGGACGAGACGTTTCCACAAACTCAGCCACGCCTCAATTTGGCCACCTTTGTCACGACCTATATGGACGACTACGGCACTCGGCTAATGAACGAGGCGGTTGGAATCAACTACATCGACGAAACGGAGTACCCACGCGTTGCGGTGATGTGTGGCCGATGTATCAATATGATTGCTGATATGTGGAACTCACCCGAAAAGAGCGATTGGAAAACGGGAGCCGTAGGCATTGGCTCCTCGGAGGCGTGTATGCTCGGAGGTGTTGCCGCGTGGTTGCGTTGGCGTGAACGCCGCAAGGCGGCTGGTCAACCCTGCGACAAGCCAAATTTGGTGATGAGCTCGGCATATCAGGTTGTGTGGGAGAAGTTCTGCCAGCTATGGCAAATTGAGCTTCGCACCGTACCTATCACTCACGAGCACCCCACTCTCGACATCAAGCGCGCTATCGAGATGTGCGACCAGAACACCATCTGCGTAGTTCCCATTGCGGGAGTTACTTGGACAGGTATGAACGACGATATTGAGGCTTTGGACAAGGCTCTTGACAGTTTCAACAAAAAGAGCGGATACGAGATTCCAATCCACGTTGACGCAGCATCAGGCGGATTTATCCTGCCATTCATCGACGCCAACAAGAAGTGGGATTTCCGACTCAAATGGGTACTATCCATCTCTACTTCGGGTCACAAATACGGACTCGTCTATCCGGGCTTGGGTTGGGTCGTATGGCGCGACAAGAAATATCTCCCCAAAGAGATGTCGTTCAGCGTAAACTACTTGGGCGCAAACATCACACAAGTTGGTCTAAACTTCTCGCGCCCCGCAGCGCAGATTTTGGCACAATACTACAACTTCATTCGCTTGGGTTACGAAGGCTACAAGGAGGTTCACGAAAACTCGATGGCCATCGCTCAATACTGTCACGATGCCATAGGCAAGATGCCTTGCTTCGAGAATTACTCGAAAGAGATTGTGAATCCATTGTTTATTTGGACCTTGAAACCCGAATACGACAAGCAGGCAAAATGGACACTCTTCGATTTGCAGGACAAACTCTTGCAGAGTGGTTGGATGGTTCCAGCATACACGATGCCGAAAGATATTGAGGATATGGTCGTGATGCGTATTGTGGTGCGTCAAGGTATGTCGCGCGATATGGCCGATATGCTCATTGGAGATATATGCAATGCGGTGGCCGAGTTGGAGAAGTTGGAATACCCCACCCCCACTCGCATAGCTTGCCAAAACCGACAAAAGAGCAAGGGACACGTCTTTACTCATTAATATCTCTTAGGCACAAAACTTTGAAGGGGGCAACCGGCTCTCTTCAAAGTTTGCCATTTAGAAACAGTTTGAATTTTATTTGAAATATAAACCAAACTGTGCCTAAGGCGAGCCATACATATAAAGAGAAGTATTAATCCTCAAAAAAAATAAACTCCTATGGATAGAAAAAAATCGACTGCAAGCAAGGCTTTCAAGCTGAGCGTTATGACACTTGCAATTATGAACATAACGGCTGTGGTGAGCTTGCGAGGTCTCCCCTCGGAGGCTGTATATGGCCCTTCGTCGGCCTTCTACTACCTATTTGCCGCCATCGTTTTCCTAATTCCAACGGCTATGGTTGCTGCCGAACTGGCTGCTATGTTTGCCGATAAGCAGGGCGGAGTATTTCGCTGGGTCGGAGAGGCGTTTGGCCCACGAACAGGATTTTTGGCAATCTGGCTACAATGGATAGAATCGACCATATGGTATCCCACTGTCCTCACCTTCGGAGCCGTGTCGATTGCCTTTATCGGAATGAACGATGCCCACGATGCCACGCTCGCATCAAACAAGATATTCACACTCGTTGTGGTGCTGGCCATCTATTGGGCTGCCACGTTTATCGCACTCCGAGGTCTCAGCTGGGTGGGGAAAATCAGCAAATGGGGAGGAATGATTGGCACTATCATACCCGCAGCCCTGCTCATCATATTGGGAATCATATACATCTCGACGGGAGGTCACAACAATATGGATATGTCGCAGAGTTTCTTTCCCGACCTAACGAAGATGAATAATTTGGTGTTGGCCAGCAGTATATTCCTATTTTACGCAGGAATGGAGATGATGGGAATTCACGTTATGGACGTAAACAATCCCTCGCGCAACTACCCCAAAGCCATTATCATCGGCTCGCTTGCTACGGTCTGCATATTTGTTTTGGGAACATTTGCACTGGGATTTATTATTCCGGCCAAAGATATAAACCTCACTCAGTCGCTTCTTATAGGCTTCGACAACTACTTCAAGCACTTCCACATCACTTGGGCAGGCCCGATTATCGCCATAGCCCTGATGTTCGGCGTTTTGGCAGGAGTATTGACGTGGGTAGCAGGCCCATCGAAGGGTATATTTACGGTTGGCAAGGCGGGTTATCTACCTCCTTTCTTCCAGAAGAGTAATAAGCGGGGTGTGCAACGCAACATTTTGATTGTTCAGGGTATTATCGTAACACTGCTTTCGATGCTCTTCGTGGTGATGCCATCGGTGCAAGCCTTCTTCCAGATTCTATCGCAGCTCACAGTTCTGCTCTATCTGATTATGTATATGTTGATGTTTGCGGCGGGTATCGTACTGCGCTATAAAATGAAATCCACCCCTCGCCCATTCCGTTTGGGCAAAGGCAACGGCCTGATGTGGCTGATTGGAGTTGTGGGTTTCTGCGGCTCGCTTTTGGCCTTCGTTCTGAGCTTTGTTCCGCCCAGCCAAATCGCAACGGGTAGTAATAAGGTGTGGTACTCGGTGCTGATTATCGGTTGTGTGGTTATGGTGGCTCTGCCTTATATTATTTATGCAATGCGTAAGCCATCGTGGCGCGACCCAAATGCCGAATTTGCACCATTCCACTGGGAGCAAATCCCTGCTCAACCTATTTTGAATAATTCCAACTCGGCTAAGCAATACAACAATCGCAACCCACGCAACAACAAATACTCATCGTCTAACGAAAACAGCCAAACAAAGTATTAGAGCTATGCAATGACGATTGGACTTATTAGTTAATCCCATCGAGGCATTGTAAACAGAAAGAGCATTCTTAAACAACACGAAAAAGGTGGTGCGTATAAAAATCAGGGACTCCCCAAACGCACCACCTTATATTACGACACCCTATGCGAGATAGCCTCGGCAACAGTGTAACAATCTTTTGTAGCTACCGCACTACAAGTTCTTCTATTACTTCTTCTTGAAGAGGTCTTTACCCTTGTTAAACACCTTCTTCACGCCACCTGTAACCTTACCCTTTGCTTTGTCGGCAGGATTCTTAGGAACTTCTGCAGACTGCTCCTTAGCAGGACTGCCAGAAGACTTTTTACCATACACCTTCTCGTGATGAGCATCACGCTGCTTCTCGTCACCAACAACGATAGGGCCTGTCTTATGCTCCTTATAGATTCGTGTTATGGTTGTCTTTGTCTCGGTAGTAACAATCTCAAAATTCTCGATAAGCATAGTTGGGTCGTTCTTATCATAGACTGCGAAAGTCTCCTTGTTACCCACCTTCTTGTAGTTCTTGATAATAGCAGTACCATCGCTGTCGCCATCGTAAACACATTGCATTTTTTCTCTGTCAACGATAATCCAGCTGCCTACCATCATGTCCTCCTGACCCTCAAAGTAGAGATAATAATATTTTTGCGGTTGCGCCGAAACTGTGATGGCTGCCATAAAACAACCCATCACCAATAAAAATAATTTTTTCATAATTGCTTTGTATATTAGGATTTGTGAATTGTCTCTCAAAGGTACATTTTTTTTTGTAACAAAGATACAACATTGGGCACTTTTTAATCGCAACACAAAAAAATTAACACCAGATTCAGCGAAAATGAATACATTGATACTCTATAAGAAAAAAAGCAGACTTTACAGTCTGCTTTTTTGTGCCCAGGACAAGACTCGAACTTGCACGAGCTAATGCTCACTACCCCCTCAAAGTAGCGTGTCTACCAATTTCACCACCTGGGCCTCTTCACTTGTGGCGGGCGATGCTCCGCCGAAAAGGTGTGCAAATATAGCGACTATTTTATAATCTGCAAAATTTTTGCCCGAAAAATGTGTTTTTATATTCGCTTTTGGGTGCAATCACCCAAATATCGCATACTTCCTCTACATCAACGCCATCAACACCACCTGCGCAATAACCACTCTAAGGAACATCGACAGCGGATATACCGTAGCGTATGCTACCGAGGCGTGTTCGCCCGAAATAATATCGTTGGCATAGTTCAGAGCCATAGGATTGGCCATCGAGCCACACAACATTCCGCACGCTGAGCCAAAATCGACCTTCGAGATTCGCATTGCGGCCAATCCCACAATCAAGACAGGGACAACCGTAATCAAAAATCCCAACCCCACCCAAATAAGACCTGCGGGGCTTATTGCAGTCTCGAAGAAATCACCTCCCGAACTCAAACCCAAACAAGCCAAATAGAGCGACAGACCAAATCCGCGCAACATAAGGTTGGCACTTCGTGTAGCATAGGTTATGAGGTGCAGACGTGGGCCATAAGTTCCAATCAAGATACCCACAATAATAGGGCCTCCCGCCAAACCGAGCTTCACAGGGGCAGAGATTCCTGGCAATGTGAGCGGCACAGCACCCAAGATAAGACCCAACACGATTCCGATGTATATCGACGTAAGGTTAGGCTCGTTGAGCTCCTTCTGCGCGTTACCAAGCACCTTCTCCACTTTCAGCACAGCACGCTCGCCTCCCACTACGACCACGCAGTCACCCATCTGCAACGTCAAATCGGGCGTTGCAAGCAGCGACACTCCACTACGATAGATTCGCGTGATGTTGATTCCGTAGCTATTACGCAAACGCAATGCACCCAATCGCTTACCATTGATTTCGGGTCGTGTGATAATGATTTGGCGCGACACAAGTTGGCTATCGAGAGCATTCCAATCGACCTTATCCGAGTTCCAATCAATACTCTCGCGAAGACCTATCATCGCCTCGATAGTGTCGATATCCTTGCGGGCTGTCACCACAAGCACCCTATCGCCTTCAAGCAAAACGGTATCATTCGACGGAAGTATCACCTTACCATCACGCCACAAGCGCGAAATTACAAACGGAACGTGCACAAGTTCGGCCACCTTATGCATATCACGGCCAAAAACTCCGGGATTCTGAACTCTCAGGGTTGCAAGAAACGTATTACCAACGTGCTCCTCATTTGGGGCCGCTATATCGCTTTGACGCACAAAGAATTTATTCATCAAAATAATAGCCAAGATAACACCCACAACTCCCAGCGGATATGTCACAGCACAACTAAGCGCAGGCGCAGCGGTTGGCAACCCGAGCTGCGAAAGTGTCTGCTGCGAAGCTCCCAGCGCAGGGGTATTGGTTGTAGCACCCGACAGGACACCCATCATTTCGGGCAGTGGTACACCGAAACCATAACTCATAGCCACAGCCATAGCCGTTCCTATCAATATCACCGCAATACCCAACATATTAAGTTGCACTCCGCCCGAGCGGAACGAGCTCATAAATCCAGGACCGACCTGCACACCGAGCGAATAGACAAAGAGTATAAGTCCAAAATTCTCGGCAAAGAGCAACATTCTCTCATCGATAGTCACGCCAAAATGGCCAGCCACGATGCCCGCAAAAAAGACAAACGTAACACCCAACGACACTCCCAGTACCTTCACCTTACCGAAGATAAGGCCAACAGCACATATAAGCGATACTATTACCACCGCTTGCGTGGCCGAATGAGAGAGAAACAACGATTCAAACATTTTTCTTAAACATTAGCCAACCACACCTAAGCTCTACGCACGAGCGGGTGTGGCGGCAAATACAACTTATACTGATACTCTATTTCAAGAATATTTCTTCTATTTCAAATCCATCTCTTCGAGCAGATAACCAGCTCCACCGATACGGTCAATCACAAACAACACATAGCGGATATCAACCGAAATATTGCGACAGATAGATGGGTCGAACTCAATGTCGCTCATCGTTGAACGCCAAGTACGGTCGAAGTTGATTCCGATAAGTTCGCCACGAGCATTGATAATTGGAGAGCCTGAATTACCTCCCGATGTGTGGTTGGTTGCCAAGAAACATACGGGAACACTCTTCTTGCCAGCAATCTCTACGCCCCAACGACCATAATCCTTCTTTGCGTAGATATCGCGCAACTGCTGAGGGATATTATAGTCGTAGATATTGGGATCGTCTTTTGCGATAATACCGTCGATTGTAGTTACAGGGTTGTGATACTCGGCATCGGCATACTCGTAACCAGCCACCTTACCGTAAGCAACTCGCAACGTAAGGTTAGCATCGGGATAGAATGCACGTTTCTTATCCCACTCACGCAAAGCCTGCATATAAGGACGATACCACTTCTCGATGGCAGGCACATTGCTCAAATTACGATACGCATAGTGGCGATTGTTCTCGATAATGGGAGTAAACTGCATTGCAAACTCAACCATCGCATCGCCCTTTATCTGCTCGGCTGTAACACCCGAAGCATTCAACAGACAAGTATTATCATACAACCACGCCACAAACTGCTTGGCTCCACCCTTCTGCTCTACGGCCTGCTTCATTCCCTTTGGCAGACGCTCCGCAGGCATACGCTGCAAAAACTCATCAAGCATAGCGACGGCAATCTGCTCATCAATCGTGCGGTTATACGACTTAACAAAATTGGCAATCTGCGCAGAGAGTTTATCGTTATCCATATCCTGCTTACCAGCATTGGCCGCAATGCTTCGAGCAAAACCAAATATTGAGACTGCTCCCACCGACTCGTTGTACAACTCGCGAATATAATACTCGGGGGTTACGGCCTTGTAAGCCGCCTTCATTGAATCGAGCAGCGAAGCGTATTCGGGCTTAGACTTTGCCCACGCTGCAAACTCACGCTCATAGGCCTGTTTCTTGGCAACTGTACCCAAACGACGCAAGCCCAGAACCTCACCCTGCCACTTCTTCCACGCATTGGCAATCGACGCGTGAACAGCCGCAAAGGCAATACGCACCTCTACGCTCTTAGCCTGCTCGGCAGAGATGATATCCAGACGCTTCGTGCGGAGCGCAATCTTCATTGGGTCAGACACCTCGGCCACATACTCCACCGCATCGGCAGTAACATACTCCTGTGTATTGCCGGGGAAACCGTAAATCATCGTAAAATCACCCTCCTTTACGCCTTTGGTCGATACTGCGAAGTGGCGCGCAGGGCGGTAAGGCTTGTTCGACTTCGAGTACTTCGCTGGACGATTATTCTCGTCGGCATATACTCGGAAAATCGAAAAGTCGCCCGTATGGCGTGGCCAAATCCAGTTGTCGGTATCACCACCAAACTTACCGATTGACGAGGGAGGTGCACCCACCAAACGCACGTCGGTAAATATCTCATAGACAAACAGGAACTGCTGATTACCATAATACATCTGCTCGATTCGGGCAGTATAGCCGCCCTCCATTGCTTTGGCGATAATATCCTTTGCCGACTCACCCGCAGCCATTCGCTCCGTTACGTCTTCCATACGCACCAATCGACGTACCGAAAGTCCCGGAACGGGGAGCTCCTCCTCACGCGACTTTGCCCAAAAGCCGTCGGTGAGATAGTCGTGAGCAACCGATGAGAGCTGCTGAATCGAGCCGTAGCCGCAATGGTGGTTGGTCAAAAGCAGGCCCTCCTCCGATACATACTCGCCCGTACAACCTCCACCAAACAAGACCACAGCATCTTTCATCGAAGCCTCGTTTATCGAATAGATATCCTCTGCCGAGAGCTTAAAACCCTTCTGACGCATATCTTTGATGCGCGAGCCAATCAAGCTCGGCAACCACATACCCTCGTCTGCGCTTACGCTCAAAAACGAGCAGCAGAGCAAGAGTGAAATAAAAATCTTACGAATCATATCATTCAGTTTTAACGTTATTTGCTTAATTTTCACCGCAAATATAACCAAAATTCAGAGAATCCGACACCTGCGCCACAGCTAATTTATCGGAAAGTTTTTTTTCACCCCACAAAACAAGCATAATAATCTATCAATCAACATAATAACATCTTGAATTCGGGGGGGGGAGATATTCCGCCGAAAAAAGTATTACGAAAATTTTGATATGGAATAAAATTTCCATATCTTCGCATCAGCATTTTCAAAAACTATTTTTATGAAACCTACAACAATTACAAAGTTAATTTTATCGCTCCTGCTCCTTGCTGCGGCAAGTAACGTGGCGTGCAACAAAGCGCAATCATCGCAAAGCGAAATCACCACCATCACAATCAGCGACAAGGAGAAAATCTCACCCGACCAGTTTTTAGATTCGCATCGACTTGTGCGACTCAGCCCAACAAAGACCCCTGTTGGTGAGATTGAAAAAACAATCATCACCGACAAATACATCATCTTGGTCGATAACGAACAGGCTAACACCATCTTCGTTTTCAACCACAAAGGCGAGATTCTAAGCGAGATATGCCGTTTGGGACGAGGCCCGCAGGAGTACACTTTTATTCAAGATGTGGCACTACTCGACTACAAGGGTCAAGAGGCTATTGCAGTAGCAGATAGCAGACAAGAGAAATTGTTGCTCTACACTATTGACGGCAAATACATTAACTCTATCGAATACCTATTCGATTTCGACAATATTGTACAGAGTGGCTCGAAAAGCTGGCTCTGCCTCACAAGTGGCGACAACCAAAAGTCCGTTGCCTTCAAGGAGCGCAACGACGGCAAATCGCTGCTCGTATTTACCGATTCGGATATGAAGATAAAATCTACGGCAATGCCAAGCCCATTTGAGCGCGTAAATTTTGTCACCCCCGATATCTCAACAAATGCAAAGGAGGTATTGATTACTCCTCAATTCCAAGACACGGTATATCGCGTAGAGAACTGCACAATAACTCCTGCCTACCGCATCGACCTCGCTGAATTTGGCGGAGTAACCAACACCAACGATTGGAGTACCGACAAAATAATAGCTGATTTCGACTCGTTTGTCCACATATATAATTTATATGAGGCCAAGAATAATATTATAATCAATGCCGTAACTAAAAACTCCTTTATCAACACATATATCTACAACAAAGCAAGCGGCAAAACCTACCGTTTAGATGGAGAGCGTACCACATCGTTTGCAGAACTGAACGTTTACGACGTATGCGCCACCTACAAAGATGAGTTCGCAGTTATAATCGATGCCGTCACAATCGAGGAATACAATCAGGAGTTCCCCGACCAAGCCGTAATGAAAGATATTAAGGATAGCGACAACCCTGTGATTATGTTCTTCACGATGAAAAAAGAGTTTTAATATAAGCCGCAAAATCTATGAGAGTTGCCTTTGCCATAATTGCGTTACTTTTCGCCGCGTGCAACCGAACAATACCTACCAAAAGCTATTTGGTACAACAAGTTACGCCAACCGAAATTGCCGACTTCATCGACACCACAAATGTCCGACACATTGAATTGGAGAGCTGCGATGAGGCTTTAATGGGTAACCTGATTCTCAAACTCAAAATCGAGGACAACGACATTTATTTTCTCGATTCGGGCAATGCAACCATATTTAGATTCGATGCCAATACAGGCAAATTCAAAAATCGCATCTGTCACAAAGGACGCGGGCCACAAGAGGTAATACTAATCGAAGATTTCGATGTTCGCGATGGAAGAGTCTATATCCTTTCAATGGGCGACAACAGAGTATTGACATTTGATATTGACGGGAAATTCATCACCTCCATCAAGACAAAATATCCGTTTTACAGCATACTAGCCGACAAGGATTACAAGGTGTGGCTATCATCAAAAAAGTGCAATAAATCGGGATATGAGCTACACCTCATAGATGCCACTACGGCTCAAACTATTATGCAAATAGGCGAGTTTGACCCCAATATGCAAATGAGCTTAATTGATGGATTCTGCACATTCAAAAGTTCAAGTTCAAATAACATTATCGTCACTGAGCCTTATGACAATACACTCTACCGCATTGAGAACGATACGATAACACCATACATAACTCTCAAATTTGAAGATTTCAGCACAGAACTTACTGCAAAACAGAAAAAGGATTTAACTTATAGTGAGAAATCGGAACTTTATAGCAATGCCGATCAATTGAAACACTATGTTGATGTTGTGGAGAACAATAACACCATATTTGTTACCGCTAATTGCACTTTCAACAAACTTGGAGGTCGAAACTGCTTAATCAAAATAAACAAACACTCAGCAGAGGCAAAGCTCATATCATTAGAGAACTACCAGCCAAATAAATATCAACCGCACTATAACCGCATATTCCCCTATTCAGGAGGTATCGGCTCAGCAGGGTTGGTTGCCCTCAGATACCCCAATGAATTGCGTCACAACCCTAAGTTTGCAAATTTAGACCAATATGCTAACCCTATTGTATTTTTCTACCCGCTGAAACTATAATTTCGGAATAGTCTCCAAAAAACGAGTAATGAGTGCCACGAAAACGCGACACTCATTACTTTTTTTCACTCCTTGAAAATTGTATAATGTAGGCTATTTTACCCCACCACAAGGGTGGTGTTTCCTCCTCGCGACTCGGCATAGTGCGTAAACGCCCTCTGCTCTCGCCCGCAGCGTCGGTTGAGGCTGCTCGCAGATGGGGGAACCGTAAGAGTATTTTTACACAAAAGGTATCGCGACTACCCAAGTCACGACACCTTTCGTTCAATTTATTCCTAAAAAGTGGATAGTTGAGATTGTTTTTAGGCTTGCGAAGGCATTGAAACCGCAGCATACTCAGCGTATGTGAGGATTTCAATGACAAGCGTAACGACAAAACAATCCAACTTGCCGCTTTTTATAGGCGGGCTTTAATAGCCTTCGACTCCTCCTCATACCCAGGCTTGTCAAGAAGCGCAAACATATTCTTCTTGTAAGCCTCTACTCCGGGCTGGTTGAAAGGATTAACACCCAAGATATAACCACTAATACCGCACGCCTTCTCGAAGAAGTAGATAAGCGCACCGATAGAGGTCTCGTCTATTGTAGGAATCTCGATGCAGAGCTGAGGAACACCACCGTCGATGTGAGCCAAACGAACACCCAACTCGGCCATCTTGTTAATCTCCGAGATACGCTTGCCAGCCAAGAAATTCAAACCGTCGAGGTTCTCGCCATCGGTCTCAACCTTCACAGTGTGCTTTGCATTCTCTACCGAGATAATTGTCTCAAACAGAGTGCGCTCACCCTCCTGAATGTACTGACCCATAGAGTGAAGGTCGGCAGTGAGTGTAACGCTTGCAGGGAAAATACCCTTGCCCTCTTTACCTTCGCTCTCGCCATAAAGTTGCTTCCACCACTCGGCAACATACTGCAACTTAGGCTCATATGAACCCAAAATCTCAGTCTTCTTGCCTGCTTTGTAGAGCTCGTTACGCACGATAGCATATTGCGCTGCAAGGTTGTCCTCTACTGCTACATCAACACCTGTTGCGCGCTCCATAGCCTGCGCACCAGCCACCAACGCCTTGATATCGATACCAGCCACTGCCAAAGGCAACAAACCTACGGGAGTGAGAACCGAGAAACGGCCACCCACATTGTCGGGGATTACGAAAGTAGGATAACCCTCGTTTGTAGAGAGAGTCTTCAACGCACCGCGTGCAGCATCTGTAACAGCCACGATGCGCTCCGAAGCACCTTGCTTACCATAACGCTTCTCAATCTCGGCCTTGATGATACGGAATGCGATAGCTGGCTCGGTTGTAGTACCCGACTTAGAGATTACGATAGCAGCAATCGAATAATCCTTCACCGCGTCTAAAAGCTCGTAGGTATAATCCTCCGAAATATTCTGACCAGCAAATACTACTGTGGGGTTTTCGTGCTGACGCTTCAAGTACTCAAAAGAGTTGTTCATAGCCTCGATTACAGCCTTTGCTCCCAAGTATGAGCCACCGATACCGATGCAGATTACAACATCGGCCTTAGCACGCAACGCAGCAGCCTGAGCCTCGATAGCAGCAATCTGCTCTGCGTCAATTGAAGAGGGTAGATTTACCCAACCCAAAAAGTCATTTCCAGCACCCTCGCCCGAGTGAAGCAAAGCATTGGCCTTAGCAGCCTCGGCCTTCATAGCCTCGGTGATTGTTACGCCTGATTTGGCGATGTCTAATTTCATCAAACTCATCGTTTTGTTAAATTTTAGTTTATAATTATTTCTCTTATATTCCGTTCTCATGCAAAATACTCCGCAAAATTAGTAAAATTTTCCGCAAAAAAGTTGGAAAAGTTACCCATCTTTTCACTACCTTTGTGCAGTCGGACAACAATCGACATTGTCCGCCACCTCGCAAAGCCGTCAAACGGGGGTCTTTTGCGAGGCTTAAAGAGTTGATTTATAATTAGAAACAAAAATATGGGCTTTTTTTCGTTAACACAAGAGTTGGCCATCGACCTCGGTACGGCCAATACTCTGATTATCTACAACGGTAAGGTTGTGGTCGATGAGCCATCTATCGTAGCTCTCGATGTACACACCGGCAAAGTTATGGCCATAGGCCAGCAGGCTCGTCAGATGCACGAGCGTACCAACCCCAACATCAAGACTATCCGCCCACTGAAAGATGGTGTTATTGCCGATTTCAGTGCTACCGAGCTTATGCTTCGCGGCTTGATTAAGAAGGTTCGCACTACAAGCAGTATGTTCGCACCATCGCTCTGTATGGTTATTTGTATCCCATCGGGCTCTACTAACGTCGAGATTCGCGCAGTGCGCGACTCAGCCGAGCACGCAGGAGGCCGCGATATCTATATGATTTTCGAGCCTATGGCAGCAGCTTTGGGCGCAGGACTCGATGTGGAGGCTCCCGAGGGTAATATGGTTATCGACATCGGTGGCGGTACTTCGGAGATTGCTTGTATCTCGCTTGGCGGTATCGTATGCTCGGAGTCAATCAACGTTGCAGGTGATGTATTCACTGCCGACATTCAGAACTATGTACGCCAGCAGCACAATATCCGTATCGGTGAGCGCACAGCAGAGGATATCAAGTGTGCAATCGGTGCAGCCGTATCGGAGTTGGACGAGGAGCCCGAGGATTATGTAATCACAGGCCCTAATATGCTTACAGCCCTTCCACAGACCGTTACTCTCTCATACAACGAGATTGCATACGCTTTGGAGAAGTCGCTTGTTAAGTTGGACGCAGCCTTGATGAAGGTTTTGGAGGCTATGCCACCTGAGCTCTATGCCGACATCGTGAAGAACGGTATCTACTTGGCTGGTGGTGGAGCCTTGATTAAGGGTCTTGATAAGCGACTCTCGAACAAGTGCGGATTGCCCGTTCACATTGCCGAGGATCCGTTGCGTGCCATTGCTCGCGGTACAGGTATCGCAATGAAGAACCGCGACAAGTTCTCATTCTTGATGCGAGGTATCTAATCAAAATTATACATCAGTTTAGGGAGCGGAAATCCGCTCCCTAAACAATAGAATAGGGCTCATAACGTTTACTCTTTGGCCGCGCTCCGTTGCCCGCCACAAATGAGTATATCGGAGATGTTTGAAGTTCGAGAAACCGCAGTTTGCCCTGCGCAAATGAGGATTTCGAGAACGAGGCAGATGCCAAAAGAGCCTTGTTAGAGAATTTTTATATTGAACTTGGTTTATTACCCTTCATCTTCAAAAATTATATAACAAGAGCTATTTTGAAGATGCACGAAGTTCGAGAATCCGCAGTTTACTATGCGTAAATGAGGATTTCGAGAACGAGGCAGATGCCGAAAGAGCCTTGTTAGAGAATTTTTGCCGAGTGTTTTTATGTACAGACTTATAGAGTTTATACGCCGAATATATGTTGTGCTATTGTTCGTAATAATCGAAACAGTAGCACTCTATTGCTATTCCCACTCGACCCAATACACCGAAGCAAAGATTCTCTCTCACGCCCATAGCGTAACGGGAGCATTGCATAGCTCGGTATATGGCGTGATTCACTTCTTCTCGCTTCGCCGCGAGAATCAGAACCTCTCGGAACGTGTTGCGTGGCTCGAAAACCAACTTTCGCTCTATCGCGAGCGCAACGAGGAGTTGACTGCTACTGCAAGCGATTCACTGACTTTCTCACAATTGGATTCGCTCACCGCCCAGAATCTCACCAAATACCGATATATGACGGCCAGAGTGGTTGCCAACTCAACTAATCGCCTGCGCAACTACATCACGCTCAATCGTGGTCTGATGCACGGTGTAGTGCCACATATGGGAGTTATCACGCCCGATGGTATGATGGTAGGCTACGTTGCAGCGTGCTCGGAGCGTTACTCGGTGGTGATTCCATTGCTTAATGCCGACTACCGCACAAGTGGAAAGATTGTGGACGACGACCACATCGGCTCAATTCGCTGGAACGGCCATAGCCCATATAAGGTCGAGATGGAGGAGCTATCGAAAAATGCCAATATCGAGGTGGGTGACGAGGTGATAGGCTCTGGCGTATCGCACTACTTCCCATCTGATGTAAGAATCAAGATTGGTTACATCGACAGCTACACCCTAAACGAGAGTCAGACTGCCTACCACGTAGTAATCCGACTCGCCAGCGACCTTTCCCGCCTTAGCAATGTCATACTTATAGAAAACGCCGATTTCAAGGAGGTGACCGACCTCGAAGAGTCGGTTAAGAACGGCAGCTATCTGCGCTCAATGAGCATCGGCGAAGGGGCCGAGAACTAATTTTGATTCTGAGGATTTATGCATAGATATTTAACATACGCAGGAGTTTTTGTTGGTTTGGTGTTGATACAGGTATTCCTTATCGACAACATCTCGCTCGGCATATACTTCCACCCCCTTATATATATCGGTTTTCTAATCATTCTGCCGCTCGATACCAAACCCATATGGGTATTGCTTCTATCGGCCTTGCTGGGTCTTGTAATCGACTCTATGACGGGTATGGGTGGATTGAATGTGATTGCCACTACTGCCACAGGATTTATGCGTGGCACGCTGCTCGGAATCACAAGCGGTCATAACACCTCAACCGACGACTCCATTCCATCGCTATATCGACTAACGGAGAAGAATTTGGCGTGGTTCATTGCACTCGTCATATTGCTTCATAGCTCTATATATTTTCTGCTCGAAGCTCTCTCGCTGCAACACATCTTCCATACGTTGCTAAGAGTTATCCTCAGTGGCATTGGAGCAGGAGCTTTTGTGTGGTTCTTCGTTAAGTTATTCATCGAAAAAATCTTCAACAAGTAACAATGGGAGCAAACGACGCATATATCCGACGCACAATACTTCGCCTTATTGTGCTGGGCATATTTGGCCTTATCGCGTGCCGTGTGGGTTATCTGCAACTCATCGACCGCCGCTACAAGAGCCTTGCCGAGGGTAACGTTCTGCGTTACGAGGTGCAGTATGCTCCACGAGGTGAGATTGTTGACCGCAATGGCGAGTTCTTGGTGCATAGTAAGGAGTGCTACGACTTGATGGTCACCTACCGCCATATCGGCAAGCAAGGATTCGACACTTTGAGTCTGTGTAATTTGGTTGGAATCAGCAAGGAGAAACTTGTGCGTGTTTTACGAGATGCTCGCTCGGCACCTCGCAAGGCTACGCTCGTGGCCAACTATGTTCCCAAAGAGGTAAAGGTGCTTCTCGACGAGTACAACTTCCCCGGATTCCACACCGTATATCGTACTATGCGCGAATATCCCCGCAAAATCGGAGGTAATCTGTTGGGATATGTGGGCGAAGTTAGCAAGAACGACATCAACCGCAACCCCGACGAGTATCGTATGGGCGACTACATCGGCAAGAGTGGCGTGGAACGTGCCTACGAGAGCGACCTAAGAGGTAAAGATGGAGTGAAGATTCTTGAACGCGATGCTCACGGAGCCATCAAGAACTCATATATGGACGGAGCTTTCGACTCTCTGCCCATACCCGGCAAACGTCTCACCTGCACAATTGATGCTCGTCTGCAAGCCTTCGCCGAGGAGCTTATGGCTGGCAAGGTGGGTGCTGTGGTGGCCATCGAGCCTAAGACGGGTGAAATTTTGGTTATGGCATCATCTCCGAGTTACGACCCCGACGAATTGGTTGGTCGCAACAGAGGTAACAACTATATGAAGATGCTCGGCAACAAGCGTAAGCCTCTGTTCAACCGTGCCGTATCGGCTAAGTATCCTCCGGGCTCAACATTCAAACTTGTGCAAGGCCTTATCGGTTTGCAGGAGGGTGTACTAACGCCCGATAGAGCTTACCCCTGTCACGGAGGTTATCACGTTGGCCGTATCAGCCAAAAGTGCCACGCGCACTACTCTCCGCTCGATTTACGCAATGCGGTGGCTCACTCGTGCAACGCCTACTTCTGTTATGTGTTCCGCGATATCATCGAAAACCGCAAATATGGTAGCGTGAAGGAGGGTTTGGACGTATGGGCTGAATATGTACGCAGTTTCGGATATGGCCGTAAGCTCGACTCCGATTTTATCGACGAAGGCTCAGGCTACGTTCCAACTCGCAAGCTCTACGACCGCAACTACAATGGTTCGTGGAACGGCCTAACGGTACTATCGCTCTCGATTGGACAGGGAGAGTTGGGTTGTACACCGTTGCAGATGGCCAATTTGGCAGCTACGGTTGCCAACCGAGGCTACTACTACATTCCCCACATCGTGAAAGCCATCGAGGGCCGCGACTCTTTGGACAGACGCTTCTACGAGAAGCAATACACCAAAGTTGACCCCAAGCACTTTGAGCCTATTGCCGAGGGTATGTGGCGAGGAGTAAACATTCCGGGTGGTGGAACATCAAATCGCGCAATGATTGTGGGTCAAGATGTCTGCGGAAAAACTGGCACGGCTCAAAACCCGCACGGTCGCGACCACTCGACCTTCCTCTCATTTGCTCCGAAGGATAATCCTAAGATTGCCATCTCGGTATATGTGGAGTTTGGAGGTTTCGGTGCTACCATAGCACTTCCAATCGCCAGCCTTATCGAGGAGATGTACCTGACCGACACCATCAAACGACCTGAGTTGGTGGAATATGTAAAGAATATACCTTATAACCCACGACACTATGCCGAGTAGAAATAAAATATCACTCTTCGAGGGCGTTGACCGCGTTGCAATATGCTGCTACTTCCTGCTTGTATTGGTGGGTTTTGTCAACATAATCTCAGCCTCGTACAACGACGAGATGGAGGTATTGGCCTTCGGTCAGAACTACATCAAACAGATAGTCTGGACCGCAGCCGCATTCTGCATAGGGTTGTTTATCCTTCTGCTCGACTCTCGCTTCTATCATATGTACGCCTACTATGCCTACGGAGCGGGTATTCTGATGCTTATAGCCGTACTCATCTTTGGTAAGGAGGTTAACGGAGCAAAGGCGTGGTTTGAGTTTGGTGCAGTGCGAATACAACCCGTAGAGTTTGCCAAGATTGCAACGGCTTTGGCCGTAGCCCGATTGATGAGTAACTATTCGTTCTCAATTAAAAAGCCGAGCCATCTGTTCCACGTCGGATTCATCATTCTCCTGCCACTGGCTATCATCATTTTGCAGAACGATACGGGCTCAGGAGTAGTACTTTGCTCATTTATATTCGTGCTTTATCGTGAGGGGTTGAACAAGTGGATATGTATTCCGCTGATTATGGTGGCCACGCTCTTCATCTGCTCGTTCCTCTTTACGCCGATGTTGCTTCTATTGCTGCTGTTGTTTATCTTCACGCTGTCGAATGCGATGATGATTGGCGAGTGGAAGATGCACCTTACGTTTGTAACATCACTCTGCTTTTTGGCACTCCTGCTCTACGGCCTATCACTACTCTTTTGGCAAGGAGCGTTGAGCGGATACGCCTGCTTGGTTATCGCCACGCTTACGGGAGTTGTTGTGGCGGGCATCTACGCTGTGCGCAAAAATATTGCAGCTATATTCCTTACGCTGGCACTCTTCATCGGCTCTATGGTCTTTGTACCGACGGCCGATATGATATTCGAGTCGATTCTCAAACCCCACCAGCGCGAGCGAATACTCAGTTTCTTGGGCATTGTGAGCGACCCCAGCGGTGCCGACTACAACGTGAATCAGTCGAAGATTGCCATCGGCTCAGGAGGTCTATTCGGCAAGGGATTTATGGAGGGAACGCAGATTAAATACAACTTTGTACCCGAGAAGCACACCGACTTCATCTTCTGCACCGTAGGCGAGGAGTGGGGATTCTTGGGAGCGATGCTTGTGTTGGGCTTGCTCTGCACGCTCATCTTGCGACTTATGCAGATGGGAGAACGCCAACAAGAGCCTTTCAGCCGAATATATAGCTACTGCGTTGCGGCGATTCTATTGTTCCACGTCTTGGTGAACGTGGGTATGACCATAGGTTTGATGCCTGTGATGGGTATTCCGCTGCCATTCCTAAGCTACGGAGGTTCATCGCTTGTGGCCTTCACCATATTGGTATTTATCGCCATACGATTAGATGCCACACCCCGCAAGGGCCTTGTATCGAACATTTAACACAAACACATATTCCGAAAATCATATAATTAATAACCCAACTATCCAAATGTTATACATCAGCTACATCATCACCGTCGCAGCCGTCGTATGGTTCTCGATTTTGGCATCACGTTATATCGATATGATTGACCGCTCGACCAAACTCTCAGGAGCATTTTTGGGCGGTGTTCTGCTCTCGGCCATCACCTCGCTACCCGAACTTTTCACCAGCATATCGGCTACGGTGCTTATCGACAACCCTTCGCTCTGTATTGGCAATATATTGGGCAGCAACCTATTTAACTTTGCGATGCTGGCCGTTGTGATACTCTGCTTCCTAAAAGGATTCTCCTCGGCACATTTGGCTTGCAGCCATAAAAAGGTATTGATACTTCTACTTGCGATGTATGTGGCCGTAACGCTCAATTGGAGAGGCATCGTCGATGCTGAAATTATCCTCGGCAACCCATCGTCACCGTGGTTTTATGTGAGTCTCACTTCGATTATTATCTTTGCCCTCTATGCCCTATCGGTGAAATATTTGGCAACTGACAACGGTCCAGAGTGCGGTGAGGCGGAGGAGGATTGCCCACCAGTAACGCTTTCGCTAAAAGCTATCGTGATTCGTTTTATATTGGCCAGCTTGGGTATTATTATAGCAAGTGTGATACTTACATATATCACCGACGACATCGCCACCGAACTAAATCTCGGCTCAGGATTGGCAGGTGCAATCTTCTTGGGCGTTGCCACATCGCTGCCAGAAGTAACCTCAACCATCTCGCTATTCCGTATGCGCAACTTCGACATAGCCTTTGGGAATATCGCAGGTAGTAACATATTCAACTATTTTGTGCTGGGCGTGGCCGACCTATTGTATTTGGGTGGCACGACCTACTACTTCGACGATAGCAAGGTTATCGGGCTCACCATATTTGGAGCATTGGCATCGGTTGCAATGTATGTGATGCTACGCAATAGCAACAAATGGGTAAAGGCCATCTGTGCAGTTTTGGCCATCGCCTGCTACATAGCCTTCCTAACGGCTTAATCAACAAAACGATAAGGAAAAGAAATGATACTACACGAAAAACTCAAATCTTTTCGCCTCATATTGGCATCTCAATCACCTCGCCGCCGACAGCTACTCTCGGAGGCGGGTTTGGAGTATGAACTTGCTCCCCGCTTTGAGTGTGAGGAGCTCTATCCCGACAATATTGCAGCAGCCGATGTTGCCGAATATCTCTCACGCTTAAAGAGCGAGGCATACCCCACCACTCTGGGCGATAAAGACATTTTGCTTACGGCCGATACGGTTGTGGTTGCCAATGGGGAGATTTTGGGTAAACCCGCAAACCGCGACGAAGCCTTCGCTATGCTGAAAATGCTTTCGGGTCGTCAGCACGAGGTCATTACAGGTGTCACCCTACGCAGTGCCGAGCAGACAAAGAGTTTTTCGGCTCACTCGAAGGTGCGATTCCGCAACCTAACCGACGAGGAGATTTGCTACTACATTGACACCTACCACCCGATGGACAAGGCTGGCAGCTATGGTATTCAAGAGTGGATTGGATATGTTGGAATCGAGGGTATCGAAGGCTCATTTTTCAATGTTATGGGCCTGCCTATTCAACGCGTTTGGTGTGAGTTGGATAAGTTTATTGAGTAAGCATACACATATATTTATATAAAGGAATGGTGTTATCGCGAACAAATCCGATAACACCATTTTCACATCAAGGCAGATGCCGAAATAGCCAGCACCTCTTTAACCTCTGAAAATCGTATAGGCTGTGATATTTTGAAGCTGCTCGCAGATGGGAAAACCGCAGCATACCTGACGTATGTGAGGATTTTCTCATCAAGGCAGATGCCAAAATAGCCAGCTTATACGGTTTTCACCTACATAACGTCGAAGTCGAGAAGAGTATAACCACCAATTCGAGCTTTAATATTATCCCCAGCCTTGACTGCCCCCACACCTACGGGAGTACCTGTATATATAAGGTCACCTATACGCAGAGTCATATATCGCGAAATATGGCTTATAATCTCATCTACGGTAAATAACATCTCGCAAGTGCGGCCACGCTGACGCACCTCACCATTTAGCTCCATCTCAAACTCCAAGTTCTGCACATCGCCACCCAACTCAGCCAACGACACAAACTGATTCGACAGAGCTGCCGAGTGGTCAAAGCCTTTGCAAAGCTCCCACGGAAGCCCCTTCTGTATGGCCTCGCGCTGCAAGTCACGAGCCGTAAAATCGATTCCGAGCCCTACCTCCTTGTAGCAACGTGACGCAAACTTTTTGTCGATACACTTTGCCAAACGGGTGATTCGCACCACCAATTCACACTCATAATGCACCTCACGCGAGAACGACGGAATGTAGAAAGGGTCGTTGTTCCTCAGCAGGGCAGTGTCGGGTTTTAGAAAAAACAGCGGCTCTTTGGGTATCTCCGCACCATCGTTGAGTTCCTTAGCGTGGTCGGCATAGTTGCGACCAATACAGATTATCTTCATATCTATTTTTCAAATTTCTTTTTACACACGTTTACATATATTGCCACTGCCACAACCAATCCCGCAGGAATCCACACCAGCATCAGCGTATATAGTTCATAGCTGGGCATCAGCGGTGAGAGCAGAACAAATGGCACACCCGCATACATTGCTCGCGACACCACACGGCCAATCTTTTCAACGTCAATCCGTGCTCGTTTCTCTTTGGGCATTGTATTGTAACCCGCCATCGTTTCAGGATAGCTACGCAAAAACAGGGCTATCAAACACCAAACTACACCAAATACAAGCGCACCGAGAAGCATCTATTTTGAATTTATTCACTATTTAGCACTTTCTTCAAAAGTCGTATAACAAGAGCTATTTTGAAGCTGCTCGAAGGTCGAGAAACCGCAGTTTACTTGGCGTAAATGAGGATTTCAAGACCGAGGCAGATGCCAAAAGAGCCTTGTTAGACGGCTTTTACTTTGAATTTTGAATTTCTTCGACTATCGCTTTGGCAAACCTATCGCTTGCTCCTGCCCCGCCGATAATTGCACGCAACTCGGCAAAGTCGGCAAGCATCTTCTCGCGTTTATCGCCACCAATCATTATCGAGCGAAGCTCCTTTTCGGCCTCGTCAACCGAAGGGTGATAAACCACCATCTCGCGTACCGCCTCGCGCTGCAAATTCAAATTCACAAGCGACACATAAGGGATTTTGAGCAGATATGGTTTCATCTTCTCGTAGAACCACGGAATACCATAGACCACCAATTCGGGAATACCTATCAACGCCGTTTCGAGCGTTGCCGTTCCCGATGTCACCACCGCAACCTCCGATATTTGCAGCAACTCGTATGTCTTGTCGCAGACAAACTTTACGGGCATATCGGCAGTGAATGTTTCATACTGCTCACGCGCAATCCAATCCACACCCGCAACCACAAATTGGTGTTCTGGCATACGCTCGGCCAAGCGAGCCATAAATCGCAGATTGGCCTTAATCTCGCTCACTCTACTGCCTGCAAGCAGAGCCACGATAGGTCGCTCATCGAGACCATTCTCGCGGCGAAAATCGCTCTCGGCAGGGGCTTCGGCACATCGTTTGGTGATGGCGTCCATAATTGGATTACCTTCGAAGTGAGGCTCAATGCCCTTCGAGCGGAAATACTCCTTCTCAAATGGGAATATGATATAGAGTTTATCGACAAATCGCCTAAGGGCCTTCACTCTATGCTCCTTCCACGCCCACACTTTCGGTGCAATATAATAGTGAACGGGAATACCCTTCGAGTGTGCAAACTCGGCAATCTTAATATTGAATCCCGGATAGTCAATCAGAATAACCACATCGGGCTGGAAGGCCAAAATATCTCTGCAACACTCGCCCATCTGCGAGAGAATGGTGCGGATATTGAGTGCCACCTGCACAAATCCAAAAAACGACATCTCACGGTAGTGCTTCACAAGATTCTCGCGACCTCCCACCTCGGCCATCATATCACCTCCGCAAAAACGGAACTTGGCCTCAGGGTCACTTTTTCGGATACCTTTCATAAGGTTTGAACCGTGCAAATCACCCGACGGCTCACCAGCAATAATATAATATTTCATATTTTATTATAATTCAAAATTCAAAATTCAAAATTCAAACTTACTCTTTATTCGAGCACTATGATTTTGAATCTCAAACTTAAATAAAATCTATTTACTACTCAACTCTGAATCCTTTGCCTTTGTGGTCAATATAATTTGTGACAAAATATTTGTCAATTCTCTACATTCTGGGAAGATACTATTATACTCTTTCTCCGAAATATACTCTGTTCTATAAAGCAGCTCTAACCAATACTCCGTTTCATAAGCCTCCTTCAACGAGATATTCATCTTTGCCACAAAATCTTTGCGAGAAGAACTTCGCAAAGCTTCTCTGATATTCGCGCCTATACTTGTTCCGCTTTTTAATACTTGCGTGGACATCACTCGCTCGTCAATTGTATAGCGAAGATACTTATACAATTTCACAACTCGCACAGCAAAGTCAAAACTTTTATCCAAAACAATATTATTGCTTTTCATATTAATTATAAGCCACTTAGAGAGTCTAAATTCAAATCGGAATCCTACTATTCTTTAATTGACGAGGGAAAAAGATTTCAGCTTTATCAATTTTGACTTTTGAATTTTGAATTTTGAATTTCAAGAAGGTCGGGACGTAACTGCTTGGTGCGCTCATACGCCTGCTCTTCTTGCCACTTTTCAATCTCTGCAAAATTACCCGAGAGCAATACATCGGGTACTCGCCAACCACGAAACTCCGCAGGGCGAGTATATACGGGCGGAGCCAACAAATCGTCTTGGAAACAATCCGTCAAGGCCGAAGCCTCGTCACCTATCGCACCCGGAATCAATCGCACCACCGAGTCGGCAATCACACAAGCCGCCAACTCGCCACCTGTCAAGACATAGTCGCCGATAGATATTTCGCGCGTGATGAGATGCTCACGAATACGATGGTCGATACCTTTATAGTGACCGCAGAGAATAATGATATTCTCGCACATCGACAAACGGTTGGCCTCGTGCTGATTGTAGGTGATGCCATCGGGCGAGGTGTAGATAATCTCGTCGTAGTTTCGCTCGGCCTGCAACTTCTCGACAAGTTCAAACACAGGCTCGCACTTCATCACCATACCAGCCTCACCGCCAAATGGATAGTCGTCGGTAGTCTTACGCTTATCGTGAGCGTAGTCGTGAAGGTTGTGCACCACAATCTCCACCAGACCCTTCTCTTGGGCACGTTTCAGGATAGACTCGCTGAGAGGAGATGAGACCAACTCGGGAACAACTGTAATAATATCTATTCTCATATTATTTGTATCTGAAAATTATATCTTTATCGCTATCTATATCAAGTGGTATTTCAACTCCACCTCTAAGCATTGTTGCTCGGTAACCCATCTCGGCAAACATTCCGACCATCGCGTGGCGGGTCTGGCCATCGGTCTCGATAAGCACTGTGGGGTGGTCACGCTCCAACAACGGGCGTAATTCGGGCATCATCACACGCTCGTAACCTTCAATGTCGCACTTAATAAAGTCTATCTTCCCGACCTCGGCAAAGAGTTTGCTACCACGTCGCATCTGAGCCGTAAAACGAATTGCCTCAGCCGACAAATCACCGTCGCTCACAAAGTTACGACCCGTACCGAAATATCCTCCCGCAGCTACCGAATCGTTGGCCATCTCTATCGTGCGCTCCTCCTCGCCCAAAGCATAATTGAGCAGAGTGACATTGTTTCTGCCGCCCACATTGCGCTTCAACACATTGAAAATAACAGGCACAGGCTCAACCGCATAGACTCTACCCTCCGAGCCTACGATATCCGACAATGGGCAAGTATAATAACCCAAATTTGCTCCAATATCAACGACCGTATCGCCACGCTTCACAAGCCGAGGAAGGTGGTAGTTGTATTCCATTGCGCGAGAGTGGCGACCCAGCCCCAGCGCACGATATACGAACAGCATACGGCTCACCACCCGCAGATACCATTCAAGCGGCAGCGCACGATACAATATGCGATGTAAAAGTTTTCCCATTTATTTCTCAATTCTATAAAACATTCTCTTCAAATCGAAGGTGACCACCTCACTTGCCGTCACAAAATCAACACCCACCACACCATCGTACTGCTCGATGTAGGGCGTGCCATCTTCGTATTGTGCTGGCATATTGACCGCTACATTTTTGAGTTGTAGTGTTTGACCTCCGACTTCAAATTCAATTTTCGGCATAGTACGGACATCACACCAAACTACACCGCCAAATCCGCCACTGCGAGAACGCTCCACTTTGCCACCTTCTTGCTCAACTCGCTCCTTGAAACGCTCATAATATTTTGATGAAAGGCTGGTTTTAGTATTGCCCGTATCGAACTGCATTGCAACACACTGGCCACTATCATTGCACCGTATAAAGTATTGCGAGTCAAAGAATAGGCTACTCTGCTCGGGCACAACACTCTCCTGCGCAGGCAAAACAAAGCAACTGCGCTCACGCTCAAAACGTATTTCGCCCATCTTGCGAATAATATGCGTTCCCAACACCGCCTCACACATACCCTCAATTTCGGCATTTTCGGGCACAACGTTGTCCGCGACATAGAAAGTTGCATTGCGTACTACAATATCGCCAATTCGCATTTCGGGTAAAAAGCCCAATTTGACATATCCCTCCGAGACACCTCTGATTATGATATCCTCGGCAATAATCTCAATACCCAGTCGCTTGGCCGCTGCGGTCGAAATAAAGTTTGCATTCATACAACCCGTATCAAAGATAAAATCCTCGCTCACGTCACCCACGTTCACATCGACAATAAGGTGTTTGCCCCGACCTATCTTGCGCACTTCGACTGGAATAACCACATCTTGCTTGGGACGCTCCACTACAACGCTCGGCTTTGATGACAAGGCGCTAAACCAACGCGACATAGACTCTAAATTACGACGGCCCTCGCGAGCAGAATCATCTTCGGGCAGCGACCCCAAGAAAAGTTCGACAACACTAAGGGCCGACTTATAATCCTCCAATGAAAGGTAGTTGACGAGTGACAAGTTCTGCATACCAAAAATCACGTCACCGCCCAACTCAGGAGCAAACTCACACACTCTATCGATAGCTTTATTACTATCCTCGAATCGGGCCTCATGGTGTGCCACCAGCGCATCGGCCAATGCCAAAAGTGGCTTGGCAACTTCCGCACGCAACGCTGGCAACTCCTTGCTGAGGGTTAAATAATCGAAGCTATTAATTAACTCTCCAACGCGGGCATTAGCATCGCTACCTGCAAACTGTTGAGCAAACAACTGAACCGAGAAAGAGAATGCTAATATTAGGGTCAGCAAATATCGCATAACTAATTATAGGGGTTCGGTTAGTTTCTATAATTCACCTCTTGATTCATTACCTCTACAACGAATGGATTGTACATCGACTCGTGACCGATGTCGGTTGTCTCGCCGTGACCCGGATAAACCTTCACCTCGTCGCCCAAAGGCATAATCTTCTCCAAGATTGATTTCATAATCCACGAATAGTCACCACCGGGCAAATCGGTTCGACCAATGCTCTCGCGGAAGAGCGTATCTCCCGTAAAGAGAATCTTCGCATTGGGCTCATAAAAAGCAACGTGACCCGGAGTATGTCCCGGAGTAGAGATAATCTGCAACTCACTCTGACCAAACGAGATACTCTGCATACCCTCCAAATCAACATCAATCTTTTCGGGCATATCACCAGCTCTAATGCCAAACAACTCGGCCGACTGCGCAGCATTCTCAACCAAAAACTTATCCTTCGACGATACGGCGAACTTCGCACCATAACGCTGGCGCAGAAACTCCACTCCCATCAAGTGGTCGAAATGGCCGTGAGTGTTGAGAGCATAAACGGGTGTAAGGCCTCGCTCCGAAAGGAATTGTTCGAGCGTGGCATTCTCACGCTCCGACATATTGCCCGCGTCAATCACCACAGCCTCCAACGACTCGTCCCACACTACATAGGTATTCTCCTGCAAAGGGTTAAATATCAATCTTGCAATCTTCATATCTGCTTAAATTATTTGATTTTCATATTATTTGGTATTCAGCACAAACTTAGCCGAGACATTATAATTAATAACAATCTGCTCAAACTCCACATTCGGCTCCGCAGCCTCCTCTACGGCCATATCTGCCGCCACCGAATTCTTCATCATAACACGAGAAGCCGTAAAGCGTGCCTCGTTTGTATAGTCGTTAATCTCGTAGCACGCACCGATTGACTGTCCCACCGCCTCGGCCAACTCTCGCGCACGCATCTGGGCATTGCGGATTGCCTGCTGACGAGCCTCCTTGCGATATTCATCAATCTTTGAACTTGTGGTACGGGTGACATTGACATTGGTAATACCCGCCTCGTCAAGTCGCGAAAATACTTCGCGCACCTGCTCTGCCGACGAGAGTTTCAACTCATACTGCGTAGCGGCCAACGCTCCACGCTTGCGGAAGAATGAACTCGACATATCGACTACCGAGAGTTGCTTTTCGGCATCTACACCGCATTTTTTCAACGCCGCAAACATTCTTCTGCGCTGCTCCTCCAAAGTATCCTTGCCTTTGGTGTCGCCCTCATCAAGATTGATTGTGAGGTATATAACGTCGGGGGTAACTTTAACCTGCGCCGAGCCATTCACCGAAACCGTTGGAATGGTCTGATGAAAATCCTGAGCCTGAACATTGTTTGCCGACAAAAGTAGCATCACAGCTACTGCTGCCAAGCCAAAAAGCATCTTTTTCATAATTTTTCTGTTTTAAGAATTCAGAGGATTATTCCTCACTATTAAAACGCGTCAACTTGCAAATTTCTTGCATTACTGCATAATTTTTCCTTGCGCCTCAACTCGCCGCATTATCGTTTTACCAGCTTAACGACATTCTCGACGTGGTGCGTATGTGGAAACATATCGACAGGTTGCACCGCCTCGACCCTATACATTCCGTCCATCAAAGCCAAATCACGCGCCTGAGTAGCTGGATTACAGCTCACATACACCATACGCTCGGGTGCAGCACGCAAGATAACATCAATCACTCGCTCATCAACTCCTGCTCGCGGTGGGTCGAGAATAATAACATCGGGGCGACCATTGCGAGCCACAAAATCGTCTGACAAGACATCTTTCATATCGCCTGCATAGAACGAGGTATTATCGATTCCATTGATAGCCGAATTGACCTTTGCATCTTCAATCGCCTCTGGGACATACTCCACGCCCACAACCTTCTTGGCCCGACGAGCGCAGAAGTTTGCGATTGTTCCTGTGCCTGTATAGAGGTCATATAACACCTCATCGCCCTGCAAATCGGCAAATTCACGAGCTACCTTATAGAGCTCGTATGCCTGCTCGGAGTTGGTCTGATAGAACGACTTAGGGCCAACTTTGAATTGCAAGCCCTCCATCTGCTCGATGATATGGTCTTTGCCGCTCCACAAGATGTGCTCCAAATCACCCACCGAGTCGTTCCACTTGGTATTCACCACATAGAAGAGCGAAGTGATTCGCTCAAATTCGCTCTGCAAATAATTCATCAACGCAGAGATACGCTCCATATCGGCCTCATTGAAGATTACAATCACCATAATCTCGCCCGTAGAAGCAGTGCGGATAATGATGTTGCGCATCAGTCCTGCGTGTTCACGGCAGTTATGGAACGAATAGCCATTTTCGATGCAGAAGCGTTTTGTTGCCTCACGAATCGCATTCGAGGGGTCGGCCTGCAAATAACATTTATCAATATCCAACACCTTGTCGAAGCAGTTGGGGATATGGAATCCGAGTGCTGGCTCGCGCTCGATATCACCCCCCTCAGCAATCTCCTCGTAGGTAAGCCAACGCTTATCGGCAAAGGTAAACTCCAACTTATTGCGATAGAACTGCTGGCGAGCCGAGCCTAAGCACTCCCGCACCTCTGGCAATTCGATTTTACCTATACGGGTGAGTTGGTCACGCACCTGCTCGGTCTTGAATCTGAGCTGCTCCGAGTAGGGTAGATTCTGCCACTTACAGCCACCGCACACTCCAAAATGGGGGCAGAAAGGCTCCTCGCGAAGCGGAGAACGCTTCACATAGTTTACCACCACGCCCTCCATAAAACGGCGGCGTTTATTGCGAATCTGCACATCAACCACATCACCCGGAACAGTCATCGGGACAAAGACTACCTGTTCGTTGTATCGGCCCATAGCTTTACCCTCGGCTGCCAAAGTTGTGATTTCAAGACCCTCGATAAGAGGATAATTCTGACGTTTTCTTCTTGACATAACGTTATATTTTCTACTTTCTATTACTTCAAAACCTTCCTTTCCCAATATTTAGCAGTCGGATTAACTGATACCCTTTTTGCGTGACTTTGCTCGGCGGATTGCTACCATTTGGTCGCTGGCGACAAGCACCATAACTCCCGATATTATCACCATAATACCCACAAAAATCCTCAGCGACATAGCCTCTCCAAAGACCAGCGTACCGCACAATACCGCTGTAACGGGCTCCATTGCGCCCAAAATAGAGGTAATGGTCGAGCCGACATATCGAATCGACAACACAAGTGACGTACAAGACACCACCGTAGGCACAAATGCAAGCAGCAACACCAAACACCACCCCTCGAAAGATGGTATCGCCTGCAAATTCTCGCCAAAACCCGTACGGGCAAAAAAGAGCACGCTACCCACCACAAGCGACCAAAAAGCCACCTTCGAGCCGCTGGCGTGACGCATTCGCGACTGATTGGTGATGACGATATAGATTGCATAGACCAATGCTGTGGCAAACGTAAGGCCCACACCCATCAAACTCATACGGTCGTTTCCATCGGATACATACAGAAGTCCCACTCCGCCAATGGTCATCAAAAGCGACAGAATTCTACCCCACGACATCTTCTCGCCATAGACGGTAGCCATAATCAGAGCCGTAAACACTGGATAGACGAAGTACATCGTCGAAACCAATCCTGTGGCCATATAATCGAAGGCACGAAACATAAACACCGACGAGAAGGCATACAAAAGACCCAGAACCAAGACAAATGGAATCTCATCACGACGCAAGGCGAGCGATTTCAGATGACCACGCACCATCATAATAACAGCCAAAGCGAGGGCAGCCAACAGATAACGATACAACAACAGAGAGTTGAAATCGACCCCTTGACGCATCACAGGCAACGAAAAAAGCGGGATAAGGCCATACGAAGCACCCGATATAGCACCGCAAAAATATCCTTTTAACTTATCACTCTGCATTTATAATTGTTTTATGTGCCAAAGATACACAAAATTATAGTATTGCGCAGTCCAAAACGGGGTTTATATTATTATTTTGACCACATCTTGGCCCTACGGGCCATATTCGAGCAGCAATATTTTGATTCTTGCTCCGATTATTGTATTTTTGTAGAGCAATGAACAACTTTTACCACTATGAAACAACAGTTGAACATAGCCTACGAGCATTACGATAGCATCGAGCAGATGAACGAGGCGGATTGCGATTTGATTATGGCGGCACGCAAGGCCACTGCACAATCGTATGCACCCTACTCCAAATTCAAAGTTGGAGCAGCAGCCCGACTCAAAAGCGGTCGCATAATAACGGGTGCGAATCGCGAGAGCGAGGTATATCCTTCGGGGTTGTGCGCCGAGCGTTCACTGCTTTTTATGCACCAGTCAAACTACGCCGACGATGCAATCGAAGCCATCGCCATAGCTTCCAATCCCGCACCCTCGGAGTGCTATCCGTGTGGTGCTTGTCGCCAAACTTTGGTCGATGTGGAGAGTCGCCAACAAACTCCCATCAGGGTAATTATGGCTGGCCAGAGTTCGGCTACTATGGTCGAGAAGGCCGAGGTGCTGATGCCGTTCCGTTTCAAGTTGTAGTCCCGAATAAAGCCGAATAGTTAACAATACGAAACCCATAACAAGATATGTTTAATCCGAAAGATATTCTCTACGAAGACAATCACCTGATTGTTGTCAACAAACACTGTGGCGAGTTGGTACAACCCGACCGCGAGAGCGAGGAGGCTTTGGAGAACGATATAAAAGCGATGATTAAGGTGCGAGACCACAAACCCGGAGATGTATTTTTGGGTGTTGTGCATCGCATTGACCGCCCCGTAAGTGGAGCGGTGGTATTTGCCAAAACCTCAAAGGCTCTCACTCGCCTCAACGAGATGATTCGCAATGGCCAAATTCGCAAAACCTATTGGGCCATAACCGAATCTACACCCAACCCCGAGCAGGGAAGCCTCACTCATTACATTGTCCGCGATGGACGTACCAATCGCTCACGCGCCTACGACAAGCCAAAGGCTGATGGCAAGAAGGCTATGCTCAATTATCAGGTGTTGGGTTGCTCAAACCGCTATACGCTGGTGGAGGTTGAGCTTCTCACAGGCCGCCACCACCAAATCCGAGCGCAGCTATCGAAGATAGGTTGTCCAATCAAGGGTGACTTGAAATATGGAGCAAAACGCTCAAACCCCGATGGTGGAATATCGCTACACTCACGCCGAGTGGAATTGCTCCACCCTGTACGCAAGGAGTTGTTGCAAATTGAAGCACCGACCCCTGCGAAGGATAATTTATGGGCATTTTTCGAGGAGATGTAGTATCTTGCGGGACATTTAACAAACGAGGTTGCTCAACAATCGGTTGAGCAGAAAATTTACATTCAGAAGAATATGAGATTACTTATACAGCGAGTCCGTCAAGCCAAAGTTGTAATTGCCGAAAAAGAGTTTTCAAGCATCGGCAAAGGATTGTTGGTTTTGGTGGGAATCGAAGAGGCCGACTCGCAAGAAGATATTGATTGGCTCGTAGGGAAACTATGCCGCCTGCGCATTTTTGACGATGAGCAGGGTGTAATGAATCTCGACGTTCAGCAAATCGAGGGAGATGTGATGGTTGTGAGCCAATTCACCCTGCACGCATCTACCAAGAAGGGAAATCGCCCGTCGTATTTCCGAGCAGCCCCCGAGGCCATATCGCGCCCTATGTACGAAAAGTTCGTGGCAAGTTGCCAGCAGGCATTAGGCAAAGAGGTCGCAACGGGCAGTTTTGGAGCCGATATGCAGGTGGAACTTGTAAACGACGGCCCTGTAACTATTTGGATTGATTCTAAAAACAAGGAGTAAAGAGCTCACGCAGACCAACAATGAGACGCACAAGAACGATGAGACGCCGAACAAAAAAGAAAAACATAAGCCCCAGACGTGCGGTGATTTACCTCGCCGTGCTTGCCATCGTGTGGCTTACGGATTATGTATATACCAGATTCATTGAACCTCAGAAAGAGCCAATCGAAACCATTGCAGAGAGCAGCTCTGTCAGCCAAACAATCAACCCCCCAGCTGCCGACAAGAAGCCTTCGGCCGACAATAGCACTCAAAAGACCGAAGCGACAAAGAGCAACAGGCCCACAAAGTCGAGCAATGAGGCCAAAAGCAATCTCACGACCTACCGTAGTGGTTGGGCGGAACTTCCCGCCACACCCAAGCAGGCACACCTCTACACAACACATCACCTCTACGAGCAGGGGCGCAACTACTCAGCTTGTTATAGCAGCGAGCATCACTGCCCTGTGTGGGTAGCAGCTCCGTTACATTCCAGCTACAAAGGAGATGTCAAGCGTGGTGATAGCTTTACATTCGACCCCACACTTTCGATAGATATACAACCGTCAATCTCTCGTTCATATGGAGAATACACGCGAGGTCATCTGCTTGGCTCGGCCGCACGCACCGCAACACGCCTGATGAATAAACAGACGTTCTATGCAACCAACATCGCCCCACAACTCCAAAATGGCTTTAACGCGCAAGGCGGAGCGTGGAACAACGTCGAAGCCATTGTCGATAAGCAGATTTGTACCGACACGCTATATGTGGTAACGGGTTGCCTGTTCGATGATTACACCCACTCGGACGGTCGCACAGTAAAAGCCTCAACAACCACAAATAAGAACGATGGCAAAAAGATTGGTGTACCTACGGCATACTACAAGGCTCTGCTCCGCACCAAGCGTGGCACGACGGGTAAGAGTGTTATGGAGTGCAAAGGCGAAGAGCTAAAATGTGTAGCCATAATCGTTCCACACATTTCTGCTACAAAATACAAGCTCTCGAAAGCCGATTTAATCAGCATCAAGGAGTTAGAAAAGCGTAGCGGTGTGGTCTTTTTCGCCAACGTACAAAATGCTCCAAAGGAAAAAGTCACCCCATCGGATTGGGGACTTAAATAACATAGCAGAGCAAGGCCCACTCACCCCCGCCCACAAAACACGAGGGCAAAAGAGAGAACCCGAAACTAACGCACAACAAAATAGAAAACACTAAAAAGAGTAAAAACCGATAAAATATGGATATAGCACAAGCAAAACGCAAAGAGAACATCGCCGAATATATTCTCTACCTATGGCAGTTGGAAGATTTGCTCCGAGCCTTGCAATTCAGCCCCGAAGCGATATACTCACAACTCGTAGCACCTCGCGAGGTTGACGAGGAGCAGAAACACATCTACCTGCTTTGGTATATGGATATTGTAAACCTGCTTCGCAAAGAGGACAAGGAGGAGAGCGGGCATCTGGAACACACTCTGCACCTAATTGCCGACATGCACAATCTGCATCTGCAACTAATGCACAACCCCATTGGAGAGCATTATCGTTCAACCTTTGCCCGACTGCTACCTCAGCTGCCTCAGCTACGCACGATGATAAAGAAGGAGGAGATATCCGACACCGAAATCTGCTTTCGTGCGCTCTACGCCGCAATGCTCTACCGTATAAAAGGTGATGCAAAACGCGCCGAAGCAATCAAGGACACCATCGAATTGGTCTCACCCGTTGTGGCCGAACTTGCCGATATGTATAGAAAGGTCGAACAGGGTGAAATTGACCTCTTTAAGGATATGTAACCACGAAAAACAGGTGTTAATCGGCTGCTGCAAGGCCATTTCCTCCGCAAAATCGGGGATAAAAACGGGTATAGAAACGTTTTTATTTGAAATATTTTGCTAAATAGGAAAATTGTCTTACCTTTGCACCTCGCAGAAGATTACGAACAGACGTAATTGATGTGAAATTAATTGACACAAACACAAAAACGATATCGTTATGGCAATGAAAAGAACTTACCAGCCTTCTCGCCGCAAGAGAATCAACAAGCATGGATTCCGTCAGAGAATGGCTACTGCTAACGGCCGCAAGGTTTTGGCAGCACGTCGCGCAAAGGGACGTAAGAAGTTGACCGTATCTGATGAGTCAACATTCAAGTATGCTTAGTTTTCCGACTTAATCGGAAAGACAAGAGGGAATCGGACGCGATTCCCTCTTGTCTTTTATGCCGCCGACCCCTCCGCCCTCCACTCGCGGCATAATTTATGCTCCGAAGAGGGTATGAAACGAATCATCACACCATTTATCGTGGCCATAGCGGTTGGGGCGATAGCTCTGATTGCCGTATATCTCGAAAGCCACATTCGACCACAAGGACAACGCAACGATTATCTGTGGTACGACACACTGCAAAAGCTAAACAACTTGGCACGAATCAAACATCGCCAAAGTCTGCGTTATGCCCAATACGCCGCCTATGCCGAGCAAGAGGGATTGCACAACGAAGCCACCCTACTGCGTGCCATCTCGCAGGCCGACGCCATACAATGTCAAAACTGCATAAAAGCAATCGAATCATTAGGAGGAGTGCATCACGTTCCAATAAGCGTTGATGCCAATATGCAGACCACACGTCAACATCTTCAACTCATCTGCGATGAGAAGAGCCAATACCACTCCGAACATATACATCACATAATCTCGCAGACTCTAAACGAAGGGAATCGTTACATCGCCCGCATGCTAACGTGGTGCGACGCAAGCGACGTGGAGCAGATTCTTATCCTACGACACGCTTTGCAGCAAGCTCAAAACACCGAATCGAAGGCCGACACCCTGCGGCAATGCCAATACTCCGTATGTCCCGTATGTGGCAAGCTGAGCGACAAGGAGTTAAGCACCTTTCGTTGCGCCCATTGTATGACCTCGCACGAGGAGTTTTTGATATTTAAGTAAGACAACACTCTCTCAAGCCAACCCTCACCCACTCAGGGCCACAAAAAAGTGGTTGTCCAACAAGTGCGTCGGACAACCACCTTTTCGTTAGAAGCTGTATAACAAGAGCTATTTTTAGGCTCTCGAAACTCGAAAAACCGCAGTTTACTGGGCGTAAATGAGGATTTTGAGAGTGAGAGAAACGACAAAAGAGCCTTGTTAGACGGCTTCAAAAAAGCCCGACTGCCATTAAGACAGTCGGGCATACTTTTGCAAGCACTATAAGCCGAGTTCTGTACCCCCACAGGGGCCTCTATCATTTATCTACAACTACGGTCACCCGCAGCTTCTAGCAACCTACCCCCCGACATTGGGCGAGCAACCCTTAATTGTCGGTATATGCGGTCTTGCAACCCGCAAGGCGTACTGCCGAGTGACATTACTGCCCTCGCGGTGGGCTCTTACCCCACCTTTTCACCCTTACCTGCCAGCCAAAGCCGACATAGGCGGTTATTCTCTGTTACGCTACTACACCCTCACGGACATCGAGCCGTTAACTCGTGCGGTGCTCTATGTTGCTCGGACTTTCCTCTCCCTGACTCGCAGGCAGCGATAGAGCGCACTTGCAAATTTTTCGTCCACGATGCGGCTGAACACGTTCCTGATGGAATAGTCACAACCTGCATCTCATACTATTTATTAGTAATCTCTAATAACAATTATCCACCTCTAAAATCGTATAATTTGAGCTATTTTACCCCACCACAAGGGTGGTGTTTCCTCCTCGCGGCTCGGCAAAGCGTCTAAACACTCTTTGCTCTCGCTCCGCAGCGTCGGTTGAGGCTGGCCGCAGTTCGAGAATCCGCAGTTTACTCAGTGTAAATGAGGAATTCGAGAACAAGCCAGATGCCAAAAGAGCCAAACCCATCACCACAAAATCGTATAATTTGAGCTATTTTGAGGCTGGTCGCAGATGGAGAAACCGCAGCATACTCAAAGTATGTGAGGATTTCAACATCAAGCCAGACGCCAAAAGAGCCAAATTAGACGGTTTTACTACTACACGGTTTTAATATCCTTAATACGGAGCTGAGTAGTCACTACCCCTCGGTAATGATTCTCAACAATCTGATAGCAAACATCTATCGGTCTTCCCGCACGAATCCACTCATAATGAGTAGGCTGCTGGAAGGCGATGGTCTGAATGGCGGTATTAGGTTTCTGACGCTGTACCAAATCCATTCTCAGATGCTCCATCTCCGCACCCACCAACTTAACTTCGCCGTGTGAACTTGCACCATAGGTCACAAACACAGGAGCCGTATTACCCGGTCCAAACGGCTGGAAGCTATTGAGTTGGCGATGGAACGCAGGCGTAATGTCGGAGAACAGCAACTCGCTATCTATATCAACCTGCGGCACCAAAATCTGTGGGTCTATATGCTCATCGACATAGTCGTTGAATCGCTTTGTGAAGGCCTCCACATTCTCAGGCTTCATAGTAAGACCCGCAGCGTACATATGGCCACCAAAGTTCTCCAACAGATCCGAGCAAGACTCCACAGCTTGATAGAGGTCGAATCCCGGAACCGAGCGTGCCGAACCCGTAACAAAACCGTTGCTCATCGTAAGCACCACCGTTGGACGATAGTAGGTCTCAATCAGGCGTGATGCCACAATACCCACGATACCCTTCATCCACTTGGGATTATAGATTACCGTGCTCTTCTGCTCCTTCATCTCAGGGTGAGACTCGATATAGTCGTGAGCCTCCTGCGTAACGCTACGGTCGATGTTCTTACGATCCTGATTATAGGCATCAATCACATCACAGAACTCACGCGCCTGCTTCTCGTTACCCTCAACGAGCAACTCGACAGCCGCAAAACCTCCCGAGGGAGCTGCATTTTCATCATTCTCGTCCATACGCATACGCCCTGCGGCATTGATGCGTGGACCAATCTTAAATACAATGTCGTCGATGGTGATATTGTGACGCTCCAAGCCACAAATCTTGATTATTGACAACAATCCCGACGAAGGCATACGATTCAATCGCTCCAAACCATAATAGGCCAAGATACGATTCTCGCCCGTAAGCGGTACAATGTCGGACGCAATACTCACTACCAGCAAATCCAACAGATGCTCAATATCCCTGAACGGAATATTATGCTTCTGCGCATAAGCCTGAACGAGTTTGAAACCCACTCCGCAACCCGACAACTCATCGAATGGATAGTTGCAATCGCTGCGCTTGGGATCGAGAACTGCTACGGCCGAAGGAATCTCCTCTGCCGGAAGATGGTGGTCGCAGATAATACAATCTACGCCCTTCTCGCTCGCATAAACAACCTTTTCTACGGCCTTAATGCCGCAATCGAGGGCAATCATCAACGTCACACCCTTTCGTGCCGCCGAGTCGATGCCCTTAACCGATATACCATAACCGTCGTTATAACGGTCGGGAATGTAGAAAACAAGGTTTTTGTGACCTATCTGCCGCAAAAACTTATAAACCAAAGCTACGGCTGTTGTGCCGTCCACATCGTAGTCGCCATAAACCATTATCTTCTCGTTGTTGGCTACGGCACGCTCGATGCGCTCGACTGCCTTATCCATATCCTTCATCAGGAATGGGTCGTGCAAGTCGGAGAGCTGCGGATTAAAAAATTTATTGGCCTTTTCTACGGTGTCTATGCCTCTCTGAACTAGTAGGTTCGTGAGAACGGGCGACATACGGAGGTGGTTCGACAATCGAACAACAGCCTCCTGCGCGCCTTGGGGTCTCACTACCCAACGCTTCTGTATAGGCATAACTTACAATTTTATTATTTATATATTTTAACATTTAATCTCTCAGCTAAGTGTTTTACAATCTGCTCCTTAACCTCTTCAAGAGCAATTTCGCGGCCAACCTCGCGGCTAAGGCTCGTAACCCCCTTATCAACAAATCCACAGGGGTTGATATGCGAGAAATATCGCAAATCGGTGGTAACATTCATTGCAAAGCCGTGCATAGTAACATAACGCGAAGAGCGCACTCCTATTGCGCAAATCTTCCTTGCACGCACACTTTCGGGCTCAATCCACACACCCGAAGCACCCTCGATACGACCAGCTACAATGCTCCAATCGGCACATACGTCAATGATGGCTTGTTCCAACGAGTCGATATATTGGCGCAGGCCAATACCCAACTTCTCCAAATCGAGGATTGGATAACCTACAATCTGGCCGGGCCCGTGATAGGTCACATCGCCACCACGCTCAATGCGATAAAATTCGGCACCTATCTGACGCAAGTACTCCTCAGAGACAAGCATATTCTCCGACTTACCGCTTTTACCCAAAGTATATACAGGATTGTGCTCAACCAAAAGCAATTCGCCACCGCAATCGGCCCCGATGATTGAATCCCACTCTGGAATATTCATCGCCCGAGAATCGCTCAACGCCAAAGAGTCCGCCGCAGCACTCGATTTTGAATCAAGTACACGTCCAAATAGCAAACGCTGTAACTCCCAGCATTCACCATAGCCCATACGGCCCAAATCTCTGTACAATACCTCCACCATCTCGCCTAAAAGTTCGCCACCTAATGCATAAGCCTCAGCCACGCACCCACCGCGTCCGACCTATCGGAGCAACGAGGAGTGGCAGCCTACGCTTTCTCGGCAGCAATTTTACTCTTGACGCTCTCTAATGCGGCATCAGCCAAATACGACGAGCGCACCATAGGCGCACTTGCACAATAGCTGAACCCCATCTCCAAGGCTTGGAGTCTGTACCATTCAAATTTCTCAGGAGTGATATACGCCGCAACGGGATAATGCTCCAAAGAGGGTCGAAGGTACTGACCAAGCGTCACAATTTCGACACCCACCTCGCGTAGGTCTCGAAGAGTTTGTAAAACTTCATCATCGCTCTCGCCAAGTCCGACCATCAGTCCACTCTTCGAGACTGCACCCATCTGTGAGATAATCTCCAACGTACGGAGGCTGGTGCGATACTTCGCACGAACACGCACTTCGGGGGTGAGTCGCTCGACGGTTTCGATGTTATGCCCAATAATATCGGGCTTAGATGCGGCCACAATTTCAATTAAATCGGCCCTTGCATCCAAATCGGGAATAAGGAGCTCAATTGTTGCGTCGGGATTCTCTTTGCGGATAGCCTCTACCGTTGCGGCCCAATGCGCGGCACCGCCATCGGGTAGGTCATCACGCGTGACAGAAGTCACGACAACGTGTCGAAGTCCCATTAGCCTTACACTCTCCGCCACTTTTTCGGGCTCGGAGGCTACGGGAGCAAGGGGTTTGCCTGTTTTTGTCGCGCAGAACTTACACCCACGCGTACAAATATCACCCAAAATCATAAAGGTAGCCGTACGACGCCGCCAGCACTCGGCCTTATTGGGGCATAGCCCACTGCTACAAATCGTATGCAGTGAGTGCTCTCTGACGATGCGTTCCACCTCGGCAGAACCTTCGTCACTTTGCAGACGAATTTTCAGCCATTCGGGTTTTTTCAGCACATTTACCTTGTCATAAAACTTCGGCATTTTTTAAGTTCATTATTTTCCAATTGATGCAAAGATATGAAAAAAAACAAAAATCACCTCATTTTCGGAATAAAAACGATAGGTAATGCCAAAAAAAAGAGTACTTTTGTAGAGACTTATTCCGCATAGGCCACAATTAGGCCCTGCGAAGACCACTAACCAGAGATTAACAACAATGAAAAACGCACTTAAATTTTACCCCGACTTCCCCAAAAAGGGCATCGTTTTCGTGGACATCATTCCCCTTTTGCAGGACAAAAAGATTTTCGCTCAACTCATTGATGAGATTAGCAATCGCCTGTCGGCTCCCAACATCGCAGCCCCCGAGGCACGAGGTTTTCTCTTCTCGGCTCCACTGATGCTCGCCAAGGAGGAGGTTCAATCCATCATTCCCATTCGCAAAAGTGGCAAACTGCCTTATAATGAGGGTGATTTATGCGACGTTGAGATTGAGAAAGAGTACGGCTCCGACCACCTTTTCTATCGCCTGAGCGACATCGCTGCGGCTAAGACCGTGGGTGATGAAATCCACATCTCGATACTCGATGATTTGCTTGCAACAGGAGGCACAGCCGAAGGTATTGCCCAATCGATGATGGAGCAGAAAATCATAAAGGAGGGCAAAGAGTATAAAGTTGTAATCGATGAATTTATATTTTTGGTCGAGCTCGATTTCTTGAAGGGCGCAGAACGCTTGGAGAAGATTGCCCCCGTAAAGTCGATAATTCACCTGTAACAAAATATTGCAAAACAAAAAAGTGGTTGTCCAACAAGTTTGTCGGACAACCACTTCTATCTCAGAAGTTGTATAACAAGAGCTATTTTTAGGCCCTCGAAGCCCGACAAACCGCAGCATACTCTGGGTATGTGAGGATTTTGAGGGCAAGAGAAACAACAAAAGAGCCTTGTTAGACAGCTTCTTAACTCATAAATCATTTAACAACCCCTGCCTTTTGGCTTTTTATATTTTCAATATATTTGTTATTCTTTTCAGCCCACTTTTTCACTGCCTGATACAACTCCTCCGACATATTTGCATCTGCGGCTGATTTTTTGCTTAGGTAATACCCTTTTTTCTCGCTCCATCGCATTATACGCTCTTTCGCTTGCCAGCTAACCTCATAATCCTTGTGATTACTATCGGTAATGGCAAAAGCTCCACCTTCGCTGAGCTCCAAATATGCATTTTTCTCAGCCTTCGGGATTACCGTTTTCTCACCATCAACATTTACCACCTCAATATTCCTGGAAGCACACCCCCCAACAAAAATTACCGACAAAAGGATAAGTACGTAACTTACCACAAAACTTTCAACACGTTTCATAACAGTAACTTTTTTAATTGGTTAATAATAAATATTTAACACCTGCAATAGGCATTACATCACCAACCTTGAAAAAGCAAAAACACAAAGAACTTTACTTCTGCTGCATAAAGTTAGTATGTTTTTTTGAATTCACAACACATAAGCCGACATTTTGAGAAAAAAATCATTTTTTTGTAAAATATTTATTTTACACCCGCTTTTTATTCCACTTTTTAGCCGTAAAAATGGAACAGAAACACAAAACCTTATAATAAGCCGCGCCCCAAAGAATAAATTTTGCAACAAAGACACACTCCCCCCCCTTCGGGTACTCCCTCTTGCCTTAGAGGGAGAGTTTTTGTCGCACACTGCAAGGCTGTAAATAGCCTCAAAAACACTCCGACGGCCCGAAAAACAATAACACAACAACAAATTTTGAATTTTGAATTCTGAATTTTGAATTAATATATGTATATTTGCACGTTTTAGCTACTGCGCCGAGCGGTTAAAGCCCAAAAACTGGACAAAAGAGGCTCGAAAGTTCACAAAACAAGCCAAAACGACCCAAAAACGGAACAAAAAAATAAAAACAATATAGACTATGAAGTTCAACGAGTACAAAGGTCTCGATCTGCCAAAGATTGCAGACGAGGTATTGAAACAGTGGGATACCAACGACACTTTCCACAAGAGTATCACCACACGAGAAGGTCACCCCACATTCGTATTCTACGAGGGCCCTCCCTCGGCTAACGGTATGCCGGGTATTCACCACGTTATGGCTCGAACAATCAAAGATGTCATCTGCCGCTACAAGACTCAGCAGGGATACCTCGTTCACCGCAAGGCTGGTTGGGACACTCACGGTCTGCCCGTTGAGCTTGGTGTCGAGAAGAAACTCGGCATCACCAAAGAGGATATTGGCAAGAAAATCACCATCGAGGAGTACAACGACACCTGCCGCAAGGCTGTGATGGAGTTCACCGACATTTGGGAGGATTTGACTCACAAGATGGGTTATTGGGTGAATATGGACGACCCATATATCACCTACGACAACAAATATATCGAGACTCTATGGTGGCTTTTGAAGCAGCTCTTCGACAAGGGATTGCTCTACAAAGGCTACACCATTCAGCCCTACTCGCCCGCAGCAGGTACAGGCCTTTCGACTCACGAGTTGAACCAGCCGGGTTGCTACCGCGACGTGAAGGATACCACTATGGTTGCTCAGTTCCGCATCTTGGAGCCTAAGGCCGAGATGGAGGGTTGGGGTACTCCCGTATTCTTGGCGTGGACCACAACACCCTGGACTTTGCCATCAAATACTGCGCTCTGCGTTGGTCCAAAGATTGACTATGTAGCAGTTCGCACCTACAACGGCTATACAGGCGAGAAGATTACAGCCGTACTTGCCGAGCCATTGCTCTACACTCACTTCAACAAGAAGGCCGAAGGTCTTGCTCTCGACTCATACAAGCAGGGCGACAAACTCATTCCTTTCGAGGTGGTTGGTCGTTGGAAAGGCCCTGAGTTGGTGGGTATGCACTACGAGCAGCTCATCAGCTGGGTTAAGCCCGTCGAGATGGACGAGGCAGGCAACTGGAAGTCGGCAGCCGACAAGGCATTCCGCGTAATTCCGGGAGATTATGTAACTGTGGAGGACGGTACAGGTATCGTTCACATTGCTCCCACATTTGGTGCCGACGATGCCTTCGTAGCTCGTCAGGCAGGAATCCCCTCGCTCTTTATGATTAACAAGCGCGGCGAGACTCGCCCGATGGTTGACTTGCAGGGTAAATTCTACTTAATGGAGGAGTTGGACGAGCAGTTTGTCAAGGAGTGTGTTGATGCTGAGGCTTACAAGGAGTACGAGGGCCGCTGGGTGAAGAATGCCTACGACCCACAATTCACCGTTGACGGAAAGTATGACGAGGCTGCGGCACAAGCCGCCGAGTCACTCGACGTATATATCGCTATCAACTTGAAGGGCGTAAACAAAGCCTTCAAGATTGAGAAGCACACCCACAACTATCCCCACTGCTGGCGTACCGACAAGCCTGTGCTTTACTACCCACTGGATTCGTGGTTTATCCGCACAACAGCTCTCAAAGAGCGTATGATGGAGCTCAACACCACAATCCACTGGAAGCCTGAGTCAACAGGTACGGGTCGTTTCGGCAAGTGGTTGGAGAATCTGAACGATTGGAACTTGTCGCGTTCACGTTTCTGGGGCACTCCATTGCCTGTATGGGCTACTGAGGATCGCTCGGAATTGAAGTGCATCGGCTCAATCGAGGAGCTTATGGCTGAGATTGAGAAGAGTATCGCAGCAGGCAATATGACCGAAAATCCATACAAGAACTTCAAGGTGGGCGATATGTCGAAGGAGAACTACTCAACAGAGAATATCGACCTGCACCGTCCCTACGTTGATTCAATCATCTTGACCTCATCGAAGGGTGAGCCTATGAAGCGCGAGAGCGACCTTATCGACGTATGGTTTGATTCGGGCGCTATGCCTTACGCTCAGATTCACTACCCATTCGAGAACGGCGGTACGGACTTCAACGAGGTATTCCCAGCTGATTTCATCGCCGAAGGTGTTGACCCGACTCGTGGTTGGTTCTTCACATTGCACGCCATCGCGACAATGCTCTTCGACTCGGTTGCATTCAAGAATATCATCTCTAACGGTTTGGTATTGGACAAGAACGGCAACAAGATGTCGAAGCGTTTGGGCAATGCAGTTGACCCATTTGAGGTACTCTCAACCTACGGTGCCGACGCTACTCGCTGGTATATGATTTCAAACTCACAGCCCTGGGATAACTTGAAGTTCGACAAAGAGGGTGTTGACGAGGTACGTCGCAAGTTCTTCGGCACACTCTACAACACATACTCATTCTTCGCTTTGTATGCCAACGTCGATGGCTTCACAGGCAAGGAGGCTGAGATTCCCGTTGAGCAGCGTCCCGAGATTGACCGTTGGATTATCTCATTGCTGAATACTTTGGTTAAAGACGTAACTACATACCTGAACGACTACGACCCAACCCCTGCGGCACGAGCTATTCAGGAGTTTGTGGGCGAGAATCTCTCGAACTGGTATGTGCGCTTGAATCGTAAGCGTTTCTGGGGTGGCGGTATGAGCGAAGATAAGTTGGCTGCTTACCAGACTCTCTACACTTGCTTGGAGACTGTGGCTAAGTTGGCTGCTCCATTTGCACCATTTATTGCCGACCGTATCTTCACCGATTTGAATGCTTTGAGCGGCCGTCACTCGGAGGAGTCGGTACACATTGCTCAGTTCCCGACAGCCGACGAGTCACTCATCAACAACGATTTGGAGCAAACTATGGATATCGCACAGCGCGTTTCGTCGATGGTACTCGCTCTGCGTCGCAAGGTAAACATCAAGGTTCGCCAGCCACTCACAAAGATTCTTATCCCCGTACTTGACCCCGATATGGCTCGCCACATTGAGGCTGTGAAGGGCTTGATTATGAGCGAGGTGAACGTGAAGGACATCGAGCTTTTGAACGATACGACGGGCATTATCACCAAGCGTATCAAGCTCAACTTCAAGCACTTCTGCCAGCGTTACGCAAAGCTCGCCAAGCAGATGGCAGCTATGGCCGCAACATTCTCGCAGGAGCAGATTGCAGCCATCGAGTCAGCAGCCGAAACCACTCTCGACATCGCAGGCGAGACTATCACAGTAACCGCTGCCGACTTTGAAATCACCTCGGAGGATATGCCGGGTTGGTTGGTTGCATCGGAGGGTAAGCTCACCGTAGCACTCGATATCACCGTGACCGACGAGTTGCGTCGCGAAGGTGTGGCACGCGAGTTGATTAATCGAATTCAGAATATCCGCAAGGATTCGGGATTCGAGGTGACCGACAAGATTCGTGTTGAGATTGAGCAGAAAGAGCTTGTTGCAGGTGCAATCGAGCATTTTGCCGACTACATCGCATCGCAGACTTTGGCAACCGAGGTTAAGGCATCGGCAGCTCCACAAGGTGCTGTGGTGGTAGATTCGGAGGTTGACGACGAGAGTTTGAAGATTGCTGTCACTCGCTTGTAGTCCATCATATTATATGTTTTTAGGGTAAAGATTTGTTTATTAGTAAAATTTAACTTATCTTTACATAAACAAGGGGTGGCTACAACTCCCCAAAACCTTGCTAACCTAAAACATTTACGATTATGGCAGAAGAGAGTTTGAGATATGGAGATGCCGATTTGGCTGAATTCAAGAAGATTATCTTGAAGAAACTCGAGCAGGCAAAAGCCGATTACGAGTTGTTGCGTTCTAACATCACTCACTCGGGAGATAACGACACGCAAGACACCTCTCCTACTTTCAAAGTATTGGAGGAGGGTGCTGCCACTCTTTCGAAGGAGGAGACAGGTCGTTTGGCTGCTCACCAGATGAAGTTTATCCGCAATTTGGAGATGGCTTTGGTGAGAGTAGAGAACAAGACCTATGGAATCTGCAAGACCACAGGAAAGCTAATTCCAAAGGAGCGTCTGATGCGTGTTCCCCACGCAACAGAGTGCATTGAGGCAAAGGAGCGACGCAAATAAATTGTTCCCGAGGGGCGTGTGATGTGCAGAGGGCGTGTGAAGTGCAGGGGGCGTGACTGCGCACTCGGAAAGGAGCAAGCGACGAAGCCGAAAATGAGCAAGCGTATGATTGGAAAGAGCAAGCGTGTGATGCGAAGGCTCGGAGCTAAGTAGGATATGCAGGTTTGGGGCAGTTATGTTATGCACAGTCCCAAATAGTGGTAAGTTGCGAGCTCAGATAGAGGCAATATGCAAAAGCGTAGCGGTCAGTCTAACTACGAAAGGTTAGGCGGACCGCTATGTTTTATATCTCCATCAAATCTAAATCACTCCACAACCTCGTACGTTAGACCTTGCAGAGCATCATCGGAGTAGATATGCAGACTATGTCCCCTCTCACTCAGGCAGGTTATACGGTGAATATGGTTATCGAATTGCCCCTCCTCTCCCACCGAGTAGAGCGACAGCGGAGCTTTTATCTCCAAAGTCTTGACCAATCGTGCGCGCCCCTCACCAGCAGGCTCGAAAATTTCAACACGAAATTCACCATCGGCAAAGTTATAACCTGCAAATTGCGGGTGCGAATGAACGCTGGTCGTATTGCCACGTTTCCAGCCCATAACTATCGCCTCCCAACCCGATTTGGAACGGCCTAAATATGTGCGGCTATAAGCCGTATCTGAAAAATTATCGAACTCAGCCAATGAGTTATGTGCGAGCCACTCGGAAACATACTCTTTAAGCAGCTCCCCCAGCTCATTATCAATCACTCGGTTGTCACACATAGCCACAACACCGTCAAAGAAGTTCTCATAACCCGTTTTAGAGTTCACCGGCTCCGAAAATTTATCTGCTACTCTCTGTTGCTTCATAATCATAGAATGCTTACTTTGACAAAATTATAAAGCCTCGATGGATTCTTTATTAGTATAAATACCTAATTTACTCTCTCTTCCACTTCTCCACTCTCTATTCCACACACTTCCACCCCACTCCGAGCATAAAGAAACAACAAAGGCTGCCCAATTGATGGACAGCCTTGTTTCTGAACGAAGTAGCAACAGTGTACTACTTTGAAATGCGACGCTCCTTGATACGAGCCTTCTTACCTGTAAGGTTACGCAAGTAGTAGATACGAGCACGACGTACAACACCATACTTGTTCACCTCGATCTTGTCGATGTGTGGTGAGTAAAGTGGGAAGATACGCTCAACGCCTACACCGTTAGAAATCTTACGGATTGTAAACATCTTAGTCTTGCCTGTACCCTTAATCTGGATAACTACACCACGGAAGCTCTGCAAACGCTCCTTGTTACCCTCTACGATACGGTAAGTTACGGTGATTGTGTCACCTGCTGCGAACTGAGGTACATCTGCCTCGCCCTTAGTCCACATCTGCTCGTTAACGAGCTTAATGATAGCATCTTTGTTCATTGTTGCAACAAATATTAAAATTAATCGTTCAACATTATCGCTGCGCAAGATTTACCATACAGCCCATTGGCTTGTAATCCCGATGGTGATACTCCTTGCTTGAAGCCTAAGCCCCACACAAAAGTTCCATCTTTTAACCTTACACCCTATATAAGAGGTTGATACGGGAGTGCAAAGATATGCCTAAAATTTCAAAAATCAAAATCTTGCAATTAAAAATTGCTCTCCAAGAGCCAGATGCGCCAATTCCTACCGCCCGAAACGCCCTCCCAAAAGCCAACTCTGCCACACCTACAAGCACATCACCACGCAATTCAGCGCAACGGCAAGCAGTAGCAAGCGGTACATTGTCTCGGTAAAACCCGTACCCATACGCACAAAGATAAGCGGCAACATCATCGACACAGGCACTGCAAACAGAGCAAACTGAGTAGCCGTACAACTCGGCAAAAAGAACATACCCACAAGCAGAGCAAGCATCAAGCCATTGAATTGCATCGCCACGCGCGACTTCACCTTCAAAGAGTATTTATCGGAGATAATCAGCGTCAGAGCACACATCGTCATCACGAGCAACACTCCCAAAAGCAACACACTCGCAGGATTGATTGTTCCAAAGAAACTGAACTCGCTCGGCGTAAATACAGCATTGTAAATTTGTATGGCAGGCTCTACGAAACCTTTACCCGCACACCAGCTCCAATAGCATATCGCAGCAGGCGGGAACAACAAACTTGCCAACGTCACCAACTCATCGCGCCACGAAGCCCGCACAAACAACACTATAATCGGCAGTGCCACATAAAACAGAGAGGCAGGTGCATAGACCAGTGGCAACAATCCAAAATAGAGCATCGATAGCGATAGGTCGGAATATGAGCCACTACGCATAATAAATCGCTGCATATATTTGGTTGCAAGCAACATAACCGCCATTGCCACAGCCGACAGCAGATAGTCGCCACTAACCATTACAGCCGTTGCAACCACACCAAAAAGCGAAATTCCCATCAACGTATATGCAGGATAGAGCGACAACCTCACACCATATCGGCCCGCGTTCAATCCCGCCACGATAATTGCCAATGCCCAAATTAAGGCCGCAAAAACGGGAATACGCAACTGCACAGTCTGCAACAGATGACCTATGGGAGTCGAGACATTGGGGATTGCCTCATCGCCCGATGGGAATATCGTAGAGCGTAAAGTACAGACTACGGCTACAACGATGAGTGTTACCGTAAGGTCAAATATGCGGTGTTGAGATACTTTTCGTGCCATCAGTACTGAATTAATATAAAAGCGGCCTACGGCCGTAGGCTTCCAACGTTACAAATTTACGAAAAAAGCGTGCAAGTCGCCAAAATATTCGTAACTTTGTTCAGCTATGCTTGAAAATTCTTTTCAAACCTCTCTCCGAGAGGCAGGTTGCGACGAGGCAGGACGTGGGTGCTTGGCGGGTAGTGTATTCGCCGCAGCTGTCATTTTGCCGACCGATTTCTATCACCCGCTACTCAACGATTCAAAGCAGATGACTGAGCGTCAGCGCAATATGCTACGCCCAATAATCGAGCAAGAGGCCATCGCTTGGGCCGTAGCCGAGATTACAGCCGAGCGTATCGACGAGATAAACATCTTGAAGGCTTCGATAGAGGGTATGAACACTGCCGCCGCAAACCTGAAAGTGCCAGCCGAATTTTTAGCCATCGACGGCAATAGATTTATCTCCTACTCAGGCTTGCCCTACGAGTGCATCGTTAAGGGAGATGGGAAGTATGCCAACATAGCAGCTGCATCGGTATTGGCAAAGACTCACCGCGACGAGTATATGCTGCGTCTGCACGAGGAGTACCCTCACTATGGCTGGGACCGCAATAAAGGCTATCCCACCAAAGAGCATCGCTTGGCTATCCGAGAGTATGGTCTTACCCCATACCATCGCCTATCGTTCAACCACGACCGAGGACAGTTGGAGTTGTTTTAGCAGAACGCATCTAAATACGTCATTTCATATTTTCGAGGTCTCGCGACCTTTTTATGAGTGTAAGTAAAATAATCATAGAAGAGTTGTAAAACTCAAAATGTTGAAATCAACCGCTTATTTAAGGCCTTGCAGTGTGCGACAACAAAAAACTCTCCCTCTAAGGCAAGAGGGAGTGCCCGAAGGGGAGGGAGTGTGTCTTTTGCTGCAATGTTTATTCTTTGGGGCGTGGTGTATTATAAGGTAGATTCTTACATTTTTGTATGGTAGCTGATAGCATCACCGACCCTTTCCAATACAAAAATGTCAGAATGACGTATTTGTTTTTTATACACACGTTATTACACAATAAATATCACATCATTTCATATTTTCGCATCAACAGCCAGCGGTGATATTATCAGCATCTATGCGAAAATGTTGAAATCTACCGCTTAATTACGGCCTTGCAGTGTGCGACAACAAAAAACTCTCCCTCTAAGTTAGAGGGAGTCCCCAAAGGGGAGGGAGTGTGTCTTTGCTGCAATGTTTATTCTTTAGGGCGTGGTGTATTATAAGGTAGATTCTTACATTTTTGTATGGTAGCTGATAGCATCACCGACCCTTTCCAATACAAAAATGTCAGAATGACGCAGTCTTACGACTGTTTTATGATTCCCTCGACACCCAATAATAAAGGAATACTCTATCCAACTCGATGTTAGATAGAGTATTAACTGATTTTGAATTTTGAATTCTGAATTTTGAATTTCTTTTGGCAGCCGCCAAAAGAGCCAAATTAGACGATTTTTACTTGAATTCGTTGAACTCAATAGCTACACCCTCCTCCTCTACAAAGGCCAAAAGCATATGTCCCATATCGAATGGGCCAAAGAGAAGTTTTGTGTCTTTGATAGCCTCCTCGATATTGGGGACTGCATAAGCTATATGAGCCTGCTGCTGCATAAGCTGTGGGAGCGGAGTATCGGGCTCGAAATACAAAAACTCAATCTTATTGGGGCTCTGCGAGCAATCGGTGATATGAACCTTCAAAGGCTCAACATAAATCATACCCTCCATCTTCTCTTGGAGGACCATACCTACGTGATTAAATGTTCTCATATCGTCTCTATTTTAAGGTATTACAAACTTGCTTTGGGGTTAGTGAAACGCAAACCTGCGTTGTCGTGGAATGTGCCATACTCGGTAACCACCGCACCCTCATCACCTGCCATCAGGAAGTGGCGGCTCTCCAACACCTGCAAAGAACTGATATCACCCACACGCATAATGTGGAAATTCTGAGCTGTAATAAACTCTTTCTGACTCTCAGGGAGTGCGGGAGCATTGGGCGTAGGCTCGCCAATTCCGAAGTTATAGACCCAGCCGTTGCGCACCTGCCAGCTCTCGTGCTTGGCAGCATACTCCGAAGGAACGTGATAGTGCTCGGCAATCATCTGACCCGGGAGGAGATAAATCTCGTGACCGAAGTAGAGATGGTCGGGGTTGTTAATCCAAAACACACCGCCCATACCTGTATTCTCAAAGTCACCCAAGCCAAAATCGTTGACCCAAAAATTCTCCTCCAAGAATGGAGTGAATGGAATTCCATAATGCTCAAACATATCGAGGAATGCCTTTTTGGCCACATCTTGATTGAATACACCGTCGGTATAGTAGTCGGCATTGGTGTACTTTTTAGTGTAAGGTTTCTGCTGCATAGTTTTATACTTTTTTAGTGTTGTAATCGGTTAGTACCTGCCATCGTCGCCATCGTTTTGGCCAATTCTTGTTCTGTTGACCCACAAAGCTACGATACGCTACCCAAAATTAGTTGATATTTTTCATATCTGCAACCCAACGAAGGTCTAAACTCGGATTATTTTTTTATCTTTGTCAAAAGCTAATATTGATTTTGGGCCTTTGCCCTATGCCGTTAAGGCATAAATATACCGACAAGAGTATGAAAAACAAAGATAGATTGATATTTGTAACCAACGACGATGGCTATCAAGCCAAAGGATTTGAAGCCGCATTGGAGGTCGCACGCGAATTTGGCCGAGTGCTGGCCGTTGCTCCTGCCACAGCTCAGAGTGGCAAGAGCCAAGCTATCACGATGTACGACCCGCTCTTCTTGGATAAACGCCGCTCAGAGGAGGGTTTGGAGGTGTATTCGTTCTCTGGCACACCTGTCGATTGCGTGAAGGTAACATTCGACCACCTCATCGGCGAGCAGAAGGTCGATTTGGTGATTTCGGGTATCAATCACGGCTCAAATGCAGCCACAAACGTACTCTACTCAGGAACGATGGGAGCCGCAATCGAGGGCAGTTTCTACGGAGTGCCTTCTGTTGGGTTGTCGCTTACGAGCCACGATACCGATGCCGATTTTGAGGCTACCAAAGAGTATGCCCGTCGCATTATCTCATCGCTCTTGGAGCGTGAGGGCAGCGAGCAAAATAGAGGTATATGCTTGAATGTAAATATCCCCGACATCAAGGCCGACGAGATTCGTGGCATACGCATCTGCCGCCAATGTCGAGGTCTGTGGAAAGATGAATTTTTCCGCCACGAAGACCCACGAGGCCGCACCTACTTTTGGCTTTCGGGAGGTTTTTCCAATGCCGAGCCCTGCGCCGAAGATACCGACGAGTGGGCTCTGAGCAACGGATATGTGGCCGTTGTCCCCGTTCAGATTGACCTTACGGACTACAAAAGAGTGCCATACTTGCAGGATATTTTGGCGAAAGTGACCGACCAATAGATTGAATTTACCCACAACGTTTAACAGATAAACCCTAAGCTCTATGATGATTCACGTTTTGCTCTATTTGGCTATCATTGTTCAGTTTATAGCAATGTACTACGCCGTACGCTTGGTACGCCTGACCAAATACAACTCGATATGGATTCTCTTTATCATTGGATTTGTTGTGCTGGCAGGAGAACGCGTACTACAACTCATAATGACATACGGCAACCCTGTGCCTGTCGAGGCAATGGTGTGGCTCGACATTGTGGTTTCGATATGTATTTCGATTGGTATTGTTATGCTCAACAGGCTCTTTGAGTATATCGACCGCTTGAATCACCACCGCCAACTTACCGACAAACGAGTCCTAACAGCCGTTCTGCGTGCCGAGGAGAAGACACGTTCCGACTTCTCGAAGGAGCTACACGACGGATTGGGCCCGTTGCTCTCGTCTGCAAAGATTTCACTCTCGGCCATATCGCGTGATGAGATAGAGGAATCACGACGTGAGATTTTCGACAATACGCTCTATGTTGTCGAGGAGGCTCTACGCTCTCTGCGCGAGATATCAAACAACCTCTCGCCCCACGTTTTGAGCGACTTTGGCCTTGCGCGTGGGATTCAGAATTTCATTGACCGCTCATCGAAGCTCCACAACGTGAAAATTTCATTTGTGACCAATCTGAGAGCCGAGCGATACAACTCCGATATAGAGGTTATTATGTATCGCGTAGTGTGCGAACTTGTTACCAACTCGCTCAAACACTCAGGTTGCAGCGACATACGCCTGTCACTCACCTCATCGGGCGACATTCTCGAACTACAATACACCGACAACGGTCGAGGCTTCAATCCACAGGCCGTGATGGATTGCGGTATGGGTCTATCGAATATGAATTCACGCATCAATTCGCTCAACGGCACATTCGATATTCGCTCAACGAAGGGTAAAGGAATGGGTGCAACGGTGAAGGTCAACGTGCGAGGTGAGACCCGTATGGTCGCTCGCCCTGCCGCAATCGACCAAGCACGCCCCAAACGTAAAAAACAGAAGAGATAATGGTACGCATAGCTTTGGTTGACGACCACTCGCTCTTTCGTCACGGATTGAAGGTGCTGCTGTCATCGAACAAGAATTTCGAAGTTGTAGCCGATGTAGGCAGCGGACAAGAGTTCCTATCTGTGCTAAACGAGAGTTGCCCCGATGTGGTCTTTATGGATTACTCGATGCCCGAAATGAACGGAGCCGAGACAACTCGTCAAGCCCTCGCCATAATGCCTGATTTGAAGGTTATTACACTATCAATGTTTGGTGACAACGCCTACTATTCCGATATGGTCGAGAGCGGAGCCAAAGGATTTTTGCTGAAAGATTCTCCCTTCGACGAGGTTATTTCGGCTGTGGAGACAGTGACTGACGGGGGTACATATTTTAGCGATTCGCTACTTAAATCATTCTCGGAGTCGCTGCGCCGAGTACCGACTCCAATTGGCGGAAGTGTCCACGACGATATAGCCGAAGCCGACCGACTCTCGGAACGAGAGGAGGAGATTTTGGTTGCGATTTGTCGAGGTCTTTCGACACAAGAGATTGCCGACACGCTCTACATTTCAAAACGAACTGTGGATAAGCATCGCGCCAATATTTTGGAGAAGAGCGGCTGCAAAAACACCGCCAGCCTTGTGGTTTATGCCATCAAACACGGAATAGTGGAGATATAAACTCTGCGCCCAATCGGCATAGCAATCGGAGCAACCAGCGAGCAAATAGCTACAATCTCGATAGCAGCTCCGCCATCACCACGCCCAGATGGTTACCCAAAGCATATCCCACGATACCTGCACCCAAGCCCGTCACAATCACACGTTTATTACGCATCGCAACGGCTGCCATCGGCACAAAGGGTGGAGAGTTTATAAAAGCCACAGAAGATATCATCATCGAATCGGCATCGACCCTGATAAGACGGCACACCACAGCGTGGATAATGAGCGACAGGAAAACCGCCACCGACATAAACGCCAACTGATTGATTCCTCCCCTCAAATCGAGCGACGAGAAATCGGCCATCGAGGCAATCGTAAGGCTGAAAATATAAATCAGATACATACCAACGTCGTAGCTCAGCTCCATCTCACGAACTCGTCTAACAAACGAGCTCGCAACGCCAAGCGTCGTAAGCATCAATATAAAGACCACCATAAACCACTCCGCAGGAAACGCCAGCGTAGTAGCAGCCGACAACGCCACGATAACAAGCGTAACACCCACAATCTGCGCCAACTGCTTTAAGCCTTTGCGAGTCAATAGTTTGTAATATTGACTACCCTCGCTCTTTGGCTCCTCGACAGTAACTCCATCAGCCGATGTATCATCGGCCCGAACTTCTGCCGCTACACGTTGTTCCTCACTCTGTATTGCACCCTGCGATTGCCCATACAATCGGCGGAACATCTTGATACCCACGCTGAACAAGAATACAAAGTAGAGAAACGAGATGATTATGTCGTATGAGTTTATCAAAATAAAAGTCTCACTCTTGATGCGGAAAATCGCCTGCAAAGCCGCCGCATTGAGCGTTCCACCCGTGTACATTCCCGAAATTATTCCGCCCACCTCGGCACCTCCGTTCACGTTACGGCCAAACATAAGATAACCGACCACCACCGCCACGCACACCGCAAAAAAGCCACTCATCACAAGTCGCAGTTGCAGCCCTGCCTCACGACGCGAGAAATGCGAACCATAAAGCATCATCGGAATCGCCAGCGGAATCATCACATTGGGCAACACATCTTGCAACGGTTTGAGATAAGAGCCAACGACAGGCAAATTTCCCACCACCATACCGATAGCATAAAGCACCATAATAGGCCCTAACTTCGCAAGCATCGACGAGCGATTGCATAGCCACACGACCCCAGCCGGCAGCACACACAACACGAAGGCCAACACGATGTATATAATAATCGACATACTCTCTGAATTTTCTTTGGCAAATGTACAAATGTTTATGAATATGAGCAATTCGTACACTATAATATCGCCTCAAACATCACACGATAGGCGTCGGCCTTGCGCTCCAATTTCAATGGATAGGCTCGCGACGACGAGGGCATACGCCAAAAATCTATCTCACGCCCCGCAACCACTATTCGCTCACACCGCCCAACCGTGGGCTCTTTGCAACCGAACTGCTCGACAACCACATCGGTCGCCTTCTGACCCGTTGTCACTATCGCCCGACACGACGGCAAAGATTCCACAATGGCTGTAATATCGGTTGAGCGGACCACTTCAAGAAACTTATCCGACGCATTGTCCTTCAACCGTCGCACCTCACAAGCCGCATCATAGAGCGCAATACCCCGCTCCTCGCAGAAACGCACAATGCGCTGCTTGTCAAACCTTTTCTCGGCCGCAATTTCAAAGTAATGCTTGTCGTCAAAAAAGATATGCCCCACGATACGCCACATATCGTTCAGCCAATTGGGATAGAAAAACTCCATCGACCAACGCTCACGCTTGGGCGGAAAACTCCCCAGCATCAGCACCTTCGCCCCCTCTGGCAAAAACGGCCTTAACGGATGTCGCTCTGTTGTCATAGTTTTTGATTTTCTCAAAGATAGCGATAATTTCTGATTTTCTAAGCCCACTGTACAATAGTAATTTTATAATGAACTTGATTATTTATGATAGTTTGATTATATTTGTAATAATCAAAATTAATAAGCCTATGGTTAAATAACGACAAAAGACATATAAATAAAAGGCGTTAGCTTTTATTCACATTCGCAAAACTTGGACACTTTTGTATGAATAACAAGGAATAAAGGTTGATGTTCTCGCTGTTTATCGGCGTGGACATTTACTTTATTGCTTCTTTATTAGGTAGTCCAAGACCTGCGAATGAACAATAATAGTGTAGTCCGCGCTTTTTGTTTGTGGTATATTTGAAATCTAATATTACTAACCAACATAATCTACAACAATGAAAAAGCTATTATTTTCTATTTTATCACTTTCTTTTGCTATAACAACGTTCGCTCAAGAAAAAGATGTAACAAAATTCTTAGGTATTCCTATTGACGGTTCTAAAAATGAAATGATTACCAAACTCAAGAATAAGGGATTTACCCAGATTCCTTATGATAAGGAAGTAATACTTGAAGGTGAATTTAATGGAACTGCTGTTGAAATATACATCTCGACCAATAATAATAAAGTGCATAGAATAATGGTTTGCGACAAAAATTATAAGAATGAGGCAGATATAAGGATTCGCTTCAACAAACTATACTGTCAATTTATAGGAAATAGTAAATATATTACATTAGGAGGAGACTATCCTATATCAGAAGATGAAGATATTTCGTATCAAATGAGCGTAAATAACAAACGATACCAAGCTGCATTCTACCAAATAGATAAAGATTTTACATCAAAATATCTTTTAGGCGAATACACTGAAGAACAGATAAATAATTATGAAAATTTGAGTTTAGAAAATAAAATCAAAATTATGGAAATAGTAGAAAAACATTGTTCAAATAAATTAGTCTGGTTCATGATTAGTGAAGCATATGGGAAGTACTACATATCAATGTTCTACGATAATGTGTTGAATCAGGCAAACGGAGATGATTTATAAACGCGCATTGACGTTCCACAAAATTAAACTATCTTTATAAAAACATACATCACACAATGAAGTTTGCATTTGTCAATAATGAAAAGAGTGAAGCCCAAAAGGGATTGAAAGGTATATGTCCAATATGTGGAGAAAATGTTATAGCTAAATGCGGGACTAAAAAGATAAATCATTGGGCACACTGTAACAAAACTAAATGTGATGTATGGAAAGAACACGAAACTGCTTGGCATCGGGAATGGAAAAATAATTTTCCTAACGACTGGCAAGAAGTTATTACACGAGATAAAAAGACTGGAGAAAAACACATCGCAGACGTTAGAACCCCAAGTGGTATCGTTCTCGAATTTCAACATTCACCTATAGATCCCAAAGAACAATCATCAAGAGAGAAACATTATCAAAAGCTCATTTGGATTGTAGATTGTTCAAAAGTAAATGACAAGAAACGTATCCAAAAGGCAATTAACGAAAATGCGATAAGAGAGATATTACCAAATGATGGAATATGGATGATTAGAAACGAAGACGAATATCTACCCGGACATTGGTGTAATAGACCAGTAATGGTTATATATGATTACAAAGATAATAATGATGACCGTCTATTATTATGCAAATATCCAGGTCTTCCATATATAATACAATTAGAAAAAACTGAACTGGTTAACAGCATAATAAACCCGACAATGAAAGATGGATTGTTTAACAAGATTAGTAAATTAAAAATCTATTATCAAAATCAATTAAACCAAAGAAGATTTATTACTATTCGACGCTCTATTAAAAAGAACAATCGTTTATAGTCTATTCTCATAAAGTGAGAGTATATCAAAATATAACGCACTATGAGCTTAACTTGCCGAGGAATGCCTGGGCAATCTATTTCTCGTCTTCAGTGGGCGGCGCCTCGGCATAGCATATATATAATATAGGCATATATACTCTTCCAAAGAAGACCGAACTTCGATCTCTCATTTTTTTTTATTTGCAGTGGAATTATGCGTGTAATATCTGCAATTAGCTATAATAGCACAGACATTTATAGTCCCCCTTTGACAAAGGGGGATTTAGGGGGAATGTCAATATAATCGGCGGAACGCCTCTTCAAGCTACAAGTTGAGATATTCCGACTCGGGGTAAATGAAACTCACACCCTCGTCACCCCTGAAACAATCCATAACTCCGAAATGCATACAAAGAAAAAGCCGAGTCGGAATAATCCAACTCGGCTTGAAGAGGCGGCTACCTACTCTCCCACCTAAATAGGCAGTACC
>JAFTVW010000043.1 GCA_017465605.1 Alistipes sp.
CGGACAACCACATCTATCTCAGAAGTTGTATAACAAGAGCTATTTTTAGGCCCTCGAAGCCCGAAAAACCGCAGCATACTCTGGGTATGTGAGCATTTTGAGGGCAAGAGAAACAACAAAAGAGCCTTGTTAGACAGCTTCATTCTATAACATAGGCTCCAAAGAGCATTTACTTGCGTTTGCCACCTTTGGCCTGTTGCTGCTGACGCATCATCTCCTCCTGCTGGCGCATCAACTCCTCATATCGAAGCTGGAACTTTGACTTCTTCTTATTCTTCTGCTTAGAGGCGTTGCGCTCCATAATGGCACGAATCTTACCATCATCAACAAAACGACGGATAGCCGTCATCTGAATCATTGTAATAATCTGCGACAAGAGGTAGTAGTAGCACAATCCTGATGCATAATCGTTAAACCAGAAGAGCATCATCGCTGGCATCATATATACCATCATAAACTTCATACCCGCCATCTGAGGTTGAGAAGCTGCATTCTGCTGATAGCTGAAATATGAGAATCCAATCATCGCAATAGCCATCAACAAACAGAACAAGCTGACGTGGTCACCATAGAATGGAATTGTGAATGGCAAGTTCAACACGCTATCATACGATGAAAGGTCATCAGCCCAAAGGAATGGCTCACCACGAAGCTCGATACTTGCAGGGAAGAAACGGAATAATGCCCACAAGATAGGCAACTGAATAAGCATAGGAATACAACCACCCATAGGGTTGATACCAGCCTTCTTATAGATATTCATCATCTCCTGCTGCTTCTTCATTGCGTCCTCCTGACGAGGATACTTCTCGTTCAAAGCGTCCATCTCGGGCTTAACAACTCGCATCTTGGCCGTTGAAAGGTAGCTCTTATAAGTGAGCGGGAAGATTAACAACTTAACCAATACGGTAAGAATCAATATAATGATACCAAAACTTGCGATATACTTGCTAAGGAAATCAAATACGGGGATTACAATCCAACGGTTAAACCAACCGATAATCCACCCTCCCAATGGGATAAGACGCTCCATTGAGATTGACTCGCCGTTAGCACCCACAACCTTCGACAAGATAGCATACTTATTTGGGCCACAGTAGATTGACATAGCATAGCTATCGGTCTGAGGGGTATATGTAAGACCCATAGTCGAATTGTAGTGCTTAATGTAACCCGAACCAGCCTCCTCGGTAGAGAATCCCGCATTGGCGTAGGCAAAATTGTTGTGAGCCACAAATGCCTGTGAGAAATATTGCTGGCGGAATGCCACCCAATTTACAGGCTCCTCGACATACTCCGAAGTCTCGCCCTCGCTCATACCCAAATCCTCAACAGACTCTTCATCGGGCAGACGATACGAGAGTGTGGTGTACATATTCTCGTTCTTAAAGCTACGCTCGTTCTGATATGTGCGGTTACTCCACTTCAAACCGACAGTCGATTGCTGGGCCATAATTGGAGAGAGGTTCTCAAATTTGACATTGAAATCAAGCATATAGTCGCGCGAAGGATTCTTCTCGTCGTACAACACATACTCATACACAACGTAAGCACCTGCACTTACCTCCAAGCGCATCGATAGTCGCTGACAACCATTCTCTTTGCGAACACCCTCGCTCTGGAATACATACTCCGAAGTGTTAACCTTCAAGTTGTTAAGACCTCGCTTTACATAGAACTCCATATCGAACTCGGCACTCTCGGGATCGTACAATACAACCTTCTCGGTGCGCTCATCTTTGGGAGCATACTTTGTGTACTCTTCGAGTGTAACCTTCGACATCATACCACCTTGTGTGGTAAAATCAACTGTCAAATAGTCATTCGACATTGTAAATAAGGCCACCTCGGCATTACGAGCAGCCGAAAGAGTCTCACCATAAATCTCAACCTCGCGATTGATTGCCTGCTCGGCAGCGGTAGCCAAAGAAGTAGAGTCGGTAGCAATAGCAGCCTGAGCCTGCTCAGCTGCAACCTTTGCTTGCTCGGCCTCGGCCTTAGCCATCTCCTCGGCCTGCACCTGCTCCATATACTCTTGATACTCTGCCTGCTGTTTTGAACTATACATAACGTAGCCAATAAATATGGCTGCCATAAGTACAATTCCAATAATCGTTTTTTTATCCATCTTATACTTTTATTGTCAACATTAAGTTTCGCAAGCTGCTACAAATCGCAACTTGCGAAACTCACATTAACAGGTTAATATTTTCTATGTCTCAATAAATTGGCTCGGCTAAACACTACCTTTCTTTGTCTGTTTAACATTGCCCATATTACTTCGGTTACTCCTTACCCTCGGCAACCTCCTCGGCACGGTTGTCGATAAGGTGAATCTTCTCGATAGTATCCTGCAACTCGCGCTTCGACTTGGCTATCTTCTCCTTGATATCGGCAATCATAGCCTCGGCATTCTTTGACTTCGAGAAGAATCCAATGTTATTCTCCAAAAGTGCGATATCCTGCTCCATCTGGCGAACTTTATTATAAAGACGCTCTCGCTCGTTGCGCATACGCTTATCGCCTGCACCCTTCATACTCTGCAAACGCTCCTTAAAGCGGTTCATCGAACGGTCACGCTCCGAGCCACGCAATACAGCAAACATTGCATCAACAGCCTCCTTATAACGTTTCTGCACAGAATCCTTGTGCTTGATAGGCACAAATCCTATCTCGGTCCAACGACGCTGGAACTCTTTGATAAGGTCGTATCCACCTGTCTTGATATCGGCGGCCGACATCTCCTCAATCAGAGCCAATTTCTTCTGCAAGTTAGCCTCATACTCGTTCTCCACACTCGCAAAATGCTGGGCCTTACGCTCGAAGAATGTATCGCAAGCCGAGCGGAATCGTTTCCAAATCTGGTCGGCATAACGACGTGAAACTGTACCTACACCCTTCCACTTCGCCTGCAAAGCGATAATCTCCTCTGTGGCGTGCTTCCAATCCTCGCTATTCTGCAAAGCCTCAGCAGCCTCGCAAATCTCTTGTTTGAGTTGGAGGTTATGCTCCATTTCGGTCTTCACACCTGCATAGAACTCGCGCTTAGCCTCAAAGAAGCGGTCACAAGCCTGACGGAATCGCTCATAGATGCGGGTATTATCCTTCTTCGGAGCGAATCCAATTGTACGCCATATCTTCTGAATCTCCAACAACTTCTCGCTCGACTTATTCCACTCCTTACGCGAAGTGTGAGGTTGCTCGGCCAAAGCCTCGGTCTTGACACACAACTCTCGTTTAAGCTCCAAGTTTTTGAGTTGCTCCTGCTTCAAGCTCTCGAAGTACTCCTGATGCTGTTTATTTATACGGCTCGATGCCGACTTAAATCGCTCCCACAAAGACTCCTTATACTCGTTAGCCACAGGGCCCGTTTCGCGCCACTCGTCGTGCAGTTTCTGCAATTTATGGAATGCATCAACGATAGATGGCTCAACCATCAAAGCCTCGGCCTGCTCACAAAGAGCGAGCTTCTGCTCATAATTCTTTTTAAGGTCAAGGTCTCGAAGTTCCTTGTTTATCTTGATAAAATTATAAAAATTCTCAACGTGCAGATTATATGTCTCCCACAAATCCTTCACTTTCGCCTGTGGGACTACACCCGTATCCTTCCAACGCTGTTGCAAGTCGCGGAATTTTGCAAAGGTGTTGTTCAGAGTCTCATCTGAGTTAATCAACTCCTTCAACTCCTCGATGATAGAGAGTTTAATTTTCAGATTCTCCTCCTTGATACTGTCCAAATTGGCGATATACTCATCGCGACGCTGACGATACACCTTGAACAAATCCTTCAAACGTACCTCCAACGCATCAACCTGAGGAGTGAACTCTGCACCTTCACCCTCCAAAGCCTCAAACTCTTTACGCGCAGCATCAACCTCTGCACGATGCAGTTTATAAAAAGCAATCTTGATAGCCTCAACACTCTTACGAAGTGTCTGTACTGGCTCATTCTCCAACAACTCAGAGAACATATCAACAAGCTCCTGCTTGCTCTTGCCGCTCAAATCGTTCTTATCGACCTCCTCGGCAGCCTGCTCCTCGGCAGTCTCCTCATCGAGCGAAAGTCCAGCCTGCTCGGCATCAAGCGCGGCGTCCTCCTCCGCAAAATCAGCCTCCGAGACTGTGAGTTGTTCATTAGAAGTAGGCTCAGCCTCCTGTTCAGGGACTGAATTAACCTCAACAGTTACATTTTGCACATCATCGGCATTGCCGACAGACTCCACGGGAGTCGCAAGGTTAGAATTTTTAGTAGTCATCTTTATCAGTTTTAGGGATACTGTATATACAATGTATATAGTTGCGCAAATATAATCAATTTATTGTATCGTTATCCGCTTTTTTACTTGGAATTTTGTATATTTGTAAAAATTTACCCGCAAACAGATTCAATTATGGGATATCGCATTCTACTTATCGACGATGAGGACGACATTTTGGAGTTCGTGAAATATAACTTGGAGCGTGATGGATACGAAGTATTCACAGCCGCAAACGGAGCAGAGGGATTGAACGTCGCACTCAGAGTCAAGCCCCATCTTATACTTCTTGATATGATGATGCCGGTGCTGGACGGTATTGAAACGTGCAAAGCCATACGCAACTCACCCGCACTGAAAAACGTGATGGTGGTATTCCTATCGGCAGTCGGCAGCGAGGAAACCCAGCTACAAGGGTATGATGCAGGAGCTGACGATTACATCAACAAGCCTATCAAGATGAATATCCTGCGCAGTCGTGTGCAGGCAATTCTAAAACGCATCGCCCCAACGGACTCTTCACAAGAGCTAACAATCGACACCGAGCATCACATTGTAAAAAAAGGCGACGAAACAATCATTCTACCCCGCAAAGAGTTCTCGCTATTGCAGTTGTTACACTCCGAGCCGGGCAAGCTCTTTACTCGCGATGAGATATACCGTCAAGTGTGGGGCAATATTGTCGTTGGAGACCGCACAATCGACGTTCACATTCGCAAGTTACGTCAAAAGATTGGTGATAATCACATCGTTACGGTAAAGGGTGTAGGATATAAATTTGAGGCTGCACAACCACAAGAAGAGCAGGACAAAGAGGACAAACAAGAGCAAGAACAAAGCAACTAATTTCCAACCAAGATGAAGAGATTTATTATGCTTATGATTTCGCTATGCGGAGTCATAGGTTTGAACGCACAAGAGTTTAATCAACACTTCCAAAATAAGACATTACGCATAGATTATATCTTTGCAGGAAACGCCTCGGCACAAATCGTTGCGCTTGATGAATTGGCTCAAAGCGACGGCTGGGCAGGCCGCAGAGTAAATATGGGAGAAATTCCAGTCAGAGGTAACGGAGATATCAAAGTAATCGACCCTGCAAGCGGTAAAATTCTCTACCGCAATTCTTTTTCGAGCCTATTTCAAGAGTGGCTCACAACAGATGAGGCACAAAAATTAAGCAAGAGTTTTGAAGCTACGTTTCTTGTACCATTTCCCAAACAGAACGTTTTAGTAGAGATTACTTTGCTTGACAACGAGGGCAAAACTCAGGCCACCCTACGCCACGAAGTCAACCCCGAAGATAAACTGATTCGTAAGCTATCAGCCCCAACGCCCACACCTCACGAGTATCTGCTTAAAAGTGGTAGCGAGGAGGAGAAAATCGACATCGCAATCATTGCAGAAGGCTACACCGCCGAGCAGATGGATACGTTTATGAAAGACGCCCGCACAGCATGCGATGAGATTTTCCGCTACGAGCCATTCGCCTCAATGAAGGAGAGATTCAACGTTGTGGCTGTTATGTCGCCATCGGAGCAAAGCGATGTAAGCGTACCGCAAGATGGTGTTTGGAAAAAGACGGCCCTAAACTCTAATTTTATGACCTTCTATTCGCCAAGATACCTCACAACCAATAGCGTACACCTGATTCACGACTGCCTTGTAGGTATCCCCTACGAGCATCTGATTATTCTTGCCAACACCGACACATACGGCGGTGGAGGAATCTACAACTCATATACGCTCACAACGGCCCACAATCCACTATTTAAGCCTGTGGTTGTTCACGAATTTGGGCACTCATTTGGAGCTTTGGCCGATGAGTATTTTTATGATGAGCCCGACCACACAGAGAATTTCTACAAGCTCGACTACGAGCCCTGGGAGCAAAATATCTCTTCGTTGGTTGACTTCAACTCAAAGTGGGCCGATATGCTTGACAAACGCACAAAAATCCCAACCGAGCCGACCGACAAACGTAAGAAGAACTATACGGTGGGTGTTTACGAAGGTGGCGGATATATGACCAAAGGAATGTATCGTCCAGCTGTGGTGTGCCGTATGAGAGATAACGAGGCCACACAATTCTGCCCCGTTTGTCAACGTGCCATCGAGCGCATAATTCGATACAATACCGAGCAAAGATAGGCCAATGGAGGCAAGTTTCTATCAAAAGAGGTGAAAATGCATATTTTTTCACCTCTTTTGACATTCTGTCAACTTTTATTTGTATCTTTGTTAGAGCGAACATTTTTATCCTTGTGATTTGGTTTGGTACGCTACTATGGCACGCCCAATAATTGTTTCACTGCGTAGGTTAATCCCCGATGCAAGGCACGATACTTGGGTGGGTATTTGTGTAAATTTGTGTATAGCGGTTTAGTGTAATTAACCACGTCAGACCACAACCAACAACATCACTCGGAAATTTGGTTGCAAAACTTACAAACGTTGAACAAACTCAATAAAATTAATAAATAAAAACATCTATGATTGTATTAGTTCTCAACTGTGGAAGTTCGTCGATTAAGTATCAGGTGATTGATATCGACGACAACAGCAATGCTCTTTTGGCCAAAGGTCTTGTTGACCGTATTGGTTTGAGCGAAGGTAGTCTTACTCACAAGCCATCGGGCAAAGATAAGTATGAGGTAAAGATGCCTATACCCGACCACACAACTGGTATTAGCCTTGTTTTGGAGGCGTTGACAGATGCCACTCACGGCGTAATCGAGAATCTCAAAGAGATTAAAGCCGTAGGTCATCGTGTAGCTCACGGTGGCGAGTACTTCAAGAGTAGCGCACTAATCGACGAGCAGGCTAAGGAGAATATCCGCTCATTGTTTGAGATTGCACCTCTGCACAACCCCGCAAACTTGGAGGGTGTACTATCTATCGAGAAGGTGCTTCCAGGTGTTCCTCAGGTGGGTGTATTCGACACTTCTTTCCACCAGACCATTCCTGCTATCAACTATCTCTACGCTCTTCCATATGAGTATTACGACAAGTATCGTGTTCGCAAGTATGGTTTCCACGGCACAAGCCACAAGTTTGTAGCAAAAATAGGAGCAGAGTTTGCTGGCTTGGATATCAACAACTCAAAGATTATCACTTGCCACGTCGGCAACGGAGGCTCTATCACAGCCGTTTTGAATGGTGAGTCATTTGATACTTCGATGGGATTCTCTCCACTCGACGGTTTGGTGATGGGTACTCGTTGTGGAAACGTTGACGCGAGTGCAGTTACATACATCGGAGAGCGTGAGGATATGTCGTACGCCGAGCTCAACTCGATGATGAACAAGAAATCGGGAGTGTATGGTATGACAGGTCTATCGAGCGATATGCGCGATATTGATGCCGCCTATAACGCCGGCAACGAGAAGGCTATCGTGGCTCGCGATATGTACTACAACCGAGTAAAGAAGTTCGTTGGAGAGTATGCTGCCGAGATGGGTGGTGTGGATTTGGTTATCTTCACAGGCGGTGTAGGCGAGAATTCAGCCGACTTGCGTCGTTATGTATGTAAGAATATGGAGTTTATGGGTATCAAGCTCAACGATGCAGTAAACGACGTTACTCACGGCGACAACGCCATTATCTCAACCGATGACTCAAAGGTTAAAGTTGCCGTTATCGCAACAAACGAGGAGCTTGTAATCGCAACCGACACATACGAACTTACAAAGAACTTGTAATTGCATTTTGACATAGAGATTTTATAAACAAATAAATATTTACAAAAAGATGATTAAGCATTTGGACGAAATCGTAGCAGCTGCTGTTGCTCGTGGCAAGAAACGCATTGCGGTTGCATACGGACAGGACACTCACACTATCGAGGCTGTGTATAACGCTTGGAAAGAGGGTTTGGTAGAGGCTACATTGTATGGTGACAAGGCCACCATCGAGGCTGCTTGTGCCGAGCTCAATATCGATTCAAACATTTTCAACATCGTACACGAGCCAAGCGACGTGAACTGCGTAAGAATGGCCGTAGCGGCTGTAACAGCAGGCGATGCTGATGTATTGATGAAGGGTTTGGTTTCAACAGATAAGTATATGCGCGGTATCCTGAACAAGGAGGCTGGTTTGTTCCCTCCAAAGGGTGTATTGAGCCACGTTGCAGTTATCGAGCTTCCAGGCCGCGACAAGTTGCTTTCAATTTCTGACGTTGCCGTTATCCCTGCTCCTGATTTCAAGCAGAAACAGAAGCTCATCGGTTATTTGGCACAGACTGCCAAGATTCTTGGCATTGAGGTTCCAAAGATTGCCTGCATTTCAGCTTCTGAGCAAGTATTGCCTTCTGTACCATCATCTACCGAGGGTGCTATCTTGGCGAAGATGGCCGATCGTGGTCAGTTGGGTAAGGTTATCGTTGACGGCCCATTGTCGTTGGACGTAGCTCTTTACAAGGAGGTTGCTGAGCATAAGAAGGTTACAGGTTCAAGCGTAGCTGGTGAACCCGATTGCTTGCTCTTCCCCAACATTGAGTCTGCTAACGTATTCTTCAAGGCTGCTACTCACATCGGCGGCTCGGAGTTGGCTGCAATGGTTATGGGTACAAAGGTTCCTTGTGTCCTCACATCGCGTGGTGACTCAGCCCTTACGAAGAAGTACTCAATTGCATTGGCTTGCTTGGCAGCACGTTAATCTGGAAAGATTATTCCATTTACAAGCAAGTTAATACATTAAAAACTATTAAAAACAACCGCAAATGAGAATTAAATTCACTCCAAGTATCAACTGCCAGATGCAGGATTGCGAACCGATATCGTTTCAAGGCGCACAGTCGAACAGTTTTAGAGTCCTTGTTATCAACACAGGCTCGACATCTACAAAGATAGCTGTTTATCAAGACGATGAGCCTATAATTGAGCAGACCCTCGCTCATTCGACCGAGGAGTTGTCGCGTTTTGGCAATGTAGTTGAACAATTGGAGTGGCGTCAGCAAATAATTCTCGATAACCTTGCGGCGGAAAATATTGCGATGGATTCCCTCTCGGCTGTAATTGGCCGAGGGGGTCTGTTGCGTCCCGTCAAAAGCGGAGTTTATAGGGTCAATCAGAAGATGATTGACGAACTGCATTGTTGTACGCCGCAGCACGCATCGAATCTGAGTGCGATTATTGCGGCCAGCATTGCCGACAAATGTCAAATCTCGGCATATATTGCCGACCCGATTGTAGTTGACGAGCGAGCCGAAGTAGCAAAGATATGTGGCATCAAGCAGATTCGTTCACGTTGCATATTCCACGCCCTGAATCAAAAGGCGACTGCTAGAATCTACGCCGATGAAATTGGCGAGTGCTACGAAAATCTGAATCTTGTGGTGGCGCATATGGGCGGAGGTATTTCGGTTGCTGCACACGAGAAGGGTGTGGTGGTAGATGTAAACAACGCGCTTGATGGCGAGGGGCCCATTGCTCCCGAAAGAGCTGGTACGCTTCCAGCAGGGGCATTGGTTGATATGTGTTTTTCGGGTGAATATACCCACCAGCAGATAAATTCAATGATAGTAGGCAAAGCAGGTCTGGTATCATTGACAGGCTGCAATTCAGTAAAAGAGCTATGCGACAAGGCGCAAGCGGGTGATGCTGAGGCTGAGATGGCTATCGAGGCGATGTGCTACACCACTGCCAAGCAGATTGGCGCAATGGCCACCGTACTAAAAGGTAATGTAGATGCGATCCTCCTTACGGGAGGAATCACCAACAGCAAATTCATAGTCGAACAAGTAAGTGGTTACTGCCGCTATATAGCTCCTATCAGAGTATATCCGGGAGAGAATGAGTTGATGGCACTTGCGATGAATGCAATGAGAGTATTGCGAGGTCAGACTCAGGCACAAGACTACTAATCACAGCAAAAACGACTAATCAATATATGAAAAAGATACTTATTCTTAATGGCCCAAACCTCAATCTGCAAGGCAAACGTGATGTGGAGGTTTACGGCACAACCACTTTCGAGGAGTACACAGCATCACTGGCTGAGCGATATGCAGACAGAGTGGAGTTTGATTACTTCCAGTCGAATATCGAAGGAGAATTGATAAATGCCGTACATCAAAGCGTAGGTCGCTACGACGGCATCGTGCTGAACGCAGGAGGTTACACACATACATCGGTAGCTCTGCGTGATGCTATCTCGGCAGTCTCGACACCCGTTGTAGAGGTTCACATCTCATCAATTCTCGCACGCGAGGAGTTCCGCCATATATCAATGATTGCACCCGTAGCCAAAGGTTCGATTATGGGATTTGGTCTCGACTCATATCGCTTGGGAGTAGAGGCATTGATTGGGTAGTGATGCTGGCCAAAAATCTGACAACATAGAATACCACCATATCACAATGGCAAAAGAGCAACAGTTGCGTGAGCGAGTCGCTTCGGGCGTAGCTTGGAGCATAGGCGAGAAGGTTGGCTCGGCGTTGATGCAGATAGCCGTTAGCATCATCGTCGCCAATGCGCTTATGCCTATGGATATGGGTATTATGGCTATCCTGACCGTATTTACAGCATTGGCTCAGGTGGTAGTAGATAGCGGATTCTCGCAGATGCTCATTCGCAAGGCATCACCTACGGAGGGTGATTTCCGCTCGGTGTTTCTCTTCAACATCATCACCGCGTTTGCTCTATACGCAATTTTCACCGCCTGCTCACCACTCTTGGCACGATTCTATGGCTGGCCCATACTTGCGAAGATTGCACCCGTATTATTTCTGATAATCCCACTCAACGCGGTGTGCGTAATTCAGAATACAATAATGGTGAGGGAGTTCCGTTTTGCCAGCCTCTCAACCATCATCTTTATAGCAGCTCTCATCAGCGGAATCATAGCCGTTGCAATGGCATTGAACGGTTGCGGAGTGTGGAGTTTGGTAGGACAGAGAGTGAGCCAAATGGTCGTAAAAGCTGTGTTGCTGTGGTGGACAAGCAGTTGGCGACCTAAGGCTAAGTGTAACGATTCCTCGTTCCGAGAGATGATTCCATACAGTATGCGACTGATGGCCACCGACCTTATCACTTCGCTATACAACAATATATCGCAACTATTCATCGGAAGAATCTACTCTGCCGATGCCCTCGGCTTCTTTAATCAAGCCCAGAAATTAAAAGATATGCCTGTCACCTCGACTATGCAGTCGATTCAGAGCGTTACGTTCCCTGCGCTTGCAAAGATTAACGATAACGAAAATAAATTCATCGACAGCTACCGCCGAGTAGTAATGCTGACGGCATACATCATCTTCCCAATTATGATGGGTCTTATCTCGACGGCTGATGATATATATACTCTGCTACTTAAACCCCAATGGCACCCAGCCGTACCATATTTCAAGACACTATGCCTTGTGGGATTGTTCTACCCAATAGCTGCGGTGTCGTACAATGTGCTAAAAGTTAGGAGCAACGGAGCCATAATTCTCCGCTTGGAGATTCTTAAAAAGGTGATTATGACACTTATTCTCGTGGTCACCATTCCACAGAGTGTGATGGCAATTGCTTGGGGATTGGTCGTAGTAGCGGCCTGCGAGATGATTCTAAATTATGTGGCCTCACGACGCTATGCGTTGCTCTCGGTATGGGATTTTGTGCGTACAATCCTACCTATTGCCATAGTAACGGGAGTGATGTATTTAACGATTATGTTTGAGACCGAGTGGTTAGCCGAGTGGAGTGTGGGTGCACGCCTTGCAATAAAAATCCTAACGGGCGTAGTGGTCTATGCATCAGTATCGGCAGTAATGCGAATGGAGGCATTCGCCGAATCCCTAACCATCGCCCGACAATTCCTTAACCGCAAATAGTCATCTTTCCTCTGGAATTCAAAATTGAAAAAAGTGGTTGTCCAACAAGTTTGTCGGACAACCACTTCTCTTTAATGCTGATACCAAAGATACCAGCTTAGACAATTTGCTATTTGAATTATCTTCGACCCTACATCTCTGTTTTCCAAAGACCGTGCAGATTACAATATTCATAAACTGCAATCGGTTTGCTTTGGCAAGTGCAGACAACTGCTTCGGGCTTATCCTTCAAGTTTATGCGAACACCACCCTTCTCGGTCTCCACATATATAAAAGCGATGTGATGTTCGGGGGTCATTGGGTGCTCCACACTACCAACCTTCACTCGAATCTGGCCCTCGCCAAGATTCTCAACCACAGGAACGTGTTTCTCACCACTCGCATCAACCGTATTGGGGATTAACTCCTCCATCTGCTCACCGCAGCAAACAACCGATACTCCTGAATCTACTACCTTTTCAATTACATTGCCGCAATGACGGCACTTATAAAACTTTGTTGCCATAATAATATTTTTAGGATAAAACCATAAATCAACAAAAACGCATTAATGCCCAGCGCACTGATGGTCGCCAGCGTGCCCTGCACAACCCCGACCCGAATCGAGAATAAATCCTGCCAAATAGCCCGAAACAACCGCATCAATGTCACCCATACAACCTCTTACAACTTTAATGCCGCACGATTCGAGTTTGTTTTTAGCACCTTCGCCCATATTGCCAGCAAGCATCACTTCGACGCCCATCTTCTGCAAGTCAAATGCAACACCCGACTTGCACCCGCAACCTTGCGGTGATGGTAACTCCTCGCGACTGACAACCTTCTTATCCTCTATGGTATAGATTGTATAGTGGTCACAATGGCCAAAATGGTCGTCGATACGGCCTTCGCGTGTAGGAACTGCAATTTTCATCGTATTATACATTTTAGAATGTGCAGAGCACCTATACTGTGCTAAGAAATACTCTGCCTAAATTATTTACTATTTTACAAACGTGACTCTGAAATCACACTTTGTTACTCCTCCGATGTTGCCAATGGCGAAGCCTGAGTATATACACGTGAAGCCAACTCTTTATCAAGTTGGTACATTCCATACTTGTTACCCTCGACTGCTTCAACTGCAAAAATCATATCGCGAGCTGACTCTTCCTCTTCGACCTGCTCGTTGATAAACCACACAAGCATATTTGAAGATGCAAAATCCTTATCCTCGGCAGCAATAGCAGCCAAATTATTGATAAGGCTTGTAACCACCTTCTCGTGACGAAGAGTCTCCTCGTACATCTCCAATACTGAACTCCACTCGGTACGAACCTCAGCGATTGGCTTCAACGTCACCTTACAGTCGCGCGAATTGAGATAGTTCATCAAAATATGAGCGTGGTCCTGCTCCTCTAACCACTGTACATAGAACCAATTAGCAACACCTTTATACCCCTTAGACTCGGCGTCCATCGACATTGCCAAATATAGGTATGCCGACCACAACTCGGCATTAATCTGCTCATTAATAGCAGCGTGTAATTTTTCACTCAACATAGTTCTCAGTATTTTAGATTAATAATATTCTTTGTTTGTCTCTATGCAAATATAATACTTAAATTGCTTGCTTGACACCTTAAACAAATCAATAATTTTTATAACAACATAATCGTTTCTTATAAACACGATTGTTTGTTCAGGAAATGAGCGGCACACAAAACAATTCCACTCCGCTATTTGGCTTACTACTCCTTCACCCCTGCCAAGCGGTCTGTAACGGCTGCGCAGGCGGCATCGCCCGTAATGTTAAGCACCGTACGAATCATATCGAAGATTCTATCAAGCGCATACAACATTGGCAATCCTTCGATGGGGATTCCCGCAGCTACCAATACCGCAACAACCATAAGTGTCGGCCCGGGGACACCTGCTTGTCCCACGCTACCGAGCGAAGCGGTGATGGTAATGGCCACATACTGAGCCATCGAGAGTTCAAGGCCATAGAATTGGGCGAAAAACAGAGCCACCAAAGTATAGTAGATGGCGTTGCCCGTCATATTGATTGTCGCTCCAAGCGGCACAACAAATCCAGAGGTCTGCTTCGATATGCGCATTTGGTCGCAAGCACTCAGCGTTACGGGTAGAGTAGCCATCGACGAAGCTGTCGAAAAAGCAATTATCTGAGGCCGCATCATTGCTCGGAAGAACTCACCTATGCCCACCCTTGAAAAGAGTGCCAACAACGCAGGATAGACAATCAACCCCATTATAAACACAGCCAGCAAGTTGACCCACAACAGATTCGCCACTTTGAGCAAAATATCGAATCCAAACGTGCCCGTAGCCTCGGCCATAAGACCAAACACTCCGACAGGAGCTACCAACATAACCTTGCCAATACACCATATCAGAGCCTCCAACAGATAGTTCAGACCATTGATAACCTTCTCGCGCTTGTGCGGCTCGATGGAAGCTATTCCAAAACCGAGCAGCAAGCCAAACACAATTATCTGCAAGATATTTCCCTCGGCAAATGCCTGAATCGGATTGGTGGGAATCATTCCAATCACAATCCCCCAAAACGACATCTCAGGCTCTTCGTAATTAGCCGACGACGCTTGGGCCATAATTGCCCCCACGCTATCGGCCGTAAGACCAGCTCCGGGCTTGAAAATAAGGCCTGCCGCAATGGCTATCCAAATCGACACAACGGTAGTAACTAAGATAAAACCTATGCTGACAAAACCTATCTTGCCCGCCGAGCGGCTACCACCCAATGCCGCAGCACCCGAGATGATAGATACAGCCACAAGCGGCACTACCAACATCTTAATCAGTTGAATAAAAAACGCTCCAAGTGGTGCAAAAACCGAGGCTTGCTCGCCCATCACCGCACCTACCACGATACCTGCCACCATAGCAACAAGTATCCAAAAACCGAGATTCTGAAATATCTTCTTTACCATAAATCTACTTTTACAGATTAATACATATACAAATTAGTCTCCAAATATAGTAATATTTGAAGACTAATCAATCATTTTGTAGAGCTTTATTGCCCCACAAGTGCTATTTATTGAGCGTAAAGGAGAAAATGTAGGGATTGTCATATTCCCCGACCTGCTCGAAACCTTTCCTTTCTATAAGAAAATCTACCGACCAATAACAGAAAATCTTATCGCCCGACATTACTGCATTATGTTGGAAAAAGAATGGGTATTTTTTATCCTCAAATATTGAATCCTCACGGGTGAATATCTTTGTCTGACCTGTTTTGAGGTTGTGGCGAATTAGGTGTAAGCCTGATTTCGGATTGTCATAACCACCTTGAACCACCGCCATCGGCATCACAAAAATCTCATCTCCCCGAACTTCGATATGCTTGATATGATAGAGATACTCTTTGCGCTCCGAGACCTTATCCATCAGCTTCATTTGCGTAAGAGTTGCTATCTCCTGTTGCGTTGCGCTACCACTCAAATCAAAATCAAAAGTTATGAAAGGTGTTAAAGAACGCTCACTGAGGCGATAGACTATGTTGTCGTAGGGTCGTGCCACAAGTGGGTCGCCCTCGTACTCGCCAATAAATATCGGCGCTGGGCCACTCATTCCATACAAATCCTCGATGCTTGGCAGATGACGCACATCAATCTCACCCGTCGTTAAATCCATACGGTTAAAATAGCAAGAGTCGGCCAGCTCGGAGTAGAGCCAAATCTTATTGCCACGAGGGCGGTCCATCTTGGTAAAGCGGCCTTTCTTGTATCGAGTTTCACCCACAAACTCGCCACTCAGTTTATAGGTGAGAATCTTACCCATATCGAGCACATATAGTTTGCCGTCGGCCACAACAACATCGCGAAGCGAAATAAACTCCTTGGGGCCGCGACCTTGATGCCCTATGCAATTGAGAAATTTACCCGTCGCTGCGTCGAACACCAATATCTTATTGTTTTCTTTGTCAACTACGATAAGTTTTCCATCGTCATATAGCAGTTTGGAGATATTACCTACAAGCGAAGCATCGGTTGTCTCCAACGGTATATATCCATCGTAACTCTTCACATATTCATCAATCGACACATTTTGTTTAAGAGCTATCTTACACTTTCTGTTTTGGATTTGCGCCGAGCAACTCACAAAGCCCAAGGCCGATAAAGCCAAACAAAACAATAGAAGCAATAGAAATCGTTTCATATTGAGCAGATTTTATAATTTGTTTTTATTTTTACAAAAATAATACAATTCTACTAAATAAGCAAGTTTAGTTTCAACTTCTTCACATCTGACATAAAAGAGGTTGCCAAACTATACAACGCAGGCAACCTCAACTCTCTAAATATTTTCAAATTTTTCGACTCCTCAAATCCCCATTCCCAAACTTATGGGTTGGGTGAAACAAGCGATTTAATTGATAATTCTCACCTTCGCGGCACACTCATAACCCTCCTCATAGAGCGCAAGCAGCTTGGCCGCATCACGTTCCATACGGTCAACCTCGATGGGTCGCTCTGGGCGGATAACCACTAAATCGCCCTTTGCTTCAAGCTGCTCAACATTAGATATCTGCTCGTTATACACCCCGTTACGTTCCTTGATGGCTCGGCGCAATTCAGGATATTTACGATAGAAAAACGGAGGCACAGGAGTAGGTTTTGTCGATTTACGATAGCCCCGATTACGAGTAAGCACCACAATATTATTGTCGTAGCCCAGCGACTGCGCACGTCGCAACGGAATAGAATCGGCGATACCACCATCGAGCATAGGTCGGCCATCTATATAGCTTATGGGTGACACAAATGGCAGGCTACTCGACGCCTTCACCAAATCTATAATTCTTGCAGGGTCTTGCTTCTCCTCAAAATAACACGCTTGGCCCGTGTGGCAATCGGTTGTCACCATCTCGAAATGCTCCTTGCAAGCAGCAAAACGGTCGTAATCGTATGGGATTATCTTTTCGGGGAATGTGTGGAAAAGCAGTTCGAAATCCATCAAGTTTCCTTTCAGCAGAAGTTGTTTAAGACCTATGTAATGGTACTTCTGCAACAAATCAATATTGCTATATTTGGCGCGACCTCGCTGCTCCGACATATACGAAAGACCGTTGCAAGCACCAGCACTCACACCAATCGTATATGGGAATCGCACCCCTCTATCCATAAAATTATCCAGCACTCCGCAGGTAAACACACCGCGCATACCTCCACCTTCGAGTACCAAGCCCGACCTCGGAGTCAATTTATATTCTGTCATAACATCTGTTTTCAGCGCAAAGATACAAATTTCCCGCCTAACAGTGAATTGCCTTCAATCTATAATAAAAATATACGGCACCATACCCACTCACCATCACACGCGCCCTAATGCCCCGTTCATCGCCGCTACTACAACGTCACACCGCTCTTGAAGATTGCAAGTTCCTTGAATCCGGCCTGTTCGTGCTTTAACTCCTTGCCGTTGACAACGGCCAATACCTCATCTACAAGATGGCACAAAACCTGCTGCACATCTACCTGCGGCTCAACCATAACACCCGCATCGAAATCTATCCAGCCTGCTTTGAATCGAGCGAGGTGGGAGTTCGTGGAGATTTTCATAGTGGGGACAACCGTACCAAATGGAGTACCTCGCCCCGTAGTAAACAGCACAATCTGACACCCCGACAAGGCCAACGCCGACGATGCTACAAGGTCGTTACCAGATGCCTGCAACAGATTAAGGCCACTACGCTTTATCGGTGCGCAATAACTCAACACACCGACTACCGCCTGACTGCCACCCTTCTGCACGCAGCCCAACGATTTCTCCTCCAATGTTGTAATTCCACCACTCTTGTTTCCGGGCGAAGGATTTTCGTAGATTGGCTGATTATAGCTTCTGAAATACTCCTTAAAGTCGTTTATCAACTTAACAGTACTATCGAACACGCTCCTATCTGCTGCTCGATTCATCAAGATTGTCTCGGCTCCAAACATCTCTGGCACTTCCGTCAACACAGTTGTACCGCCGCGCGAAATCAACCAATCCGAGAATTGTCCCACAAGCGGATTAGCCGTGATTCCCGACAAACCATCAGAACCACCACACTTCAACCCGACACGCAAAAGACTGAGTGGCAACGGTTCTCGCTTATCGCCGCGCATCTCCTCTACAAGTTCACTGCATAGCTTAAAGCCCTCCTCTACTTCATCTTCAACCTGTTGCGCAACCAAGAAACGCACTCGCTCACAATCCCAATCGCCGAGTAATTCTTTGAGCGATGCAATTTGGTTGTTCTCACAACCCAATCCCAGCACCAACACTCCTCCCGCGTTTGGGTGCTTGATAAGTGCAGCCAAAGCTCGCTGGGTGTTAGCGTGGTCTTCGCCCAACTGCGAACAACCGTAATTGTGGGTAAAAGCTCGTACATCATCTAATTGCGAACAGTCGCACTCTCGCTTTACACGCTCAACAATAGCCTGCGCCTGACCATTCACACAACCCACAGTAGGCACGACCCACAACTCATTACGGATACCCATCTGACCATCTTTGCGCAAATAACCCATCACACTGGGCGCATCGTTGATAGACGTTTCAGTCTGACAAAGTGTAGGCAACGGATTGTATTGGTATTCCAAATTATCTTGCAAATTGGTGGATAAATTATGCGAATGAATCCACTCGCCTCGCCTAACGGGGCGAGTGAGATGACCTATCGGATAACCATATTTTATAACGTTGTCACCCAAAGCCATATCCTGTAACGCAAACTTATGACCGCAAGCAATATCATCTTGTAGTACGACCTCCTGCTGCCCAACAACAACAGTCTCGCCTCGGCTCAAATCCTCGGCAAGAGCGATAGCCACATTATCTGCGGCATTTATTTTCAAGTACCTCTTCATCGCTGACAACATTAATTATTAAACCCAAATCGTTTAACCCAAAAAAACGCTTTAACGTAGCGGCCATACCATTATGCTCGATATAATTCAGATAACCCGCAACCATTGGCACAAATCCCGTCACCTCCGAGAAATCGGCCTTGAAAATTCCGCTATTGCATACAATATTGGTAACGGTTGCCTCGATATTCTCTGAATCCCAATTTTCGCGGATATAGGCAACGTGCTCGGGCGTATCATCGGGAGTAAAGCCACTATTCGGACTATAATATGCCAAAAGAGCAGCGAATGTCATACACTCATACTCGGCCACACGCCCAAGTTTAATCCAATTATCCAGCAACGATGGATAGTTACGCGCCTCCCACTTCGATAGCGAGTTGAGAGAGATGGATTTTAATTGATGCTTTATATATGGATTGTAGAATCGCTCCAAAATACTCGCGGCAAACTCCTTTAACTCCTGCGGCTCACCACTAATCATTGGAATCACATCGTATGCCACCATTCGATTTACGAATGTCTCGATATCTGAATTATTGAAGGCATCGACAACCGTCTGGCAACCCATCAGCAATCCCATCGCAACCATTCCCGTATGCGAGCCATTTAAGATTCGCACTTTCTTATCGCGGTAAGAGTCAACCGAAGGGGTAAACACCACATTCAGGCCAGCTTGGTCTAACGGCAATAGTTCTTTTGCTCGCTCATAACCTTCGCCGCCAATAACCCATAGGTGATACAATTCGCCCACCACAACGGCATTATCGTCGTAACCAATCTCCTGCTTCACTTCATCGATTCTGTCATCGGGAAAACCTGAGACAATACGGTCAACGAGCGAATTGCAGAAGCTACAACTACTCTCTACCCAATCCACAAACTCCTGCTCCAAATTGCAGCGACGAGCGTGACGCAAAACATACTCTTTGAGCGTCGAGCCATTATTTTCGATAAGTTCACAGCATATAATCACAAGCCCATTCGACTTATCGCCCCCAAAATGCTTATATCGGCGATACAACAGAGCCGCTATTTTGGCAGGAAAAGAGATTGGCGGACAAGCCTCCAAATCATCTTCCTCTTCGTAACGGATACCCGCCTCGGTGGTATTGGAGATTATAAGATTAAGCTCAGGACTGAGTATATACTGCTCGTATTTTTCATACTCCTCGTAGGGATTAAACGAATCCATCACACTCCGCACCATACGGACATCTCGCTTGGGTTGTTTATGCTCGATGCCCTCCAAATAGACGTGATACATATTATCTTGCCGTTGCAGTACATCAAGCATCTGCTCTGCACCACCTGCCTTGCGGGGGCGAGGTTTGCAGATTGCCACACCTGCATTCATCACACCCTTTTCATTGGCTATATCAATAGCCCAATCGGCAAATGCACGCAAGAAATTACCTTCGCCAAATTGCAGAATACGAACAGGGCGTTCAACTCTTTCAACCGTAGATTTATTTAAATTCTTAATCATATTACTCTATCGTTGTTAAGAAACGGTTTTATTTACTCGATTTTCTGAATCTTATACACCACGAAGTAGCAACCTTCGCCCTTATTGCGGAAACGGAAAGGCTCCAAACGTGTGGTACTACGGCCTGCGCTAACCTCCACACCCTTAAATTGTTTGCGCTCGACAACTCGGCCCGCGGTACTTTGCAATTCTATGGTAAGATTCACCTTGCACGCCTCCTCCATATTGAAGATAACGGGACGTATCTGGTCTTGTGGTCCATACACCACATCTACATCGTCGCTCGCAGCCCAAATTCTATTGAATGCCATACGGTTGGCGTGGAATGCAAGTTTCGGCACATAGAACGGGTCAACAAGAGGCTTCTGATAGGTAAACATATTGGGGCCTGATTCCATCGAGCACCACGAATAACCACACACTCCTGCCATAGTCTGAATCTTCATTGACTCCCAAGCCGAGAAGGCCTGAAATGCCTGACTCGCACGCCACTCCGTAGCTTGCAGATTGCGACCAATGCTACCCTTCTCGTAATCCCACTCATAAGACTGCACCTTATACCACGGCTCACGACGTGCCAACTCCCAGTTGGGTTGTGCTGCCGACTCCTCGTGTTCGAAGTTGAAATAGCACAAATCTTTGGCCTCCAAGCACTCCTTCGCCCAATCAGATGGGTGATTTCGGAGCTTGCTCCACTTTGCACCGTAGCCCGTATATGCATCTTGGCTTCCACGCGTCATCATCTTGTGCATCAACAACGGATTGGGAGCTACCTCATTGCCCTTGAAATCCCGTGTACCACGATAGCTGGCATATTGAGTATGCTGCCAGAACGAGGTGGGTGAAATAAGTCGGCTGGTATCGGTTGCTATGATGGTTGAAATTATGGCATTGAAATAGTCCTCAGTCTCCGAGAATGGGTGCTGCTTGAATCGGTTGGGGTGGTTGCTGGCCTCCCACATCACAATCGATGGGTGGTTATACACCTGCTTCATATAGGCTGGGAAATGCTCTATATCAACATTGAAGGCATTTCCTTCACGAATCCAGCCCGCACTCTGCCACAAGATATAGAAACCAAGTTGGTCGGCATACTCGGCATATCGTGGGTCGTTGACTCCCTCCGAAACGTGCATCTCGGCGTGGATATGGATTCTTAGCATATTACCTCCAAGTTTTTCGCTCATCATAAAATCACGCATAACCTGCTCGTCGGTTGCACAACGCACGTGCTTTGCGATATTTTCGATTGGCAGACGATAACCAAAATTCTGCGCCCCGTTGAGCATCTCAGGCTTGTTGTTGATATAAAGCAGGCCCTCACGTTGCTCGATTATGCGGACACCCGTAGTGGTGACATAATCATCAATCGGCGTACCCTTCTCATCTTTCAACACCACCTCCACACGGTAGAGTTGCGGTTTGTAGGGCGACCAGAGATTTGGCGAAGGCAAAGTCACATCTATCGCATACGAATTATTGACATTGGGGCGAATCAGTACCTCACGCGAAGCCGATGCCACACACTCACCCTCCTCTGGAAACCACGGATAGTAGTTGACCTCCAACTGAGCCTTTTTCGCAAAGACATCTTCGTTGCGGATATCAATCTTATGAGCTTGCACAGCCTCCGTATCGGAGAGTGATGTAGTATGCACCAACCCTTCGGTGATGTGCGCCTTATGCTCCGTAAGAACGAGTTTTGCACGACCCAAGAACCAACCGATATTACGGTCTGATGGAGAATGTAGCATTGGATAGCGTGAATAGTATGGCTTTACCCTTACTGCGATAACATTCTCGGCATTGGGTATTAGATACTCTCCAATCTCCACTCTCTTTGGCTCACGACCCTTTAATACCGCCGCAGGAACTCCATTTACCCATACTTCGCCCGCTGGGTCAAGTGCTTCGAGGTTAAGTTCTGCATATTTGAAATAACCAACCTTGACCTTCGTGCGCAGATAATAGCTCTCGCCCGCTGCACTCTGTCCTCCGTGAACAGCTGGCAGGGTAACACTCTCCCACTGAGAATCATCGTAATCGTTAGCCGACCAATCTCTCATCGAAGGTACTGCCTTGAACTCCTCGTCGAAATGAAGTATTGTAGAAAATGGCATTCGAGCATTATTCTTGTTGCGAACAAAACTATACATCGAACACTTTTCGATTGTGGCTTTACCATCAGCAGCCGACAACGCAAGTGATTCAATTTTATCTCCTATCTCCTCGCTCAGCTCAAACTCAAACACGCACTTATCGTGTGACGAAAAGAAGATTCTTCGATTCTCCAAATCGCCATACACCTCAAAATACGCCATCGGAGCGGCCAATGTGGCTTTATGTGATTTGTCGCCCACACGAGCCTCCACCCTATCACCATAGAGTGTGATATCAATCGGTTGTTTCTGCTCGGTAAGAAGTGATATTTTCAGAGCTGATGGAGCTTCATCAAGCCAGCATTTTAGCCTGAATCGCCAGTCAATCGGGCTAATCGTAGGCTTTGCCACTGCACCATCGAGGAGTAACTTTCCGTCGCTGATGCGCGCACCATCTCGGCACCACATCTGCCACTGCTCGGCCTGCGCCTGCTCCTTGCCTGCCTTATAGCCATATGCCTGCCAATTATCAAGTGAAAGGGTACGACGTACCGATGTTGTAGGCTGAGGTTTGATTTTGGCTACTCGTTCACTAACTTCGTTATCGGTGAACATAGGAGTATTAAGTCCCTCATCTCCCCAGAACTTCGATGCATAGTCGGCATATCGGTTCAGAGCCTCAACTCTCTGCTCGGTATCGAACACCTCGGTCTCGCCATTAGCCTTCGCATCATTTTTGAAATGACGCATCTCAAAGATGGTTACTTGCTGCTGAGCCGAAAGAGTAGTAGCAGTCAGCAAGAATGAAATAAATAACAACTTCCTCATAATAGACTTATCCTATTTAGATATCAATTCTGCAATTTTCTCACTCCACATTTGGTATCCAGCACCGCTCAGATGCAGATAATCACCCGCATACAACTCCTTGCGAAGCGTTCCGTCGGGTTGCACAAACCACTCGGTGGGATTGATATACTCCACGCCCTTAATCTTCTTTGTAGCAAGTATTGAGTGAATCTTGTCGCAAGCTGCACGCGTTGACGATTGGGCCTCTAATCCTGCAGGCAGTAGGCCAAACAGAATAATCCGCGACGAGGGCATTTGTCGGCGAGCCTCCTCGGCACAAGCCACAATACCTTCGGCTATGAGTTCGGGGTCATCGCCTGCAACGACGTTGTTCACGCCGATTGTAATCACTACATTCTCGGGATTGCAATGATTGTAATTACCGTTCTTGATTCGCCATAACAGATGTTGTGTTCTATCGCCCGAAATGCCGGCACTCTCCCAAACATCTTTGCCGAGTGCATTATCCATTGCCTGCTTTCCTACCTTGTGAGTTACCAGTTGGCGATTACCACCAAAACCCTGCGTGATTGAGTTTCCAAGCAATAAAAGTCGAAGATTGCGCCCCTCCAACGTATGTTCGATATCCTTCGCTACACTATGCCACTCAGAGCCTTTACTCCACCCTGCGGCCGAGCGATACTCATTACCAGGAACGGGGTGAGTGCAACGATTGTGAGAATATCCCGTTGCCTTCAAAATAAAATCGACTATCGGCTTGGGATTATTAAGCGAATGAGGGTGATGATTGACCCCAGCTTTATGAATCACCGTCATCTTACCGCCATACGAGGTCAAAGCCTTCTCGAAAATAGTTGTATTCTCATCGACGGGAACAATCTCATCGGCATCTCCCACAACGTGAATCAACGCCACATCAGATTTGGCAAATTGTTTAGCGTGATTGACTGGATTCTTTTGCCAAGCCTTAGCTCCGGCAATATCCGTAAAGCCATAGGCCGCCATCATTGTTTTGATGCAACCCGCATCGCCCCGATACTTTCCTTCGCCTATTGGCCAGCTCTTCAAGTCCATTACGGGAGCATCACCATATATACAAGCCACCTTCGAAAGATTCTTGACGGCCCAATTATATATTATCAAACCGCCTCGGCTCATACCTTCGAGTACTGTCTTTCGATTCAGACCAGCTTTTACTGCTAATTTATAGAACGTATCCCATCGCTCCACAGCCTTCGGCGAGCCATACAAATCCCCCACTTCGCAATAGGTGAGATGGAATCCTCGCTCCAACAAATCGATATCGGTCTGTGGTTCGTGACCCCAGAAACGGGCGCGCCAAATCCAAGGATTACCCTCGGCCACTTGATGTGGCTCAACAATGTAATAGCGCACACCTTCGTTGTCGAACTCATAGCCTTTATAGCCGTGAAAATTAAATTCACGTTTAGGTTTGATGGCAAAACGCCCTACCACATCGGCCTTTCGAGAAGGCACAACCGAAAGATAGCTATAAATTTTCTCCACAATATCGCCAGCACCTATCGACGAAGGGTGCAATCTATCAGTCATAAGGTATTCAACCCACTTGTCGCCGAATATATTGTGCAGATTTATGATATCGAGATTACGCTCATAGGCCGTCTGCTCGATTACAGGAATTATCTCTTTGCATATGACTTGGTCTTGATTTGATTGTAGGAAACAGCGCACAGGAGTCATCAAAATAACCCTCGGGCGTGATGGCAAGTTACGATACACATCTACCAACTTACGATAATCGTGGCCAAAATTGGCACGCCACTTATCGTTGCGATGGTTGGCATCATTAGTACCCAACTTTATAATCACCACATCGGGATTATAATCAAGCGAGCGACGATATTGTTCGGTCTCGACGTATGGATATAGGCCCTCGCAGAGAGCGGTTGTCCCTGAAACTCCAAAATTTACAATCTCGTACTCTTCGCCCAGCCACGCTTGCAACTGAACAGGAAAACAATTCTGCTCTCGATTGGCGACATAGGCTCCATAGGTAATACTATTACCCACACAAGCGACTTTTATCTTTTGTGCATAAGACTCGATGGCCACCATCAAGCAGACCATCAAAAATATAAATTTCTTCATAATATAGTTATGTAATTAGGTTTCCTTTGAGCAAAGTTACAAATTTTAACAAATAAATCAGTGTCCCTCACTCAAATAAAAAGCAAGCCATCAAAACTTAAATTATCAATATCAAATAATCAAGTAATTTTCATATAATATATTTGCGTAATTGAGGGGTTATTGTTAAATTTGTTCTAATGTTTTGCATTTAGGTTGCACAAAATTTTTAACTCAAATCTATATGAAGAAGAAACTACATCTATTAACAAATCTCGCTATGGCTATCGCTGCAACCCTTATGATTGGTTGCGCTGGCGACCAAAAGCAGCAGGTGGGAACACGAATTGACGCCCTTGACGCAGGAGCTTGGGAGGTATCAAAATGGATCTCAGCCCAAAATGCAACGGTTATCACTGATTACAACGATGGCCGAGCTGCCGATGGCGCAAGTTGGTTCCTTTCGACTATCAAGAACGAAAAGAAGGTTACGTCGGCCAAACTAATGGCAACAAGTTTGGGTGTTTTTGAGGTTTACATCAACGGTAAACCTATCGGTGAGGAGTTCCTAAAACCTGGATTCACTCACGTCTTGAAAACCCGCCGTTCATTTACCTACGACATCACCGACGCTTTCAAGAGTGGAGCCAATGCCGAAAACACCATCTCAGCACAGGTAACACCGGGCTGGTGGGCCGATAAGATTGTAACTCCTGGCGGAGGCAATGGCCCAATAGGCAAAAAGTGCGCGTTCCGTGCTGTTTTGGAGCTCACATACGCTGACGGTAGCACAAAGCTCTACGGTACCGACCTTGAAAATTGGAAGGCAGGAATCGCTGGCCCTGTAAAGCACGCTGCAATTTTCGATGGTGAGGAGTATGATGCTCGTGAGCCAATGGGTTATTTGAGCCCAGAAAAGCTCTCTACACCCGAGGAGAACAAAGAGTTTAAGGGTGAGATTCTTCCATCTGAGGGTGCCGAGATATATCTTCGTCGTGATATTACTCTATCACCCATTCGTCAATACACTTGGAAAGATGTAGAAAACAAGAGCGAGCAAGAGCACGGTAAGGTGGTAATTGCGCAAGAGTACGCACCGGGGGCAACCATTACATTGCAACCTGGCGAGACTTTGGTTGTAGATTTTGGTCAGAACTGTGCAGGAGTACCCGAATTTGTATTCAAGGCTGCCGCTGGCACAAAGCTCCGTTGCTTACCCGGAGAGCTTCTTAACGATGGAAATGGTGCAAAGAAGCGTGGCATGGACGGTCCTGAGGGTAGTGTACACCGCGAGAATCTGCGTATTCCTAATACAGGTATCCGCCTCGATTATACTTTTGCCGATAGCAAAGATTATGTGACATATCACCCCTGCCACACATTCTACGGTTACCGTTACATCTCTGTTACTGCCGATGCAGAGGTAAGCATCAAGGCCGTAACAACTATCCCCGTAACATCTATCGCTAAGGGTCTTGAAATAGGTAAAATCACAACTGGTGAAGAGTCGGTTAACAAGCTCATCTCTAACACATACTGGGGACAACTCTCGAATTATCTCTCAGTTCCAACCGACTGCCCACAACGTAACGAGCGTTTGGGTTGGACTGCCGACACTCAGGTATTCACCGAGACGGGTACATTCTTTGCCAACACTCTCACATTCTTCCACAAGTGGATGCGCGATATGCGTGACAGTCAGAACGAGTTGGGAGGATACCCTGGTGTTGCTCCTTACGCACAGTATGGCAACGAGAAGATGCGTTTGGGTTGGGCCGATGCTGGTATCATCGTACCCTGGACTGTATGGAAGCAGTTTGGCGACAAGCAGATTGTTGAAGAGAACTGGGAATCGATGAACCTATTTATGAATCATATCTACGAGACCAAATACAATCACCAATCTCTAACAGCTGAGAACGGCAACTACCAGTGGGCCGATTGGCTAAGCTACGAACCTTTGGAGAGTAGCGGTGGAGGTGCATTTGGCAAAAAAGGCCCTCTGCCTGAGACATACGACTACTGGAACTATCTGAGTGCTTCGTATTGGGCTATTGATGCTTCGATGATGCGCGATATGGCAGCAGCTACTGGTCGCGATGCGGCTAAGTATCAGAAGATGGCTGATGAGGCTAAGGCATACATCAAGGAGCAATTCTTCAAGGCCGACGGCACATTCAAGACAGAGATTCTCAACACTATGCAGACTCCTGCTCTGTTTGCGTTGAAGAACGGCATCGTAGAGGGCGAGGCTAAGACCAAGATGATTGAGCGTCTGCGCGAGAATTTTGCTCAGCACGGCAATTGCTTGCAGACTGGATTCTTGGGTACTTCAATCCTGATGTCAACCCTCACCGACAATGGAATGGTCGATATTGCTTACGAGCTTCTTTTCCAGCGCAAGAACCCCAGCTGGCTCTACTCGGTTGACAACGGTGCCACCACAATTTGGGAGCGTTGGAACAGCTATATGCTTGACAAGGGTATGGGTCCACGCGGTATGAATAGCTTCAACCACTACGCTTACGGTTGCGTATGCGAGTGGATTTGGGAGACCGCAGCAGGTATCTCATCTGACCCAGCAACACCCGGATTCAAGCATATCATTATGCGTCCTATCCCCGACAAGCGTTTGGGCTATGTGAATGCCGAGTACAACTCAGCAGCAGGCCTTATCAAGAGTGCTTGGAAATATGAGGGCGACAAATGGATTTGGGAGTTCACAATCCCCGAGGGCGCAAAGGCTACTGTAACTCTTCCGGGTGAAACCGAGTCGAAAGAGTACGCAAGCGGCACACACCGAATTGAGAAATAGATCTTTCTCCAATAATTAAACCTCACGGGGACTGTTCAATAGATTTGGGCAGTCCCTCAGTTTTTAGAACGTCTGCATTATGACTTAATATAGATTCGGTTATTTGAAAATTTATTTATAACTTTACCATAAGTAAACAACACTCTACGACTACCAGATATGAACAGCAGGAAATATGTCATCGGTATAGATTTTGGCACCGATTCGGTGCGTGCGCTAATTGTGGCTACCGATAATGGCGACGATATAGCTTCGGGCGTGAGTGCCTACACGCGATGGAGCAAGGGACTATATTGCAACCCCAAACTCAATCAGTACCGTCAGCACCCATTGGATTATATCGAATCACTAAGCGAGGCCATACACTCGGCTTTGTGCAAGTGCGATAGCTCGGTGGCAGATGGTGTTGTGGGACTTTCGTTTGACTGCACGGCATCGACCCCTTGCCTAATTAATAGCGCAGGTACTCCGCTGGCCCTGCTTGATAAGTACAGCGAGAATCCCGATGCAATGTTTATCCTTTGGAAAGACCATACAGCCATTGCAGAGTCTGACAAAATAAACGACGTAGCCAAACGTTGGCACACCGACTACACCAAATATGGTGGAGGTAACCACTCTTGCGAATGGGTGTGGGCGAAGATGTTGCACTCACTAAGGGTTGCGCCCGAACTTCAAGCCGATGCCTACTCGTGGGTTGAGCACTGCGATTGGATAAGTGCCCTGCTTGCTGGTGACACCACACCTGAGCGCATTTTGCGCAGTCGTTGCGCAGCTGGCCATAAGGCTATGTGGCACGCCGAGTGGGGCGGACTTCCCGAAAAGGAGTTTCTGCACAAGGTGGACCCACTACTTGATATATTCGATGGTCACCTCTTTTCCGAGAGCTACACAAGCGATGTGGCCGCAGGTCGTCTATGCCCTCAGTGGGCCGAGCGATTGGGACTCAAAGAGGGTATTGCTGTGGGTGTAGGCTCGATTGATTGCCACGTTGGAGCTGTGGGCGCTGGTGTGCGAGATGGCGTATTGGTCAAGGTTATAGGCACATCTACTTGCGATATCACTACGGCCGCATATGAGGTGATTGGAGAGCATACGGTGCGCGGTATTTGCGGACAGGTTGATGGCTCCGTACTACCCGGAAGAATAGGATTCGAAGCAGGACAAGCCGCCTTTGGCGATATATACGCTTGGTACAAGCGACTGCTTGGGTGGAGTTTAAGATGTATAGCCGATATGCCCGATTTGGAGGATAGAATTCTCGGAGAACTAACCCGTCAGGCCGAGCAGATACCCGTTACGGCTGACGATATGATTGCCGTAGATTGGTTTAATGGTCGCCGCTCACCCGACGATGACCCGCTGGCTACGGGACAGTTCACGAATCTTTCGTTGGCCACAACAGCCCCTGAGATATTTAAGGCATTGGTTGAGGCTACGGCCTTTGGTTCGCGCGCCATCAATGAGCGTTTGGCCGACGAAGGTCTGCGTATTGATACAATTTTGGCAGTTGGAGGAATATCGAAGAAATCTCGTTTTGTGATGCAGACTATGGCCGATGTTATTGGAGTAAATATTCGCGTGGTGCGTAGTGAGCAGGCCTGCGCTTTGGGCTCGGCTATGAATGCAGCCGTTGCGTCAGGAGTTTATCCATCGGTTGAGGCCGCACAAGATGCAATGTCATCGGGCTTCGAGGCCGAATACATACCCAACGCCGAGCGACACGAAGTCTATAATAAGCTATACGCCCGTTATCTTGCCATCGCCTATCGCAAGTAAGACTCAAAAAAAACAGAATACAGTATATAAACAAATCCTCTATCTGACAATAAGTTAGATAGAGGATTTTTAATTTTGAATATATTTTAAGGCTGCTCGCAGATGGGGAAACCGCAGCATACTATGCGTATGCGTGGATTCTCACATCAAGGCAGATGCCAAAATAGCCGCATTGGTTTTACAACACGATAGGTTTATACTTAGGCACAAAAGCCTTCATCGCAAGCCAACTTGCAAGATAAGCCACTGCACAGAACGAGAAGGCAATCATATATCCAGCCTCAATGCCCTGATAACCCATAAATGTCATATTACTCTGCTCGGCATAATCGAAGAGCTGACCAGCACCAAGCTGAATACCAAACGAGCCGATACCTCCTGCCATACCTCCGATACCTGTGATTGTTGCAATCATCGACTTAGGGAACATATCGCCCACAGTAGAGAAAATATTTGCCGACCACGATTGGTGAGCTGCCGCAGCAATACCCACAATCACGATTGGCCACCAATACGAATACTGCGACAAAGGTTGCGCCAACAAAGCCAACAATGGGAAGAACGCGAAGATAAGCATCGCACGCATACGCCCTGCATAGGGATTCATCTTATACTTTTCAATGAAGATTGTAGGCAGATAGCCACCCACAAGCGACACCATCACGATAAGATACAACACTCCCAACGCCAACTGAAACTCAAAACTGGTCGATGACATTCCGCAAGCATTCTTCAAATACGATGGCATCCAGAAGAGATAAAACCACCACACTCCGTCAGCAATAGCCTTACCTGAGATGAAGGCCCACGTCTGGCGGAACGAGAAACACTTCCATATCGACACCTTTGGAGCCGAAGCAGCCTCCTCGGCAGCACGAGCCGCAGCAGCAGCCTCCTCCTTGCTGTCGGAGTTGATATACTCCAATTCAGCAGCGTTGACTAATGGGTTTTGCTCAGGCTTCTTATAAAGGAACTGCCAAAATCCCATCCATACAAATCCCAACGCTCCGATTATGATAAAGGCGGCCTCCCAACCGAAGTGTTGAGCCAACACGGGGATAGTAAATGGCGCAAGCAGAGCACCGATGGTAGAGCCCGCATTGAAGATACTTGTGGCATATACTCTATCCTTCTTGGGGAAGTACTCGGCCGTAGCCTTAATAGCGGCAGGGAAGTTACCCGCCTCACCCACAGCAAGCACACAACGAGCTATGATGAAGAAGGTGAGCGACACCACTGCAATTCGCGACACAAGAGCCGCATTATCGACCACAGCGCGCAATGCCTCGGCATTTGGCAAATCCACGACCCACTCGGTAGCCACACCACACAAGGCGTGCAAGCAGGCACCTACCGACCATATACCGATACTCCACATATATCCACGTTTGGTATCCAACTTATCCACAATGCGACCTGCGAAGAGCATTGCCACAGCATAGACAAGCGAGAAGATACCAGTTACCCAGCCATAGTGAGAGTTAGTCCAATGGAATTCGGGACGGATAAAATCCTCCCAAGTGAGCGACAGAACCTGACGGTCAAGATAGTTGATGGTAGTCGCAAAGAAGAGCAAAGAACAGATAACCCAACGTTGCGAGGTCATCTTTTGATTACTGCTTTTAGTCATATCTTAGTAGTTTTGGTTTTCGTTTTGTTTTACATCTAAGCCTGCAACATAGCAAGGCTAAAAGGACTACCGTGCCGAGGCAATAATATCGAGAGCCTTGCGACACAACGCAGAAATAGCTGCCCAATCGCCAGCCTCGATAGCTTTCTTAGGGAAGAGCTTCGAGCCCATACCGACTACCGTTACGCCCGCCTTAAACCACGCTGTAAGGCTCTCCTCTGTGGGTTCCACAGCACCTGTGGCCATAATCATCGACCACGGCATAGGAGCCTTTACGTTCTTGACAAACGAAGGGCCTCCCACCTCTCCTGCGGGGAATATCTTTACCAAATCGCAACCAGCAGCCTGCGCAGTACTAATCTCTGTTACAGTACCACACCCAGGCGTATAGGGCAGACAACGGCGATTACACAATACGGCCACCTCGGGGTTGAACATCGGCCCCACGATGAAATTCGCCCCCGACTGAATATATAGTGCTGCCGTAGGGGCATCTACCACACTACCAGCACCGAGAATCAACTCTGGGCACTCCTTTGTGGCCCATTTGACCAACTCGGCAAATATCTCGTGGGCAAACTCTCCACGATTGGTAAACTCGAACACGCGTACACCACCTTCGTAGCACGCCTTAATGACCTGCTTTGAGAGTTCCAAATCGGCATTATAGAATACGGGGACCATACCCGTCTGCTGCATTGCCAAAAGCACCGCTACCTTTGAAAATCTTGCCATTGTTTTCTATTTTTAATTCAATTAAGTCCTATTATCTCGAAACTCGGCCTGAGCCATCACCACCCATCAAAGTCTCCACTTCGGCTACCGTAACCTGATTGAAATCGCCATAGATTGTGTGTTTCAAGGCTGATGCCGCCACCGCAAACTCCAACGCCTGCTGTGGCGATGAGTAGTGGCGCAAGCCATAAATCAAGCCTCCCATAAACGAATCGCCACCTCCCACTCTATCGACAATATGGGTGATGTCGTAACGCTTCGACGAGTAGATTTTCTGCCCATCAAACAGCACTCCACCCCAAGTATTATGCGAGGCATTGATTGAGCCACGCAGAGTGATTATAACCTTCTCGGCTCGTGGGAAACGCTCCATAAGCTGGCGGCATACACTCTCGAACTCCTCAGCCTCGACTTTACCCGCAGTAGCCGTCACATCGAAACCTTCGGGCTTGATACCAAAGACCTTTTCGGCGTCCTCTTCGTTGCCGAGTATCACGTCGCAACACTCCACAAGCTGAGGCATAACCTCCGATGCCGACTTGCCATATTTCCACAGATTCTTGCGGTAATTCAAGTCGCACGACACCTTTACTCCCAAGCGGTTTGCTGCGCGACAAGCCTCCAAACACACCTCGGCTGCCGAAGCACTGATTGCGGGGGTGATACCAGTCCAATGAAACCAATCAGCACCTGCAAATACCTGCTCCCAATCAATCATACCAGTCTCGATGGTCGAAATCGACGAGTGGGCTCTATCGTAAACCACCTTGCTCGGACGTGCCACAGCACCTGTCTCCAAGAAGTAGATTCCCAATCGCTCACCACCATATACTATCTGCTCCACGCCAACGCCATATCGCCTGAGTTCCATCACGCACGAGCGGGCCACATCGTTCTGCGGCAGACGGGTCACAAACTCCACCTGCTCACCATAATTAGCCAATGAAACTGCCACATTGGCCTCACCGCCACCGAAGGTAGCAGAGAATGAATTGCTCTGACAAAAGCGTAAATTGTCGGGAGTTGCCAAACGCAACATTATCTCACCAAAAGTTACAATCTTACCCATAATCGTAGTGCTCAAATATCTCTATCCAACAGAATAGTCTTACAAATTTATGAAAAAAATGACACAAGAGCAATATCCGAGCTGTCAAAAATCGAATAAATTATGTATATTTGTAAAACAACGGAGAATAGTTGCTGGTGCAATCAAACTCGCGACCCAACTCCACGCAACAAATATAATAAAGATATATATGAGACATCTACTTCCTACTTCGCTACTGAGTCTTGCTATTAGTATAGCGACCATTGCGTCAAGCGCAATCACAACCGTAGCCATAGCGCAGAATGTTATGCCACAACCCACCTCCGAGGAGGTAAAACGTACACTCCACACAAAGGCGGGTGTCAACGTCTTCACAACCCCCAACGATGATGCAATCCCCTATCGTATTCCTGCCATTGCAGAGACACGCCGAGGAGAACTCATTGCAGTTGCCGACTATCGCCATAGCCGTAGCGATATAGGTTGGATTCGTGACGGACGTATAGACCTTGTGGGTCGTACAAGTAGCGACAATGGCGCAACGTGGGGCAAGGAGTTCACAATCATTGCAGGCAAGGGTGCTGCTTCCCCTGATTTTATGAACGTAGGATTTGGCGACCCCTGCATTGTGGCCGACCGCGAGAGCGACGAGGTGCTGGTGGTGAGCTGTGCCGGCAATGTTGCATTCCTCTATGGCCAACGCAACAATCATCAGAATATGGTGCGTATGCGCAGTATGGATTCAGGACGCACGTGGAGCAAACCCGACGATATGGCCGAGAGTATATATGCAATGTTCGACGAAGCTTCGTATGGTCCTGTAAAGTCGATGTTTATGGCTTCGGGCCGCATTGTGCAGAGCCGTCAGGTGAAGGTGGGCGACTACTATCGTATATATGCCGCAGTGCTTGTTATCGACAAGAATAATGTGTGGTTCAATGCTGTGATCTACTCCGATGACTTCGGCCGCAAGTGGCATCTGCTGGGCGACAAGGAAGACGTAGCCATCACATCGCGTGCCGACGAAGCTAAGGTCGAGGAACTACCCGACAAGTCGGTTATCATAAGTTCACGCATCGCTGGTGGCCGCCAATATAATATCTACACCTACGACGATGTAGTATCAGCCAAAGGACACTGGGGTAAGATGGCATTTTCGGGTGCTGGCAATAAAGGCGTAACAGCCGAGAAAAATGCCTGCAATGGAGAGATGCTGATTCTTCCTGTCAAAAGCGTTGCCGATGGCTCACGCAACTATCTGTTGATGCAATCTGTCCCATTGGGTCCGGGACGTGCTAACGTGGGTATATATTATAAGGTACTGCGCCAGCCTGCCGACTACTCATCACCCGAGGTGCTGGCTCGCGATTGGGAAGGCTGCTTGCAAGTGACACGCTTAGGCTCGGCCTACTCGACAATGATCGAGCAACGTGGCGGCCGCATAGGATTCTTCTACGAAGAGGAGACCTTCTGCACTCCTCGTGGCGGAGGTTTTACATTGGTTTACAAAAACCTCTCGGTGGAAGATATCACCTCTGGCAAATATACCTTCGACCGTAAGCCCAAACTCAAAGCCTTCTTAAAACGATAAACACCACGCAAGGCGGAAATTCCAAGCGTAAAATTGATAGTGGTTGTCCAACAAGTTTGTCGGACAACCACATCTATCTCAGAAGTTGTATAACAAGAGCTATTTTTAGGCCCTCGAAGCCCGACAAACCGCAGCATACTCTGGGTATGTGAGGATTTTGAGGGCAAGAGAAACAACAA
>JAFTVW010000044.1 GCA_017465605.1 Alistipes sp.
ATAAAATTTCCTAAAACAGATGCTTCGCACTTTTGAAGCAATCAAAAGGTCTCTGTTTTTTAACGGAAATTTCACCGCCTGCCCTGTTTCCTAAAATTCATCGGTGCGTTTTTTATTATACACACGTTATTACACAATAAATATCACGTCATTTCATATTTTCGCATCAACGGCCAGCGGTGATAGAATAAGCCTCTATGCGAAAATGTTGAAATCTACCGCTTAATTACGGCCTTGTAGTGTGCGACAACAAAAAACTCTCCCTCTAAGGCAAGAGGGAGCACCCGAAGGGGAGGGAGTGTGTCTTTGTCGCAAAGGTTATTCTTTGCAACGTGGTGTATTATAAGGTAGATTCCTACATTTCTTCATACTTGCTAATCATCTTATCCGACCCTCATCAATAAAGAAATGAGGAATGACGTATATCTATTTAGCTAATTTTGAATTCTGAAAAAGGCCGCTTAACCCAATTTGGTCAAGCGGCCTCTGTCTTGAAGAGTAACGAATTTAACTATTTGTTGTCGGTTTTATTGGTGGCATTGTTTGGTTGATTCTCAGGCGTTATGATATCCACCTCGTCAACCTCTATTACCCAATTGAATAGGTCGTTGGCGCACTCGCGCTGGAACTTAGAAATCTGACTTTGGCTCGATGTGTCGTTTAGTACAGCCGCAAAAAACTCACCCACCGAGTTGTAGAATCCGTTTACTTTCTGAGCAAAACAACGATAAAAATCTCGCTGCTGCTCGTGTGTGAGCTTGTCGGGCAATATACCTTGACTTACCAAATAGCGATACGGATACAAGTGCCGCATATTGTGTGCGTCGGCGTTGAGTTGCTCGATGATGCTTGTCACGACAAACATATCCACAGTGTCGTTTGCTCCGGGCATCTCGATAAACGTCGTATAGACGGGATAAGCCTCTTCGATGTCGAATGCCACACCGTCGGTGAAGATTACAAATTCAGGCTCGGTCAAATCCTGCAAGTATATCATATCACGATATTCGCGCAGAGCTTCACGAATTGCCTGTTTTTGTTTGTGGTTCCACTTTGCTTTTTGCGAGCAACTTGTCATAGCTACCATCGAGAGTAGCAGTGTGAATGATAGTAGAATTTTTCTCATAGTGCTAACTGTTTTAGTGCATTTCTGCCTTGTGTTGAGCAATAGATGTGCCAAAAATGTGTAACTTTGTTGTGTGGTAACCTATAATCAGTCGAGTAATGGATATTTTTGCCTTTCGGGAATATGTGCTATCCCTGCCTAATGTCGAGGAGTGTACTCCGTTTGATGATGTGACGTTGGTGTACAAGGTGGGAGGAAAGATGTTTGCGTGTGTCGATTTGGAGCATTTCGATAGGGTGGTGGTGCATCATTCGGTGGAGCGAGGCGAGGAGTTGCACGATATGTACGCCGAGATTAAGCCTGCGTGGCACTTCAATAAGCGTTATTGGAGCGATGTGTCGGTCAAGGGCGATATCCCCGATGGTGTGATTCGCACACTTATCAAAGAGTCGTATCTCTTTACGATTCATCACAACGTTACTCCCAAATCCCTGCGAGAACAACTGCTGGCGGAATTGTAATAAAAAAGAAAACCTTGATAATCCACAGATTATCAAGGTATATACTTGTGTCGGGATGACTGGATTCGAACCAGCGACAACACGCCCCCCAGACGTGTACTCTAACCGGGCTGAGCTACATCCCGAAAGTAGCGAGAGAGAGACTTGAACTCTCGACCTCATGATTATGAATCATGCGCTCTAACCAGCTGAGCTATCTCGCCATTTGCTGAATGCGAGTGCAAAGATAAGCGATTTTTTTTTCTATGCAAAATCTTTTGAGAAAAAATCCGCTTTATTTTGATTTTTTTTCGGCATACCATTTGCCTTATACCGCATAAATCGTTGATAATATGAATTCTGGCAAGGATTTTATGCGTATCGTTAGTTTACTCTCGGCTATTGCTCTTTTGGTGGGATTGTCGTTTGAAGTGCTGTCGGGACACCGAGAGAGCTTCTCAAAGTGGTATATGTGGTTGCAATTTGCGGTCTGCATAGTATTTATGTCGGATTTTCTTTACAGCCTCTATTATTATAAGAAACGGGCCTCAATCTCCGAAGCCCGCCGTCATAGGGCTTGGCTCGATGTGTTGTTTTTGTTGATATCTATTCCCTACCTCAATATATTGGATTGGCTGCATCTTACGCCCGGGCGCGATGTGGCGTTGCTCGTAGCAACGTTACCCATTATTCGTTCCTATATAGTGATGGGAATGGTGGTACAGTGGTTGTTGGATAGTGCCGTTGCAAGAATATTCGGTGCTTATGTATTGACCATTGTTGGGGTAACCTATCTTGCTGCCTTGATGTTCTACGATTACGAGGTAGATGTGAACGACGAGTTACGCAATTTTGGCAATGCTCTTTGGTGGGCGGCTATGAATGCAACTACCGTCGGCTCGTCAATTACGCCCGTTACTGTCGCTGGTAAATTCCTGTCGGTGTTGCTCCCTGCTATTGGAATGATGTTTTTCCCGATATTCACACTCTATGTTACCGATATATACAATTCCAAATCCTCCAAAAAATAAATCCCACTGATTGTTACTATTACCATACTGTCTTTATCCGTATGGTGAAATAGAAAAGAGAATGCGGGGCCTTTTCGTTTCGACCCCGCATCGCTTCAAATTATTGTATGTGCCTTACTCAATCTCTACCAATGGAGCACTTGCCGATACGGCGTCACCCACCGATACAAGAACCTGACGCACCTTACCTGCATAATCCGATGGAATTGTGTTCTCCATCTTCATAGCTTCGAGAACGATGATGGGTTGTCCAACCTTTACTTCGTCGCCAACCTTCACCATAATATCAATTATTCGGCCTGGCAATGGAGCATTTACCGTATTAGCCACAATTGCGGCATTAGCATTGGCAGTAGGAGCAGCTGCGGCAGCCTCCTCAGCGGCCTTCTGCTCGGCAGCAGCCTTCTCGGCCTCCTTTGCTGCTTGTGCCGCCTGAGTAGCCTCGTAGGCCTTCTTCTTTTGGTTGGTCAAGAAGTTCTTAGCCACCAATGGGAACAGCTCCAACAACAATACCTCCTTCTCGTTCTCTGCCAACTTCACGCCGCCGGCCTCTGGCAACTCTGGATTTGGCTGCATCTTATATTTAGAGGTGTCGTAAGGAATCTCCTCGCGGAATCCACAAATCTTGAAACGGAATTCGGGGTCAATCTTTACAGGCGTGTGACCGTAATCACCCTTAACCAATCCAATAAACTGTGAACTCTTGTTGGTGTACATCTCACGACCAGCCTTCTCGTCCATAGCACAGTTCACAGCCTGTGCGCCTACAATCTGCGATGTGGGAGTTACGAGAGGTGGCAAACCTGCTGCCATACGAACTGATGGAATCAGCTCCATAGCGCGTGGCAGGATATCCTCTGATTTGAGCTGTTTGAGCTGCGCAACCATATTTGAGTACATTCCACCAGGAATCTCTGCCTGCTGTACCAATTTGTCGGGTGCGGGGAATCCGAAGTATGCCTCGATTTTCTGACTTGCCTCCAAGAGCTTGTCGAAATCCTCAGCTTTGGCTGCTGCAACTGCCTCGTCGAAATATTTGTCGGCAGTCTCCGAGAATGCAAAGCGATTTGGACGTGGCTTCTCTGCGCCAAATACCGACAACTCCAACTCCTTGCGGATAACTTTCAACTGCTCGTTGATTTTTGCTACTGCCTCCATATTTACACCGATGTCGATGCCCATCTTTTGGCAGAATACATATACTAACTCCAATGCAGGAGCTCCCGTACCACCTGCAAACCACCAGCAGTTAGTATCCACAACATCGACACCTGCGGTGATAGCTGCAAATACCGATGCCAAGCCATAGCCCGGAGTAGAGTGGGTGTGGAAGTCGATTGGTACGTTGATGTGCTGCTTGAAGAGCTTAACAAGTTTGCTGATACGCTGAGGTAGAATAAGTCCCGACATATCCTTAATTGTAATCATATCGGCTCCCAAATCTGCCATCTGCTTTGCTTTGCTGAGGAAATACTCATCGGTAAAGATTGGCTTTGGAGCCTTCTTGCCGAGCAATCGCTGGAAGAATGTGGGCTCTGGATATTTGGGGTCAACCGTATAACATACGGCGCAATCGGCAATACCGCCATATTGCTTAACGTATTTGATGGTTGACTTTACGTTATCTACATCGTTCAGCGCATCGAATATACGCATAATGCCCAATCCGCTCTCGATTGAATTGCGGCAGAATCCATCGATGATTTCATCGGTATATGGGGCATAACCAAAGAGGTTGCGGCCTCGTGAGAGAGCCGTGAGTTTCGATATATCGCCAATCTGTTGGTGGATAGTCTCCAAACGAGTCCAAGGATTCTCTCCCAAATAGCGCATCACTGAGTCGGGTACTGCACCGCCCCAAACCTCCATTGCAAAGAAACCTGCGTCCTTATAATAAGGTATGCAACGGTTAATTTGTTCTTGCGTCATGCGGGTCGCAAATGATGATTGCTGACCGTCGCGTAACGTCAAATCTCTGATTTTTAATGATTTGGCCATAATCTAAGTGTGTATAAACTATTGTAAAACCTACTAACCTGAGCCAACGCGCAACATTGGCCCAATACAAAGATATAAAACTTATCTCAAACAACAATTTTTTTGTGGCGAATTCGTATCTTTGTGCGGTAAAAAAGATACAAAATGACGCCAATTGTCACCATAATTACACTCGCCACATATCTGCTGCTCCTTTTCGGGGTGGCATATTGGTCGGGTCGTAAAGCCGACAACCGTGCTTTTTTCATTGGCAATCGCCGTACCACTTGGTATATGGCGACCCTTGCAATGATTGGGGCGGCGATGTCGGGTGTTACGTTTATATCGGTGCCGGGCTCGGTTTCAGCCGACCAATTTTCATATATGCAGATGGTTGTTGGCTTTACCATCGGGCAACTGATAGTGGCATTCGTGTTAATCCCCATCTTCTACAAGCGTGGAGTGGTGTCGCTATATGAGTATCTCGAAGAGCGTTTTGGTGTTACAACACATAGAACGGGAGCAATCTGTTTTTTGGTGTCGAAAGTAATTGGGGCATCACTTAAAATCTATGTTGTATGCTCTGTTATGCAGCTACTTGTGATGGATTACTTCAACCTTAACTTCACGTCAAACGTTGCCCTCACGATGCTTGTCGTATTGCTCTACACCTTTCGTGGTGGAGTGCGCTCGCTGATTCTTACCGATACAATCCAATCTTTGTGCCTTGTTGGTAGTGTTTTGGTTGTAATATATTATCTATGTCGAGCAATGAATCTGTCAAGCATCGAGGCGTACGATGTGATTGCAGGCTCGCCATATTCGCAAATGTGGTTTTTCGATGACCCCTCATCGGCTCGTTATTTTTGGAAGATGGTAGCTGGTGGTGCGTTGTCGCTCGTTGCAATGACAGGACTCGACCAAGATATGATGCAACGAAATATGAGCTGCCGTACGGTCCGCGACTCGCAAGTAAACATAGTGCTTACGGCTCTGTGTCAGATATTTGTGATTTTGCTCTTTTTGTCGCTCGGAGTGTTGATGTATCGCTACGTCGAATTTGCCAATCTTTCGCTCCCGAGTAAGGGCGACGATTTGTTTGCTTATGTTGCAGTGCAGGGTGGATTGCCTCAAATAGTTGGAATTGTGTTTGTTGTGGGACTTATTTCAAGTACTTATTCAGCTGCGGGTTCGGCTCTTACCTCGCTTACTACATCGTTCACGTTGGATATTTTGCGAGGCTCGAAATTCGATGCCGAGGCTTTGACCAAAATCCGTAAGCACACACATATCGTGATGGCTTTGGTGATGATGGTATTTATTCTGATGTTCCACTATATGGCCAGCGATAGCGTGATAAACCTTGTCTTTAAGGTGGCCTCATATACCTATGGTCCAATTCTCGGACTATTTACATTTGGCATCATATCGAAACGAATGATTAGAGAGCGATATATCCCCATTGTTGCATTGTTGTCGCCATTGTTGAGTTATTTGTTGCAGTGGTTTGTCGCCGAGAGATTCGATTATTATATCGGATTTGAATTGTTGGGATATAACGCATTATTTACTATCTTTGGGCTAATATTAATATCACAAAGTGAAAATGATAAACTTCCGTAAACTATTTCTTGCTGTAATACCGACAGTTACACTGTTTATTTCAAGTTATGCTGCAACAGGTGTGCCGACCTCCGATGAGCGTCGTGAAATCACCGATGTATTGTGCCGAATCCTTCGCCGCGAGGTGTTGGGTGGCGGTTGTAAAATCGAGCGAATGAGGGCCAATGGCGACAGACTCGAAATCTATGCTTCGGCAGGATTGTCGTACTATCCTTTCCGCGAGGATAATGTTCAGGCTATGTACGATTCGATTCGAGCAGTTTTGCCTTCGGAGTATGACCGCTATAAGATAGTGTTGTACACCGACCGCCATAATATTGAGCAGCTGATTCCTCGTTTCCATCGTACTAAGGCGAGCGAGGCAATCCGTTTCACCAATCAATCGAAGCGACCACTCGTCAAAAGAGTATCATCGCAGAATAGCCCTTCGCAGGGTCTTGCGGGGCGTCATATAGCTATGTGGCAGAGTCACGGCCGATACTTCGAGGCAGATGATAATATGTGGCGTTGGCAACGCTCGCGCCTGTGGGAGACGGTGGAGGATTTATATACCCAGAGCTATGTCTTGCCATATTTAGTTCCGATGTTGGAGAATGCAGGAGCTAATGTGTTGTTGCCGCGTGAGCGCGATACGCAGAGCAACGAGATAATTATTGACAACGACGAAGGTGTTGATGATAGCCGTTATGTAGAGGTGTCTGGTGCAGAGAAGTGGCAAAAGGCGGGTGTTGGATTTGCTCACACTCGCGAAACATATCTTTCGGGACAAAATCCATTCAAAGATGGTACTACTCGTCAGGTTAATAGCATTACACGCGGCAAGGAGAGCCGTGCCGAGTGGCGAGCAGCTATTCCAGAGAAGGGAGAGTATGCGGTATATGTCGCTTATGAGAGTTTCGGTGCAGAGAGTGCAGACGATGCGACCTATACGGTACACCACGCAGGCGGAGAGAGCCAGTTCTCTGTAAATCAAACTATGGGTGGCGGAATGTGGATATATTTGGGCCATTTTGAATTTGATGAGGGCGATGAGCGTCTGCTTGTTTCGTTGAGTAATATTTCGTTGACAGCCGATAAGAAGATTTCTGCCGATGCAGTAAAGATTGGTGGAGGTTGGGGCAATGTGGCGCGTATAGTGCCAAAGTCGATGCAGAAGCCCGATATCGACTACGAGCCAATGGTGAGTGAATATCCCCGCTGGTGTGAGGGTGCTCGTTATTGGTTGCAATGGTCGGGTTTCGAGCGTGATGTATATGCTCCGAAAGATGATTTGGACGACTATAAAGAGGATTATATGAGTCGTGCGCATTGGGTCAATGCTGTTATGGGTGGCTCGGAGCGTCTGCCAAAAGAGAAGGGCAAGTCGATTCCGCTGGATTTGGCTTTGGCTTTTCACTCCGACGCAGGAGTTCGCACAAATGAGGATATAATTGGTACACTCGGAATATTCTATACACACAACAATAAGGGTCGCTTTGAGGGTGGAGCCGACCGTTACCTTTCGCGCGAGTTGACCGACCTTGTGATGTCGCAAATTGTGGGTGATATTCGCCAAACGTATGAGCCAAATTGGACACGTCGAGGAATGTGGAATCGCTCGTATTATGAGGCTCGTGTGCCAGCCGTTCCGACAATGCTTTTGGAGTTGTTGTCGCATCAGAATTTTGCGGATATGCGCTATGGTAATGACCCCCGATTCAAATTCTTGGTTAGCCGAGCCATATATAAGGGCATTTTGCGTTATTTGTCGAGTCAATATGGCAAGCCATATACTGTGCAACCACTCCCCGTTGAGAGTTTCAGCGCGATGTTTGTGAGTGAGGATTCGGCCGATGTGATGCTTCGTTGGAGTGCTGTGCGTGATGAGTTGGAGCCTACGGCTACGCCCGACTACTATATCGTTTATACCCGAGTAGATGGAGGTGGTTTCGATAATGGTCGCAAGGTGGAATCGACTTCGGTTCGTATGCAGCAGAAGCGTGGCCACACATATAGCTATCGTGTAACAGCGGTGAATAAGGGTGGTGAGAGTTTTCCAAGCGAGATTCTCTCGTCGTATAAGGCAGAGAATGAACGAGGCCGAGTGTTGGTGGTTAATGGATTCGATAGGGTGAGTGCACCTATGCATATTCAGGGCGATTCAGTCGCAGGATTCTACAACTATTTCGATTCGGGAGTAGCTCACATCAAGGATATTTCATTTATCGGCGAGCAGCGTAATTTCGATCGTCGTTTGTCGTATTCAAACAACGATAACGACGCTCTCGGCTCATCGTATAGCGATTATGAGACCGAAATTGTGGCGGGTAATACATTCGATTATCCAGCATTGCACGGTCGCTCGATTGCGACAGCGGGATTTTCATATTGTTCAACAAGCGCAAGAGCCATCGAGCGAGGTGAAGTGGAGATGGGTGCTTATAAGATTGTTGATATGATTTTCGGTAAGCAACGCTCATATGCAATGGGTCGTGGAACTTCGGGTGTTAAGTTTAAGGTATTCCCCGAGGCACTGCAAGATAAGATTCGTGATTATACAGCCGAAGGCGGCTCGGTTATGGCTTCGGGTTGTTATGTGGCGAGTGATTTGTGGTATGGCCCTGATGCCGATGGTGAGGATAAGGGATTTGCTCGCGGAGTGTTGCACTACTCGTTTAGTGGCGATATGGCAACTCGTCGTGGTCAGGTGCGTACGGTGGCTTCGCCTATGAATATGCCACGTTTGGATATTAACTTCAATCGTGAGCCGTCGGCTACGCATTATGGCGTGGAGTCTCCTGGTATTATCTTGCCAGCGGGACGTGATGCCTTTATCGCGATGCGTTATCCGAAGAGCAATCAGTCGGCAGCCGTTGGATATAAGGGTAAGGATTATCGCTCGTTTGTGATGGCATTCCCATTCGAGTCGATTTTAGATGAGGGTCAGCGTGATAAGCTGATGTTGGGCGTGTTGAATTTCCTTAGTCAGAGTGGTGGTGCTGAGGTAAAATAATTTAGCGGGTAGCAAAGATGAAGATGGGTATCTCAACACATACACTTCGTACAGTGGCAATGCCGTTGGGTATGCTTGTGGGGGTAATGCTGTGCCGCGAGGTGGCGTGGGTGGAACAACATACCGCTGGTATGCTCACGCCTTCGTTTATCTTTCTGATGTTGTTCTTTACCTTCTGCCGAGTAGATGCCCGACAGATTCGTTTTTCGGCTATGCATATATGGCTGATGATGTTTCAGATGGTGGGGTGTATTGCGGTATATTATGCTCTGAGTTGGGTAAATCCCGTTGTGGCGCAGGGAGGAATGATATGTGTGCTGGCTCCCGTTGCAATGGCCGCAGTGGTGATTGGTGGTATGTTGGGCGCAAATATCGAGACAATGGCGGCATATAGCCTGCTGTGTAACGTGGTGATAGCATTCTTTGCACCCGTTGTGTTGCACCATTTTGGTAATGGAGAGTGTACGGTGGGGCAGATTTTGCAGAAGGTTGCACCGTTACTTATAGCCCCATTTGTGGCGGGGCAGCTTTGTAGATTCTTTTTGCCGAGAGTGAGTGGTTGGGTGGCCTCGCATAGCCAAATATCGTTTTATATTTGGTTGTTGTCGCTCGTAGTGATTATAGGCCGTACAACCTGTTTTATACTCGATTATAGCGATGCCGATAGAGGTGTGGAGATTGCACTTGCTGTGGTGGCTTTGGTTATCTGTGTGGTGCAATTTTGGACTGGTAGAGTTGTGGGCCGACGATATGGCGACGCTGCGGCAGGTGGGCAGTCGTTGGGTCAGAAGAATACGGTGTTGGCGGTGTGGATTTCGCAGGCTTTTCTCGACCCGATTGCCTCGGTTGCACCTACGGCCTATATCGTATGGCAAAATCTTGTGAATAGCTATCAGATATATCGCACGGGGCAGCGTGAAGAGGTTACTCCAAGCGGTAACTCCAAATCATAGAGAGCGAATCGTTCTCGTAGATTGCCGATGGCATAATAACCGGCTCCTTCGCCAAAGGGAGTCGGATTTTTTGACTCCGTGCAAGTGAAATGCCCACTCGCTGGAAAATCTTTTCTACAAGCTCGGTGCAGTACATCTGCGATGAGTCGGACAGGCGGTAGTCGTGGTCGAATGTGATTGGCGATGCGTGAAGCTCTTTTGCGTAGGCCGAGATAACGAGCCGTATAGAGTCGTTGATGGCGTTATGGCGCATTACGCACCCTGCTAAGGCGTTGTCGGGGTGAAAAAACTCTTCGAGAGATTGCGCCTTTACGCGCTCGCTTTGGTGACGGTGAGGCTCTATGTGAAGGGCTTTGAGTGTTGAGTCGGTGCAGATTATGATTCCGATGTGTGAGTAGCCGCCCGAACCGTGTGAAGCTATGGCATCGCTCTGTAAAGTGCGGCCCAATCGGAAAACAATGTCGGCCTCCTGAATCTTACAGTATGGAATTTCGGGTGGGGTAGTTGCACGTTGCTCCGAGCATTGGACTGATAGTGTCAATGCCCCAACTATGAATAGTATGCAGAGACTATTTTGAATCAAGCGAAACATCAATAGCCCATTTGCCATCTTGCTGAATCAAATCGCAGTACTCCTCCTGCGAAGAGCCGTCGTTGAATGTGATTTGGGCAACAACTGTTATGTGCTCCAAATCCTCTTCGTCGCCCTCCTCGCGTAGAATCTCGATTTTCTTGATTCCGCCCTTCTCTTGGATTGAGGTGCTGACCTTCTGCATTATGGCGTGATATATCTCGGCATCGGCCTCTGCTTCGAGCGTAGTGTAGGAGAGAGCCTTGTCGAAATCGCCCTTCTCGATTGATTTGTAAAAATGTTTTGCCGTTGAGCGCGGTGACGATGTAACCGAGCAGGCAGTTGCCAAAGATAGTGATACGATGGCAACGAATATTATTTGCAAAGTGTGTTTCATACTCCAAAAGTACAAAAAAATATTTCTTTTTCATAAATTTGTATGCGTTTAATGGATATTTTGATTTATGGCAAAGCAAAAAATAGAAAAGACCAATGCGGCGAGGCTTTTGGATAAGGCGAAAATAGCCTATCAGCTTGTGCCTTACGAGGTCGATGAGAATAATCTGGCAGCGACACACGTTGCCGAGCAACTCGGCGAGGATATCGAAACGGTTTTCAAGACTTTGATTTTGTGCGGTGACCGTACGGGATATTTGGTTTGTGTGGTGCCGGGTAATCACGAAGTTGATTTGAAGGCGGCTGCCAAAGTGTCGGGAAATAAATGGGTTGAGATGCTGCCAATGAAGGAGTTGTTGCCAACGACGGGGTACATTCGCGGAGGCTGCTCACCAATCGGAATGAAAAAGCGATTCCCGACATATATTCACTCCACGTGCTTGGAACACGAGGCGATTTACATCAGCGCAGGAGTTCGCGGCCTACAAATCCGAATCGCCCCTAACGATTTGATAACCTACTGCTCAGCCGAAGTGGCCGATATTAGCCAGCCGATGGGGTAAGGATTACTGTAAGTTATAAAAATAGAGCCTGTCTAACGCAATGTTAGGCAGGCTCAACTATTGGATTATTTTCTATTCATCTCTTCTCTCCACGAATGGGGTACTACCACAGGTGGGTGGGTCGGCACAAAGACATCTACCGAGTCTTGTTTAGGCTTGCTATCCTTATCTTCTTGCTTGTTGGTCCGTGTCGAAGCACAACTACAAACTAGTGCTGACGACAGCACTGTGGCTGCCGTCAGTTTCATTGCTTTATTATATATCTTACTTTGCATCTCTCCAAGATTTATTGATTACAACAGGCGGGTGTGTAGGCTTGTATGAAGTGGATTTGTATGGTACTCCGCGAGTTGCGGCCGCAGTTTTGCGATTCTTTGCGTCCCACTCGACAAACTTCTCATAATCATACTCCCAATCCTCGCCATAAGCCAGCTTGTGAATTCGATAGTATATTGCCTCGCGAGATGGGGCATTAAAACCACCCGTATTATAACGCATAATTGAGTTTTCTGTCGGACGCCAAACACCTGTCCAATAGGTTAGTCCACCTTCGAATGCACCTAAGCCATCGTTTGCATAACGAGTATCAGTTAGGAAATAATTCCAGCGTACCTTTGTTGGGTCACTTGTGAAATCAACATTTTTCCACCAGCCCCAATTGGTTTGCTGGGCTTTATGGTCGTTCACAGCCGCCTCGGGAATACCCCCCATATTCTCGTATGCATACTCATCGGCAAGTTTTGCAAAGCCGTGACCGCACGCCTCGTGGTGAAGCAATTGTGCAAATGTTTCAGCATTACCACCCTTAGGGAAGTATGATACAGATACGCCCCTGCCGTAATCAGTGTTGGCCACAGGGTTGTACATATAACAAGTACCAGCATAGTTATCAGAGTTCATTGCTACGATTAGCAAAGCCTCGTCCATCTCTTCCTCTGAAATTGCTTTGAGGGCATAGTTAAATACCGCACTATCATTTCCGCCTACGAATGTACCATCGCCAAAGAAGCCTTCCAAAGCAGTGTTTCCATATTTGTAACCTTCGGCAATCGATACAACATTTACATAATATACATTAAAGTGGTCCTTGAACGACTTATATGGCTCTTCCGTAAAGAGATTATTGTACATATTCTCCATAGCAGATTTATATGTTCCATCGGCAATCTGGCGGTCAGAATATGCATCACCCATCAATACGATATCAATACCATTGCCCTTTGTAGCGGTTTGGAGGGTGGTTACCTTACCATCTTGAGAATAGTCGGTAGATATATAGTGATCAATTTCTGGCAAATCAGTATATTCATAACCTTTAATATAATCCTTGTATGGAGCCCAATAGTTAGAATTCTTATATAAATCTAAAGACTGCTCAGGAACATATATTGTTAAATCATCAAAGTCAAATCTGCCATAATAATTATAGTAAACAATTGGAGGTATCATTGCTCTACAATAAACTGTTTTAATTTTAGGAGTATTCCACTCTTCTGAGCCAAATGGATCATACCCTAAATATTTCATATTTGCGGATATTGTCACAGTTTCCAAATTGGGGCATTGGATAAACATATATCCAGAACCTCCAACTTCTATTACATTATCTGAAATCACATATTCTTTTATATCGTTATTAAATCCTAAAACGGACTGAGATAAATATTTCACCTCCTTGGGGGTAATATATTTTTCCAAGCCGCCACCCGCCACCATTATAAGAGTACTATCAACGACCAAGCTTCTATTGTCCTCTAAAACATTTTCACCTGTTATGGTTTCAATATTTGTAGCACCTTCAAAAGCATGTGGGCCTATTCTCTTTATAGAATTAGGGAAGTTCAATTTTCTAAGATTTATTGCATTGTAGAATGCATAATTCTCAATACCTACAATACCTTCGGGAATTGTATATTCGGTAATATTTTTACCAGCAAAGCCACATATAACTATGCCTATATTAGTTAATGATATTAAACACTTATTATCTGATGTATGAAATTTTTCATTACCATAAAAGCCCTCAACTGCCATACATCCTTTAAAAGCGTATGTATGCATAGTCTCTAAACTTTTAGGGAAGGTAATACTAGTAATTTTAACACAATCACTAAACGCACTCATCCCAATATGCAGCAATCCTTCGGGGAAATTAATCGACTCTAATTCAGACTCTGCAAAAACACAGTTCTCAATAATCTCCACATTTGATGGTATCTCATAAGAAGTTATTCCTTTGGGGGCAAAAGCGTACAATGTGTTATCTATTATCAAGCAACGACCATCGTCGGTAACATTTTTACCTATAATCTTAACAAGGTTTTTGTGATATGACAGACTACTAAACCCAAGGTATCTTAAATTATTGGAAACTTTTATAATCTCAAGATTCGGATTACAGCAAATGCCATAATCTTCAATACTTTCTATACTATTAGGAAGGTATAGTTCTGCCAAATTTGATGAATTCCCATTATATATAGCGAACGCTTCATTATTAATTCTCGTTATGGTTCCACTACATTTAATAATTCCGATACCATTTTTATAAGTGTGCGATAATATCTCCTTATCAAATGGAGATTTCTTCGTCGAGCCAAAGCGATAAAGTTGGTTATCCGTTGTCCTATACCAAATCTCATTATCGGGAACATCATTGGGATTAATTTCCACCTTTGCAATTTGCTTCACCTTAATAGTCTGCGTAGCGTTGCCGCCCGAAATGGTGATTGTGCCCTCTCTATCCTCTTCAGCCGAGCACGCCGCAACGTTGAAGTACAAAGCCTTTGTCTCCAAAGCACGAGTCTCCACCTGCTGAATCCAGTCCTTTGCATTATCGGAGATAGTCACCGTAATATCAACATTGGTCTGAATCTCAAAATCGAGATTGCCACCCTCAGCACCAAATTCATATTCTGACTTTGCCAACACAATAGCGTCTTTCTGAGCCTGGGTGATGGTGATGGTCTCCGACTTGTTGTTCTTGGTGTCGGTCACGATGATGTGTGCCTCACGAGAGTCGTATGATGTGTTTGCATCTACGGTGTAGCTGAGTGTATGAGTGGCAAGACCACGAGTTGTAATAGCTCGTAACCAATCTACATTGGGGTCGCTCACTTTAAACTCAACATTAGTCTGCAACTCAAAACTGATTGTGCCGCCCTCATCGCTGACAACAATATCCTTCTTGCTGATGATGAGAGCATCTTCTTGTGCTTGATAAACCTTAACGGTTTGCGAGAGTTTACCGTCTTTTGACTTGAAAACAATTGTTCCCTCACGATTGTCATAACCTGTATGTTTGGCGATATTGAATACAAGGGTTTCGGTCACAAATGCACGAGTATCAACCTTTGTAATCCAGTCGTTTGCAATCTCAATATCAAAATCAACATTGTGGCCAATCTCAATTTGGATTTGATCTCCTTCACTATCTACCGTATAACTGTCTTTCGCAACTACAAGTGCGTTTTTTTGAGTTTGCGTTACCCGAACTATCTCCGAGAGATTATTCTCTTTGTTGGTGAATTTTATCTCGGCTGAACGTTGGTCGTAACTTTCGTTGGGCGAGATATCGAAACGATAGGTATTGGTCGATGTGGCTCGCGAGGTATTCTCCGAAATCCAATCGGCTTCGGCTGTAAGTTCAATAGCCACATCTACATTGCTTTTAACCTCAACAGAAATGGTCTCTCCATCTGATGATACAACATACTCGTTTTTCGAAATTACGATTGATGGCTCTGCTCCATCTTGATAGATGGTTACAGCCTCAACGAGTTCGCCATTCTTGATAAATATTTGGCCCTCACGTTTTTCGATGTCGTCGTTCTCTGCAATTTTGAATGCGAGTTTCGATGTTTTCAACGCGCGAGTACCCTCGTATGAAATCCACTCCTTCGCGTCATCGTTGATAACATACTCAAAATCGATGTTCGCATTGACCTCAATCACAACCTCGCCACCTGCGGCTGCAACCTCAAATTTTGAAGCCGTTATAGTGAGTGCGTCTTTCTGTTTTTGCGACACAGTAACGGTTTTCGACACTGCTCCCGCCTTGATTATAATCGACGCGGTTCGGTCGTCGGGAGTGTCGTTGGGCGTTGTGGTTACAGTGATTGTTGCATTGCCCGCAGCTCCGCTTGTTGGGTGAATTTTACACCAATCATCGGCACGCGAGTTGATGACTTGTGCTGTCCAAGCCTCGTTAGTGGTGAACGAGATAGTGTTATCACCTCCTTCGGTCGTGAAATCTGAAGTAGAGGTCTCAATCTTAATCTCAGTTTTTGGTTTTTCAGGAGTAGGCTCTGAATTGCCGTTACCTTCGTCTTCGCCCTTAGAGCAGGCTACAAATGCTGCAATGGTCAGCAAATAAAGCAAAAATCTTTTCATATGTATAAGAATTTTGTTTTAGAATGATAGAGGTTGTAACTTACTGATTACAAATATAAGTAAAATTATTGGGATTATCTATCGTTTGGATAAAAATCAAACGTATATGCATAATATTGATGTTGAGTAACTGCTTATATTTTATCGATTATGTACGAAGGCGCAGGAATTTTAGGTAAAATGTACAGCGACCCTAAAAGTTGGACAAAAAACTTTTGGAGCTCTTCATAATAGAATTGAAAGAGTTGTTTTTTATAGTATTGTGGGAGAAAATTTTGGTATAGTTGAAGGAAAATTTGGTTATCCGAAAAATTATACATACATTTGCACCACCAAAATCGGGAGAATCCCTATTTGGCGAGCGTTGATCCTGTAGCTCAGTCGGTAGAGCACAACACTTTTAATGTTGGGGTCCCGGGTTCGAGCCCCGGCGGGATCACGGAAGAAAATCTCTGATAATCAAATGATTGTCGGAGATTTTTTTGTTTCATAGCACTTCGGGATAACCCCTTATTTTACCCCAAATATGGCTATTTCTGGCAAAATGTTTTACCATTTGTTTTACCAATTTTAGAAAGGAGGTTTGCTTGCATAAATCCATAATTGCAATGAAAATTAGCATTATACCAATTCTTCGCAAGGGCAAAATCAAAAATAAAGACAAAACTGCACCTATTCACATTAGTGTAATACACAATCGTAAATCTCGTTTTATTTGGGCTTAATGGCCAAATTATAGCATTCTGTGGGACTTTTGACTAATTGACCCGAAAAACAGCATTATTGATAGGTTATATATATAGTCGCAGTATGGTGATAATTATCAAGATTGGAATCATTCGAGTAAATTTGGTGATACTCAAATTCTAAACTTAATAATTATTTAAGAATCATGGTATCTATTAAATTGAAATTTCGACCCTCGACTGTCGTTGGTAAAGAAGGGCGCCTTTATTATCAAGTGATTTGTAGCAGAGTAATACGTCAAATTAGTACATCGTATCGAATTAGTCCTTGTGAATGGAATCCTAAAACAGAAACCATAGAAATTGAACAGAAATCAAACCGGAGGTTACATCTGGAATCTATAAAGTCGGCCACTCAAAACGATATAAATCAGTTGAGAAATATTGTGCATAAATTTACAATATCAGAAGTGTCATTTTGTGCTGATATGATAGTTGCTGAGTTCAAACGTTCACGCTTCAATGTTACGATATTCGACTATATGGAACGGATTATTATTCGCTATTGGAATCAGGGTCAATATCGGACAAGTGAGACATATTTAGCCACACTTAATAGTTTTAGGAAGTTCTGTAACGGAGTAAATATTTATATGAATGATATAACATCGGAATTAATGGAGTCTTACGAATGTTATCTTAGACGAAATCAATTATCTCCAAATACTATTTCATTCTACATAAAGCATTTAAGAGCTGTATATAACAGAGCGATTGAGGATAATTTAATCGTAGATAGAAAGCCGTTTAGGCGTGTATCTACCTCAATCGAAAAGACCACAAAACGAGCTTTGCCATTAAGGATTATTAAGCGGTTAAAAGCGTTGGATTGCTCTCTTCGCCCATCAAAACGATTTGCAAAGGATATGTTCTTGTTTAGTTTTTATACGAGAGGTATGTCGTTTATTGATATAGCAAATTTACAAAAGAAAAATCTTCGAGGAGATATATTATTTTATCGCAGAAAAAAGACTAATCAGAAACTTTCGATCCATTGGGAGCCTTGTATGCAGGAGATTTTGAAGGCGTATGGTGCGGATACGACATCAACATATCTTTTTTCAATCATAAACGAGTCGAAGGATAACCCAAGAAAACAATATCAGAATGTGTTGTCGCTTATAAATCGCCATCTTAAAGAGATTGGCAAGGAATTGGGGTTACAACAACCTTTGACAATGTATTGCGCTCGCCATTCGTGGGCGAGTATAGCACGTGATAAAGGGATTCCCATATCGGTAATCAGCGAGGGAATGGGGCACGATTCGGAAAAAACAACTCAAATATATCTTGCGTCGTTAAAGAGTGAGGTGATAGACAATGCCAATCGGAAAATATTGAATATGCTATAAAACGAGAAAAAGGAGTTATAACTCCTTTTTTTATTATCTTTTATAGAATAATTACTACCTGTCTTTTCTTAGAAAATCGACATTAGTTTCTTTTTGTTTGCAAATCTTCTTATAGAAGATGCACATTTTCATCACAAAAATAATAAAATATCTCATAATAAACAAAATAAACACAAGAAAAAATCAAGATTCTGAATTATCATATAAACATTGGCTTAATATCGTTTAGCAAATTTTCATCAA
>JAFTVW010000045.1 GCA_017465605.1 Alistipes sp.
AATCTATCCTTTTTCAGACTTAATCTTTGACGCTCTATCTCCCGAAAGCATCTAAAAACAGATAAAGGCAGGTCTTCTGACTTGTTTCCTCCGTGCGGCCTTCCCACCCTGCGGGCAGTGACCATTAAGAAAGCACGGAGCGTAATGAAACTCACAGCTACGGGTATAGTCTCGGATTTACACCGATGTTCCCTTTTCATTCTTGGCGACTGATGCCACCTCGAACACCTTAATCTGATGCAAAGATAATAAAAAGTCGCAATAATTAGCACTCTACGGGCTAATTATTACGACTTTATGAGCATTTTATAGTTTCAGCCCACGATTTTGAATTTTGAATTCAGAAAATCTGCCAAAGCCCTTATAGCACGACCTCGATGCGAGATGGCATTCTTCTCCTCATCGCTCATCTGCGCAAACGACACCTCGCGGCCCTCAGGTAAAAAGAGCGGGTCGTAACCAAAACCTCCATTGCCCAACTCCTTGTGCGAAATATCACCTCGCACCACACCCTCAAAGAGATACTCCTTGCCGCCCATAATCAAAGCTACGGCTGTGCGGAACTGCGCCCCACGCGCCTCCACGCCCTCCATACGTTGCAAGAGCAGACGTTTGTTAGCCTCATCGTCGTGGCCATCGGTGGCGTAGCGTGCCGAGCGCACCCCGGGCTCTCCACCCAGCGCATCGACCTCCAAACCCGTATCGTCGGCAAAACAATCAATGCCCGTATGCTCATAGATGTAGCGAGCCTTCTGCAAGGCGTTACCTTCGAGCGTGGGTTGCTCTTCGGGAATATCCTCTGTAATACCACACTCGCGCGGTGTGAGGAGCGTGAATCTGTCGCCCACGATTTGCGCCACCTCGCGCAATTTATGGGCATTATTGGTAGCAAATATCAATTTCATACTATCAAAGGTAGTGTTTATTTGCAATATTTTGGGCCGCAAAGGGATTTTTTTGATAATTATTTCTAAATTTGTATGCGGTAGAGTGTGGCTTTTGCGCAGAAAGCAGAATCTACGGCCAAGATATGACACAACCAAAGCCAAAGATATATTCGTGGGGCGACTCGCGTCGTTTCAATAGCTATGCGGCATACTTCAAACGCCTCTTCGGGCATCGTATGCAGAAGGTTACGGTAAATGCGGGATTTGGTTGCCCCAATCGTGACGGCACAATCTCGCACGGAGGTTGCACGTTTTGCGACAATGCGGCATTCACACCCTCCTACTGCACGCCCTCAAAGAGCATCACGCAGCAGATTGACGAGGGTATAGAGTTTCACCGCCGACGATACCGCACCGCCGAGCAGTATTTGGCCTACTTTCAGTCTTACTCCAACACCTATGCCCCGTTGGAGCGGCTCAGAGAGTGTTACGACGAGGCTTTGGCTCACCCCGAAGTGGCGGGAATTGTGGTAGGCACACGTCCCGACTGCATAGATGAACAGAAGTTGGATTACTTCGCACAGTTGGCCGAGCGGCGATATGTGGCCATCGAGTATGGCATCGAGTCGTGTTACGATGACACACTTAGGCGAATCAATCGCGGTCACGACTTCGCCTGTGCCCAAAGAGCTGTGGCCTTGACAGCCGAGCGAGGAATTCATTGCGGAGCGCACTTTATATTGGGACTTCCAGGCGAGAGCGACCAGATGCTTATCGAGCAGACCAAGCTGATAAATTCGTTGCCACTCACGACGGTAAAGTTCCACCAGCTGCAACTCTTCCGCTCGACGGCTATGGCCGCAGAGTACGATGCCCACCCTGAGCGATTCCGCTTTTGGAGTATCGAGGAATATTTGGAGCTATTTGTCGAGATTCTGCGCAGGCTTCGTCCCGATATTGTGGTTGAGCGATTTGCAGGCGAAGCACCCCCGCGTTATCACCACACCAAAGGGTGGGGACTTATACGCAACGAGGAGCTTTTGGCTAAACTCGATAAAATTTTAGAGCGCCGAAATGCATATCAGGGAGAAATTTTTGAAACCTTATAATACAAGTAGAATGAATAAATATTTGTAACCGATGAAACAATTAATATTCAAATCATTATCGCTATGTGCTATTTTGACGGTGGTACTCTCTTGCCAAAGGGTTGATATACTCCCCAAAGCTGAGATTATTACAGTTGACATGGAAAGTGCTCACCCCGTAAATGAGGAGGAGTATTTCAAATCAACCGACTTCATTGCGTTGGAGACCAATGAGAATTCATTGATTGGTAGCATAGATAAAATTATGTTTACCGACGACTTTTTTGCGGTGGCTGATACTCGTCAAAGTTGCATAATATTGTTTGACTACAATGGAAAACATATTCGCACCATCAAACGCTTGGGTCGAGGCCCGCAGGAGTATGTGCAATTTACAGGAGCTACGCTCGATTTAGAAAACAAGCAGTTTGTAGTCTATGATGACCAGCGAAGTCGTTTTCTGGTCTATTCGTATGAGGGAGAGTGGAAGGCTACAATCCCCTACAAGATGTTACTTGCCGATAGTTATATGGTTAGAGATGGCTATCTCTATGTTGTAAACGCAGATACTATGACCGAAGAAGAGTATCTCGTAAGTAAGGTGAAGCTATCAGGCGATTATGAGATTACACCGATTGCCGACTTTACTATGCCCGACAAAACCTATCACCAAGCGCACGGCGAGAAGATTGGTAGTTATGGCAAAAAGGTGTTAGTGTCAGAACGATTCAATAATACCATTTATGAGGTCAAAATGATAAATTGGTGCCACGCTATACATTTGATTTTGGGGCTCAGAATATAGAGAAGTTGGCCAAAGAATTGAATGATGAGCAGCTCGAAGAGGCAATAACTGATAGAGAAAAAGGATATGTCTATGGCATAACAAATATGCTTGAAACAGATGATTATCTCTTTTTCAATACCAACCACGCAGGTTTTGTGGCTCTCGACAAGAAGTCGGGAGTGGCTCGCGCCCATCAGACGATTCGAGTGTCACAATGCCCACTCAGCAGTTCGTCAAGTATTGCGTTGGAGAATGCAGGAGATAGATATGTGTCGAGTCTGCCAGCATTGTTGGTTGCTACTTATATGTCGAGGTACAAGGAGTATCTTCAAGAGAAAGGCGACGCTGCTGAAAAACAAGAGCTGAGAGAAGATTTTGCAAAGATTGCAAGTAATATAGCATTTGATGACAATCCAGTGTTGCTTATCCATCATATAAAATAATCGGAGCTGTGGCAGAGATTATCACAGTATGAATTTTTATATGATATATGCAAAACAGTGGGCTTATGTGATATAAGTTGGCGGTTTTTTGATATATTTGCAGCCGCAAAAGCACAAAGCTTATAAAATTAAATAGAAAATTAAAAATAAGTTATAAATTATAACCAAAACACTCATTATGGCTATAAATCTTACTCCAAGTACTCTGGGCCGAAGCCTCAAAGAGTATGTCATTATGACGCTGGGTATGTTCTGCTACGCATTCGGTTGGGTGGCGTGTATCATTCCCGCAGGAGGTATGGGTGGTGGCGCGACAGGTTTGTCGATGATTCTCAACCACTTCTTCCCAATGATTTCGATGGGTACGTTTGTATTCATCATCAACGCTATCTTGCTGCTCTTTGGCGGTTTTATAGTGGGCTGGAACTTCGGAATCAAGACCATCTTTTGTATCACGATGCTCTCGATTGCGATGGACGCGTGGACCTTTATCCTACCCGAAAATTATATCGAGATAGTTGAGATTTATACCCAAAACATCGATTCGAGCGATATCCTGCTCGTGATTATGGGTGCTGTGATTTCGGGTTCGGGTGTGGCCATCGGATTTAGTCAGGGCGGCTCGACAGGAGGTACTGATATCGTGGCAATGATTATCAACAAGTACCGCACGATGAGCTACGGTAAGATTGTGATTATGACCGACTTCTTTATCATTGGTTGTTCAATCTTCATCTCCGATGACTTGGCATCGGGAGTGGCTCGCGTGGTGTATGGTTACATTATGATTGCGGTGTATGGCTATACGGTTGACCTTATCCAGTCGGGTAATCAACAGTCAAACCAGATATTTATCATCAGCCCGCAGTACGAGGATATCGCCAATGCCATCAATATCGAGGCAGGCCGAGGTGCTACAATCATCGACGGCAAGGGCTGGTACACGCAGAATAATTGCAAGATTATTATGGTTGTCTGCCGCAAGCGCGACGCTTCGATGATTCTGAAAATCGCTCGCCGCATCGACGGCAACGCCTTTATCACAATGGGCTCTGTGATGGGCGTCTATGGCAAAGGCTTCGAGGCTCTCAGCAAGGTTTAGAAACGCAAAATTTTGGTTTTTGCATTTTCTTTGTTATATTTGCATAATAGAAAGTGTGCCGATACCCTCAGAGAGCGGTGGAAACAACTCCTGATTTTGGAGCGGTAGCACATTCTACAATATAAACAAGGCGGCTACGAGAGCGTTTTATGGGTGATAGGCAAGAACTATTGCTGGTATGCACAAGTGGCTGCTTACCAAGTGTTGAACTAAACTGAATACTATATGGACGATGGTTACTATTCCAAGCATAGCGGCTGTGTCGTATCTCAATACGATACCGTTCATCTACGGTATTCGTCACGAAGGTAATCTTCGTGCCAATCTTCTATTGGCTCCACCCGCAGGGTGTTATGCCAACTATGCTGAGGGTCGTGCCGACATCGCTTTGATGCCGTCGGCAATGGTTCCCACCCTCAAATCTACCAACATCATCACCGATTATTGTATAGGTGCATCGGGCAAGGTGCGCACTGTGGAGCTCTTCTCGAATGTTCCCGTTGACAAAGTGCGTCGTATATTCCTCGATGCCCATTCGCGTACTTCGGTGCAGCTTGTGGGTTATTTGGCCGCCAACCTTTGGCACATCACGCCCGAGTGGTACGACCTGACCGACTACACACAGGTCGCCTACGCCGAGCCTACCGACGCATTCCTGCTGATTGGTGACAAGGTGTTCGACCACGAGGAGCTTTTCAACTACAACTACGATCTCTCCCAAGAGTGGCACCGAGCTACGGGTATGCCTTTTGCATTTGCAGTGTGGGTTGCCCGCAAGGGTACACCATACGAGCATATCGACGCCCTACAACGCGCCTTGACTTTTGGTGTAGAGTCGATTTGGGAGGCTGTCGTGGAGGAGGGATTCGACAAAAAGCCCTACAACGCATACGAATATTTGACTCAAAACATAGATTTCGTCTTTAATGCCGAGAAACACGCGGCACTGCAAAAATTCTGGGACGCAGGTGTGAAGGTCACGCCTCGCGCCAATCCCGGTTGAAGAGAGTAAGAGCCTCCGAGAGAGGCTACGGAGACCCTCTCGATGGGTGTGTTGCTCACTCATCGGTGTCACTTTCCGAAAGTATGTGCCTAAGTAGCTGGCACAAGGAGTTCAACCCGTAAAACATTTGCAGCTATGCTTACAATCTACTTAAAGCAATACAACAAGATTATTCGTAACGCCGAACCTGAGTTGCTCGACAATTTGGGTTACGACGACATTCTTTGGATAGACCTGCTCTCGCCATCAATCAAGGAGCAGAAGGCCGTAGAGAACTTTATGGAGGAGAGCCTCCAAACCCGCCAGCAGGTCGAGGAGATTGAGTCAACATCAAAGTACTCGGAGAACGAAAACTCGATTATCTCAAACACCAACTTCTTCGTACCGCAAGGCGAGACCTTCTCGGTAGAGCCCGTATCGTTCATTCTCTCGAATGAGGGTGTGCTGGTGTCGATGCGCTCGGCCGAGTCGCGCACATTCCGCGAGGCAGAGAAACGTTTGCAGATGAACTATCGCGGTTATTCGACCGGCTACCACATCTTCATCTCACTTTTGGAGGTGCGCATCGACTTCGATGCCGACCTTGTGGAGTTTGTGGCCAAGCAAGTCGCATCGCTGAGTAAGGCAATCACTACCGAGGACTCAATCGACAAGGACGTAATCTATCGCATCAGTGCCTTGCAGGAGAATACGATGGTCTTGCGTGAGAATATCTTCGACCGCCAGCGTATCCTGTCGAGCATCTTGCGAAGCGAGCGTTTCCCCAACGATATCTATCCCCGTTTGCAGTTGATGATTAAAGACGTTAACTCGCTTATCAACCACGCCGATTTCAGTTTCCAGCGTCTGGACTATATTCAGGATTCGGCTTTGGGACTTATCAACATCGAGCAGAACGAGATTGTAAAGATTTTCTCGGTGGCAGCTGTTATCTTCCTGCCCGCAACGCTCATTGCAAGTATCTATGGTATGAACTTCCGCGTGATGCCAGAGCTTAATTGGGTATGGCAGTTGGGCGAATACACCGTTCCGATGGGTTATCTGTTTGCCATAATGCTTATGGTGCTGGCTTCGGGTATAACCATATGGTTCTTCCGCTACAAGAAGTGGTTGTAGAATAATATCTAACGGGATTTTTTGTGATTCAAAACAAATCCGATATACACAAAAAAAAGGGAGTGTCTAACAAGTTTTTAGACACTCCCTTTTTGTTAGAAGTTGTATAACATGAGGGATTTCAAGGCTTGCGTAGCCCGAAAAACCGCAGTTTACTCGGTGTAAATGAGCATTTTGAGGGCAAGTGTAACGTAGAAATCACCTTGTTAGACAACTTCTTTATTTATACTTTTTCAGACCCGATTAAAACCCATATTTAAGAACTGGGTGCTGCTCACCCTGCGCCCACATATTAATCACCTTGAATGAGATTTCTCCTTTGGCATTGGTTGATACAGTACGCGATGTGAAGGCACGCAACTCAACAGGGTTAGCATCACCAAACTGCAAGTAGAATGGAATTGACGATTTGTTGCGCATAATCATCGTGCGCTTACCCTTCGCATCAACCGAGATAGTCTCAAACTCGACACAAGCACCAAAGAAATCCTTTAACAACTTCTCGTCACCTGCAATCTGTTCGTAAGCATAAGCCAACGTGCGGCGTGCCAAAATAGCCTCCTTCAACGATGCGAGCGACTTATCCTTAGCCAAGATAAGTGTCATATCGCGCATCTGATTCTGCATAGCGTAATCTCGGCCTGTGGTGCTGTGAATATCGGTATTTGCAGCAACAAAGAGCCCCAACTCCGAAGCGCGAGTAACCAAACCTGGATAGAACTCCCGTCCGTTCATAATCTCCACTCCGTCGATTAGTTTCTCTTCGTAGACCTTCTTCTCAAACTCGGTCATATCGGTTGTAACGCGCGACCAGCCCGGGTGGTTGTGCATAATCACAGCACCCTGCTTGCGGGCATTACGGATAGCCTCGGCGGGATCTTCGTTCCAAATGGTATTGACGTCCTTAACGAAGAGTGCGTTGTAGTGGCCGATATTTACCGCATTGCGAGTAATCTCAGCACCCGGGATAACAGTAAGGCCATACTTCGCTCCCTCGCGAACAGAGATTGTATTTGCCAAATTGAAATCGACTTTTGGATTCTGATTGTTCGACGCTTTGGCATCTGCGCCAACGTGACCCTTCAAGAACTGCAACATTATGCCCTCCCAACGGCGATACTCAATATGCTCGGTGCAGGCAATAACATCTAAACCATCTAACCACGCCTCACGAATACGATACTCGGGCGTTACACTACCATCTGAATAGATTGTGTGGGTGTGCAAATCCGATTTATAGACATTGTAACCATTCACCTGAGGAATGACAATCTCGCAACGCAAAGGCTCGCGACGCATAATGTGACGTGCCATCTGAGGATTCTTGGCATCTTGATAATGGTAAAAACCATAATCGTTCTTCTGCTGAGCCGAGAGTGAAACGGTTGCACCCAACATAGCTACAAACAATAGTAATCTCTTCATAGTTGTAATATTTTTAGGTTAATAATTCTCATTATTTCTAATTTGTCGCGATAGCCCTTCAACCAGATTATATATAAACAAAATTACAAAATTATTTTCATTCTATCAAACCACAGGCCCGATACAAAAAGAACCCATAATACAAAAGTTCTGTCCAACCGCAAGTTAGACAGAACCTTTACTCATATACGTCATTCTCTATCGTTGCAAAAAGAGTGACGTTTTTTTTGGGTTTATTCTTCGTCGCGGGCCACAATGTCAACCACTTCGGTTGAGACCTCGCCCAGAGGGCCCGAGGTAGAGTTGATGGCCGACTGCACCTTCACAAAATCAATGTAGCCCAACACCATAGGCTCGCCATCTTCGCGCACAGCATTCGAGATATCGAATCCGCAACTCTGCTTATCGTTACCGAGCAAATCGCTACCCTCATTATCGGCATAGCCCCACGCATAAGGGTTGTTGATGTACTGACCTCCATCACCAATGGTAGTGTTTGCTTCCAGCAACGAGCCATAGAGTGTATAGTATTTGGCAGTCACCCACTCGGGATAATACGAAGGCTGGGAGTGCTGTTGCATACGCTCAATCTCGCCCGAAGCTCGGTAGCAATCGCTCCACCAAACACTCATTTTATCTATGGCGGGTCGGAAGTAGGTCACCGCATAGTGGCGTGTATAGTGCGTAGTGCCGAACTCCGAGCCTCGCAGCTCATACCACACATCATCGGGCAAACCGTTGCCGTTTGTATCCTGCATAACCCACACGATAGCTGGCTCCGATGAGCCCTCGTGAATATTTCCCTTGATGGAGAAGTCGTAGCCTTCGCCATTACTGATGCTATGGTCAAAGCCCACAACAAGCACACCTCCCCAGCCGCCGAGCGAGACATACTCACCCGCCTCCATACGTTTGCGGGCATACTCATTTGCCTGAGCCTGAGAGGTTACACCGCTGAATCCCGACTTATCTTCGTTGATAAACTGGCCTGCCGCTGGCAGATACTCAAAAACATTATTCAAGCGGCTGCTTGACCCTCCATAACTGATTCGACGGTTAAAAGTCCACTCCACATCGCAGCACTCGACAACCACATCGGCACTAAGCGTGTAACCATCATCATCGCGCACTGTAACCTTCACATCGTAGAGACCCATCTGCTCGGGCTCGAACAATAGCACTTCGCTATTGGATACCACCTTGCCATCAACGCTCCACTCATATTCGGGCGCATGGAAATTCTCAACCATAGGTGTCAAGGCGAGAGTGTGACCAAGCGCAACATTGCGATAAGCACCTTTGACCGAGCCACCGCTGCTATCATTTTGCGCAGAGAGCAACGCTGGTGGGAACGACACTCTACCCGTAAGATGCTCCACCACGCGGAGGGTTGCATTGGCCTCACATTGGCCATCTTCGTTAGAGGCTATTATGGAGAGAGTATGGTCACCCGCATTTTCAAAATCTGCAAAAAAGTTATATGTATGGTCGCACTCCTCACCGTCCAACAGCCACTTGAATTCCTCGGCCTCGCCACCTCCGTAGTGGGGAGTGATTAAGGTCTGGTTACCCACCTCGACCTCGATTACTCCATCGCGGCTCTCCAACACCACAACGGGTGGGGCCAAAGGCACCACATCGACGCGATAGATTAGGCTATCGGCACCCGCCAAAGTCTGCACGTGGAAATCAATATATTCTGTGCCAACTTGTTTACCTACATATGTATAGCTCGATTCATAGCCGACTTTCGCACCGTTTATTTTCCACTCGTAGGTGGCATCTTCGCCATTTTCAATTGTGGGTGCAATGGTAATCTTATGACCCACCTTTATCTCATAGGTTGAGTCCATCGTGCCTTTGATTACAGGCACAGGAGCAGTGAGAATCTCCTCGTCTTTGTTGCAGGCCGCAAGGGTTAAAACCGCAACCAACAAAAGGCTTTTCAGAATAGTTTTTATCATATCGCTTTTTTACCTATTTTTATCCTTTTTAGAAATCGTAAATCACACTCCGAGAGCTACAAAAAAATCCGCTCGGCCAACGCCAAACGGATAACTATTTTGTAAATCAATCTAACTCTTCAAAGGGTTTTCAGAAAGAGCAGCTTTTCGGTTGCAACTCGGCCTCTGCAAAGATTGAGATTAATACCTCGCCAACTCTACGATAGCAATCGCTCGGCTTGGTTGGCATCGGCAGATTCAAAGACTCCATCAATTCGCGGTTGCGCTCCTTTCTTCACCAGCTCGCGGTTTCGCTCTTTTCTCTCTTTCCCGTTCTCTACTCCCGCACATTGTTCTCCGCTCCCTGCTCTCCGCACCTTACTCTCCGCTCCCTGCTCCCTGCTCTCCGCACCCTGCTCTTGCTCACAGACCTCTGCTCCTTGCTACTCTGCTTTCTATCTCTTGCCCCTCTGTTATGATTTACCCGTTACTCGCAGGCGCAATTCAAACACTCTGACGGCAGGTCTTCTGACTTGTTCCATACGATACGCCTTCCCAATTGCCGAGCGCGAACACGCCAAACGTGAACACACCCCCAACACAACCAGTGGCTCTGTGCATCTATACTCCCCAAACCTACCCGACAATCTGCGGGTGAATTAGGGTGGAACTCACAGCAGCGAGTACTGTTTCGGACTTTCACCGAATTCCCTTTTGATTCCTTCCGTTAAGAGAGGAAACCGCTGAGTGCAAATATAGTAGAAAAAATGACCGCAAGCAAGAAAAAAGCGTGAGAAGGGGTAAAAAAATCTACTATTGTGGTCTTTCCGTCAAAAAAGCGTGGATTTATAAATAATATTTATAACTTTGCACGATATTGCATTGTGTGCGCGCACGCAAGCGAGCGTAATATGCGCATACATACGCAAGCCACACCAAAAGCGAAGATGTTAGAAAAATTAGCAAAACAGACCGCCATATATGGCATCAGTACGATAGTAGTGCGATTCCTGAGCTACCTGCTCACGCCGCTATACACCTACTCCTTCACGCAGTCGGAGTATGGAATCGTTACGGACATATATGCGCTGATTCCGTTTGCGCTGGTGTTGCTGTCGATGGGAATGGAGTCGAGCTACTTCCGTTTTGCGGCCAAAGCCGAAGCCGAGGGCGGCTCTGCGGAGCAGATTCGAGCAGGCAAGCGCAAGGTGTTTGCAACAACGTGGGGTGCTACGATTGTGGCGGCACTGCTGTTCTATGGCGTGGTGATGATGTTGCGTGGTGGCGTGGCCCGACTGATGGGCCCTGCATACGAGGCACACCCCGAATACATAGCATTGGTGGCGGCCATCATCTTGCTCGATGTGGCCACGATGATACCCTTCTCGCGCCTCAGAGAGCAGGGCCGAGCCTTGTTGTTCGTGGGATTGAAGGCCCTCAATGTCTTTGTCAACGTGGGCTTGGCAATACTCTTTATGTTGCTCGGCCTGTTCGATAGCGAGTTTGGGGTGGGCTGGGTCTTTGTGGCAAACCTCGCGGCCAGCATCATAACGCTGGTGGCTATCCTACCCACAACCGAGCGAGTGATACCCACCATCAACCGCCCCCTGCTACGCAAGATTTTTGCCTACTCACTACCCTTGCTTATCGGTGGTGTGGCGGGTACGGCAGGCGAGTTCATCGATCGCCAGATGATAAAATACATTCTCCCCGAAGATGTGGCAATGGCCCAGCTGGGAGTATATGGAGCTATCACAAAGATTGCGGTGGTGATGACGCTCTTTACACAGATGTACCGCTTGGCGGCCGAGCCATTCTTTCTCGCCAACTTCCGCAAGGAGGAGTTTGTGGAGTCGAATGCCGCCGCGTTGAAATACTTTATGATGGCCTCGATGGCTATATTTTTGGGTATCGCCCTGCTGCGTGATGTGTTTGCGCTGATTGTGGGGCGTGACTTCCGCGAGGGGATAGATATGTTACCCATAATCCTCGGCTCGAATGTGTTGGCAGGAGTGTGGCTCAACCTTTCGTTTTGGTACAAACGCGAGGAGCGCACCCGATTTGCAGTGTATGTGACATTTGTGGGATTGGCTGTTGCTGTGGTGATGAGCCTGCTGCTGGTACCACGAATGGGTAACTATGGAGCTGCGTGGGCGCGTTTTGCGGCTGAGTGTGCGATGGTGGGAGTGAGCTACTACCTCAACCGCCGCTATTTCCCCACCCCCTACGACCTCGGGCGCATAGCCGAATATGTAGTGCTGGCGTTGGGACTCTACGCTTTGAGCGAGATGACGGTGGCCGAGTGCGAGAATCTTGCGCTTCGTTACGGGGTGAATATTGGCCTACTGGCAGTGTATGGAGCTTATGCGGTTTGGAGAGAAGGAGTTATAGCAAGAATTCAACATTCAAAATTCAAAATTCAAAATTAGGTTTTGAAAACCTTTTTATGATTTACTTTGAGGCAAGGTAAGTTCTTTGAATTGGAAAGAAAATAAACACGTCATTCCGCATTTCTTCATTGGTGAGGGTCGGAGAAGATGATTAGCAAGTATGAAGAAATGATGGAATCTACCTTATAGGAAGGACTTTGCAAAGAAGGAATTTGCAGCAAAGTTAGTTCTTTGTAAGGCAGTAAATAAGCGGTTGATTTCAACATTTTCGCATAGATGCTTGTACTATCACCGCTGGCCACAGATGCGAAGAAAATATGAAATGACGTTATAGAATTGAAAACAAAAGATAAAACACAAAAAATATGAAAGTAAAAATCGTTAATCAGTCGCGCTTTGCGCTGCCAGAGTATCAGACCCCGCTGTCGGCAGGTCTCGACATTCGTGCCAACACCCAAGAGAGCATCACAATCGCTCCGTTGGAGCGCACACTCGTACCTACGGGTCTTTTTGTGGAGCTACCCGAGGGATACGAGATGCAGATTCGTCCTCGTAGCGGCTTGGCTGCAAAGCACGGCATCACAGTCCTCAACTCACCCGGCACAATCGATGCCGACTATCGTGGCGAGATTAAGGTTATATTGGTTAACCTGAGCAACCAACCCTTCACTATCGAGCCCGGTGAACGTATCGCCCAGATGATTGTGGCACGTCACGAACAGATTGAGTGGGAGCCTGTCGAGGAACTTGGCTCTACTGAACGTGGTGCTGGCGGATTCGGCTCTACGGGAAAGTAATTTTTTTCGAGTCTTTGCGAAAGAAATTCACAACCCGTTAAAAACATTGCTTGTTATGAGAAGTATAAGAAGATATATCGCGTTGCTACTTGGTGTAGCGACATTTGTAGCCTGCTCGGAGCAGACACCTGCGCCCAAACGTGTGGCGTTGGAGACTACCGAAGGCCGTATAGTGGTGGAGCTAAGCGACAAGACCCCGCTTCACCGCGACAACTTTGTGCAGCTGGCCGAGGAGGGATATTTCGATTCGCTGCTTTTCCACCGCGTAATCGAGAACTTTATGATTCAGGGTGGCGACCCTCGCACCCGCCACATTAGCGGCCGAGAGTTCGATGCCAACGGCCCCGAGACGGGTGACCCACGCTATTGGGAGGAGATTGATGCCGAGATTCTATTCCCCACGCTCTTCCACCAGAGGGGAGCTTTGGCGGCAGCTCGCGAGGGTGATGTGGTCAACCCACAGCGTCGCTCGTCACGCACCCAGTTCTACATCGTGTGGGGTCGCACCTTCACCGATGAGCAACTCGATGCCCAGCAGGCTCGCATCAGCCGAGCAACGCAGGGCAAGGTCACTCTGCCCGACTCGATTCGCGAGATATATCGCACCATTGGCGGCACACCCCACCTCGACGGACAATACACCGTATTTGGTCACGTTGTGGAGGGCTTGGAGATTGTCGATAAGATTCAACGCTCGGCAACCGACTCGCTCGACCGACCCGTAAAAGATACTCGCATCATTAAGGCAACCGTTCTGAAATAAACAAAATATTACTCTATGCGTTTTGCAGATATCATAGGACAGGAGCAATTGAAACGTCACTTGGTCGAGAGTATCGACCGAGGTCGTATCAGCCACGCACAGCTACTGAGCGGTGCGGCAGGTGCTGGCACTCTGCCTTTGGCGTTGGCCTATGCTCAATACCTCAACTGCCCGAATCGTCACGATGGCGATTCGTGTGGCGTGTGTCCTTCGTGTATCAAGATAGGGCAGCTGGCGCACCCCGACCTTCACTTCGTGTTCCCCGTCAACAAGCAGGGTAAAAAGAGTGGCGAGGTGGTGCTGAGTAGCGACTTTATGGATTTGTGGCGTGAGACGGTGACCCAAACGGGTGGCTACTTCACTCGCCAGCAATGGAACGACAGGCTCGACTTGGGCAAGACGCTGAAAGGAATGATTTCGGCTCGTGAGGCCGACGAGATTATACGACGCCTGCAATTCAAGAGCTTCGAGTCGGAGTATAAGATTATGATTATCTGGCAACCCGAGGCGATGAACGACGAGGCGGCCAACAAGATACTCAAAATCCTTGAAGAGCCCTGGCAAAAGACCATATTTTTGCTTGTGACCGAGCGGGCCGACCTGCTGCTGCCAACCATCATCTCGCGCACGCAGGAGGTGGCCGTACCACGCCTTACGGTTGAGGATTTGATGCCGTTGGCAAGGTGCAACGATACGGTGCAGGCGGCCAATATGGCACGCTTGGCGGCGGGTGATGTGATTGAGATGCAACGCATAGTGGGCGGGGGTGACGACACTCTGCGCCACGAGTGTTTCGACCTTTTCTGCCGATTGATGCGCCTGTCGTACAACGACAAACACCTCGAACTTATGGAGTGGGCCGACGAGGTGGCCACGCTTCCACGCGAGCAACAACGTGCTATGTTGCTGCACTCGGCACGACTGCTCCGCGAGAGTTATATGCTCCACGCAGGATTGGGCTCGATAAGTTATTTGTGGGGCGAGGAGGCCGACTTCTGCAACAAATTTGCACCCTTCATCGGCAACCAGAATGTGGAGTTTATCGTGGAGCAGATTGAGCTGGCAATGCGTCAGGTGAGCCAAAACGGTAATTCGCGAATAATCTTCACGCACTTCGCGCTTGCCATCAGCAAAACCATCAATCGCCTCAAATAGCAATGGGTGGCGAGGTTCTACATAGCGTGATAGTGCTTACGGGTTGCAACATCGGCCCTAAGGAGCAGACCCTGCAACGTGCCGTCGAATTGCTCAATAAGCGTGTGGGACGTGTGGTGGCCGAGAGCGAGATACTCTACTCCGAGGCGTGGGGGTTCTCCGCCGAAGAGAAGTTTGCCAATCAAGCATTGGAGTTGCACACTCAGTTGGAGCCTTTGCAGCTGCTCGACCTCACGCAAGCCATAGAGCGCGAATTGGGGCGCGACAGGGTAAGGGAGAGCGCAGAGAAGAGGGCCTCGGGGGAGCGATACTGCTCACGCACGATGGATATCGACATTATGTTCTACGACGATGTGATGATGCAGAGCGAGCGACTCACATTGCCACACCCACTGATGCAGGAGCGCGAATTTGCCCTGCGACCAATGGCTCAGATTGCGGCCAAAAGATTACACCCTCGGCTTGGGAAAACAGTAGCCGAGTTGCTGAACGACTTGGAAAACAATGATTAACAACGATATAACGAGTAACAACAAAGATAATGACACGAAAAGTCAACATATTGCATTTGGTGGTAGCCCTTGCGGTGGGACTCTGCTGCGTGGGTTGTTTCAAGAGTACGGTGGGATATACCATATTCCGCACAGCCGTATTTATCCAATCGACCGATAAAGGCGACTATGTGAAAGCGCGAGACCTCTACACCTACGCCTACTATGTCGATACAACCGACTGGAAGGTGGCAAGCTACGAAGATGCGTGCAATAAAATCATTACCAACAAACTCACGGGTGAGCGTCGCGAGATGCCCGACGTGTATGGCGAGATGAACCCCTCGAATGAGTATCAGCTCACGATGGTTATCAACCGCCCGATGACGATGATGATTTTGGTTGACCCCGAGAACAAGGTCTATGCATATCGCAACTACGAGCTGCCCGACAATCTGCCACAGGTTGATACGAAGCTCTACATTGTGGGTTGGCGTAACTCCTACACAACGGCTGGCTGGCGCATAGTGAATGAGTTTTACAAGCCACCTCAGCCCGAAACCGACCCAGACCCTGCTCCCGACGATGATCCAGAGACAAATCCTGAAAATCCCGATGAGCCCAACACCACTCCCGATGACGGCGAGGGCGAAGGGGCTGACGATGGAGCCGACAATGGCGAAGGCGAAGGCAACGGTGAAGGCAACGGTGAAGGCGAAGGCAGCAACGGTGAAGGCAACAACGGTGAAGGTGAAGGCAACAACGATGAAAATGACGAAAACGATGGCGAGGGTGGTGGTGCAACCGACACCCCCTCAACCGACACCCCTGCAACCGACGATAATCCCTCAACCGACAAAGAATAACCAACGATGATGAGATACACAGACAACATATTTTCCATACGCACTGCGCGCTTTCTTTCGGCAGTCGTACTACTACTCTTTGCGGGTGCATTCTTGAAGAGTTGCGCCTCGATTGGTCAACTCGATGGTGGCCCTTACGACACCATTCCACCCGTTGTTTTAGGAGTTTATCCCAACAACTATGCAACCAACTTCAAGGATAAGCGAATAACATTCGACTTCAACGAGTATGTGCAGATTAAAGACCAGCAGAAGGAGCTTTTCACCTCGCCCACGATGAAAAAGCCCACCATCACATTGCGTGGCAAGAGTATCATCTTGGATTTGAAAGCCGACACGCTGCTGCCCAACACCACCTATGCCATCGAATTTGGTGCAGCCATAGCCGACAACAACGAGGGCAACCCCCTGCACGGCCTGCGCTATGTATTTTCGACGGGCGACAGAATCGACTCGATGATTATGTCGGGTTACACCGAGAAGAGCGAAACCGCCGACTCGCTGGGCAAGACCTTCATCTACTTCTTCGAGGCCGACTCAATAGAAGAGCCCAAAGAGTGGGACTCGATAATGTTCAAATACACCCCCTCGAAGATTGCTCGCTCGCAGAACAACGGTATCTTCATCGCACAGAACTTGCGACCCGTCGATTATAGGGTATATGCCTTCAACGACACCAACAACAACCAGATTTACGAGCCTTCGATCGATATGGTTGGATTCATCGATGGAGTATATAACCCCTCGAAGATGCCCCCATTCGGAGTGTGGTACGACTCGATTCGTCGCTACCCCTCGGCCGACCCGCAGCTCTACTTCCGACTCTTTACCGACAAGAGCTTCGGCCGTCAGAGTATGCAAGACGCCACACGCCCCGAGCAGCATAAGGTGCTTATCACCTTTGCAGCCGAGCACCCCGAAATTCGTAGCATCAAGTTGGAGGGTATCAACCCCGACAGCATAATCTACGAGCCCTCGCTCAAAGGCGACTCGCTCACCTTGTGGCTCAACGTTCCTTCGGAGAGCCTGCCCGACTCTTTGCGAGGCGAGATGATTTATATGAAACACGACTCGCTACGACAGCTGCAACCCGACACTGCGGCTCTGCGCTTGAATTGGCGACGTGTGGAGAGCAAGCAGCAGGAGCGTGAGCGCGAGAAACTCGAAAAGGCCAAAGCCAAAGCCGAGGCCGAAGGTGAAGAGTGGCGCGAGCCTGAGCGACCCTCGACATTCCGTTTTCAGGATTTCAAGAACAAATACGAGGTTATCCCCAAACTTCACTACCCGATTGGATTCTTCACACCGCTCACACGTCTGGACTCAACGCGTGTGGTGATGCTCTCGTGGGGCGAAAAGGGCGACACGGTAAGAGAGCCCATCACTTTTGAGCGCGACAGCGTGAACTTACGTCGCTGGCTCATCAAGAGTAATTGGGACCCCGTACGTCAATATAGTTTGCGTTTCCCGAAAGATGCAATGTTCGACATCTCGGGCGAGGGTAACGACTCGATAACGGCCGAACTCACCGTTGCCGACATCGAGAAGTATGCAACGCTCAACCTCAACATAACACCACGCTTAGAGGGTGCTACCTATATCGTGCAGCTTGTCGATGGTCAGAACACCAAGAAAGTCATTCGCGAATTCCGCCATCTGGGCAAAGGTACGCACACGATAAACTACATTCCTGCTGGCGAGATGCGAATGCGTATCATCGAGGACGAGAACGACAATGGCGAGTGGGACGAAGGTAATTTGGTGGAGCGTCGTCAGAGTGAACGTGCCGAGTTCTACAAGAACGAGCGCGACGAGGAGCTTCTCACGACTAAGACAGGCTGGGAGTTCGACATTACACTTGATATGAATCGTATCTTCGCACCTGTCACTATGGAGCAGCTCATCGAGATTCTCGACAAGCGAGAGGCTATACGTATCGTCAAGGCCGAAGAGGAGCGCAGAGAGCGTGAACGCAAGAAGCAAGGCGAAGGCCACAATCACGGCAACTCAGGCGGCATGATGGGCGGAATGGGCGGAATGATGGGTGGCTCAGGAGGCCTCGGAGGTATGATGGGCGGCGCAGGCGGTATGATGGGCGGCACAGGTGGCGCAGGTGGCGCAGGCGGAATGCAGAGAGCAAGATAACGCACCCAAAATTAAGCACTACAAACACAAATTGAGATTATGAGATATAAAACAATCATACTTTCGGCCATCGTGGCCCTCACTCTTTCGCTTTCGCTCGGCCAAAGCGCACAAGCTCAACATACGTTGGGAGCCTTTGGTGGAGCAGGTACGGCAACAGCTCGCTTCTTTCCCAAGCAGGAGATGAAGATGATAATGGGTACAACCAACTTCGGTTTCTCGTGGCGATACTACTCGCTGCCCCGATTTGTGGGTGCTGTGGGTGCCGATTTGGAGTTTATGCAGCGCGGTTTTTCGTATGGCTACGCATATAGCACCTCGCTCGACGAGAAGGGCAAGGAGCAACGCGAATATTACTACTACACTCGCCGACTCAATTCGATAATGTTGCCGCTCGTGTGGCAACCACACTTCTATTTGGCTAAAAACCACTTGCGACTCTACTTGGAGGCGGCCCTTACCTTCTCCTACAACTTTGGTGGCGACTACGAATATGACGATTTGGACGATAGCGGCAAGTATGATTGGCGACTGGAACGCGACAACCGTTGGAACTACGGCTTGGCGGGAGGTGGAGGCTTTGCTCTGCTCTTTGGTAGCTACGAGGTGGGACTTCGCGCACGCTACTACTTCGGCTATGCCGACCTGCTGCGCAACCGTAACAAATATTACGACAACGCAACCGATGGGCCCGAAAACCCATTCTCATATACGCCCCTCAAATCGCCTATCGACAACATCACGCTCAATCTGACCTTTGCCTACCGATTCAACAAAGATGGATTCGATGAGTGGTTCTACAAACCCAAACGTCGTAACCGTCAGAAGCGCGACTTCAAGTTCTCAAACGAGGGCGACATAGGCGCAATGAGATAGCAGGGGGGGCAGAGCAGAAAGATATTTTGAGAGAATAGATAAGAAACAGATATTTTATGGAACAAGTACAAACAACACGACAGCAAAAGATTGCACGACAGATTCAGCGCGACATAGCCGAGATTCTGCAAAAGGAGAATTCGCTCACACCGCGTGGGGTGATGGTGACGGTGACTACGGTGCGCGTATCGCCCGACTTCGCCTATGCAAAGGTCTATTTCAGCATCTTCCCCTTCGAGCGCAACGAGGAGGTGATGGAGGCTTTGGAGAAGAGCAATTGGTTTATCCGCCGCGAGCTGGGCAAGCGCATTCGCAACCAACTGAAAATAGTACCCGAATTGCAGTTCTTCCTCGATGACTCGTTGGAGTATATCGACAATATTGACTCGCTGCTACGTTAATGCAAAACACAGGTTTTGAAAACCTTTTTGTGATTTACTATGCGGCAAAGACACACTCCCTCCCCTTCGGGTGCTCCCTCTTGCCTTAGAGGGAGAGTTTTTGGGGTTCTTTGAATTGGAAAGAAAATAAACACGTCATTCCGCATTTCTTCATTGGTGAGGGTCGGAGAAGATGATTAGCAAGTATGAAGAAATGTAGGAATCTACATTATAGGAAGGACTTTGCAAAGAAGAACTTTGCGGCAAGGTTAGTTCTTTGGAAGGCTGTAAATAAGCGGTAGATTTCAACATTTTCGCATA
>JAFTVW010000062.1 GCA_017465605.1 Alistipes sp.
TAAATAATGATTATGGATTGAACCACCATTATGTAGCTATGCTAAGATGTATGATCGGTTCGCCAATATATCATGCCTATTTGCAATCAATCTTATAAAAACGTTAATGCTCTCCTCTTAAGAAAATTATTGTAGGCTTATCGTTTTAGAAAGAAGATTTTACCCGATATAGTTTGCTACCTAATCATCAACTTTCACCCAAGTCTGTACTACCTTTGCAGATGAGCAAAGGAAAAGTGCAAATGACGGAATCGTGAAACTCATATATGGCAGATTGATGATAGACCAAATTCAATTATTACCCTGCAATAATGAAAAATGCACCACCTTTTTGCTCGTTCATAAAAAAGTTGTATCTTTGTGTATCAGGAGTTATCCCAATGGTGCAAAACAATAAAGAACTCTGAAATAGGAACGGTTGCCATCTCGTTACCCAAATTCCAAGCAACCCGAATAACCGTTTAATTCTAAGATAATTGCAAAATCTGCGATTTTTTTTCAAAAAAATACACTTTTTGTCGAGCTCTATTTGCGGACTTTCACTCTGCTGCTCCAAAAGCCAAATATCTGCCCCTTTCAATTGCTACTTCTGCTCCCACTCGATAGTGATATCGTCAATAGCAAAATATTTGGGCGTGGTCATACCGTAGGGGGTTGATGGGCCGCCCAAAATATTGAATTGTACCTTTACTACCTTGCCCAAAGCCGACAAATCCCACGCTGTCCACTCGGTGGTGAGGCGACCCTTGCGTGCAAAACTCATCTCTGCTTGTCCTGTCACACGGCCTGCGGCATCGTAGCCCGTAGCGTAGAGTTTTACCTCATCGTTATCGCCCAACTTCTCGGCAAAGGGGTTTCCGTTGTTGGCAACGTTCACAAAGTAACTTGTCGAAGCCACATAGCACCCTTTGATTGCGCGAGCCACGCCATCGGCAAAGTATAACGTAGGTCGGGCATCGGGCTCTTCGGGAACAAGCGAATCCAGATTGCCGTAACCCACAATGAAATTGTTTGAGCCGTTGTGGCCTCCGCCCTGAGTGGAATTGCGACTGAGAGAATTATATAGGTAGAGGTCGTACTCGTAGCTGCCATAGGTGGCGCAATCGGCTGTATTGTATGACGACACCGAGAAACCGCCTGCATAGAATTTGTACTCCTCATAGGCCGAGAAGATTGGCTCCATAGTGAGCGAGGTGGCTTTGTCACGCCATACATAACCCTCGGTCATAAGCTCCGAAGAGTAACTTTTTCCGAGTGTTGCGGCATTGAAAGCCGACCACTCCGTGCCCTCGAAATCAACAACCACACGATTGATTTGCGGCCCGTCATCGTCAGAACAACTTGTCAAAGCAACCATCGTAGCTACAATGGCCATCATCATAAAAAATCTTTTCATAAGTATATCGTTTTGTTTGTTTCTCTAACTTGAAATTTTCGCTTGACGCTCGGAGGAGCAAATTTATAAATAAAAGTATTAGAATTGGAAGTAGATGAAGGGTTGTATATCGCTCGATTTGATTTGCATCACGCACCACGCGGTAATGACAAGCAGGGCCACCTGCCACCAGAGGGAAGCTCCGCCAACCTTCTTTTGCAGGTCGGAATCAATCTTGGCCGGTAGGAAGTGCATTCCATAACCCAGCACGATAAGTGCCACGACAGCTTTATAGCCCTCGACAAATTGGGGTATGATTCCGCTATTGAAGTTATGGAATATCTGATAGAGCATAACCTCAACGGTCTGCATATCCTCGGCGCGGAAAAGCAGCCAACCCAGACACACCACGTTGAAGGTAAACAACCAGCCTCCCAATCGCAATACGATGTTCATCTCCTCGCCACTCTTCTTTGCCCAAGGGCATATCGCGAGCCACATCTTATGCAGGGCTAACGCTACGCCGTGCAGTGCGCCCCAAAGTACGAATCTGATAGCAGCTCCGTGCCACAATCCACCCAGCACCATTGTAATTAATAAATTAAGGTATGTGCGCAGCGTGCCTTTGCGATTGCCGCCCAGCGAGATGTAGAGGTAGTCGCGCAACCAGCTCGATAGCGAGATGTGCCACCTGCGCCAGAACTCGGTGATGGTAGCTGACTTATAGGGTGCATCGAAGTTCTTGGGGAAGCGGAAGCCGAGCAGCAGTGCGATACCTATGGCCATATCGGAGTAGCCCGAGAAGTCGCAGTATATTTGCAGTGCGTAGCCGTAGATTCCCATCAGACACTCGAATCCCGAATACAAAGCAGGCTCGTCGAAGATACGGTCCACGAAGTTGAGCGATATATAATCCGAGATGATGGCCTTCTTCACAAGGCCGATGATGATAAAGCCGATACCCGTACCAAACATTCGCTCGGTAACCATCAGCGGGCGGCGAATCTGCGGAATAAAATCTCTCGCTCGCACAATCGGGCCTGCCACAAGTTGTGGGAAGAACGAGAGGTAGAACATATAATCAATCCATCGCTCCAAAGGTTTTATCTCGCCACGATAGATGTCGATGGTGTAGCTCATCGACTGGAACACGAAGAACGAGATTCCCACAGGCAGAAAGATATTCTGAAAGTCGAGGAATCCTGCACCAAACAGCTGATTCGAGATGTCAATCAGGAAGTTGGTGTACTTGAAGTAGCCCAGCATTCCCAAGTTGATGGCCACGCTCAGCGCAACCAATCTCTTCTTGCGTCGCTTGTCCTTGCCCGATGAGACTATGGCGTGACCTATCAAAAAATCGGTTACGGCCACAAATACGAGCAACAGAAAATAGATTCCACTCGATTTGTAGTAGAAGTATATCGAGAAGAGAATCACATAGAGGATTCTGAGGGTTGTGGTGCGGCGTAATAGAAGATATATCGAGGAGAATCCCACGAATAGAAACAAAAACAACCCGCTATTGAATATCAGCGGTGCTTGCGGGTCGTATTGCAAAAGCTCCTGCACTCGGGCAAGGAGCGTATCGAAGGATATATCTATCATTGGGCAGCGTTCTGTTCGGTATTGACAACCGTATGCGTGAGCGAGTCGCGCAGCGGGTTTTCGAGTGTTATGGAGTCGTTGTGCAGTGGGTTGATACCCTCCAACGGCTCGGTTATGATAGGTTGTTGACGCTCTACCTTCTCTCGCCAAGCACGGCTATAATTCTGCGCGCCCTGCAAGAAGGCGTAGTAGAGTTCACGGGCAATCTCGCGACCTCCCGCATAGTTGATGTGGGTGTAATCCTTGCCCGCCCAATTCTGATTGACAAACTCTTTCATTCCACCCTTGCGTTGCATAGCCTCGTAGGTATTCCAGAATGCAGCTCCGCAATTTCGGGCCGCGGTGCGTTGCCACTCGGTAAGGTCGATGGCCGAAAGCATAGGTGTTATGCCTTGCTCATTCTTCTGTGAGCGGTCGCTTACGCCCATCACCAGCACTGCCGCTTCGGGGAAACAGCTGCGTACATATCGAATCATCTTCTCCACCTGCTCGGCATAGAGCGAATAGTTGGTACGCTCGGCCTGCATAATGTTGAGTCCGTATTGCATAACGACAAGGTCGTATTGGCGCATTGTGTTGATTTGTGCATTGACCGAAGGATTCGAGCGGAACATAGCCTGACCGTTGTTGCTGCGAATCGAGAGGTTGTCGATGCTTACGCCCTGCTTGTCGTCGAATTCGGCCCCTATGGCGGTGAAGCCCTTTGCTCCCCTTATGACCTTCATTTCGAGTGAGCGGATAGATGGCTCTTCGATTACAATTTGGCGTACCACCTCGTCACCATCGAATGAGAAGGTGCGCTCCTCGCCATCGTTGAGCTTGATGCTTACGACCGACTCCTCGCGGCTGATGAAGAGCAGGCGCACACGACGGCACTCCTGCAAGTGGCGACGACGCTCGGTCATATCCCAGCGTGTCGAAGCTCCCTCGCTTGCCTGAGCCACCCAGCCCGATACGAAGAAGTCGTTGGAGTAGGGTGCAGGTACGTTTTTGAGCTGCATAATGTTATAGGGAGTCCACCCGCTCGATTGGGTCTTGATGGTCTGTCTGAAACCTGTGAATGGCGATGCTACGGGAACAAATCCTACGCCCAACCCGTGAAAACTATCCTGCATAAGCTCTCTAAGGTCGGCCGTTAAGATGTCGCCCTCGACAAACGAATCGCCCATAAATGCCACCCTCACGTTGCTCTTGCCAGCGAGCAATTTTTCGTAGAGCTGGCTCATAGGGCTATCTCCCTCGCCCTCGTAAAACTCCTCGATTGAGATGATGAGCGAGTCCGTAGGCAGAATATCGGAGTAGTCGGCAAGAGGAATCGAATCCATTGCGGGCATCTGTGCGTTGTTTGCCGCATAGTCGCCACCCGAAGGTTGCTCGTCGAAAATACCCTCCCACGATGCCGATGTAGCCTCGCCCATAGGCGATGCGGTGGCGGTTGTCTCGGCAACCTTTTGAGCCACCTCGATAAGATCAACTTCAAACTCCTTAACATCAATCTCGGGCAACTCGGCAAGCTGAGTCTGCGATGCCTCCTCGCCTGCGTTGTGGTCAATCAAATCAGATATGATGCTGGCACGACGCAATTCCACGCCTCCCAATGTGATGGGCGGTATGAAGCTGATAACAAGAAGCACAAGCAGCGTGGTACAAGCCACCTGCCAGCCTCGTGATGTGTAGTCGTTTGGGCGTTTGGGCATTTGAGGGTTATGTTTGCGTTAAATACTAATCGTTGTGCGCCTTGAATGTGGCATAGTGCAGTGCGTTACGGGTAGGGGTGTAGGCCCTGTTAATCGTTGCGGCGTGATACAAGCGAGATGTAATATATCACCGTTGCAATGGCACTCAATGCCGCCACCAAATATGTGCGAGCCGCCCATCGGAGCGATTCGCGGGCGTAGGCGAGTTGCTCGCCCTGCAACATACGACTTCCCTGCAACCACTCCAAAGCACGTTGCGAAGCGTTGTACTCAACGGGCAGGGTTACAATCGAGAAGAGAGCCGACATCGAGATAAGACCAATTCCAATCCAGCACACCGTAGTCGAGTTGGTTGAGGCCATAATGGCGATACCTGCGATAATCACCCAAGTTGCTGCGCGAGAAGCGAAACTCACCATCGGAACCAATGCCGAGCGCAACGCCAGCGGAGCATATCCCTGTGCGTGCTGAATGGCGTGACCGCACTCGTGGCAGGCTACGGCTGCTGCGGCGATGCTGCGCGATGAATAGACGCTATCGCTCAGATTGACAGTCATATTTGCGGGGTTAAAGTGGTCGGTGAGCTGACCTCTGACGTGGGTGATTTTGACGTTGTGCACATTGTTCTGTCGCAACATCTGCTCGGCCACCTCAGCACCTGTCATACCGTTGGGAAAAGGTACTTGCGAATATTTGGCAAATACGGATTGCAGGCGGGCCTGCACGATGTATCCCAAGATACCGATTACGCCCATCAAAATAATTGATGTGCCTGATGAAAATCCCATAGTGCCAGTGCTATATCCGTAAGTTGAATAGTCTTGTGCGAGTTGCAATAAATCTAACATAATCTTCTGTTTTAATTAAACTTTATAAGCCATACCGTATGTCAAACGGTTAAACTTTCCATAAATTACGCAAAAGTAAGAATTTTTTGCATAACTTTGTACAGATTTTATATTTTAATTGGGGCCAAGATTGGCTGAGAAGAGGCTCTTTGCCGCTTGTCGCCATTTGGAGGTTGAAATCGTAGTTGCCGCGATGAAGAATTTGGAGTATATGCTTGCACGTCGTACAGCCTCGTCGGAGGCGGGTTCGCGTGCTGTGGTGATGATGCGCATAGCAGTCGTTACGGTGGCTCTGAGTGTGGCGGTGATGATTTTGGCATTGGCTGTAATGGCTGGATTCCGCCAGCAGGTGAGTAGTCGTCTGCGTGGATTGATGGCCGATGTGGTGGTCTGCGATGTGTCGGGATTGTTGGCTTCGGAGGCCAAACCTATGCCGCGCGATGAGAGGCTCGTGGAGCTTTTGTCGCAGAGCGAGGGGGTGCAAAATGTGGCTGCATACACTATGGCGTCGGGTATGGCTCGTAGTGGCGATAATGTGGCGGCCCTGCAACTCAAAGGCGTTGGCGAGGAGTACGATACTCTGTGGTGGCACTCGTTGCTTATGGAGGGGCATTTGCCCGATGTCGCAGCCGAGAGTCGCTCGAAAGCGATTGTCGTGTCGCATACTACGGCCCAAGAATTGAACGTTGCGGTTGGCGACAAGGTCGAGATGTTGTTTTTTGGCGACGATGAACGTCCGCGCCGTGACCGTTTCAAGGTGTGCGGAATCTACTCATCGGGTCTCGAAGAGATGGAACGACAGTTGGCTCTGGCCGATATTCGCGATGTGGCCCGTCTGAGAGGTGGTGCCGATATGGTGTCGGGTTACGATGTGATGCTGGCTGGTGATATTGGTGCAACAAAGGTCAAAGATGGCAGCACGGAGCAGATGTGGCTCGATGCTTTGACTGAATCGGTTGCCGACTATGCCGCTCAGAGTGATGGCGATGTCTCGCCCGTAGCCGTAGGCATTGCCGAGCGTTTTCCTGTGGTCTTTGATTGGTTGAAGGCTCACGGAGTGAATGCCGCTGTGGTGGTTGTGATAATGATGGTGGTGCTGCTCTTCAATATGACCTCGGCACTGCTGATTATGGTTCTCGACCGTACGGGAATGATAGGCGTGTTGAAGGCGCAGGGTATGCGCAACTCGGCCATTAGGAGAATCTTCCTCTATCGCTCGGCTATGTTGCTTGGAAAGGGAGCTTTGTGGGGCAATGTCGTGGGGCTGGGGCTTGTTGCGGTGCAGCAGATTTGGCACCCTGTGAGCTTAGATGCTTCGGGATATATGCTCTCGGTGTTGCCCGTCGAGGTGGAGATTTGGTGGTGGCTGCTGCTGAATGTGGCGGTGGCGGTGGTGACCGTTGGCTCGATGATAGTGCCCTCGGCCATCGTGTCGCGTATCTCGCCTGCCGAGTCGCTAAAATACCGAGCTTGATTTGCCGAGCAACAAAATTATTGCAGAGTGGACAATAAAACCGTTGAAGAAATAGTTAATATAAGATATGAAACCCTACAACTCAGACAAGAGCAAGAAGGAGGAGGTGCAGCGAATGTTCGATAACATTGCTCCCACTTACGACCGTTTGAATCATCTCTTTTCGTTGTCGATTGATAAGGCTTGGCGACGCAGAGTGATGCGTAAGGTGCGCCGTATGAACCCCGAAAGAATCCTCGACCTTGCCACAGGCACAGGCGATTTGGCTATCAAGATGTCGAAACGTATGCCCCACGCCAAAATTATGGGCGTTGACCTCTCGGAGAATATGCTTGCCATAGCAGCCGAGAAGGTGCGTCGTCAAGGTTTGGAGGACCACGTTGCTCTGTATCAGGGCGATGCTGAGAATCTCGATTTGGGTGATGGAGTGATGGACGTGGTAACGGTGGCATTTGGTGTGCGTAATTTTGGTAATATCGAGCAGGGCTTGCGTGAGATTTGGCGAGTACTTGCAAGTGGCGGCCATTTGGTGATATTGGAGTTCTCAACTCCGCGTAACTTCTTGGTGCGCAAGGCATATCAACTCTATTCAAACCACGTTATGAAACCCGTCGGGGGATTGGTGTCGCACGACCGTAAGGCATACGATTACCTGCCCGATTCGATTGTGGAGTTTCCTGAGCCGAATAAGTTTTTGGATATTTTGCGTCAGGTGGGATTCGATGAGTGCCGCCGCCATAGTCAGAGTTTTGGCATAGCGCAGATTTATATCGCTCGTAAACCATAGGAGCAGAAAGTATAGATTATGAGGTTGTTACGTTGCCTGTTGTGGATTGTTGTCTGTTGTGCTGGTTTGGCTTGCACCCCGCAGTCACTTCCAAAAATAGAGGGCGTAAGTGCCGTAAGCGCGGAGGGTGAATCGAGCGAGATACCCTCGCAGATAGAGCTTACCCTCGAAATCGACAACCCTACCTATGCCGCGAAGCTCTGTGAGGGCCAGATGCGGATAAACTATAAGGGTCGCAATGTGGTTATCCTCACGCTCGAAGAGAAGGTGCGGGTTGCGGCTCGCAAGCGTCAGAGCGTGGAGTTGCCGTTCAGGGTGAGTGTGGCTCGCAATAGTCAGGTTGCGGCATTTAGAGATGCATTGCGGCGAGGCGATGTGAGCGAGGTGCGCCTTGATTGGCGAGTGAAGGTGAGGGTTGCAGGCATTAAGCGTTATGAAATTGTGCAACCGTCGGAGCCTGTGGAGGATATTTTCACGCAGCAGCAACTTGAAGAGTTGCGCAGTTGGTTGGGTCGCGAGCAAGGCCGAGCGCAATAGTTAGAAAAAACACAGCAAAGAAATAGAAAAAAAAGAGATACTTATGAAGAAGTTTTTTATGTTGGCCGTTGTGGCGATAATTGCAATGTGGAGCATCGAAGCCTCGGCGCAGAATGTGGCAGGAGTGCGTAGCCGATTGGCTGTGGGTGCAAATAAGGTGACTATTGTCGAACAGAGCGAAGCTGCCGCTGCGGTGCGTGCCGTCGAGCAGCGTCCCAAGCGTACTAAGGTCAACGGTTATACGGTGCTTATTCTCTCGGATAACTCTCGTACGGCTCGTGAGAATGCGGTGAAGGCCAAAGAGACTTTCGAGGAGAATTTTCCTGAGACAAAAGTTGAGATGTATTACGAGAGTCCTTCGTTCTACGTTACGGCAGGTCGCTACCTCACCAAGGAGGAGGCCATCATCGAGTTGTGGCGTTTCCGCTCGGTATTCCCAAAGGCTATCACCCAAAATCGTGAGCTCGACATTACCGAGTTTATAATCAACCCCGAAGAGGAGAAGGAGGCATAGAAGGAGCAGGAGTAATTCAAAATTGCCTTCGGGCGGGAATATAAATATAAAACGTCATTCTGACATTTTTGTATTGGGGAGAGTTGGTGATGCTATCAGCTACCATACAAAAATGTAAGAATCTACCTTATAATACACCACGCCCCAAAGAATAAACGTTGCAGCAAAGACACACTCCCTCCCCCTTCGGGTGCTCCCTCTTGCCTTAGAGGGAGAGTTTTTGGGGTTCTTTGAATTGGAAAGAAAATAAACACGTCATTCCGCATTTTTGTAATAGAGTGAGTGATTAGAAATGATTAGTTACTATACAAAAATGATGGAATCTACATTATAGGAAGGACTTTGCAGCAAAGACACACTCCCTCCCCCTTCGGGTACTCCCTCTAATTTAGAGGGAGAGTTTTTGACTGTCGCACACTGCAAGGTCATAATTAAGCGGTTGATTTCTACATTTTTACATAGACCGTAATATTATCACCGCAGGTCGGTTGATGTAAAAATGAGGAATGACGTGATATAAAATTCTCTATCTAACTCGATGTTAGATAGAGAATTAGCCAATTTTGAATGTTGAATTTTGAATTTTGAATTCCCAACAGAACACACACAAACAGAAATAAAATATTATTAACCTTAAAAACACGGGCAACAGAAGTTAAAAGGTAAAAAAAATTTTATGAATTACATTCTTTTTATTGTCGGCCTTGCGTTACTTACTTTTTGTGCCGATATGCTTACTCGTGGCTGCGTAGGACTTGCTGCCCGATTCAGAGTGCCTGAATTTATTGTAGGACTTACCATTATGGCCATAGGTACATCTATGCCAGAGTTAACCGTAAGCTTTATGTCTGCCTTGAAGGGTAGTGGCGAGATGGCAATTGGTAATGTTACGGGCTCTAACATCTTTAACATTCTTATCATTCTCGGTATCTGTGCATTGTTACGTCCGATGGATATCACGCGTGAAAATATCCGTCGCGATATGCCTATCTGCATTGGGGTTTCAATTCTGTTGTGGCTCTTTACATCGGATACATTGCTTGGCTGGGGCGCAGAGAATAAGATTGGTCGCTTGGAGGGTGTTGTATTTATGTTGATGTATGTGGCTGTAATCTTCTACTCTATACGCACAGCTAAGGGCGAGGGCGAGGTGTCGGACGATGCTCCGAAGATGGGAGTCGTCAAGATTGTGGCTTTCATTATACTCGGTCTTGGTGGTTTGATTTTCAGTGGTAATCTCTGCTTGGAGTCGGCAACTGCGATTGCACGGGCTTGGGGCGTTAGCGAGGCAATCATCGCTATTACCATTGTTGCCGCAGGTACATCTCTACCAGAGTTGGCTTCGAGCGTATCGGCCCTTGTGAGCGGCAAGACTTCGTTGGCGTTGGGTAATATCATCGGCTCTAACATAGCAAACATTCTGCTTATCTTGGGTACTTGCTCTACCATTACTCCACTTACATTGGGCGATATCACTCAGCTCGATATGCTGATGGTTGTCGGAGTTGCGATTATTTTGTTGATTTCGGCTCTTGTGATTGGTCGTCGCAGAATCACTCGCTTGGAGGGAGCTGCATATATAGCTATCTATGTGGCTTATGTGATTGCGTTGATGAAATAGTTGATGTTGCAATAGATAATAAAATATATGTACACTTTTGACCACGACCTTTTTCTATGGCTCAACTTCGATGGCGGAGTTGTGATGGACTCCATTATGAAGGCCATCTCGACCCCAGCCTCGTGGGCGTGGTTGTATCTGCTAATCTTGTGGCTCGTGTGGCGTAAGTCGGGCTGGCGCGGGGCGTTGCTCTTTTTGGTGCTGGCAGGAGCTGCTGTGGGTTTGTCGGATATGATTGCGGGTATCTTCAAACATTCTGGTCTGCTGAAAAATCTGTGGCCTTCGTTTCCCGTGCGTCTTAGGCCTATGTATACCCCCGAATTGGAGGGCTTGGTTCACGTCGTGAAGCAGGGTGGACAATATGGAACTGTATCGGCACACGCCGCAACGATGGTAGCGATGGCTGTGATGGCTATTGGTGCAATTGGCCGCAAGTGGTTTAAGTGGCTGATGATAGCGTCGGTGGTGCTGATTTGCTACTCACGAATCTATCTGGCCTATCACTTCCCGATGGATATAGCATTGGGTACGGGCGTGGGGCTGATTGCAGGAGCGGTTGCTTTGATGTGCTACCGTTTGGTTATGCGTCGCAAAACAGGAAATTATTAACTCAAAAATTGAATAGAACTATGAAGAGAAGTTTTTTAGCGTTGGTCTTCGTGATCGCTGCAATCATTAGCGCGGTGTGTATTTTTCAGTGTGGGGATAAAAATTCTTGCGATGGAAGTTGCGCATCTCAGGATAAATGTGTAAATTTGGGGAACGATAAAACACCAGCAACTATGAATCAGTCAACAGCAAAGAAGAGCCTTGAAGCTCCTTTTATCCGCAATGTAGAGCAACTCTCAAACGATGAGATTCGCGCCGTCTTGAACGACAAAGTAAAACCTATTGCAATCGATTATCACAATTGGAGTGATAAATTCCCCTATGCTCCCAAAGTGGAGTTCCGTATCGCTCACTCGGACGATGCTATCGTAATTATGTTCGATGTTGAGGAGGAGCACGTTAAGGCAATCGCTATGGAGAATCACGGAAGAGTGTGGGAGGATAGCTGCGTGGAGTTTTTCGTTGGCAACCCCAATGGCGAGGGTTATTTCAACTTCGAGATTAACTGCATAGGTACAATCCTCGCATCGGCTCATAAGACTCGTGCCGAGTCGAAGCCCTTCACAGCCGAGCAGTTGGCAAAGGTGCGCCGTTTCGGTACATTCAAGCACGAGGCTATTGACATCAAGGGTCAGACAAAGTGGTGGCTTGCAGAGGTTATCCCATTCGAGCTTATCGGTTTGGATAAGGCTCCAAAGAGCTTGAAGGCTAACTTCTATAAGTGTGGCGATAAGTTGGACAAGGCTCACTATATGAGCTGGTCGCCAATCACACTGCCAGAGCCAAACTTCCACTGCCCAGAGTTCTTCGGTGACGTGGAGTTGTTGTAGTAAATAATTATAACCTAATATAATCAATGAATCAGGATAAACTTTTAGCTATTGCCGCCCAATTTGCGTTGGAGGGCGAGATTGAGACCATCAAGCCTTTGGGCGAGGGTTTCATCAACGATACCTTTACTGTTGTTACTGTGGGCGATGCCCCCAACTATATCTTGCAGCGCAAGAATCACATCGTATTCCCCGATGTGCCGGGTATGATGGATAACATCTTGGCCGTAACCAACCACATCAAGGCAAAGGTTTCGGACCCAATGCGTGAGACTCTTACCGTAGTGCCTGCCAAAGATGGCAAACTCTATGTGCAGGAGGGCGAGAACTATTGGGCAGTATGTGTATTTATTGCCGATACATCGAGCTACGACCGTGCCGACTCTGTGGAGCTGGCGTATCAGGGTGGCGTGGGCATAGGTCGTTTTCAAGCCTTGCTAGCTGACTTCGATAAGCCGTTGAACGAGACTATCAAGGGTTTTCATAATATCCGTTGGCGTTTCCAGCAGTGGGACGAGACCATCGCCAACGACCCCGTAGGTCGTGTGGCTGAGGTGCAGGAGGAGATTGGCTGGGTTGAGGCTCGCCGCAAGGAGATGCTCGATTTCTGGTCGCTCGTCGAGGACGGTACAATCCCCACTCACGTTACACACAACGATACAAAAATCAGCAATATCCTCTTCGATAAACCCACAGGCAAGGTGTTGTGTGCTATCGACCTCGATACGGTGATGAGTTCTACTTCGCTCAACGACTTTGGCGATGCTATCCGCTCATATACCAACACAGGTGCCGAGGACGATAAGAATCTTGACAATGTGGAGATGAGCCTCGATATGTTCCGCGCGTATGCCGAGGGTTACCTCTCGGAGCAGCGAGCATCAATGACGCAGAGCGAGCTCGATTGGTTGGCTTTCGCAGGTCGTTATATCACTTTCGAGCAGGTGTTGCGTTTCTTGATGGACTACATCGATGGTGATAAGTATTATAAGACAGCTTATGCCGACCACAACCTCGTGCGTACTCACGCCCAATATAAACTCTTGCAGAGTATGGAGCGTCAGTATGAGGAGATGTGTAAGATAGTTAAATCTTTGTCATAGAAGTTGCCTAAAACGGCTCTTTTGGCGTCTTGCTCGTTCTCAGAATCCTCACATACGCATAGTATGCTGCGGCTCTTCGAACTTCGGCAATCCTCAAAATAGCTCGTCTTATACAACTTTTCGGGAAGAGAGGAAATCATAGAACGGTCGTAAGACCGCGGTTTTGATTAATTCAAAATTCAAGATTAATTAATACTCTATCTAACATCGAGTTAGATAGAGTATTTTATATATACGCCATTTCATATTTTCGCATCAGCGGCCTGCGGTGATAAACAAGCATCTATGCGAAAATGTTGAAATCTACCGCTTATTTACGGCCTTCCAAAGTACTCCAAAAACTCTCCCTCTAAATTAGAGGGAGTACCCGAAGGGGGAGGGAGTGTGTCTTTGCCGCAAAGGTTGTTCTTGGTAGCGTGTTTTATGTTTTATTCCACTTTTTAGCCGTAAAAAGTGGAGCAAAAAGCGGCGCAATGATAAATTTTAGGGGTCA
>JAFTVW010000046.1 GCA_017465605.1 Alistipes sp.
GGCAACCGTTCTATTTCATTACCTTGCGTTTCTTTGCTAAATTGCCATCGTTACTATTTCTGAGGTTTTCTGTTTAATGCGTTATGGCTCAGTTCAAAACGCAGAAATTCACCTTTTTTGCTCCGAGAACCGTAATTTTTTTGCAAAAATGTTCCTCTGGTACAATAATATCATTGGTTTGGTCGTTATTCGAGTAAAAAGAGATTGCCTATGGAAGAATTCGACACCTTATCCCCCCTTAATTCTGCGCTCGACGACGAGCAATTGATGATGAACGAAGTGATTTGTGGCGACGCAGAGTTGTTTTATATGGATTGCTACTTCCGTGAGTTGTTTCTTTACAAGGAAGAGTAATCAAATAGTCCATCACACATTTAATAATTTTGGGGTTGTCCGACAAATTTGTTGGGCAACCTCTTTCGTTTTCGGGATAGAGACGCTCTTACTAATGCCAATTCCAATATTACATATATCGGGTATTTTTGTTGGTCGGGGAATTGTTATGTCAAGAAAAAATCGTATCTTGTGAGAAGAAATTGTAAGGCTATGAAACGAGGTGAATTTATACGGATTATTTCGGGCGGAGTGGTGATGTTCGCAGTGGGGCGAAGTGCAAAAGCCGCCACAAAAGGTGGGGTAAAACGAGGGCGCAAAACTCTGCGATTTGGCATTTTCACCGACTCCCACTTTTCGGATACCCCCACAAGAGGTACTCGTTTCTATCGTGACTCGGAAAATAAGATGCGCGAAGCCATCGAGACATTCAATAGTTCCGATTTGGATTTTATTATCGAACTGGGCGATATGAAGGATATGCCGCCATCGGCCGACCCCAAGCAGACCCTGCAAGACCTTGCCCATATTGAGAGCATCTTCCGCGAGTTCGATGGTGCGACCTACCACGTGCTGGGTAACCACGATATGGATTGCATCTCGAAGGAGGAGTTTTTGGCTGCCACGACCAATACAGGCCGAGCAAAGGGGCGCAGCTACTATTCGTTTGTGGCGCGCGGGGTAAGATGTATTGTGCTTGATGCCAACTTCAACTCAGATGGCACTCCCTACTGTCGCGGTAACTTCGATTGGAAGAGCGCAATGATTCCAGCCGAACAATTACAATGGCTCGACGAAGAGCTTTCGGCTCACCCCAAACAACCGACTCTTGTTTTCCTGCATCAGCTACTTGATAGTTTCTCCAATATCAACAAAAATGTATGCGTCAATAATGCCGATGCGGTGCGCGAGATTTTGGAACGTCACTCGCAAGTGAGAGCCGTTTTTCAAGGGCACCACCACGCTGGCCATTACAGCCATCGCGCGGGCATACATTATATAACATTGCAGGGAATGATTGAGCGCGCTGCTCCCACACATAATAGCTTTGCCATCGTTGAGTTCTCCCCCTCGGGCGAGCTTCTTATCGACGGCTTCAAGGATTGCCCCGACAGAGAGTTTTGAGTTGAAATTCAGGATTCGGGAATAAGCAAAAATATAGCAATTAAAAGAAGATTGTTCAAACAGAAGGGGCTGTCCAACAATTTGTTGAGCAGCCCCATTGTATTCAAGACGTGTATAAAAGTGGGATTCTAAACCCTGCGCGCCCGAAAAACCGCAGCAGACTTGGCGTAAATGAGCATTTTAAGGGCAAGCGTAACTCAGGAATCACCTCGTCAGACACGTTCCTTGTTTTACTGTTTAATCCACGAGAGGAGTTCTTTGAATGATGGTTTCTTGCCGTGCATAAAGATTCCGACGCGGTAGATTTTGCCTGCGACCCACGCTGTGGCTACAACCGAGATATAGAGCAACACAAGCGAGAGGACAATTTGCCAAGTGGGGATATCGAATGGTATTCGGGCCATCATCACAACAGGCGATGTAAGCGGGATAATCGAGCCCCAGAATGCAAGTGGCGAGTTGGGGTCGTTGAATACCGACATTGCCAATATAAGGGCCAAAATAATAGGTACTGTGATTGGGGTCTGCAACTGATTGGCATCTTGAATCGAATCGACAGCCGAGCCCACAGCGGCAAACATAGCCGAGTAGAACAAGAATCCGCCCACCAAGAAGAGAAGCAACCACACGAACATCATAACCAAGCGGCCTGTGTCGGTTGCAAACGAAATAGCCGAAAGCATATCGGCATCAATACCAGCCTGAGCTGAGGTAATTGTACCTGCCTGCACAGCCTCGACGCTCTGCATCACGTCTTGTGGCATCAACGCAGGCAACAATGCCGAGCCAATACCGCACACCAGCACGCCCCAGATAGCAATCTGAGTAACAGCCACAGCGGCAACGCCCAAAATCTTACCCATCATCAATTGGAATGGGCTGACGCTCGACACCAGCACATCAAGTACGCGGCTACCCTTCTCCTCGATTACCGAAGTCATAACCATCGAGCCATAGATAAGCAGGAACATATAGAGCATCATACCCAACACCAAACCCAACAGATAGGCTATCACAGAAGAGGTTGCCTCCTCGTCCTTGCCCTCTTCGGCCAAATCGTTGCGGAAGTTTGTGAGCGATACGCTAACCTTCACGTCCTTCATTATCTGCTCCAAATTGTCAATATCGTAGCGTTTCAGACGCTCACGCTCGATGATTCGCTCCATCTGTGACGAGATATTCTCTTCGAGCGACATCGACGATGAGGAGTTGGTGTAGAGCTTCACATTTGAGGGATTATCCACTATATCCTCACCAATCCACAGCACTCCAAAGACATCTTGATTGGCACGAGCCTGCTCCAACGAAAGGGTCGAGGGTGCGAAAGTCAACTCATCGTCACCTTCGAGGTTGGGAACGATAATCGAGCTTTGGTCGATGACCAGCAACTCCTTAGTCTCGCCCTTAGCAAAGAGCATCATCAGTGTAGGTGCTGCCATCATTCCAAGCATCAGCACCGGCATAAGTATAGTCGTGATGATAAACGACTTTTTGCGAACACGCTCGTTGAACTCACGAGCTATAATGATTCCAATCTTATTCATTGCTATTGAGTTTAACGGGTTAATTACAAAGTTCCTTCTACCGCACGGATAAATATATCGTTCATACTTGGCATCACCTCGCGGAATGAACGCAACTCAACGGCATCGTTGGCCGTTGCGATACTCTGGCGGACACTCGCATCTTGACGCAAGCGAATACGAGAGGTGTGGTAGGGTGTATCGGCCACCTCGACCGTACCCATCAACTCGGCCAATGGCGACATAGCAGCCTCGAAAGCCGAGCTCCCGCCACCATAAGTCACCTCAAAGACATTCTCGCCAAAACGGTGACGAAGTTCATCAACCGAGCCTGAGAGAATATTATGCGATTTGTTGATAAGGGTTATATGGTCGCAAATCTCCTCGACGCTGGCCATATTGTGAGTAGAGAAAATCACCGTTGCTCCCTCGTCGCGCAGACGCAGTATCTCCTGCTTCAAGATATTGGCATTGATGGGGTCGAATCCCGAGAAAGGCTCGTCGAAGATGAGTAACTTGGGAGTATGGAGTACCGTTGTGATGAACTGCACCTTCTGCGCCATACCCTTCGACAAATCCTCAACCTTCTTATCCCACCAACTCTCGATGCCGAGACGCACAAACCACTCCTTCAAGCGAGTGAGAGCCTCACGACGTGACAATCCTTTCAGGCGGGCAAAGAAGAGAGCCTGCTCGCCAACCTTCATCTTCTTATACAATCCACGCTCCTCGGGCAGATAGCCGATGTGGTAGATATCTTCATCGCTGATGGGCTTGCCATCGAATATCACACGACCCGCATCGGGCAACGTGATACGGTTGATTACGCGTATAAGCGTAGTCTTACCTGCACCGTTGGGGCCCAGCAATCCGTAGATTGAGCCTCGTGGTACACTTAGCGACACATCATCGAGTGCCGTATGCTTTGAATAACGTTTGGTGACGTTTTCGATTTGTAAAATGCTCATATTGCTGAAAATTTTTAACTTTTTCCTTTTCTTCTCTCTTACCTTGCTCCTCTCTCGCGCCTTGTTCTTCTTCCTTGCCCTGTTCTTCTATCTCTCTTATGCTCTATACCTATCTCTGATTCTACCCCAGAGTTATCTTCTACATCGGCTCTGAGTCTCTTCTCCTATATATAGTCGCTTCTTATGGCCAAAAAACTACACGAGATGGCAAAATTTCCACTCGCCGCCACATCGCTATTTCGTATAGACCAAGATATGCTCCGCATCGGGTTGCAAGACCCCCATCTCCACTCGGCCCACGCCACTAAGCATTGCCGACATCACACCTTGCTCGAAATCGATGGCGAGAATCTCCATATCTCGCAAAAAATCCACCCCCGCACGACCCTGCATCTTATAGAGGGCCTCCTTAGCGCACCATATCGCTGCGGCAGTACGCCCGTCGGGGGATAATTCACGCTCCCTCGGTGAGATATAACGCGATGCCACGCGCTCGAAGTTACGCTCCACACGCTCCACATCAACCCCACACTGCGACTCGGCAAGCAGTACAGCCACACAATCGGCACAATGCGAAACGGAGATATGCGAAAAACGAGAGTTGGAAATCTGCGGAGCTCCCTGCTCCGAGTAGCTCACCTCGCACTCAGCTCCCTCACGCCTACGCAATGCTCTGCGCCACGCCAATCGCTCGGCACGGCGAGAAGTGGCCGTAATACCCTCAACCGATAGAAGCTCCGCCGAGGTAGCCTCTGCTTCAAGCTCTGCAAGCGGTGCGATAGGCTCTACAACGAGCAGCCCTTGCGGCAGGTTCAAGGTAAATGGGGCAATCATCAGTTGTCTTGATTTGAGTTGTTGGAGCTATTAGAGCTATTGGAACGGCCCACAACGACCTTGATTTTATCGACTCTGCGGCCGTCCATCTTGTTAACCGTAAAACGTATATCGTGAGCCTCAACCATATCGCCCTTCTTCAAAAGGTCGCGGCGAAGCTCCAACATCAATCCCGCCAATGTCTCGGCACGGCCCTGCACATCGGCAAAAATATCCTCCTCCAAATCCAACACTCGCTCGAAATCGACAATGTGGGTCTTGCCATCGAAGATGTAAGTGTTGGCGTTCAGACGCTCGTAGAAAGACTCCTCAACATCGCTCTCGTCGGAAATCTCTCCCACGACCTCCTCCAAAATATCCTCCAACGATACCAAACCCTCCGTACCGCCATACTCGTCAACAACGATGGCTATATGAATCTTATTCTCCTGAAAATCGCGCAACAAATCGTCAATCTTCTTATGCTTCGGCACGAAGTATATCTTACGTACCAACTGCTGCCAGCCGAACTCGTTACCAGAGTTGATGTGAGGCAATAAATCCTTCACATAGAGCGCACCCTTGATATTATCCAAATCCTCATCATATACGGGAATACGCGAGTAACCCGACTCGATGATTATACTCTTCACCTGCTCGAAGTTATCGGTAATATCGACAGCCGTAATATCGATGCGAGGGCGCATAATCTCCTCAACCTCGGTATTCACGAAATTGACGATGCCCTCCAACATCTGATGCTCCTGCTGCGACTGCGCCGAGCCTTTGGCCAAATCGACTGCGTCGGCCAACTCCTCCATCGAAATCTCGGCATTGCGTGACGCAAGGCGGCTAATGCGGCCTCCGGTGCGCACCAACACATAGGAAAGTGGCGAGGTAATCCAGCCAAACAACTTGATGGGATAGACCACCAATCGGGCAAAACCGTGAGGGTTGCCCTGCGAAAATACTTTGGGAAGAATCTCACCGAAAAGCAACAAGAGGAAGGTTACAAGTACGGTCTTGAACAGAAACTCGAAGCGATTGAACACAAACAAGCTATCCATTATGTTCGATGAGATGATAACGATGCAAATATTGACCAAATTATTGGTAACTAATATGGTGGCCAACAATTTATCGACATCGGCCAAAAGCGACAGGATTTGGCTGTCGCGCGCATCTGCCTTCTCACGCATCTGCTGCAATTCGCTGGGCGTGAGAGAAAAGAAGGCCACCTCGGATCCCGACACCAAAGCCGAAATCAAGAGCAGGATCAACATCACTACTCCCATTATGGCTATATCGGGGGTGAAGCCTAAATATGTGATTGCTAACTCTTCCAAACGGAACTGAATTTATGAAACTGTTTCTATGTAGTTTGTGGGTTTAACATAACGAGGTTGCTATTCTTTGAAAATTAGCAACCCCGATTATTACTCTTAGCCGTGATTAAAACAACTTATTGTCGTTAACCGAGGATTCACTCTCCTGCTCGTCACGATACACCTCCTTGCGGCGTGAGACACCACCATCGCGCTCCACCAAAATCTCCACATTACGACGTTTATATGCAGGAAACTTCAATTCGGCCTCCAAATTGGCATACTTCGAGGGTCGGCGATCCAAAATTGCAGGCATCGATGCGTGAGGCGCGCGAGGTGCTGCATCAAGAGGCTTCTTGGCAGGCTCCAAAGTCGAGATAATCTCCTCCTCTTCGGGCTCACTCACCAAATCAATCTCAATCTTTGGGGGCATTGCACGAGGAATGAAATCGTCGGCACTGAATCCCGTAGCCACCACAACGACCTCGATTGTATTCTCGCTCATAGGTTTCGAGCTTGCACCCCAGATGAGGTTAGCACGATGCTCAATGCCATCTTCGTCCTTATAGCTTGCATAGCTTTGGATATAGTTGAGAATCTCCATCGTCTCATCGTAGCTTACGTTATCGATGTCGGCTGCCGAGATATTGATAAGTACATTCTTTGCTCCTGCAATAAGGTTGCTATCGAGAAGTGGTGAGCAGAGAGAACGACGGGCTGCCTCCAAAGCACGACCTTCGCCCTCGGCCGATGCAACGCCCATATGGGCACGGCCACTACCCTTCATCACACGCTCCAAATCGGCAAAATCGACACGCACATATGCACTCTCAACGGTGATAAGCTCGGCGATACCCTTTGTGGCCATAGCCAAAATATCGTCGGCCTTGCGGAATGCCTGTGGGAGCGATAGCTTGCCATACATCTCACGAATGCTATCGTTGTTGATAACCAAGAGTGAGTCAGCATACTTCTTAATCTCCTCGATACCACGAGCCGCCTGCTCACAACGGGCAGGGCCCTCAATCACGAGTGGAGAGGTGACAATGGCAACCGTAAGCAGACCCATTTCGTGAGCCAACTTGGCAATTACGGGCGAAGCTCCCGTACCTGTACCACCACCCATTCCTGCGGTGACGAAAATCATTCGTGTACCCGACGACTCGATATACTGCTTGATTTGGTCGAGCGACTCCATAGCAGCCTCACGGCCACGCTCAGGGTCATTACCTGCGCCCAAACCATCTTTACCCAGACGGATTTTATCCTTCACGGGCGAGTTATCCATCGCCTTCTGATCGGTATTGCAGACCAAGAAGTTCACACCCTTGATACCTGTGTTCCACATATGGTTTACGGCATTACCGCCAGCACCACCAACACCGATTACACTTATGATTGAAGATGCCTGTTTTGGCATCGAAAGCTCATTCATCAAATCTTCCATCTCGAAAAATATTCAAATAGTTTCTAAGAAGCTCTATTAATAATCACCTTTTTTACATTACTCTTTGACCTTGCGTTCTCATCGGCCTCCTCCGTTTTCACATTGACCCTTGTTTTCGCTTCGGCCTCCTCCGTTTTCACATTGGCCTCCTCCGTTTTCGCTTCGGCCCCTTGTTTTCGCTTCGGCCTACATTTCGTCCTCTTCCTCGTCGGGGTTGCGGAAAGCATCATCGAACCAACCCTTGATTTTACCAAAGAATCCGCCACCACTCTTTACATCGTCCTCGAAGTCATCATCATCGTCGTCGTAATCATCAACGTCGGGAGTTGAGAGTTTGGGAGTTGCAACACGCTGAGTGACAGATTGCGCCGCACGCTCATCGGTTGGCTGAGTGCCAAAGCTATCGTTTACGCTACGAGGTTGAGCTGCTGCACCTGCTGCGCCAGCCATACCTGCTACGCCTGCACCTACACCTGCGCTCTGACGAGGCTGCTGCACGATGGTCTCACGCTCGACGGGCTGTACGGGTTGCACCGGAGTATGAAGCACACCTACGGGACACGCACCCACCTTTGCACCACGCAACAACATCGAAACGGCCAATGTGTAGTTAGGCGAAGAGACCTTTTCGAGCGATTCGGTTGCCACTCCAATCTCGGCACACGCCACGCGAGTCTCCTGACCCGTTACACGATTGAACAGGTCGGCCACATTTTTCAGGTCGGCCACACCTCCCGTAAGCACGATACCTGCCGAGAGTTTCTTGGCGAAGCCCGCCTCACGAATCTCGTTCCATACATACTCTGCAATGTCGGTCATACGAGCCTCGATAACGGCTGCAAGATTCAAACGTGCGATAGGCTTGATGGCACGATTACCCTTACGCACCTGAATAAGCTCGTCGGGAGTAAGGCTCACCACCGCCGAGCCGTAGCGTCGCTTCAAGCTCTCCACCGTCTTGGGAGGAATATAGCCATTGAAGAGACGAATATCGTTGTTGACGGCCGAGCCGCCAATGGGAATCGAAGCAATATAGTTGAGCACACCGCCATAGTAGATAGCAACATCGGTAACGCCGCTACCGATATCAACCACAGCCACACCCTCCTGCATCTCGTCGCTATTGACCACCGACTCGGCCACTACGGCTGCACTTGCATACATACCGCGAATCTTGATACCCGCATCAAGGAATACACGACGGAAACGGTCTTTGGCAGAACGCTCACAGAGAATGAAATTATAGGTCGAAGAGAGTTGCTTGCTATAAGAGCCAACGGGGTTTTTCATCTCGACACCCATATCGCTCTTGTAGTTGATGGGGAAGAAATCCATAATTATCTCGCCATCGGCTGCCTTGACATTCTCCATACGCTCACGCAGTGCATTCACATCACGCTGCGAGATGCAATTCTCAACGTCCTCAACAAAGACGTGGTCGGTGTAGCGCGCGCAACGCACAAACTTACCCGAGATGCTAACGTAAGCATCGGTAATGGCAACACCCACCTTCTGCTCGGCTGCCTGGCGAGCCTTGATGAGAGCCGAAGCCACAATCTGATTATTATCGACCAACCCTGCTGTTACGCCCTCGGTTGGCTCGGCTACCACACACTCGATGTTGACAACACCACCTTCGCCATAAGAACCTACGGCTACCACTACCTCCGATGAGCCTACGTCAACGGCTACGATGTAACTCTTATTCTCCATATATTGTTTTCTTGTTTTCTTCTGTCGTTTTCTTTTCAATAACAATCCCGCTGCGAACTACCTCCGAGCAACATTTGCTGCGGTCACTCCCCAACAATATTTCGCTACGGTCACGCCCCTACAATATTTCGCTGCGGTCACGCCCCTACAACATTCTGCGACGGCACTACTTTGCTCAACTCACCCCTATTGCAGCCCCCCCCCTGCGGCCCTACTTGGTGCAGACCACTTGGCCCTTGTATTCGACCGAGATGGTGCGATAGACGTCCCAACCAATGTTGTTCAGACCCTTTTCGTAGAATGCAAGCAGTTTGTCGAGCTTGGCCTCTGCATCATCTAACGTACCAAACTCAACAACGTGACGACCAGTGCGAGGGATAAGTTCCAATCGCACATCGCCACTTGTCATTGTCGAAGCCACAATTTGGACTATTTCAGCACTCCAAAATGAATCGTCTTCGATATATTTTACAAAGTTAATGAGTTTCAGGAAATCTTCATACCTTTTGAGCAACTTTTTTTGCATCTCGCGCTCTGCTTCTTGTTTTGCGGTGATTGCATCAATCTTTTTGTCGTTCTCGCGGGTCATATAACGATACTTCTTACGCAGGTCGGCCTTGTGGGCACGAAGCTCGGCCACACGACGGTCGAAATTGTCGTATGACTCGAAGATTCCCTTGCTTGTACGCATACGACGCACCTCGCGCACCAACTCCTCGATACGCTTATCCTCCTTGAAAAGAGGTACTTTCTCGTGTTGCAACTTCAATATGCGTTGCTCCGACTCTTCGATTAGTTTTGCTATGTGGTCGGCCGCCGAACCCACATATTTTGCAGGCAAGGGAGGCTTATAATCGCCTGTCACCACAGGCACATAGACCGATGCCGCGCGGGGTGCGGTGAACAGATAACCATCTTCGGTGACATACGAATCGAACCCGTCTATTAACAGTCGCAACATAGGTTGGCGTTGACTCACCTCGATATGCAACACTCCATCGTAGGTGACATACGCGCTCGCACGCTTCACAAAGCCGTTGCGACGTATGGCCTGCTCGATGGCCGAGAGGTCGATTTTGTCGATAGGTTGCCCTATGGTGGGGACTTTGCTCTGAGCTATCCAACGACGTACGCCCTCGCTTGTGAGGAGCGATTCGTTGAGCAGACTGTCGGTGATTGCGACACTCACACTCGATACGGTCGTGGTTGAGCGGTGGTGCTTTGAACGGCTGCTGAACAGCACCACAAAACCCACAACAAAGACCCACAACAAGGTGAGCAACACTATCCTTATAGCTCTGTGCATCATCTACTTATAATTATGCTTTTTCTTGCAATCGCTCGGCTATTGCCGCGCAGTAGGCATCGATGTTTCCAGCACCGAAGCTGACCACCACGTCGGTATCGGCCGCAGCCAACAAATCGGCCAAATTCTCTCGCTCGCACATCTGCCACGGAGCTTTCACCAACTCTCCAATCATCTCGGAGCAGACCCCTTCGATGGGGAGTTCGCGTGCGGGATAGATGGGAACAAGCACCACATCGTCGGCATTCGACAACGCATCGGCAAACTCTCGGTAGAGGTCTCGGGTGCGGGTGTAGAGGTGGGGCTGGAAGATAGCCGTAACCTTACGGCCGGGGAACATTCGGCGCACCGAAGTAAGCGTAGCCTCCAACTCCTCGGGGTGGTGGGCATAGTCGTCCATATATACCTGACGTGGAGTGTTGATATAGAACTCAAAACGGCGTTTCACACCTGAGTAGTCGGCCAATGCCTTGCGCAGTTTATCGAGATTCATTGGGCGACCCTCGCTTCGTGCGGCACACCACATCGAGGCCACCGCAGCCACCGAATTTTCAATGTTGACCCAGCCCGGAATACCCAACGTGCATCGCTCGATGATGCCATCAGGGGTCACGATGTCGTAGTAATAATATCCTCCTTCGCGCAGCTCCACATTGCGGGCATAGAAGTCGCAAGGCTCATCGTAACTGTAACGCCACACGCTCACTCCCTGCTCGGGCAGAGCAATCTCCACACCCTTTTTCAGAATGAGGTGGCCACCCTGCTTGATAAGAGCTGCGAACTGACCAAACGCCTCAACCACAGCCTCATAAGTGCCGTAAATATCGAGGTGGTCGGCAGCTACGGCAGTGATGACAGCTACATCGGGGCACAGACGCAGGAACGAACGGTCGAATTCGTCGGCCTCGACAGCCAAGCGGCGACCTTCACCCAAAACCATATTGCCGTTGAAGTTCTTTGAGATGCCACCCAAGAAGGCATTGCCACCCTCGCCGCAGGCGTGGTTGAGCCACGCAATAAGGGTCGATGTGGTGGTTTTACCGTGAGTACCTGCTACGGCCATAACATACTTACCCTCTGAGAGATGACCCAGCATCTGCGAGCGTTTTTCCATCAAGAAACCACCCTCGCGGAAGAAGCACATCTGCGGATGGTCGCTCGGCACTGCGGGGGTAAATACAACCATCGTGGTTGCGGGGTCACGAAACGCAGCTGGGATATTCTCCACCTCATCTTCGTAACAAACCTCAGCACCCTCCTGCTCCAAAGCGTGGGTGAGGGGAGTGGGGGTACGGTCGTAACCTGCCACCTTTCGCCCTTCGTGCAGGAAATAACGCGCCAAAGCACTCATTCCAATTCCTCCAATACCGAGGAAATATATGTTGGTGTAGTTGTTTGTCATAAATTTAGTATAATTCAAAATTCAAAATTTTTATATAGTTCCTTCTCTAATTATAAACACGCGTCATTCCATATTTTTACATCGACCGCCCTTCGGTGATAGTATCAGGAGTTATGTAAAAATATTGGAAGGTTGCGATTAAGGTGAGAGCAGAGTGTGTTTACACACTTTGCCGAACCGTAGCAACCAAAAGCCGCAAAGCGGATTAATCAACCTTTTATTAAAGACCTTCCAAAGAACCCCAAAAACTCTCCCTCTAAGGCAAGAGGGAGTCCCCGAAGGGGAGGGAGTGTGTCTTTGCTGCAACGTCCTTCTTTGCATCGTTGTTTCCTAAAAGGTAGATTCCATCATTTCTTCATACTTGCTAATCATCTTCTCCTACCCAAACAAATGAAGAAATGCGGAATGACGGTTTGTTTTTTATTTTCTAATCCAAAACTCAAATCCGAAACCCAATTATCCCCGCCCGTCAGGCAATTTTGAATTTTGAATTCTGAATTTTGAATTCCCCAAGGTTTACCACTCTTTTTCTATCTGTCTTACCACTCGCTCGGCGGCATCGGCGATACCCAGCGACGAGATATTGCGGCTGAGCGTTGCCAAACGCTCCTTGTCCGATAGTAACTCCTGAGCCACCGCCATAGCCTTTGCCACAGCCTCGGCATCACGCACCATAAGAGCGGCATCGCGCTCAACCAAAGCCATTGCATTCTTTGTCTGATGGTCCTCGGCAACATTGGGCGAGGGTACGAAGATTGTTGGCTTACCCACCAAACACAACTCCGAAACGGTGCAAGCTCCACTGCGTGAAATTACCGCATCGGCCACCTCGTAGGCATAATCCATACGGTCGATAAATGCTCCCTGCCAGATGTTCTCTACCTTGTGTTGCTCGAAGAACGAGCGCATCTCCTTCTCGTAGAACTTACCCGTCTGCCAAATCACCTGAATAGGCGAAGGCTTACCGTCGAGTTGCTCAACCCAACGCTTCATCATCTCGTTCAGCGTGCGAGTGCCGAGCGAGCCACCCACAACCAGCAACGTAGGCAAATCCCCACGAAGCCCATAATAGGCCAAAGCTTCGCCGCTCTTCGACAAGGTGCGAGCGAAGTTACCGCGCAACGGGTTGCCCGTCTTGATAATCTTGTCGGCCGCGAAGAATCGCTCCATATCATCATAGGCCACGCATATACGCTTTGCCGAGCGCGCGAGCAACTTATTGGTCAGGCCTGCATATGAGTTCTGCTCCTGAATAATCGTTGGCACTCCCATCTGTTGCGCTGCCCAAAGTACGGGTGCGCTGGCATAACCGCCAAAACCTACGGCTACGTCGGCCGAGAAGTCGCGGATAACCTTGCGGGCACGCATAGCACTACTCACCACCTTGAACGGCACAAGCAGGTTCTTCAAATCTACTCGTCGTTGCAGACCCGCCACAGGCAAACCCACTATATCGTAACCCAAAGCGGGAATCTTCTCCATCTCCATCTTGCCCTCGGCACCGACAAAGAGAATCTCCACCTTGTCTTTATGTTTTCTCTTCAATGCTTCGGCTACGGCAACTGCGGGATATATATGGCCTCCCGTACCGCCACCCGAAAGAATAACTCGTTTCATAAAGCTTTTTGTTCTATCCTATCTTTTTTAGTACCTCTCTCTTTTCAGAAGTGGTACCCCCGATTTTTCGAGGAAATTAAAGTTCTTATCTATAAAGGGTAGCGAGTCATTCTTAGGTTGCCGCACGTACGGCCGCTGGCCGTAATTGCAAGTCTGACCCACCCCCTAATCCCCCGCCTCAGGCAGGGGACTTTGGTCGCTTTGCCCAGCAAAGCTCCGAAGTCGCAACCCCGAAGGTTGTTTGTTAATTAAATAAAATACGTCATACCCCGGAGGCCATCGGCCGACGATGGGGTGTCTTACGACACTTTTACGATTCCCTTGCTACAAAATTTTTCTTTGCAAGGTCTTTTCCCAAAGGTGGAATTACGTATATATTTTTTTGCCTCAAACTCAATCATAAAAAGGTCGTAAGACCTAATTTTGAATTTCTCAACGTCCCCAATTGTCGCGGTCGAGCGAGCGATAACCTATGGCCTCCGAGATATGCGCAGGAGCAATGTCGGCAGCCCCCTCCAAATCGGCAATCGTGCGAGCCACTTTGATTATACGGTCGTAGGCTCGGGCCGAGAGCTGCAATCGCTCCATAGCTCTATCAAGCAACGTGCGGGCCTCGACCGATAGCGGGCAGAAGCGGCGCAACATAGCCGATGTCATCATCGTATTGGTATGCACTCCCGTACCTCTAAATCGCTCGGCCTGCACCTGTCGAGCCGCCATCACACGACTTCTCACCTCGGCACTACTCTCTGCGGCCTGCTCCGACGACATCTCCTCACGCGACACGGGGGTCACCTCGACGTGCAAATCAATTCTATCCATCAATGGCCCCGATATGCGACCCATATAGCGATGTACGGCAGCGGCCGAGCAGGTACACTCCTTGGTGGGGTGGTTATAGTATCCGCAAGGGCAGGGGTTCATCGATGCCACAAGGGTAAAATTCGAGGGATAATCCACCGCATAACGCGCACGCGCAATGCTGATATGCTTATCCTCCAACGGTTGTCGAAGCACCTCCAACACCGAGTGACCAAACTCTGGCATCTCATCGAGGAACAACACTCCGTTATGCGCCAGCGACACTTCGCCGGGCTGTGGATTCTGACCTCCTCCGATAAGTGCTACGGGCGATGCCAAATGGTGCGGAGCGCGGAACGGACGGCACTTCATCAAGCCTCGATGCGTACCCAACTTACCCGCTACGGAGTGAATCTTGGTGGTCTCCAACGCCTCTTCGGGGGTCATTGGCGGCAGAATCGACGGTATGCGCCTTGCCAGCATAGTCTTTCCCGACCCGGGAGGGCCTATCATAATCACGTTGTGACCTCCCGCAGCCGCAATCTCCAACGCACGCTTAACGTGCATCTGCCCCTTCACATCGGCAAAGTCCTCGGCATATTCGCTCTGCTGCTGTTCGGCGGGAGGCTCGGCCGTTGCGGCTTCAATCTCCAACTGACCATTAAGCAGTGAGGCCACCTGCTGCAACGACACAACGGGTACTACCTCGATACCCTCTACCACAGCCGCCTCGGCTGCATTCTCTTCGGGAACGTATATTCGTTTGAAGCCCTGCTCACGAGCCTCGGCAGTGATGGGTAGCACACCCTTCACTGCTCGCACCTCACCATTGAGCGACAACTCTCCCACAAAGGCCACCTCATCGAGTGATTCAGGCATAACCTGTTGCATTGCGGCCAAAATAGCCACTGCAATAGGCAGGTCGAAACCCGACCCCTCCTTACGCAAATCGGCAGGGGCAAGGTTGACCACACATTTGCGTTGGGTCATACGGAATCCCGAATTTTCGTAGGCCGAGCGTATGCGTTGCTCGCTCTCCTTGACGGCATTATCGGGCAGACCCACAAGGAACAGGCCTGTGCCTCCTCCTGTGATGCTCACCTCGACTGTCACTCCGACAGCTCCGATACCTGCAACGGCTCCCGTATAAGTGCGAACAAACATTTTGCGATCTCCTTACTATCTATTTTGCGATTTTTACGACTCTCGCTTGTCGGTTTTCATTATATCGTTTCAAATCTACGAATCGAATCAATCGGCCACAACCCTAAAATGGCACTTCATCGGTTAATGGAGCTTGCTTATCGATATTTGTAGGGCCTTGATTTACACCCAAATCAAACTCACCGCCACCCATAGCTGCACCTAAGCCGCCACCCATCGGGGCTCCCATTGCACCCATTGCTCCGCCCATTGGAGCAAAGCTGCTATCGTCGGGGTCGGGCATATTGCTCTGCACATAGTTGTATTTACGCTGAGTACCCATCGGATCGGCTGCCGTTGAATTCTCGTCGGCGTCCATATCGGCAAAACGTGCTTGGTCTTTCAAGAATCGGAGTTTCACATCGGTAACTGCTCCGTTACGGTGCTTGGCGATGAGAATCTCGGCCAATCCCGCTGTGGGCATACCGTTTTCATCGAGGTTGATGCCATAATATTCGGGGCGGTGGATAAATGCCACAATATCGGCATCTTGCTCGATAGCTCCCGACTCACGAAGGTCAGAAAGTTGTGGACGGTGCGAGCCGCCACGCGTCTCGGTAGCACGGCTAAGCTGCGAGAGGGCAATAATCGGCACATTCAACTCCTTGGCAATAGCCTTCAACGTACGCGAGATGAAGGCCACCTCCTGCTCACGATTACCCTTCGACTCGGTGCTGCCTGTCATAAGCTGCAAGTAGTCGATGATGATTATCTTGATATCGTTATGAATCTTCAAACGGCGAGCCTTCGAGCGGAACTCAAAGACCGACAAAGCGGGCGTATCGTCAACATATAGCGGAGCCATACCGAGCGGCTTGGTGGCACTCTCCAAATGTCGCCACTGCTCGGGCGTGAGGCGGCCCGACTTGATATCGCTACCGCTCAATCCTGTCTCGGCAACAATAAGTCGCATCATAAGCTGCACGTCGGACATTTCGAGCGAAAAGAATGCTACGGGCGACTCGTGGTCGATAGCCATATTACGCGCCATCGACAACACAAAAGCGGTCTTACCCATCGAAGGACGAGCCGCGATGATGATAAGGTCGCTGGGCTGCCAGCCAAGCGTCACGCGGTCGATAGCGACAAATCCCGATGGCACACCCACAAAGGCACTTGTGTTTTTGCTCGCCTCCTCAATCTGTTTCAGGGCGCGGGCAAGGATATCCTTTGAGTTCTGCACAGAACGCTTGACGTGACCTTCGGCCACCTTGAAAATCTCGCTCTCGGCATATCCGATAAGGTCGGTAACGTCCTGCTCCTCGTCGTAAGAGCGGCGTTGAATCTCGGTTGCCGAGCGGATAAGCTCGCGCTGCACATACTTCTGGGCAATGATTTTGGCGTGGAACTCGACATTCGCAGCCGAGCCAACCTTCTGAGTGAGGGTTGCCAAATAGGCCGCACCTCCCACCTTTTTAAGCTCTTTGCGAGAACGCAGACGCTCGGTTACGGTGTAGAGGTCGATGGGTTTCAACTCGGCCGACAAAGATTCGATGGCTTTGTAGATGAGTTGATGCTCCTCGGTATAGAAGGTTTCGGGACGGACATACTCCTGAACGGCTATAATGCTATCGCGTTCAAGCATTAACGCACCCAATACCGCCTCCTCCAACTCAACTGCTTGTGGAGGAACAGTACCGACGATGGGGGCATCGCTCAATTTTTCGTATGCAGCGCGATTGGCTGCCGATGGAGTATAATCCTTTGCCATATATGTTTATAATTATTAATTGTAAGGTTGGTGTAAAACTCTATTTTTTAGCCCATTACACACTATTTAATGCCGTTTTTGCCAGAAAACAAGCAAATATGATGCGTTTGGAATTTCAAAATTACAGAAAATAAGTCAAACCGCAACGATTGTCACCCCAAAATTTATAAACAGAAAAGTTGTTAACAACCCCGATTTTGTTGATAACTCAGGTGAGGGGAATTCAAAATTCAAAATTCAAAATTCTAAATTGGCCTGCGGGCGGGGATATAAATAAAAAAGTCATTCCGCATTTTTGTAATAGAGTGAGTGATTAGAAAAGATTAGCTGCCATACAAAAATGATGGAAGGTTGCGATTAAGGTGAGAGCAGAGTGTGCTTGCACACTTTGCCGAACCGTAGCAACCAAAAGCCGCAAGGCGGATTAATCTACCTTATAAAATGTACGTTGCAAAAAGAGACTTTTCAGCAAAGACACACTCCCTCCCCCTTCGGGGACTCCCTCTAATTTAGAGGGAGAGTTTTGTTGTCGCAGTCTTACGACTGTTTTACTATTACTTTGACAACTAATTATAAAAAATTCTCTATCTAACTCGATGTCAGATAGAGAATTAGCCAATTTTAAATTTTGAATTTTGAATTTTGAATTTCACTCCACCTCCTTCCGAGCCCACAATATTTTTGCAGATTTGACAAAAAATACCTATTTTTATCTTTTGATTGCGCGTATATGCGCGATACGGGCAAGATGACACTACGAGTGTCGGTGCCGCTGGCCCGCCCCAAACTGTAAAACCATTAGTTAGCAAAACCATTAAACATTATAATTATGAAATTCTCTTTGGCTCGTAGGGTAGCTATGGCGGCCCTCGCAGCGACAATCGTCTGCGCAGCGTGTGACTCAGGTAAGAAAGAGCCTGTGGACCTTGTGAACAACCGCATTGGTAACATCAGCCACCTGCTGGTGCCGACATTCCCAACGGCACAACTCCCCAACGCTATGTTGCGTATGAATCCCGGACACAACGAATTCACCACCGACCGTCTGAGCGGTCTGCCTATGAATGTGCCTTCGCACCGTCAGGGCAATGTGACGCTTATGATGCCCTTCTGTGGTGATAAGTCGGTTGTGCAGTTCAACTACCCATATCGCTACGACCACGAGCAGACCTCGCCCTACCGCTACTCGGTATATCTCGACGACTTCGGCGTAGTGATGGATTTCGCTCCTGCCGAGCATTCGGCTATCCTCTGCTGCACATATGAGCAGGAGGGTGACCGCTTCTTGCAGCTCAGAAATATGAATGGCAACGGTAAAATCTATGCCGAGGGCAACAAGATGTGGGGTTACGATGTATATCACGGCACAAAACACTTCTTCTATGCCGAGTTCGACCAGACTCCCGTTGCATTCAACGGCAAAGATGGCGATGGCATACGTTACGCGCAGTTTGCCCCTGAGGTGGGTGTGGTGAAGATGCGCTACGGCGTGTCGTACATCGACGAGAAGCAGGCTCGCAAACATATGGAGCGCGAGATTTCATCATTCGACATTGAGAAGGTTGCCGAGGCGGGTCGCAAGGCTTGGAACAAGTGCCTCAGCAAGATTGAGGTCGAGGGTGGTACAGAAGATGAGCGTATCACCTTCTACACAGCTCTCTATCGCAGCCACGAGCGTATGATAAACATCTCGGAAGATGGCCGCTACCGCAGTCCTTTCGACAAGCAGGTTCACGACGACAAGGGTATGCCATATTGGACCGATGATTGGGCTTGGGACACATATCACGCTCTGCACCCATTGCAGATTATCCTCAACCCCGAGGACGAAACCGAGAAGCTCAACTCATTTGTCAGAATGTATCGCGAGTCGGGTTGGGTACCAACATTCCCCACCGTATTTGGCGATGCACACTGTATGAACGGCAACCACGCTGCCGCAATCTTCGCAGATGCGTTGTGCAAGGGCATTGAGTTCGACGTGGAGGGTGCATTCGAGGGTATGCATCACACGGTGCTTTCGGAGACTATGATTCCCTGGCTTCGTGGCCCAAAGACCGAACTTGACGACTTCTATCACCTGAACGGCTGGTTCCCCGCACTCTATCCCGACGAAAAGGAGACCGTACCGGGTGTAAACTCATTCGAGCAGCGTCAGGCTGTGGCCGTAACACTGGCCGCATCGTACGACGACTGGTGTATCGCTCAGTTGGCTAAAAAACTTGGTCGCAAGGAGGATTACAACTTCCACATTGGCCGCAGCTTCAACTACCGCAAGCTCTTCAACCACGAGACAGGATTCTTCCACCCACGCGACGCGAAGGGTGAGTTCATTCAACCATTCGACTATATTTTCTCAGGTGGTATAGGCGCACGCGCATACTACGACGAAAACAATGCTTGGACATATATTTGGGACGTTCACCACAACATCGGCGACTTGATTGCACTGTTTGGCTCGGAGGAGCGATTCATCGCCCAGCTCGACCAACTCTTCGTGGAGGATATGAAGACCTCGAAGTGGAAGTATTATGCCGTTCACCCCGACGCTTCGGGTAACGTGGGTCAGTATGTGATGGGTAACGAGCCCAGCTTCCATATCCCTTACCTCTACAACTATGCAGGTGAGCCCTGGAAGACTCAGAAGCGTATCCGTATGTTGATGAAGGCTTGGTTCCGCAACGACCTGATGGGCGTGTGTGGTGACGAGGACGGCGGCGGAATGTCGGCATTCTATGTATTCTCGGCTATGGGATTCTACCCCGTAACAGCAGGCCTGCCATACTACGTTATCGGTAGTCCTCTCTTCGACAAGGTATCAATCAACCTCGACAACGGCAAGACCTTCACCGTCGTTGCTCAGAACAACTCGGAGGAGAACAAATATATCCAATCGGCTACGCTCAACGGCCAGCCCTTCAACCGTACATACTTCTCGCACGAGGATATCACTTCGGGTGGCGAGTTGGTACTTGTAATGGGTAACCGTCCTTGCAAGACTTGGGGAGTTGGAGCCGACGCAATTCCACCCTCGGAGGGCAGCAAGGTGCGTATTTGGGAATAGGTTGCCTATTCCCAAAAATTCAAAATTCAGAATTCAAAATTCAAAATTGGGTTTACAACCCTTTTATGATTGAGTTTGAGTGTGTTGGATTTTGAATTAAAAACAAATACACTTTTGGGAAAGACAGTGCAAAGAAAGACTTTGAGTCAAAGTCAAAAGTAATTTTGAATTTTGAATTCTGAATTTTGAATTTGATAAGGTATGTTACATTTCGATAGCGATTATATGGAGGGTGCGCACCCGCTGATTTTGGAGCGGCTGATGGCGCACAATATGGTAAAGACTACGGGCTACGGCTGCGATGAGATTTGCGCCGAGGCTCGTCGTAAGGTCTTGGAGGCTTGCGGAAATCCCGATTCGGAGGTACACTTCTTGGTGGGTGGCACGCAGACCAACACCACCGTAATCAAGGCTCTGCTTCGCCCCCACGAGGGCGTTATAGCGGCCTCGACAGGCCATATAGCCGTTCACGAATCGGGAGCAATCGAGGCTACGGGTCACAAGGTGCTGGCCCTGCCACACCACAACGGCAAACTCGTGGCCAGCGAGATTGACCACTACATCGAACACTTCTACGGCGACGAGAGCTTCGAGCATATGGTCTTCCCCGCTATGGTCTATATCTCGCAACCCACCGAGTACGGCACGCTCTACTCGCTTGCGGAGTTGGAGGCAATTTCGGCTGTATGCCGCAAGTGGCAGATTCCACTCTTTGTCGATGGTGCACGTTTGGGATATGCTCTCTCGTCGCCTGCGTGCGATGTAACACTTGCCGACTTGGGTCGCCTGTGCGATGCGTTCTACATTGGCGGCACAAAGGTAGGAGCTCTATTTGGCGAGGCTGTGGTGATTCGCAAGGGTCTTGTACCACGACTCTTCACCATCATCAAGCAGCAGGGGGCTTTGCTGGCTAAGGGGTGGCTTTTGGGCTTGCAGTTCGACACACTCTTTACCGATGACCTCTATCTGAAAATCGCGGCTCACGCCGCCAGCGAGGCCACCCGTCTGCGCGAGGCGTTGGAGAAGAAGGGTTATCGCAACTACTACCTTTCGCCCACGAATCAGATTTTTCTGCTGCTTTCGCCCGAGGAGTTGGAACGTGTGAAGCGTATCACCACCTACACCGAGTGGGAGCGTCTGGACGATGGACAGACCGTTATCCGTCTGGCTACAAGCTGGGCTACACTACCGAGCGAAATTGATTTTTTGATTGAAAATTTATAATCAGACAGCTATGAAGAGATTTTTATCCTTGATGATTTGCTACCTGCTGGCCCTCTCGGCCACAGCGCAGACCCGAATAGCCGTTTTGGCCGACCTGCACGTCTCGCCAGGTAACCGCAACTCGCAAAAACTCAAAGAGGTTGTTGCCGAGATTAACGCCGACCCCACGCAGATTGTCATCGTGGCGGGCGACCTTACGAACGAGGGTAGCGACGAGGAGCTAACCTGCGTGAAGGAGATTTTGGACGGCCTGAAAAAACCTCAATTTGTGGTGCCGGGCAATCACGAGGACCAATGGTCACAGAGTGCCTGCAAACGATTTGTCGAGAAGTGGGGCAGCGACCGCTTCGTCACCGAACTCGACGGAATGGTGATTGTGGGTATCAACTGCGGCCCATATATGAAGGCTGCCGATGGACACATCAAGCAGGAGGATTTGACTTGGCTCGATGAGACCCTCTCGAAGCACAAGGACAAGCGAGTGATTTCGGTCAACCACTATCCCATCACATACGAAGATTTGGACAACTACGACGAGTATATCAACCTGCTCTCGAAGTATCGCGTAGCGGTGCATCTGTGCGGCCATCACCACGTCTTTAAGCACTATCGCGGTGGCGAGATTGATGCTCTGATGAATCGTGCGCTTGATATGCGTAGTGGCGACTATGGCTACACCATAATCGAGATTGATGGCGACCGCCTGCGCCAATACAACAAGCCACTGGGTGGTGAACGAAAACTTATGAACGAGTTTACCATCAACGACTCTCCCAAAAAGCCTATCAAGCGAGAGTTGGAGCAGTTTGATAAGCCCGAGGGCTTCGAGGTGGAGCTTATCCATCGCGACGAGGCTTCGATTTTCACCCGTTTGGGAGTTGACGAGCAGAATATCTACTTCGGAAACTCATCGGGCGTGGTGAAGGCTATGGATAAAGCATCGGGCAAGGTGGTGTGGCAGTATCAGACCGAAAATTCGCTCTTCTCGCGCCCCGCTGTCGAGAAGAAATCGGTTATCGTTCCCACCTCCGACGAGCGACTGCTATGGATTGACAAGCGCACAGGCCGTCTTCGCAAGGAGCGCGAGGCCAAAGGCCCATACGCAGCCGATGGAGTTGTGGTAGATGGAGTGTTGTATCAGGGTGGATACAAATGCTTCGAGGCGTGGAAGGCAAAGAGTGCCAAACTATTGTGGCGCAATGAGCAGATGACCAACTATTGTCAGGCTGCCCCCGCCGTAACACGCAGCGATGTGACCTTTGGTGCGTGGGATACCAACCTCTACAACCTCGACACAAAGACAGGTCAGACTCGCTGGACTTGGAACAATGGCCATTCGAGCCACCTATATAGCCCGGGCAACTGCGTACCGCAGGTTGTAGGCAACAGAGTGTATATCGTAGCTCCCGACCGCGCTATGACCTCGATTGACCGCACTACGGGTAAGCAGATTTGGCGTGTGAAGGATTATCGCGTAAGAGAGAGTCTCGGTATCTCCGACGACCGCACAAAGGTCTATGCCCGCACGATGGACGGCGAGCTGATTGCCGTAAACACTCAGGTCGATAAGTATGACTTGTTGTGGTACGTCGATTTGGGATTCGGATACGAGTTCTCATCGTGTGCCATAGTGGAGAGCAAGGGTGTGGTATATGCCGCCTCACGCACAGGAATCGTAGCTGCCGTCGATGCAGAGTCGGGTGAATTGCTATGGTGTTACAAGTGTGGCGTATCGGCTCTGAACGGTATGGAGGTTGATGCAAATGGCGACATCTACCTCTCGCTCATCGAGGGTAAAGTGTGGCGCATAAAGGACAACCGAACAAAATAACCAACAATTCGACAATAAGTGATGCGTTATGCCGACATAGTACTGCCGCTGGCACAACCCACATACAGCTTCGCCATAGCCGATGGTTTGGAGTTGCAGTGCGGTGATGCTGTGGCCGTACAGTTTGGCTCGCGCAACATCTATACAGGCATAGTGTGGCGACTGCACAACCAGCCCCCCAAAGCTAAACGCATAAAGACCATCTCGCGCAAACTCTATCCACACCCACTGCTCGACGCTTGTCAGCAGCAGTTGTGGGAGTGGTTGGCCGACTACTATATGTGTACGTTGGGCGAGGTGATGCGTATGGCCCTGCCATCGCTCATCAAGCCGCAAGGTGCTACCGATGAGGAGTTTGCCGCCGAGGAGTTTCAGCCACGCACTGAGCCATTTGTAACGTTGAAGGCTGAGTGGCAGAGCGAGGAGTTGCTCTTGGCCGAGATAGAGCGTATCCATCGTCGCGCACCCAAACGCAGCGAAGCATTGGAGAGGATTCTTGCGCTCAGTAAGAGCCACGATTTTCAACCCTTTGCCCGAAGACTTACGGGCTGCGATGCGACACTTATAGGTGCACTCGAAAAGGCTGGCTACATCGAGCAAAGCCTGCGTGAGCGTGAGCGCGAAAGCCGCAGCGACGTTGAGCCACTCCTACCACAACTAACTTCGGCACAAACTCTTGTAGCCGAGCAGATTCGCCACTCGCAGAGCGAAGGTCGCCGAGTACACCTACTGCGAGGAGTTACAGGGTCGGGCAAGACCGAGATTTATATGACGCTGATTGCCGATGTGCTTTCACGCGGGGCCGATGTACTGTTGCTTGTGCCCGAGATTGCTCTCACCTCGCAACTAATCGAGCGTATGCGCCGTGTGTTTGGTGAGCGGGTGACCACCTATCACTCGAAACTCACCGCCCTGCGCCGTACCGAGGCATATCTGCGACTTACCACCTCGAAGGGTGGAGAACTGATTATCGGAGCGCGCTCGGCACTGCTTCTGCCGCATCGCCATCTGCAACTTGTCATCGTTGACGAGGAGCACGACCAAAGCTACAAGCAGAGCGACACAGCTCCACGCTACAATGGTCGCGATACGGCCATCTACTTGGCTTCGCTCCGAGGAGCTTTCACCCTGCTGGGTAGTGCCACGCCTTCGTTGGAGAGTTACGCCAACGCTATGAGTGGGAAGTATGGTTACTCGCTCCTTACCGAGCGTTACGGCAACGCCTCGCAACCCGAAATCATCATCTCCGACACCACGCGAGCAGTCAAGCGTGGCGAGAGAAAAATACACTTCAACCACGCCCTGCTCTCGGCCATCGACGAAGCACTCGCACGAGGCGAGCAGGTGATGTTGTTCCAGAATAGACGAGGTTTCTCGCCCTTTGTGTCGTGCCGCGACTGCGGTTGGACTATGCGTTGCCCCCACTGCAACGTCACACTCACTCTGCACCGCAACTCCTCGCGTATGGAGTGCCACTACTGCGGCCACACAGCCCCAATGCCAAAGAACTGCCCGCATTGCCATACATCGGAACTCTCGCCAATGGGATTCGGAACAGAGAAGGTCGAGCAGACCATCGAACAACTCTTCCCTGCGGCTCGGGTGGCACGCTTAGACCGCGACACCTCCACATCGGAGAGTGCCTACAATCGCATAATCCGCGATTTCGAGAATGGGCATACCGATATTTTGGTTGGTACTCAGATGATTAGCAAGGGCTTCGACTTTGGAAAGGTATCGGTTGTAGGAATTCTCAATGCCGATAATCTACTCAACTCGCCCGATTTCAGAGCCTCCGAGCGAGCCTACCAACTTATGACGCAGGTGGCAGGACGCGCTGGCCGCCGAGACGATGCCCCGGGTGTAGTGGTGATTCAGACCTCCGAGCCCGACAATCCCATCATCGGGTGGGTGCAACGTGGCGATTACGACGCTATGGCTCTGAGCGAACTGAGCGAGCGTCACACATTCTGCTACCCTCCCTACTCACGACTTCTGCGCATTGTGTTGCGTGACGAAGAGCCGCAGCTGCTCCGACAATGTGCCGCATTGCTGGCCGAGCGTCTGCGCGAGAAATTTGGTCGCAGAGTTGTAGGGCCGGTAGCTCCACCCATCGACCGCATAAGGGGACAATATATAATTCATCTGATGATAAAAATCGAGAATGGCCGCTCGATAGCAAGGGCGCGTGAACTGCTACGCGAGGCCCTGAGCGGTATTAGCGGCGAGGTGAAATTCAAATCGGTAACACTTTCGATAGATGTCGATGCTCAGTGACATACTCCGCAGTCTGCTCTACCTTGTAGCTCCGCCACGTTGTCCGATATGCGGAGGAGCTATCTCCAACGAGAATGTGGGAGTATGCACGACGTGCGAACTCACCGCCCCACTCACCAACACTTGGCAACAACGTGAAAACGCTATGATGGAGCGTTTCTGGGGACTTATCCCCGTTGAACACGCCTCGGCCTTCTTATGGTATATCGAGGGGAGCGCGTGGCGCGAAGCTATCCACCGATTCAAATATAAAGGAGCTTGGCACTCGGCCTATAATTTAGGACGCTGGTATGGCTCTTACCTGAAAGAGAGTGGCCACTATGACGATATAGATTTGGTCGTACCCGTACCTCTGCACTGGCTGCGCCGCGTGGGACGTGGTTACAATCAATCGGAGTACTTGGCCGATGGTATAGCCGAGCGTTTGGGCGCAAAGGTTGACCGACACTCGCTCTACCGCCGCCGATATAATCTCTCGCAAACCTCACGCACCCGCTCCGAGCGATGGAAAAACGTGGAAGGGGTATTCGCTGTTCGCAACGTGGAGCAACTTCGAGGCCGACACATACTTTTGGTTGATGATGTGTTCACAACAGGTGCTACGATTATGTCGCTCGCCGAAACAATCCTCCACGCCGCACCCGATGCCCGCCTCAGCGTTGCCACACTCGCCGCCACTCCACACTCCCTCAACCGCAAGGAGTAGCATCAATATTGGTATTTCTTTATCCTGAACTACATAAACAAAGTGGTTGTCCAACAAGTTTGTCGGACAACCACATCTATCTCAGAAGTTGTATAACAAGAGCTATTTTTAGGCCCTCGAAGCCCGACAAACCGCAGCATACTCTGGGTATGTGAGGATTTTGAGGGCAAGAGAAACAAC
>JAFTVW010000047.1 GCA_017465605.1 Alistipes sp.
CACAACAAGTACCGTCCTCAGTTCTACTTGCGTACTATGGACGATACAGGTGAGATCGCACTTCCTGAGGGCGTAGATATGGTAATGCCTGGTGACCACGTTACTATCACTGTAACTTTGATCTACCCAGTAGCGTTGAACGAGGGTCTTCGTTTCGCAATCCGTGAGGGTGGTCGTACAGTAGGTGCAGGTCAGGTTCTTGCAATCGTTGAGTAATTACTTACGATAAATATTGAGAGAGGGGTTTCCCTCAGGGTTTCCCCTCTCATTTTAGGAGCATAGTTCAAGGGTAGAATAGCGGTCTCCAAAACCGTTGATGGGAGTTCGAATCTCTCTGCTCCTGCTAATTATAAAATGAACAGTTATGTTTAATTACGTAAAAGAATCCTATAACGAGCTTGTTCAAAAGGTGAGTTGGCCTTCGTTTCCGCAGTTGCAAAATTCGACAGTAGTCGTAATGGTCGCTTCGGCGATTTTTGCTATTGTGGTGTTGTTGATGGACATCTCATTTGAGAACATTATGGCCGCAATATATAAGACGTTGGGAAATCTTGGTCGTTAATTGTTGTATATTTTAGACGATGAGCGAAATTAAGAAAGAGTGGTATGTAGTCCGTGCAATTGGAGGTAAGGAACAGAAGGTCAAAGAGTATCTTGAGGCCGAAATTCGTCACAACCATTTGGAGGATTACATCTCTCAGATTCTAATTCCCACAGAGAAAGTCTATACCATTCGAAATGGTAAGAAAATCTCAAAGGAAAAGGTCTCTTACCCGGGTTACGTTCTGGTTGAGGCGGCCTTTGTAGGACAAATTCCAATTATCATTCGCAATACTCCTAATGTGCTTGGCTTCTTGGGTGATACCAAGGAAGACAGTCGCAAGATGAATGCTACGCCTCTACGTCCACAGGAGGTGAGCCGTATTTTGGGTCGTGTCGATGAGCTTAGCTCACAGGAGGAGGAGAACGAGATTCCATTCGTTGTTGGCGAGACCGTCAAGGTTACAGACGGGCCTTTCTCAAGCTTCCAAGGTACTATTGAGACAGTCGATAACGAGCGTAAGAAGCTCACAGTCTCTGTGAAGATTTTTGGTCGCAAGACTCCAATGGAGTTGAGCTTTACACAAGTTGAAAAAGAATAATTAACCAAGGAAAATTATGGCAAAAGAGGTTGCTGCATTTATTAAATTGCAGATTAAAGGTGGTGCTGCCAATCCTTCACCCCCGGTGGGTCCTGCGTTGGGTTCTAAGGGAGTCAATATCATGGACTTCTGTAAGCAGTTCAATGCGCGCACCCAGGACAAGGCGGGTAAGGTCCTTCCAGTCATCATTACAGTTTACACAGATAAGTCGTTTGACTTTGTTGTTAAACAGCCGCCAGTAGCCATTCAGCTCAAAGAAGCAGCTAAGGTTAAGGCAGGCTCTGCACAGCCCAACCGTTCAAAGGTAGGTGAGGTGACTTGGGAGCAGGTTAAGGCTATTGCCGAGGACAAAATGCCTGATATGAACTGCTTCACTATTGAAGCTGCTATGCGTATGATTGCTGGTACTGCACGCAGTATGGGTATCAACGTAGTTGGTGAATTTCCTAACATGTAATTAAGATTACCAGATGAGTAAGTTGACAAAAAATCAAAAGGCAGCCTACGCCAAGGTTGAGCCCCACAAGGCATACAAATTGTCTGAGGCAGCATCTCTTCTGAAGGAAATTACCTTTACGAAATTTGATGCTTCAGTTGATATCGACGTGCGTTTGGGCGTTGACCCCCGTAAGGCGAATCAGATGGTTCGTGGCGTGGTTACATTGCCTCACGGAACAGGTAAGACAGTTCGCGTGTTGGTATTGTGTACCCCCGAGAAGGAGGCCGAGGCACAGGCAGCAGGTGCAGATTATGTAGGTTTGGACGAGTATGTAGATAAAATCAAAGCAGGTTGGACCGACGTTGATGTTATCATCTGTACTCCCAACGTAATGGGTAAGGTTGGTGCTTTGGGTCGTATTTTGGGTCCTCGTGGCCTTATGCCAAACCCTAAGACAGGAACCGTTACTATGGATATTGCCAAAGCCGTTACAGAGGTTAAGGCCGGTAAGATCGACTTCAAGGTTGACAAGTACGGTATTATCCACACATCGGTAGGTAAGATCTCGTTCACTCCTGAGCAGATTATCGACAACGCAAAGGAGGTTGTAAACACTATCATTAAGTTGAAGCCATCGGCTGCGAAGGGTACTTATGTATTGAGCATTTACCTTTCAACAACGATGAGCCCCGGCTTGCAGATAGATCCCAAATCAGTAGAAACGAAGTAAAGAAGGAGGATATAAGAGATGACAAGAGAAGAGAAATTGGCCGTTATCAACGGTCTTGCAGAGCAGCTCAATCAGTACCCTCACTTCTATATTACCAACATTGAGGCTTTGAACGCCGAGCAGACTGCAAAGTTGCGTCGTAAGTGCTTCGAGAACGGTATCAAGCTCGTAGTAGTTAAGAATACCTTGTTCACAAAGGCATTGGAGAAGGTTGAGAAGGCCGATGCTGATTTGGTAAACGTATTGGAGGGTTCAACATCAGTAATGTTCACCGAGACGGGAAAGGCTCCCGCCGTAGTAATTAAGGAGTTCCGCAAGTCGTGCGATAAGCCAGTATTGAAGGCTGCGTATGTAGAGGGCTGCGTTTACGTAGGTGACAACCAGATTGACACTCTTTGTAACATCAAGAGTCGCGAGGAGCTTATCGCCGATATCGTTGCTTTGCTCCAATCACCGGCCAAGAATGTTATTTCTGCATTGCGGGGTAGTGCAGGTCAGAAGATTGCCGGCATAGTGAAGGCACTCGAAGAAAGAAACAACTAATCAAACAAAAACAAAAAAAACTTAAAAAAATTATACAACTATGGCAGATGTAAAGGTATTAGCAGAGGAGTTGGTAAACTTGACTGTTAAGGAGGTAAACGAATTGGCTACTATCCTCAAAGAGGAGTATGGTATCGAGCCAGCTGCTGCAGCTGTTGCAGTTGCTGCTCCTGCTGCTGCAGGTGAGGCTGCTGCTGCTGAGAAGACTTCATTCGACGTTATTTTGAAGAGCGCAGGTCAGGCTAAGCTTCAGGTAATTAAGGCCGTTAAGGAGGCTGCAGGTTTGTCACTCGGTGATGCTAAGGCATTGGTTGACGCTGCTCCTAAGGCTGTTAAGGAGGGTGTTTCTAAGGAGGAGGCTGAGGCTCTCAAAGCTACTCTCGAGGAGGCTGGTGCTGAGGTTGAGCTTAAGTAGTCTTGCTGCTTATAAATTTTCAGACAACTCAGGTATAGAGTTTACACCGGTGTAAGCTCTATACCTTTTATGGTCTAAGGATTGGGAGTGCCGTTGAGCTGTGCCCTTTTCTTGGAATTTTTTGATGCTCTCACTGTGTATTGTACTTGCACTGAGGGCATTAGCGGGATAATAATCACCCGCACATTTGGGGTGCGCACCCCGTGAGTACTCACACATCTACAAAATTTGATTTAAGATGTCCGTATCAACAAAACAACAAAGAATTAGCTTCTCTACAGTGAAGAACAGGGTTCCATACCCCGACTTGCTGGAGGTACAGCTTAAATCATTCCGCGATTTTTTCCAGATGGACACAACGGCCGAGAATCGTAAGAACGAGGGCCTCTACAAGGTGTTCCAGGAGAATTTCCCCATCACCGACACCAGAAATAATTTCGTTCTGGAGTTTATCGACTACTATATCGACCCGCCCCGCTACTCAATCGAGGAGTGTTTGGAGCGTGGTTTGACTTACAGCGTTCCTTTGAAGGCCAAATTGAAGCTCTATTGCACCGACGACGAGCACGAGGATTTCGGTGTTGTAGTGCAGGACGTGTACTTCGGTACAATCCCATATATGACCGACAGAGGTACTTTTGTTTTCAACGGAGCAGAGCGCGTTGTTGTATCGCAGCTGCACCGTTCTCCGGGCGTGTTCTTTGGTCAGAGTATGCACACCAACGGTACTAAACTCTACTCTGCACGTATTATCCCATTCAAGGGTTCGTGGATTGAGTTTGCAACCGACATCAACAACGTGATGTATGCATACATCGACCGTAAGAAGAAGTTGCCCGTAACCACCCTGTTGCGTGCTATCGGTTTCGAGACCGACCAGCAGATTTTGGAGATTTTCGATCTTGCAGACGAGGTTAAGGTTACAAAGACCAACTTGAAGAAGGCCGTAGGTCGCAAGTTGGCTGCTCGTATCTTGTCAAGCTGGGTAGAGGACTTCGTTGACGAGGATACAGGTGAGGTTGTATCTATCGAGCGTAACAACGTAATCGTTGACCGTGAGGTAGAGCTTACTGAGGAGCATATCGATGCAATTCTCGAAAGCGGTGCAAAGACAATTCTTCTTCACAAGGAGAATGCATCGGGTATCGATTTTTCTATCATATATAACACTTTGCAGAAGGATCCGTGTAACTCGGAGAAGGAGGCTGTTGTTTATATTTATAGGCAGTTGCGCGCTTCGGAGCCACCCGATGAGTCAACAGCTCGCGACGTAATCGACAAGCTCTTCTTCTCGGATAAGCGTTACGATTTGGGTAATGTGGGTCGCTATCGTATCAATACGAAATTGAACCTCGACATTGACCCCGCTATTCGTATCCTTACTCGCGAGGATATTATCGAGATTATTAAGTACCTGATTCAGCTTATCAACTCGAAGGCAGAGGTTGATGATATCGACCACCTTTCAAACCGTCGTGTTCGTACGGTTGGCGAGCAGTTGGCTAATCAGTTCTCGGTAGGTTTCGTGCGTATGGCTCGTACAATTCGCGAGCGTATGAACGTGCGTGACAATGAGGTGTTTACACCCGTTGATTTGATTAATGCCAAGACTTTGTCGAGCGTTGTTAACTCGTTCTTCGGAACAAGCCAGCTTTCGCAGTTTATGGACCAAATCAACCCACTTGCCGAGATTACACATAAGCGTCGTTTGTCGGCTCTCGGTCCTGGTGGTCTTTCTCGTGACCGTGCAGGTTTCGAGGTGCGAGACGTACACTACACACACTATGGTCGTCTTTGTCCGATTGAGTCTCCTGAGGGACCTAACATCGGTCTTATTTCGTCACTTTGTGTGTATGCTAAGATTTCTGATATGGGATTCATTGAGACTCCATACCGCTCGGTTGAGAATGGTAAGGTCAATATGGATAACAGCCAGATTAAATATTATTCAGCAGAGGCTGAGGACGGTCATATCGTAGCGCAGTCTAACGAGCCGGTTGACGATGAGGGTAACTTCCTCAATCCCGACCGTGTCAAGGCTCGTGAGGGTGCCGACTTCCCTGTAATCACAGCCGAGGAGGTAACATTGATGGACGTTGCTCCAAACCAGATTGCCTCAATCGCTGCGAGCCTTATTCCGTTCCTTGAACACGACGATGCTAACCGTGCGTTGATGGGTTCAAACATGATGCGTCAGGCAGTACCTTTGATTACTTGCGAGTCGCCTATCGTTGGAACTGGTATCGAGAAGGATATGATTACCGACAGCCGTATCCAAATTGTTGCTGAGGGTAACGGAGAGGTTGTCTTTGCTGATGCTACTAAGATTCAGATTCGTTACGACCGCACTGAGGAGGAGATTATCTGCTCATTTGCACCCGAGGTTACAACTTACGAGTTGCCTCGTTACCGTCGTACAAACCAGAATACAACCGTTACGTTGAAGCCTACCGTATTGACAGGTGACCGCGTAACGGAGGGTCAGATTCTTACAGAGGGATATTCAACTCAAAATGGTGAGTTGGCGTTGGGCCGTAACTTGAAGGTGGCGTTTATGCCCTGGAAGGGTTATAACTTCGAGGACGCGATTGTTATCTCGGAGCGTATCCAGCGTGAGGATATCTTCACTTCGGTACACGTTGACGAGTATATTATGGAGGTTCGTGATACCAAGCGCGGTGTCGAGGAGCTTACATCTGATATCCCCAACGTTAGCGAGGACGCAACTAAGGATTTGGACGCAAACGGTATTATCCGCATAGGTGCAAGTGTTAATCCGGGCGATATTCTTATCGGTAAGATTACTCCAAAGGGTGAGAGCGATCCTTCACCAGAGGAGAAGCTTTTGCGTGCTATCTTCGGTGATAAGGCAGGTGATGTGAAGGACGCATCGTTGAAGGCTCAGCCTTCATTGCACGGTGTTGTTATCGACACTAAGCTTTATAGCCACGCCCAGAAGGAGGGTAAGAAGAGCAAGGCAGCGGAGCGTGCTCAGCTCGAACAAATCGATCAGAAGTTTGCTCAGGAGGTTGCCGAACTTACAAAGGTTTTGGTATCGAAGCTCTGGCAGTTGGTTGAGGGTAAGAGTGTTGCGAACGTATCGGATTACTTCGGTGTAGAGATTTATGCTCCTGGCACTAAGTTCACCCAGAAGATGTTGGAGGATATTGCAACACGCAATATCGATGACAAGACAGGTGTTGTATCGGGTTACTTGAACCTCGGCACTTGCAAGTGGACTGGTGATGAGCATTTGGACGCTCTTATCGGAACTACAATTAACAACTATACAATTGAGTGGAAGAAGGCCGATGCACGCATCAAGCGTGAGAAGTACAACCTCACAAATGGTGATGAGCTTCCAACATCGGGTGTTATCCAGATGGCTAAGGTTTATATCGCCAAGAAGCGTAAGTTGAAGGTTGGTGATAAGATGGCGGGTCGTCACGGTAACAAGGGTATCGTAGCGAAGGTTGTCCGCGATGAGGATATGCCATTCTTGGAGGACGGTACAATCGTCGATATCTGCTTGAACCCATTGGGTGTGCCTTCTCGTATGAACTTGGGTCAGATTTATGAGACTGTTCTTGGTTGGGCAGGTCGTGAGTTGGGCTTGAAGTTCGCTACTCCTATCTTCGATGGTGCTTCTTTGGAGCAGATTAACGAGTACACAGCACAGGCAGGTGTACCACGCAGTGGTCGTACATACCTTTACGATGGTGGTACTGGTGAGAAGTTCGACCAGCCAGCAACTGTGGGTGTAATCTATATGCTCAAATTGGGCCATATGATTGATGATAAGATGCACGCACGTTCTATCGGTCCTTACTCACTTATTACTCAGCAGCCATTGGGTGGTAAGGCGCAGTTCGGAGGTCAGCGTTTTGGTGAGATGGAGGTATGGGCATTGGAGGGCTTCGGTGCTGCCAATATCCTGCAAGAGATTCTTACCATTAAGTCTGATGACGTGATGGGTCGTGCAAAGGCTTACGAGGCTATCGTTAAGGGTGACAATCTGCCACGTCCGGGTGTTCCCGAGGCTATGAACGTGTTGTTGCACGAGTTGCGCGGTTTGGCACTTTCGGTTAAGCTCGAATAATAATAAGTAGGTATAATAAAAGTAAAGAGATTTTTGTATTATGTCAATCAAAGATAATAAGCAACAAAACGGTTACAGCCATATTTCGATTGGTCTGGCCTCTCCTGAGGAGATTCTGGCACAGTCGAGCGGTGAGGTTTTGAAGCCCGAAACTATCAACTATCGTACCTACAAGCCCGAGCGAGATGGTCTCTTCTGTGAGCGCATCTTTGGTCCTGTGAAGGATTATGAGTGCCATTGCGGTAAGTATAAGAGAATTCGCTATAAGGGTATCGTCTGCGACCGATGCGGTGTGGAGGTTACCGAGAAGAAGGTGCGTCGTGAACGTATGGGTCACATCTCATTGGTTGTACCCGTAGTGCATATTTGGTATTTCCGCTCATTGCCATCAAAGATTGGTTATCTGTTGGGTATTCCTACCAAGAAATTGGAGTCGATTATCTAATACGAGCGTTACGTTGTGCTTAATGCTGGTCAGGCAGCAGAGCAGGGTATCGAGCGTTTGCAGACATTGGCCGAGAAGGAGTATTTGGACGTTTTGGCAGCATTGCCAAAGGGTAATCAGGCTTTGGAGGACGGCGATCCTAATAAGTTCGTTGCCAAGATGGGTGGCGAGGCAATCTATGAGCTTTTGCAGCAGGTAGATTTGGATTCAATGTCGTATGCATTGCGTCACAAGGCATCAACCGAGACATCACAGCAGCGTAAGAGCGAGGCTTTGAAGCAGTTGAACGTTATCGAGTCGTTCCGTGCTTCTAACGGTCAGAACAAGCCCGAATGGATGGTTCTGAACGTAATCCCTGTGATTCCACCCGAACTGCGTCCGTTGGTTCCGCTGGACGGAGGTCGTTTCGCGACATCGGATTTGAACGATTTGTATCGTCGAGTAATTATCCGTAACAACCGCTTGAAGCGTCTTATCGAGATTAAGGCTCCTGAGGTTATCTTGCGTAACGAGAAGCGTATGTTGCAGGAGGCTGTTGACTCATTGTTCGACAACTCTCGCAAGAGCAACGCCGTAAAGAACGAGAGCAACCGTCCTTTGAAGTCGTTGTCAGACTCATTGAAGGGTAAGCAGGGTCGTTTCCGTCAGAACCTTTTGGGTAAGCGTGTTGACTACTCGGCTCGTTCGGTTATCGTCGTAGGACCTGAGCTTAAAATGCACGAGATGGGTATTCCAAAGGATATGGCAGCCGAGCTCTACAAGCCGTTTGTTATCCGTAAGCTCATCGAGCGTGGAATCGTTAAGACTGTTAAGTCAGCAAAGAAGATAATCGACCGTAAGGACCCTGTAATTTGGGGTATTTTGGAGAACGTTATCAAGGGTCACCCAGTGCTTATGAACCGTGCTCCGACCCTTCACCGATTGGGTATTCAGGCATTCCAGCCTAAGCTCATCGAGGGTAAAGCAATGCAGTTGCACCCGTTGGCTTGTACGGCGTTTAACGCCGACTTCGACGGTGACCAGATGGCGGTTCACTTGCCACTCGGCAATGCCGCAATTTTGGAGGCCCAGATTTTGATGCTCGGTTCGCACAACGTCCTTAATCCTGCAAATGGTGCGCCTATTACAGTGCCTTCGCAGGATATGGTCTTGGGTCTTTACTATATTACCAAGCCTCGTAAGGGTAGCAAGGGTGAGGGATTGGTATTCTACGGTCCAGAGGAGGCTATTATTGCATACAACGAGAAGCGTGCCGATTTGCACGCAATTGTGAAGTGCGTTGTTCGCGATGTTGATGAGAATGGTCAGCCATTCGAGGAGTTGAAGGAGACTACAATCGGTCGAATTCTCTTCAATCAGTTGGTTCCCGAGGAGGTTGGATACATCAATACAGTACTTACCAAGAAGTCGTTGCGTGATATTATCGCCGTAGTCTTGAAGAAGGCAGGTGCTGATAAGGTGGCTAAGTTCTTGGACGATATCAAGAATATGGGTTACCGTATGGCATTCCAGGGCGGTTTGTCGTTTAACCTCGATGCAGTGGTTATCCCCGATTCAAAGCACGATTTGGTGCAGGAGGGTTACGATAAGGCCGACGCTATTATGGAGGACTATAATATGGGTCTTATTACCAACAACGAGCGTTACAACCAGATTATCGACGTTTGGACAAACATCAACAATAAGCTTACCAAGCAGGTTATCGACACTTTGGTCAAAGACCAAGACGGTTTCAACCCTGTATATATGATGCTTGATTCAGGAGCCCGTGGTTCTAAGGAGCAGATTCGTCAGCTCTCTGGTATGCGTGGACTTATGGCAAAGCCTCAGAAGTCAGGAGTTGAGGGCGGTCAGCAGGTTATCGAGAACCCTATCCTCTCTAACTTTAAGGAGGGCCTTTCGGTGTTGGAGTACTTTATCTCTACTCACGGTGCGCGTAAGGGTTTGGCCGATACCGCATTGAAGACTGCCGATGCAGGTTACTTGACACGTCGTTTGGTCGATGTTGCTCAGGACGTAATCATCAACGAGGTTGACTGTGGTACATTGCGTGGTTTGACAGCAACTGCCATCAAACGTAACGACGATGTTGTGCAGACTCTCTACGACCGCATTTTGGGCCGTACAGCTTTGAACGATATCGTACACCCAATCACGGGCGAGGTTATCTGCAAGGCTGGTGAGGAGATTACCGAGGAGATTGCCGAGGCTATCGACAAGTCACCATTGGAGTCAGTGGAGATTCGCTCGGTACTCACTTGCGAGGCTCGTCACGGAGTATGTGCTAAGTGTTATGGTCGCAACCTTGCAACTGCCCGTATGGTTCAGAAGGGTGAGGTTGTTGGAGTTATCGCAGCACAGTCTATCGGTGAGCCAGGTACTCAGCTTACACTTCGTACGTTCCACGTCGGTGGTGTTGCGGGAGGTACTACTGTTGAGACTAATGTTGTATCGAAGTATGAGGGTCGTTTGGAGATTGACGAGTTGCGTACTATCAAAGGTAAGAACGCCAATGGCGATGCTACCGATATCGTAATCTCACGTCAGTCGGAGTTCCGTATTGTAGATCCTAAGACTGAGATTGTACTCTATACACACGCTTTGCCTTATGCCTCAATGCTTTATATGCAGGACGGCGCGATGGTAAAGAAGGGCGATTTGATATGCGAGTGGGATCCATATAACGCAGTAATCATTGCCGAAACTGATGGTAAGGTATCATTCGAGAATATTATCGAGGGTGTAACTTATCGTGATGAGCGTGATGAGCAGACAGGCTTGTCGGAGAAGGTGGTTATCGAGTCTAAGGACCGTACAAAGAACCCCGTAATCCACATCGTAAATAAGGAGGGTGATGACGTTAAGGCTTATAACCTCCCTGTTACGGCTCACATCATCGTTAAGGATAACGCAAAAATTAAGGCTGGCGATATCCTTATCAAGATTCCTCGCGCTGTTGGTAAGACAGGTGGCGATATCACGGGAGGTCTTCCACGAGTTACCGAGCTCTTCGAGGCTCGTAACCCATCTAACCCCGCAATTGTGTCGGAGATTGATGGTGAGGTAACATTCGGTAAGATCAAGCGTGGTAACCGCGAGATTATCATCACATCGCGTCAGGGTGAGATTCGCAAGTACCTCGTGCCATTGTCACGTCAGATTGTTGTTCAGGAGAACGACTATGTGAAGGCAGGTATGGCACTGTCGGACGGTGCAATCACTCCGAGCGACATCTTGCGTATCCTCGGTCCTACGAAGGTTCAGGAGTATATCGTGAACGAGGTTCAGGAGGTTTACCGTATGCAGGGTGTGAAGATTAACGATAAGCACTTCGAGGTTATCGTTCGTCAGATGATGAGCAAGGTGAAGATTGAGGATCCGGGAGACTCTCGTTTCTTCGAGGATCAGGTAGTTGACAAGTGGGAGTTTATGGACGTAAACGACGAGCTTTACGATAAGGTTATTGTTGAGGACGCTGGTGACTCTCAGAATGTTCAGCCCGGTCAGATTATCTCGCTCCGCAAGTTGCGTGATGAGAACTCTTCACTCAAACGCCGCGATATGAAGCAGGTTAAGGTGCGTGATATCGTTCCTGCTACTTCTAATCAGGTATTGCAGGGTATTACTCGTGCAGCATTGCAGACATCGAGCTTTATCTCGGCTGCATCGTTCCAGGAGACTACTAAGGTCTTGAATGAGGCTGCTATTCAGGGTAAGATTGACCCATTGGCAAACTTGAAGGAGAATGTCATCTGCGGTCACTTGATTCCTGGTGGTACAGGTCTTCGTGATTACGACAACTTGATTGTAGGCTTGAAGGCTGATGTCGAGGGCTTGTCGCAATCAGCAGAGTAATCTATCTCTCAGATATATGAAAAGTAGCTCAATCTTCGGATTGGGCTATTTTTTTGTGGTAGCTAAGTAACTTTTGATGCTCGGATATATATATTCTATCAAAATAGACAGATGAATAAAGAAAAATCTTGAATTTTGGATACTGATTTTGAATAATTTGCTATCTTTGTAGTCGTTGTGCCAAATAGGCCACGATGGCTCTATAGTTCAAGGGATAGAACGAAGGTTTCCTAAACCTTAAATTCGCGTTCGAGTCGCGGTGGGGCTACTTTTTTGGTAATCGGCGCGTATGACCTTGTTGGTCGTATGCGCTTTTTAAGAAATTTTAAGGAGGGTATTTTATGAGAGTATTTCGTAGCGTAAAGGATTTGGGCAATCTCGATGCCGCATTGAAGGAGGCTTTTGAAATCAAGGCCGACCGATTTAAGTATCAGGAGCTGGGTCGTAACAAGACCGCGCTATTGATATTCTTCAATAATAGTCTGCGCACACGTCTTAGCACTCAGAAAGCAGCTATGAATTTGGGTATGAATGTTATCGTGCTTGATGTCAATCAGGGTGCATGGAAGTTGGAAACCGAGCGTGGAGTTGTGATGGACGGCGATAAGAGCGAGCATCTTTTGGAGGCAATTCCTGTTATGGCAAGCTATTGTGATATTATCGGAGTGCGCTCGTTTGCCACATTTGAGAGCCGCGAGAACGATTACAACGAGAAGATTTTGGAGCAGTTTATCCAATATTCTGGTAAGCCTGTATTCTTTATGGAGAGTGCAACCGTACACCCTCTTCAATCGTTTGCCGACCTCATCACAATCGAGGAGTATAAGGAGTGTGACCGTCCTAAGGTTGTCCTTACTTGGGCTCCCCACCCAAAGGCTTTGCCACAGGCTGTACCCAATTCGTTTGCAGAGTGGATGAATGCTGCCAATGTTGATTTTGTGGTCACTCACCCAGAGGGTTATGAGCTTGACCCTCAGTTTGTTGGTAATGCTCGTGTGGAGTATGATCAGATGAAGGCTTTTGAGGGCGCAGACTTCATTTACGCCAAGAATTGGAGTTGTCCGGGTGTTACTTGTCCAGAAGATTATGGTAAGGTGTTAAGCAAGGATATGAGCTGGACAGTGGGCAAGCGTCAGATGGCCGTAACCAACAATGCACACTTTATGCATTGTCTGCCTGTGCGCCGCAATATGATTGTAACCGATGATGTTATTGAGTCTCCTCGTTCATTAGTTATTCCCGAAGCGGCAAATCGTGAGATTTCAGCGACGGTGGTGTTGAAGCGAATGTTGGAGGCATTGAAGTAAAGTTAGTCTAATGGCCTGATTTGGCATCTACCTTGTGAGCAAAATCCTCACATACGATTAGTATGCTGCGGTTTTGCCCCCTTCGAGTAGCTTCAAATCAGCCTCATTATCCAAACTTTACCGAATAGTACAAATAAGAAATAAAGGGTTATTCCAGCGCGGAATAACCCTTTGCAATTTTGTGTTGTAACATATTATCGCTTAAACAGTTCGAGCGGAAATTTTGCGAGATATATTGATGCATTCTTTGTTTCGTGGGTTGAGTAGTAGCTGACCCATAATTCGTTACCCGCAATCAGGAATCCGGGGTAGCTTGTATCGCCGCCCGAAGGCAGGGTGATTACCTCCTCAAATCGACCGTTATTTTTACCCGTAAAGATTGTGGTCTTTGCAGCAGATGGAACATAGTGTGTACGACCGCCTGCAACCAAATGGTCATCGTCAAGAACAATAAAATCGGGGCCTCCCAATCTAAATTCCATCTTTCGCCACTCCCACTCTGTGTAGGGTGCGCGGCTTAATCCCCACATTGCTTTGCAATCGCCTGCGTCGCGACGCAACATAATTGCCATACGACCATCGGGTAGAAAACGTACTGTCGCCTCGTTGGGGTATCCGTCGTGATTAAAGCTCTTGACGAGCGAATATTTCACGCCGTCATCGGTTTTTAATAAGTGCGTGATTATCTCATTGTTAGATGCTTTGCTGTAACTCACTCCATACCCTACGCCATCGTGCCAAGTAACTCGCCAAAGCCAATCGTGACCCGTGCGCATCTTCTCATCAAGTGTAATGGGTTGTGGCTCGCTGAACGATTTGCCATCATCGCTGAAAATGACGTGAGGCACGCAACCCTCCAATTTTCGATTGCGATATATAGAACCGCCCACAATAATCATCAACCTTCCGTCGGGTGTAACCGATAGCTTCGGGTCGCGCAAGTCGAATCCTTCTTTACCGATAAATGCTACTGATTCCCATTTCTCGCCATCGTCCGATGCCAAAATTCGGATTTTACCTTTGGCCTCTCCGTTACTATCGAATATATGGGTAGCACCCTCGCGGAATGTACAATAGTAGCGACCGTTGAATCGCTCGATCGATGTAAAAGCACAGTGCGAGCCGTTGCTCCAAATCTGTTTTACGGAGTAGCTTATCTGTTGCGCAGAGGCGTCTTGACCCAGCATCGCAAAAATAAGTGCAAAAAAATAGAAAATTCTTTTCATCTCTGTATGCATTAAGGTTATTGCTATAAATAGTAAGTAGGCATTACAAAGATAATCAAATTTTGTAAAAAATGCTAATAAAATAACGGTTTATGCTTACAAATTGTAAGCAAATAAATATGCGCGCAAACTACTTGTATATGCAAAAATATGGAATATATATGCAGAAATCTCAGTTTTATATGGATAAAACCGTTGTGTTATTAATAATTTTTATTAACTTTGTGGCAAATAATATTAATTAAACTCTTGTGAGAATGAATACATCAGTTAAAGAGTACGTCGAGCAGTTTATGGCCGATGTGGTGGCCAAGAATCCAGGTGAGCTTGAATTTCATCAGGCAGTTCGTGAGGTAGTAGAGAGCGTAGCACCATATGTGTTGGAGAATCCCCAACTTGTTAAATTGAAGGTTTTGGAGCGTATTGTTGAGCCCGAGCGCGTGGTTATGTTCCGAGTACCGTGGGTTGCCGACAATGGCGAGGTGATGATAAATAAGGGTTATCGTGTGCAGATGAATAGTGCAATTGGTCCTTACAAGGGCGGTATTCGTTTCCACGCAAGCGTAAATCTCAGCATCTTGAAGTTCCTTGCTTTTGAGCAGACATTCAAGAACAGTCTTACAACATTGCCAATGGGTGGTGGTAAGGGTGGCTCAGATTTCAATCCTAAGGGCAAGTCTGATATGGAGATTATGCGCTTCTGTCAGAGCTTTATTACCGAGCTATATCGCCACATTGGTAAGGATACCGATGTGCCTGCTGGTGATATTGGTGTAGGTGGCCGCGAAGTGGGCTATATGTTTGGCCAATATAAGCGTTTGAGTAACGAGTTTACAGGTACATTTACAGGCAAGGGCCTCAGTTTTGGCGGCTCGCTTGTACGCCCCGAGGCTACGGGTTATGGAGCTTGCTACTTTGGTGAGGCTATGTTGGCAACGCGAGGTGAGTCGTATAAGGGCAAGAGTGTGGTTATCTCTGGTTCGGGTAATGTGGCTCAGTTTGCTGCCGAGAAGGCTTTGGCTTTGGGTGCAAAGGTGCTTACAATGTCTGATTCAAACGGTTACATTTACGACCCCGATGGAATCGATAGCGATAAGTTGCAATATATATTCGAACTTAAAAATATGCTCCGAGGTCGTATCCGCGAGTATGCCGAGAAGTATCCTTCGGCACAATATTTCGATGGAGAGCGTCCGTGGGGTGTAAAGTGCGATATCGCAATGCCTTGTGCAACGCAGAACGAGTTAAATGGCGAGGACGCTGCGAAATTGGTAGCCAATGGTTGTAAGTGTGTGGTTGAGGGTGCAAATATGCCCTCTACCCCTGAGGCTATCGAGATTTTCCAGAAGGCCAAGTTGCTCTATTCTCCGGGTAAGGCTTCAAATGCAGGAGGTGTAGCAACGTCAGGTTTGGAGATGACGCAGAACTCAATGCGTTTGAAGTGGAGTGCCGAGGAGGTTGATGCCAAGTTGCACGAAATTATGAATAAGATTCACTCCGTATGTATTGAGTACGGAACAGAGCCAGACGGATATGTGAACTATGTGAAGGGCGCAAACATCGCTGGTTTTATGACTGTTGCCGATGCTATGTTGGCACAGGGAATCGTGTAGTGTGGTATATTATGATTTGACTTTTGCCAAGTCTTACGTAATAGGTTAGTTAGAAGGTTTTTTATTGGAGTCGTAGCATCTTCCGCAAGCGAGATGCTACGACTTGTTTTTTGCGGTTTTAATAATAATTATTACCTTTGAATTTGAATCGAAAGGTCGCAATCTGGTGAGCGGGCGATTTTGCGGTAAATTTCTTATGATTATTTTTTCGCTCAGATGGGAAAGACAAAACAGAGCTGGAAACCCGGCACAATGATATATCCCTTGCCAGCGGTGCTGGTGAGTTGTGGTGCTACGCCCGAGGAGTATAATCTCTTTACGGTGGCGTGGACGGGGACAGTCTGTACCAATCCCCCAATGTGTTATATCTCGGTGCGTCCCGAAAGGCACTCTTACGAGATTATAAAGCGTACGGGGGAGTTTGTTATAAATCTTACAACTGTCGGGTTGGCTCGTGCAACTGATTGGTGTGGAGTGCGTTCAGGCCGCGATTATAATAAGTTTGAGCAGATGGGGATTGCCATTTCAAAGGCCGAAGTAGTAGCCGCTCCTGTGGTTGAGGCTTCACCTATAAGCATTGAGTGTCGGGTGCGACAGATTATTCCGCTCGGCTCGCACGATATGTTTTTGGCTGATGTAGTGAATGTGCTTGTCGATGAGGAGTATATTGATTCAGAAACGGGCAAATTCGATTTGCAACGTGCGCAGCCTATCGCATATTCGCACGGTGAGTATTTCAAATTAGGAGAGTTTGTCGGTCACTTTGGCTGGTCGGTGAGAAAGAAGTCTCTGCGCAAGAAATCAAAACGTAAAAAATGATGGGTCATATAGCATAGCTATATTTGGCTGATTTTTTTGGAAAATGGGTGCATTTTGCCTATATTTGTGGCAATATGTGTGCCTATAAAGCCGTTTTTACCGTGAATTGAGCGGTAATTATGGCCGATGTATGGCGTATATACTTGAAAAACAGCAGGGAAGTGATGGTATTTATCTTTTGCTCTCCTGCAATTTGGTTGAGAAAAAATTATTAAAATACTATGAAGAGATTAATTTTCCTTATGCTTGCATTGTCGGTGGGAATTTTTGCCGTTAATGCACAATCTAACCAAGAGTTATTGGAGGCGTATCGTAATGGTACTCTCTCTCAGTCGCAGATTGAGAACTTGAAGAAGGATAACGAGAACAAGAACAAAAATGTTCGTCGTACCCGTCAGGTTAATGCCACTGCTACTAATAAGAGCGAGATGACAGAGGTGAGTGCAGATTTAACAAATATGCCTGTTGACCCACAAGCTGGTTTGTTGGAGACTCGTCGAGGTCAAATTGACACTATTGCAAATGTAACGGTTGCGCAGAGAGGTACTACCGAATCTACTCGTCGCATCTATGGCCACGATTTGTTCACCAATAAAGCTCTTACGTTTGAGCCAAATTTGAATATTGCTACTCCCGATAACTATGTTTTGGGACCCGGTGATGAGGTGATTATCGATATTTGGGGCGATGTGCAGAGTTCAGAGAGCCACAAGATTTCTCCCGATGGCAAGATTGTTATTTCGGGTGTGGGCCCCATTGCTATCGTCGGTTTGACAATTAACGAGGCTGCAAAACGTCTTAGAGCATCGCTCGGAAGCATATACGCAGGTTTGTACGATGGTACAGCGAAGATGAAGGTCTCGTTGGGAAGCATTCGTAGTATTCAGGTAAATGTTGCAGGCGAGGTTGGTACGGCAGGTACATATACACTCCCATCTCTTGCGACTTTGTTCCACGCTTTGCACGTATCGGGTGGTGTGAATAGACTCGGTACAATGCGTAGCATCAAGGTATTCCGTGCAGGAAAACTCTTCTCGGAGGTTGACGTTTACGATTATATCCTCAATGGAAAGAGCGAGAAGGATATCGCGTTGCGCGATGGTGACTTGATTAGTATTCCCGCCTATGGCAAGTTGGTTGAGGTATCGGGAGAGATTAAGCGTCCGATGTTCTACGAGATGAAGCAGAGCGAGACCGTAGCCGATTTGATTCGTTTTGCTGGTGATTTCACAAGCGAGGCCAATCGCAAAATGGTAAGCGTTACTCGCCGCTTGGGTGGTAAGTATAACTCATTTACCGTAGATGCCGCCGATTTCGAGAAGTTCGTATTGGAGGACGGCGATGTGGTATCGATTGCAGGTAGCATCGACCGCTACGATAACCGTGTCGAGATTAAGGGTGCAGTATATCGCGAGGGCTTCTATGCTATTGACGATAAGGTTAAGACCGTGAAGCAACTTATCGAGCGTGCCGACGGTTTGCGTGAAGACGCATTTATGGCTCGCGCCGTCTTGTATCGCGAGAAGGCCGATTGGACTACCGAGGTAGTGTCGGTTGATTTGGCTGGTTTGATGGCTGGCCGAGTTAAGGATATCGAATTGCGTTCAAACGATATGCTTATCGTCGCTTCAAATTCTGATATGCGCGAGGAGTATGTTGTAACGGTTTTCGGTTCGGTAAGTAAGCCCGATACATATCCTTATGCCGAGAATATGACCGTAGAGGATTTGTTGGTTGCAGCTGGTGGCCTTTTGGAGTCAGCTTCGACTGCAAATGTGACCATCACACGCCGAATCAAGAATCCAAAGAGTGTGCAGGTTCAGGAGCAACTCTTTGAGACATTTACAGTAGATGTTAAGGACGGATTGGTCGTTGATGGCGAGAAGGGATTTGTTTTGGAGCCATTCGATGAGGTGTTTGTTCGTCGTTCACCAGTCTATATCACACAGAGCAGTGTTGCGGTGAAGGGTGAAGTTGCTTTCGAGGGTAATTATCCTTTGGCTCGTCGTAATATGCGTTTGTCGGAGGTTGTAGCGGCCGCTGGAAATCCTACGCCCGGAGCATTTATCGAGGGTGCATTCTTGATGCGTAAGATGACCGAGGAGGAGCAGGTGCAGCAGAAGGCTTTGCAGAATATGATTGACGCTCAGGCTCAGAAGGGCGATAAGGATTCGCTTAATATGTCGGGCATTGAACTTAATACGGTATATTCTGTTGGTATTAACCTTGAACAGGCTTTGGCTAATCCGGGTTCAGATGCCGATATCGTTTTGCGAGATGGTGATGAGATCTCTATCCCTCAGTATAATGGTACAGTTCGAGTGATGGGTGCTGTGATGTATCCTAACTCGGTGACCTATAAGGATAAGAAGAAGTTGAAGTACTATGTTTCTGCGGCGGGAGGATTCGACAACCGCGCTCGCAAGAATCGTGCTTTTGTAATCTATATGAATGGTATGGTTGATTCGGGTAAGAATGCCAAGATTCGCCCTGGTTGTGTGGTTATTATTCCATCGAAGTCACCAAGCGAGCCTGTTAAGTGGAGTGAGGTTGTTGGTATGCTCTCTTCTACTGCATCTACTGCGGCTGTGGTGCTTTCGGCTATTAACCTTGCTAAGTAATTTAAGGATAAAATTTGAGTGTTATTATGGAGCAGATTCAGAATCAGAATAATTACCCCATTGATGAGCAGGAGATAGATTTGGTTGAGCTTATTAAAAAGATGTGGCTAAACAAGGGGTTGATATTGAAACTTACTGCTGTGTTTATGGTTATCGGTGTCTTTGTCGCACTGTTTAGCCCTAAGGTATATACAGCAAGTTGTGACGTTGTACCTCAAACTTCCGATGGTTCAGGTTCTTCAAGAATGAGCTCATTGGCGGCTTTGGCTGGTATTAACCTTAATCAGTCAATGGACGTTAAGGCTCTCTCGCCGATGGTGTATGAGAATATTCTCAATAGCACCACATTCCGCAAGGAGTTGATGCAGACCCCCATTGAGTTTGAGAAGGCGGGCAAGCCCGTTAGCTTCTATGAGTATTATACCAGCGAGGAGTATAATAAGCCAACTATCGGTAGCTATATTATGAAATATACTATCGGTTTGCCTTTTACCATCTTGAATGCTATTCGTGGTGAGCAGGAGTTGCCTCAGATTGGTGCGGCAGATGGTAATGCCAAGCAGATTGAGACGATGACTAAGGAGGAGTATGAAGTCAGCAAAATCCTTAGTAAGTCTGTAAGTATTGTACTTACCGAGAAAAAGGGATTTGTAACCATTACAGCCAATATGCCCGAGGCAGTTGCAGCTGCTCAGTTGGCGCAGGCGACAGTCTCTTTGTTGCAGAAGTATATCACTGAGTTTAAGATTGATAAGGTGCAGTCGAACCTCGATTTTGTGCAGAGCCGATACGATGAGGCGAAGAACAATTTTGAGGATATTCAGGTCCGCAGAGCAAAATATCGTGATGCAAATCAGGGCGTGATTAAGCACTCGGCTCGCATAGAGCAGGATAAGCTCGATGCTGAATATACTTTGGCGATGACGCTTTATACCGAACTTGCCAAGCAGTTGGAGCAGGCTAAGATTAGTGTGAAAGAGACAACACCTATCTTGACAATTATTAATCCTGTTACCATTCCATACAAGAAGAGTAAGCCTCAGCGTGCAACGATTTTGCTAGCATTCACATTCTTGGGTGCAGTGGCAGGTATGGGCTTGGTTATGGTTATCCCTACCGTTGCCGATATTTTTGGCAATGAGCGTATTCGCAATCTGGTTAAGGAACTCCCTGCAAAGGAGGATACCGATGCCTCGGAGTAATGCGGGCCAAAGTATTCTATTAGCAACTGTAATTTAATGAGCATAGCTGCTCGTGGCGTAAAAGTTGCGAGCAGTTTGTTTTTTATATAAAATTTTTGCTATGCCAACAATTTCAGAGCGGGCCGTCAAGATGCCCGAATCACCTATACGCAAACTTGTTCCATTGGCTGATGAGGCTAAGCGGCGAGGTGTTAAAATTTACCATTTGAATATCGGTCAGCCCGATTTGCCTTCACCACAGGAGGGCTTAGATGCGTTAAAAAGTATCGACCGTAAGATTTTGGAATATAGCCCGAGCGATGGTTATCTTTCGTTGCGCGAGAAACTTGTGGGCTATTACGAGGAGTATCAGATTAAGCTTACTCCCGACGATGTAATCGTCACCACAGGTGGCTCGGAGGCGGTTTTGTTTGCCTTTATGTCGTGCCTTAATCCGGGTGATGAGATTATTGTTCCAGAGCCTGCCTATGCTAACTATATGGCATTTGCAATCTCGGCTGGCGCGGTAATTCGCCCTGTTATGACCTCTATTGACGAGGGTTTTGCACTGCCGAGTGTTGAGCAATTCGAGGAGTTAATCAACGAGCGTACAAGGGGAATATTAATCTGTAATCCCAACAACCCTACGGGTTATCTCTATACCCGTCAGGAGATGAACCGTATCCGCGATTTGGTTATAAAGCACGACTTGTTCCTCTTCTCTGATGAGGTGTATCGTGAGTTTATTTATACAGGTTCACCATATATCTCGGCTTGCCATTTGGAGGGAATCGAGCAGAATGTGGTATTGATTGACTCTGTGTCAAAGCGATATTCTGAGTGCGGAATTCGTATCGGTGCGTTGATTACAAAGAATAAACAGGTGCGAGATGCCGTAATGAAGTTTTGTCAGGCCCGATTGAGCCCGCCGCTTATTGGTCAGATTGTGGCAGAGGCTTCGATTGATGCTTCGCGTTCATATAAGATTCACACCTACGAAGAGTATATCGAGCGTCGTAACTGCTTGATTGATGGACTGAATAAAATCCCCGGAGTATATTCTCCTATCCCGATGGGCGCGTTCTATACTGTGGCGAGCTTGCCGATTGACGATAGCGACCGCTTTTGTGCTTGGTGTTTGTCGGAGTTCGATTATGAGGGCGAGACAATTATGTTAGCTCCCGCCTCTGGATTCTATTCTGACCCCACTAAGGGCCGCAATGAGGTGCGTATTGCCTATATCCTGAATAAGACAGACCTGCGTCGGGCGTTGATGATTCTTGGTGAGGCGTTGAAGGTGTATCCAGGCCGAACAATCAAAGAGTAGCGATTGGTAACTCATTACCTTATCCAAATAGATTAACGGGTGTTATGATAAAGCATAACACCCGTTAATCTATTTACTATAATTCCTGCTGCTTTTAACCTATTCGATAGTAGGTAAAGCCATTTTGTTGCATCGCTTTTCGAGAGTATATGTTGCGACCATCAATTATAACCTTGTTGCGCATTGCAGCCGATAGGGTTTGCCAAGCAGGTAATCTAAACTCTTTCCACTCGGTTGCTACAACCAGCGCGTCGGCATCGGTGGCAGCATCATACATATTTTGTGCATAATAGAGCTTATCCCCAAAAATCTTCTTCGCGTTAGGCATCGCAACTGGGTCAAAGACTCTTATTTCGCATTCTGCTTTCAGCAAACTTTCGATAAGAGTGAGCGATGGAGCTTCGCGCATATCATCGGTATCGGGTTTGAAAGCTAATCCCCACACCGCAACTTTTTTGCCCTTTAACTCCCCAGCAAAGTGGCGATTCAACTTCTCGAACAACACCTTTTTCTGGCGATTATTCACCTGCTCAACAGCCTTGATAACCTCCATCGAGTATCCCAACTTATCGGCCGTAGAGATTAATGCTCTCACATCTTTTGGGAAGCACGAGCCACCGTATCCGCAACCTGCATATAGGAATTTTGTGCCGATTCTAATATCAGCACCTATGCCTTTGCGTACCATATCGACATTTGCGCCCGTGAGCTCACACAAGTTGGCAATGTCGTTCATAAACGATATGCGTGTGGCAAGCATAGCATTTGCCGCATATTTGGTCATCTCGGCAGTGGCTATGTCGGTAAAGAGCAATCGGTCGGTCATCATCAATGGGCTATATAGTGTAGTCATCAAATCGCGTGCGCGTTGACTCTCCACTCCCACAACAACTCGGTCGGGCATCATAAAATCTCTCACTGCTCGACCCTCTTTCAAGAATTCGGGATTCGATGCCACGTCGAACTCTATTTCCACCCCTCGCTTATCGAGCTGTTCTTGCACGATTTGCTTTACTTGTTGTGTCGTTCCGACAGGGACTGTCGATTTTACCGTTACAACTGCATATCCGTTAAGCGCACGACCTACCGAGCGGGCAGCCTCCAAGACATATCTTACATCGGCACTTCCATCTTCATCGGGGGGAGTGCCAACTGCGATGAAGATAGCATCGGCCCCTTGCATACACTCCTCGGCCGAGGTTGTGAACGAAAGCCTTTGTGCTTTAATGTTGCGTTCTACAATCTCTTGCAGTCCGGGTTCGTAGATGGGGATTTCGGCTTGTTTGAGGCTCTCGATTTTCTTTTGGTCAATATCTACACAATAGACATCTACTCCCAACTCCGAGAAACAAGTGCCCGTTACAAGGCCCACATATCCTGTACCTATGACAACTATCTTCATAGCTTGTGTGCTTTATGTTGAATCTATCTGCTGCGTTTGTTTGCGAATTAGAAGTAGAATCCTACACCTAACTGAACGGTTGAGATTTTATTCTCTCCTGTGGTGAATCCCATCACCTCGCTATCCTTGAATGAGCCGTTGTAGCGAGCCGATACTGCCAACTTCCAGATGCGAGCCTCTGCTCCAACTGCATAACCTACCGTAGGACGCTCCACGCTCCACTCGTATCCATCGGCCGAGCCGCTTGTGTTGGTCATAAGGCAGAACGTTGGGCCAACTTGTATTGATAGCACACCCAAGAATTTAAGCTGCGCCAAAATGGGAAGGTCCAATTTGCTGAGTTTCATACTGCTGCCTGCGCCCTCTACGTCAAACTTGTTGTGAGAGTAAATAAGCTCAGGGCGTATGCCAAACATACCCCAAGTAAGTTCGCCTTGCAAGCCAGCGTACCAGCCTGTGTTAGCGTCGAATTTAATTTGATCGGCAATAGCTTTAATATCGTTGGTCTGGTAGTCCATACCTGCTTTAATACCGAGTCGAGCCTTAGGAAGTAATCCTGCCGAAGCCTCTGTTGCGAAGAATGCAACAATCAAAAGTAGAGCTAATCTTTTCATCTTATGTAGTTTTATGCCCTGCGAAGTTTCGTGATAAGTACAAATCTCCACTTCGGGCGGTTAATGTTATTGTCGAAGAACAATCCAACGGCAAACTTATTATCTACCTTTCGTACCCTTTGCTCCTTTGGCCCCCGAAAGGGTGTAGTTGAAGATATTTTCTTTGTAACTTGTAGTCTTGAATGATGAATCTCGTTTGCGTTGGAATGCGATTTCAATCAATCGCTCGGTGAGTTGCTCGAAGCTTATGCCACTCGCCTCCCACAAATAGAACGAAAGCGACCCGGGAATAGTATTTATCTCGTTGACAAATATTTTGCCGTCAGCCTCGTCAATCATAAAATCAATACGAGCCACACCGTCGCAAGCCAATGCCTTGAAAGTCTCAACGGCCGTTGTTCGTATAAACTCGGTATCCTTCTCGGGCAAACGGGCGGGAATCTCGCGTACGGTAGAGCGCATACCCTCCGACTGCTTTACTGCCCCCTTACTACCTTTACCTCCTCCCAAATATTTGTCAGCGTAGCTGAGAATCTCACCACTACGGATTGGAGCCTCGCAAACCGATGCCTCGCACTCGTAGTAGTTGCCCAATACCGAGCAGTTAATCTCTTTGAGTTTCTCAACGAGCTTCTCAACGATGATTCTCTTTGAGTAGCTTACAGCATTGTCGATTGCCTCAATCAGCTCCTCGCGGTTGTGTACGGCTGTAATACCAACGCTCGAACCCGAATCGGCAGGCTTTACGATGAGTGGATATGCGAGAGTCTTCTCAACCTTCTCCACAACCCTCTCCGAGCTGTCGAACCACTCTTTATCCGAAAACCAAGTGTAATCGATAACGGGAATTCTACTCTGGGCAAGAATCATCTTCATCGTGATTTTATCCATACCGTTGGCTGATGCTAGCACATTGCAACCAGCATATGGAATACCTGTCATCTCAATAGCCCCTTGGAATGAGCCGTCTTCGCAGTTGGTACCGTGCAAAGCGGGTAGAATCACATCTAAACGGGCTGCAACGTCGCTGCCAAACATAGGTTTACGCACTTTGTAGAGGCAGTTATCGCCATAAATAGGGCGCAGATATACCTCTTGACACTCGGCCTGCAACTTCTCCATATTCTTGTAGTTGTCGCTCTTGCGTAACGCCTCACCTGTGTACCACACACCCTGCTTTGAGATATAGATGGGTGTAATCTCATATTTATCGGTGTTGATGGCCTCCATAGTTTGTATGGCAGTAAGTACCGAAATCTCGTTCTCTACCGAGCGGCCACCAAATATCACTCCTACATTAATTTTGCTCTTCATTCTATCTCGTTTTTACTTTGTTATCAGTTTTTATTCTTTGCCTCGCAGCTTGGGTGCGTGCTTTGCCTATTTGAACGAGTCGGGGAGATCGTTTTCGTATAGCACTACATCTCCCACGCGTAGCATCTGTGCCAATCGGGCTGATGCCTCAGCAAACGAATCAACTTTGATTAGATTGCTAAGGTCAAATCCCTGCTCTGTGATTCCTGCACTTATCGCTTCGCGGTTGGTCTTGTTTACCACAATTGCAATGTCGCAGGCGGTGGCAATCTCACGACCAAGTTCTCGGTTGAGTTCGGCCTGTCGCTCTCCCAACTCCACAAATCCGGGTGTTACCACAATGCGTCGCCCACCCTCCATTCGGCGGAAGTTGCGCAATACTTCAAGAGCCATCTTTGCTCCTGTTGGGTTTGAGTTGTATGCATCGTCAACAATCGTAACACCTCCTGCTGTGCGTTTCACACTTAGGCGATGCTCAATCTGCTCAATCTGTCGCATTGCACGTTTTTGCATTGCCTCACTCACTTGTAGATGGTCGGCAACAGCTACTGCGGCCAGCAGGTTGAGAATATTCCCTCGTCCTGCAAGATGGGTCGTGTAACCCTCTCGTAGAGTATCGGCAGTCTTTATCGCAAACGAAGTGTCTGATGTCGTGTAGTTTATCTCCTGCGCCAAGTAATCGGCCGAAGTGTTGTCTATCGCATAACCTATAACGCGGCACTTGTGTAGCATCGAGTGGCTTGCGATTGGCTCTGAATCTAGGTTTACAACTCCCAATCCGTTGGCAGGCAGAGCGTCAATCAGCTCAAACTTTGTGCGTAGGATATTCTCTTGCGTGTGGAATGTCTCCAAGTGCATCTCGCCGACGGCCGTAACAATTCCAATTGTGGGGCGTACCAAATCGCAAATCTCTTTGATGTCGCCCACCTGCTTTGCTCCCATCTCAACAATGAAAATCTGGTGATGAGGTTTCAGATGCTCCCTTACGGTGCGAATCACGCCAAGCGTAGTGTTGAAGTTGCCCGGAGTCATCAGCACGTTATACTTCTCCGACAAAATGCGGTAGAGATAGTGTTTCGTAGAGGTCTTACCAAAGCTACCCGTCACACCAATAATCGTAAGCTGAGGCATCGAGCGTAGGATTCGTTTTGCGTCGTTGTAGTACCAACGTGAAATAGCCGCCTCCATAGGTTTATTCAGGAGGTTAGCAGTAAGCATCACCACAGGCATAATAAGCAGGGCGAGTGCTATTGGCATCGCAATCTGTGGCGCGAAAATCTCAGCCAGTGCAATCGCTCCGCCGCTTAAAACAGCAGCCGAGAGAATCAGTCGCTTAACACGCATCGTATAGACTATCGGTTTTTTGTATGTGGTGCGGAACTCTTGCCACGCAATCACACTCATAAACACTACCGAAAAGCCAATAAAAACAGGATTAGAGAAGAATCCAACGAGTGCCAAAGCGGCAATTATAGCAGAGCGGCCAAACTTGTATCCTCCGCGAAACCATCGGGCATAACGCTCCTCACGATATGAGTTGTGCTGAAACATATGCACATCGTATCGTACGATAGCAGCCCACAGCAGGGCATATAGCGGCCAAAATATTATATTCTCAATCAACATATCTTACTTTTTCATCTCCTTTGCAAAAAAACTACTCAACACTCGCTCAAATAATTGTGGATTCTCTAAGAACGAGAAGTGTCCTGCACCTGCCACCGTAACCAATCCCGCATCGGGAATTAGGCTCTCCATCTTCTTTGCGTCGGAGAGTGGGGTGGCAGTATCGTTCTCACCCCAAAATAGCAATGTTGGAGCCGAAATTTTGGGCATCAGGTGGCACAAATCTTCATTCACACACTTCGACAAGATGGCTCGCATCATAGGTGTTGCGTTGTTGTAATCCGATGAGCCAGCCTTCGCACGACGGCTCTCAATCCACTTTTCTGCGCGCTCATTGCCGAGCAGTAGGCGGGCGAGGTGCTTCATAGCCTTGAAAGTATAGACCTTGCGGTAATAGGTGAATGTTCGCTTGGGCTTTACTCCTGCGGCATCGACCAAAACAATCTTGTGGGTCTTGTTGCGTGAGGCATAGACAATAGACACACGACCGCCAAACGAGTGGCCGATAAGAATGGGCGAGGTGATGCCTTCGTGCTGCGCAATGGCCTCCACCGAGCGGGTGTACTCCTCCACGCCCCACACCTCGCGCGGCTCTTCGCTCTGACCAAAGCCCGCAAAATCGACAGCCACGACCAAAAAATGCAGCTCCAAAAAGCCGCGTATCAGCTTGAAAGTCTTGGCGTTGCAACCCCAGCCGTGAAGCAAAAACAAAGGTTGCCCAGCACCCGCGAGGGTGTAGTGCAACCTTATGCCGTTATATGTGATACTCTTGTCCATAATCAAAAGACAAATTTAACTCTTTTTTTGTCATTTGCGACAAGAATAGAGCCTTTTTCAAGCTCCCCGCCACTAAATATAAGCCTTATGGGCTTATTTATTATTCATAACCTCGTTCTGGTGGTTGATACTCTCAATATGTATAGCCTCCAAAACTGAGCGTACAAACTCCTCGCTCAGATTCATTCCGCGAGTGAGGTTTATCATTCGGCGGCAGATGTCGTCCCAACGGTTACTCTGCAAAATTGCCACGTTGTTGGCCTTCTTGATTTGGCCAATCTTCTCGGCAGTCTGCATACGCTGACTCAGTAGGTCAAACAACTCCGAGTCAATCTGGTCAATCTGCTGGCGGCAGAGATTCAGCTCGTCGTTGAATTCGGGGTCGTTGGCTGTCTTGGCGCGCCACATCACGTTCTCAATCAGAGTGATGCAGTCCTGTGGAGTTACCTGCTGCGAAGCGTCGCTCCACGCCTTGTCGGGGTTGTTGTGGCTCTCGATGATAAGTCCATCGAAACACAAGTCGGCCGACTGCTGGGCAATACCGTAAAGGAGTGGACGGCAACCGCAGATATGCGATGGGTCGCAAATCATCATCATCTCAGGGAAACGGCTACGCATCTCGAAAATCATATGCCACATAGGCGGATTGCGGTATTTACTGTGGCCGAAATAAGAAAATCCTCGGTGAATCAAACCTATGTTCTCCCTCGGAACACCTTCATTTATAAGGCGATTTACCGCACCAGCCCACAAGCCAATATCGGGTGTCATAGGGTTTTTGATAAGAACAGTAACCTCCTTATTGTCGTGTAGGCTTTCGGCAATCTCCTGCACAGCAAATGGCGATACGGTGGTGCGAGCTCCAATCCAAAGTATATCAACTCCGTGTTTTAGAGCGCACTCAACGTGTGAACGATTGGCAACCTCCACTGCGATAGGCAATCCTGTGGCTTGCTTAACCTCATTAAGCCACTCCAATCCGGGCTCACCAATACCCTCAAATGTCCCGGGATTAGTACGAGGTTTCCATACACCGGCGCGTATCACATCGACCTTACCTGAACGAGCCAACTCCATAGCTGTCTCAACAGTTTGTTCGCGGGTCTCGGCACTGCAAGGGCCCGCAATTATGAGGGGTCGTTTGGCCCCAAGTACAAATCTTCCCATTACTCTAACCTATTTTATCTTTAACCTAATTTTCTTTCTCTCTTTGCTGGACTGAGTTTTATTTGTGGAGATTAATCCAAAATCTCACGAATCTTGTTGGCCTTTTTCATTGCGTCCAACAATCCATCTCTGTCGTCGCGTTCAATCATACGGCGCAGAATCTGCAATTGGTGTATATGCTCACGCAATACATCAAGCACGTTGTATTTGTTTTGCAAGAAGATTGGGGCCCACGTCTGTGGCAAACTCTTCGCTAAACGTACCGTACTCTCGAAACCTCCACCCGCCAAATCGAATATATGCTCCTCCTCACGCTCTTTCTCCAAAACGGTGAGGGCCAATGCAAACGATGTGATGTGGGAGATGTGCGAAACGTAGGCGCAGTGGGTATCCTGCTCTTCGGCCGACATATATCTGATAGGCATACCGAGCGAGTTGTAAATCTTCTCCACCTGCTGCAAAGCATCTTTGTCGGAGAGTTCGCTCTCGCAAATCACCACCGTACGACCCGCAAATGCATCGTGCTGGGCTGCCTCGGGGCCGCTATTTTCGGTACCCCACATAGGGTGTGTTGCAACCAGACGACTTCGGTTGGGGTGCATCATCACAATCTCACAAAGCTCCTGCTTCGTAGAGCCCATATCCATCAGAATTTGGTCGGGGCGTATGCGGTTCAGAATCTTTGTTGCCAATGTGGGTATTATATCAACAGGCGTGGCCAGCACAATGAGTTGGCTCTCGCTCAAAGCCTCGTCAAGCGATACAATCCTTTCGACCAAACCCAATTCAAGGGCTCGTTGAGCACTCTTTTCTGAGTGCTCAATGCCCATAACTGAGTCGTATAACCCTTTGTCTTTCAGGCTCAGGGCAAACGAACCTCCAATAAGACCCAAACCTATGACGGTAGCCTTCATCTTACTTGGTTTTATTTTACAAAACGGCTCTTAACGCGCTCGGCAGCCTCGGCCAAACGCTCCTCTGGCATACAGAGTGAGATGCGGATATACTTGTTACCCTCGCTACCGAAGATTCCACCCGGAGTCACGAATACATCACACTCGGCAAGCACCTTGTCTGAGAATGCAAAGCAGTCACCCTCGAAATCCTTTGGCATAGCAGCCCATACGAACAAACCTGCCTGACCCTTAACGTAGTCACAACCGAGCGCGTCCAAAAGTGCGTAACCCTGAGCCTCACGAGCATAGTATGTCTTGTTCAACTCATCAAACCACTCATTGCCCAATGCCAAAGCCTCGGCCGCAGCAGCCTGAACGGGGAAGAACATACCAGAGTCCATATTACTCTTGAATCGCAAAATGTCGCTCAAAATATCGGCACGACCAGCCACTACACCAACTCGCCAACCTGCCATACTATGGCCCTTACTTGTAGAGTTCATCTCAATAGCTACATCGGCAGCACCCGGAATAGAGAGAATGCTGAGCTGCAAATTGTTGCGAACAAAGCTATATGGATTGTCGTGAACGAGCAAGATGTTGTGCTTGCCTGCAAACTCTACCAACTTCTCAAACAACTCCACTGTGGGGTGAGTTCCTGTTGGCATATTGGGGTAGTTTACGAACATCAACTTCACGCGGCTCAAATCCTCCTTCTCAATCTCCTCGAAGTTGGGATAGAAACCGTTGCCAGCGTTGAGGCGATACTCCAAAACCTCACCTCCCGCCAAAGTCACAGCAGCACGATAAGTGGGGTAGCCGGGGTTAGGTACCAATACCTTATCGCCCTCGTCAAGGAAGGCCATACAGATATGCATAATACCCTCCTTTGAGCCCAACAATGGGAGTACCTCAGTTTTGGGATTGAGTTTTACGTTATACCACTTCTCGTACCAGTCGGCGTAAGCCTGACGCAAGAGCTCGCTACCGTTGTAGGGCTGATATGCGTGTACATCGGGGCGCTGAGCCTCCTTGCCCAAACGCTCGATAACACTCTGTGCGGGAGGCATATCGGGACTACCGATACCCAAACTGATAATATCGCGGCCTGCCTTGCGAAGCTCTGCTATCTCGCGATTCTTCTTTGAAAAGTAATACTCCTTGATGCTATCCATACGGTGCGAGGGAGTGATTTCTACCTTTGCCATAATTGTTTTGTTTTGAATGTTAATATTTTATAGTGTTTATCTTAATCTTTACTTTATGTGGTGATGTAAACTCACTCTTGTAGGGCAAATTCGCAGATGTTTCTTAATATGCTATTTGCCACTTTTGTACACTCCATAGACGTGTACCTCCTCGGTGACATCTTGCAGTCGGTTGAGGTTGCGGATATAGTCGTCTAAGCACTTGAACTCCAAATCGATGTGGAACAAATAGTGCCAAGGCTCGCTCGCTATGGGGTAGGATTGCAACTTCGAGAGATTGATACCATCTAATTGGCTCAAAGCTCTGAGCAAAGAGCCCTCTTCGTGGTTGGTCTTGAAGTAGAGCGATGCTTTATTGGCTTTTTCATCGGTGTTGTGGTCATAGCGTTTGAGGACCATAAAACGTGTATAGTTACTTTTGCAAGTGTTGATTTCGGGAGCAATTATTTTCAACCCGAACATCTCGGCGGCCAGCGTGCTGGCAATCGCAGCGGTGTGGCGAAGTCCATTTTGCGCTATGCGTTTTGCACTGATTGCAGTATCCTCCGATTCGATGAGCTTCCACTGGAATTGGTCGAGGTAGTCGATACATTGCAACAGAGCCATAGAGTGTGATTCGACCTCACGAATATCCTCCAACTCCACATCGGGCAGTACCATAAGATTCTGCTTGATTGGGAGATATACCTCGCCTGCAACTTGCAGATTCTCATCTTGCAAAATGCTGTAATTGGGAATAATAGAGCCTGCAATCGAATTCTCGATAGCCATAAGACCCATATTTGCCTCTCCGTTCTTTACGGACGAGGCTACTTTACGGAATGTATCGCAGGGAATAATATCTATATCGCGGCCAAAATATTGGATAGCTGCGATGTGGTGGAAACAACCCTCGTAACCTTGTATTGCAATCTTTCGCATAACCTCTATATCAAAAAATCCCGACCACGCTCGGCGCAGGTCAGGATTAATATAACTTATCAATGAAACGTCTTCATTTTAGCATACGATATCCTGACCGTTCACACGGTAATAGTAAAATCGCTTAAAAAAGAAGAAGCTTGCGTTCATAATCACTCTCTATTTCGTATTGCAAATATATCGTAAAAAGAGCATATATCAAAATATTGGGCCTATATTTATGTAATTTTTTTAATGAAGTTGACTTTTTACCCACTCCATAACTCTTGCAGGGGCTTGGCCCGACTGCAACATCTTGCGCATATAATCCATATAAGGTGCGGCGTGGTCGAAGAAGCGATAGTAACCTTTACAGAGGTAATTTAATCGCTGCTCACCGTCTGTGCTGGTGACAAACCGATTGCGGGGACACTCTCCGTGACAAGTAAATTCATATTCGCAGTTGAGACATTGGCCAGGCAGGCTATTGTGTTTGGCTACACCGAAGCGACTTTGCTGTTGGCCATACATCATTGCCGAGAGTGATTTCTCGCGCAGATTTCCCAAACGATATTCGGGAAAGACAAAGTGGTCGCACGAATATACATCGCCGTTGTGTTCGATGACGGCTGCGTGACCACAATATTTCGACATCGTACATACCCCCGGAGGTTGCCCAACCCAATTGGCAAGTGTCGAATCGAATAGTTGAACGAATACTCTGCCCACATCGTTCTGTACCCATTCGTCAAAAATAGCACACAAAAATTCTCCCCACTCCTCGGCCTTTACCGAGTGAGGTGTAACCGAGCCGCATTGCTGGCCTGCGTGGGCAAGTAGAGTGCCGTTTGGATTATGTGTAGTTCGCTCTACTACGGGAGTGAATTGCAAAAATTGGCACTCCAATTCATCGCGGAAGAAGCGATAAAACTCCAACGGGTGAGCTACGTTTGCCGAGTTGACGGTGGCCATAGCGTTCCACTCCACCCTATGCTTGGCAAGCAGTCGAAGTCCACGCATAACATCTTTGAAGCACCCTTCTCCTTGCCTTGTATGGCGTAAGGCGTTGTGCAGATGTTCGGGCCCATCGATTGAGATTCCCACCAGAAAATTATTTGCACGCAAGAATTCGCACCACTCGTCGGTGAGGAGTGTGCCGTTGGTTTGGATTGCATTTACGACGCTGCGACTGCCTGCGTATTGTTGTTGTAGCTCTAATGCCCTCTTGTAGAAGGATATGGGGCGCAATAATGGTTCGCCTCCGTGCCAAGTGAACAGAACTTCAAGCGTGGTCTGCGACTGAATGTACTCCCTGATGAAGAGCTCCAACATCTCATCGCTCATCTGCTGTGACGATGAGTGATGCAGTTTGCCCTTCTCCAAATAGTAGCAATATTCGCAGGATAGGTTGCAGGCCGAGCCTATTGGCTTGGCCATAACATACATTACCCGCCCGAATGGCAGTTCAATGTTATTTTCCTCCTGCTCGTACATCTACTTTTGGCCTATTCTAATAATCGTTTTATCGTGGCTCACTTCGATCCTCGCTTGGAGAGAAACGTGTGGGGTCTTTATACTTCTCTTGCAGTTTTTTAAGTTCGGCCTTCAACTCCGATGTAATCTTCTCGTAGCCTTGCTTACCGTAGAGGTTATTAAGCTCTTTCGGGTCTTGCTGCAAATCGTATAGCTCCCACACATCTATATCGTTATAGAAGTGAATCAACTTGTAGCGGTCGGTGCGTACTCCATAGTGACGCTTAACCATATGCTCGGCTGGGTATTCGTAGAAGTGGTAATAGAGCGATGTGCGCCAATCCTTTGGCTTCTCGCCTTTGAGTAGTGGTACCATCGACTCTCCGTGCATATCTTCGGGAACCTTCACGCCAGCCAATTCGAGGAATGTGGGGGCATAGTCGATATTCTGCACCATCTCCTCAATATCGCCCTTACGGTCGAAACCTTCGGGTAGGGTCATAACCAGCGGGGTGCGCATCGACTCCTCATACATAAAACGTTTGTCGAACCAGCCGTGTTCTCCCATATAGAAACCCTGGTCGGAGGTATATACAACCAAAGTATTTTTGTCTAATCCGTTCTCTTTCAAGTAGTCCAATACTCGTCCTACGTTGTCATCAAGCGACTTTACAACCTTGGCGTAGTCGCGCATATATCGCTGATATTTCCATTCGGCAAGCTCCTTGCCCTGAGGATTCTTTTTGTAAAACTCCTCGATTATTGGAGCGTATGCCTCGTCGTACTGTTTGCGCTCTTCGGGCGAAAGGCGACCAATGAAACTCAGATATGCCCCTTTGTACATAGTCTGTTTATCCTTGTGCAGCATCTTGTTGTCGTAGATTATATCCATATCCTCCAAGATGTGCATCTCTTGTGCTGCTGCGGCTGGACGACCCTCGTAATCATCGTAGAAAGTGTCGGGCATCGGGAAGGTCTTATCCTCATATTCGTTGAGGTATTTAAGCTCTGGAAGCCAATTGCGGTGAATGGCTTTGTGGTGGATAAGTATGCAGAATGGACGTTCCTTGTCGCGTTTGTCAATCCACTCCAAACTCTTGTCGGTGATGATATTGGTTAAGTAGCCTCGCTCGACAATCGTGTCGCGTTGCATTGTGATAAAGCGTGGGTTATAGTAGTCACCTTGACCTGGAATCACCTCCCAATAGTCGAATCCAGTAGGCATACTTCCCAAGTGCCACTTTCCAACCACCGCGGTCTGATAACCAGCCTTTTGTAATAGTTTTGGGAAGGTTTGCTGCTCGGCATCGAATACACAGGTTGAGTTGTCGAAAAAGCGATTCTCCGACGAGTGCTTACCTGTAAGCATACAAGCTCGGCTTGGACCACTGAGTGAATTGGCCACAAAACTATTTGTAAAACGAACTCCGTCTCGGGCAATGCGGTCGAGATTTGGGGTTTCGATATAACGACGGTCGTAGCAACTCATCATCTGAGCTGTATGGTCGTCGGTCATTATATATACAATATTGTATGGCCCTTGTGGCTTATCCTCACCGCTACAAGATGCCAATGCGGCGGTCGATGCTATCCAATAGAGGAGTTTTGAGTGTGAATTATTCATATTTGGGTCGTGCTTTTATTGTTCTATAAACTTGATAACTTCCTTGTTGCGTGGGCGGGCATCGGGCTGTTCATCGGCGTATCCAATACCTACACAGAGAAGGAGTTTGTAACCTTCGCTCAGCGATAAGGATTTAAGAAATGGCTCACCTTCGGGTGTTGAGAAAAATCCGAGTGGTCCCATCATACACACGCTGCCTAATCCCAACGATTTGGCCGAAAGTACAATATTGCCAGCCATAAGTCCGCAGTCAACCTGAGTGCAAGGGCCAGCCTTGTGGGCAATAAATATTACCGCAGGGGCGTTGCGGAACATATTCTTAAAGCTAGGGTCTGCAAACTGCTTCGCCATTGGAGAGTCGGGTTTTACACTCTTTTTATAGGCGGCGGTAGCATTGTCTAACCACTCCTTTGAATCGACAATTCTTAGCTCCCACTGCTGTGCATTCATTCCGTTGGGGGCATTGATTCCGCACTCGGCAATTTGTTGCAATAGCTCGCGAGGAACGGCCTGATTCTTATAAGCGCGTATGCTTCGGCGTGAGAGTATGGTCTCGATGACTGGATTTTCATCGCTCTGCGCTTGTGGGGTGGCGGTTTGTGAATCAGAAGATTGTGTATTGGTGTTTGTGGTACAGGCTGTTGTAGCCAGTAGGGCAACAATCAGCGAGAGGAAAAGATGTTTCATAGTAGTAATAAGTTTGTGGGCCGAATATGTTGCTTCGGACCTTGTTATTCACAAATATACAAAAAAAATTGAATATGCTACTGTCGGATTTGAGGAAATTGTCCCGAAAATGGCAAGATGTGGAGCTTACAACTCACGCACATCTACAATACCGTTCATTACGGCATAGATGGTGAGTCGCCCCACCGATTTTGAGCCAATCTTTTCGCTTATGTTGCGGCGGTGGAATATGACCGTTGGGGTAGAGATGTTGAGGTGGTCGGCAATCTCTTTGTTTATATATCCCTTGACTATGAGCGAGAGGACATCTTTCTCGCGTGGCGAGAGAAGTTCTGCTTGTTCGGGCTTGGTGTGCTGAGCTATGCCGTGTGAGTGGTGGGCTGCATTGTGAATCATCAAGAAAGCCTTCACTAACTCTCTTTCGGGGCTCTGCATATCTACCGTGCGGAACATCTCAGAAATACCCTCTTGCTTGCCCTCGGTCAGAACTATGCAACGGCGGGCAAGAGGTTGGAAGAATTGGATATTTTGTTCAAGCACCTCGCTCGCCACAAAATAGAGGAACGTAGCGTGCGGATTATCCCCCTGCATATCCTCGACCGAGTTGTAGGTGGCAATCTCCACTCCGTGCGTTGCTCCCATAAAAGGCGCGATGTCCGACAGAATGGTACGCATTGCCATACAGCAGAGCGAATTGGGGTGAATAACTGCTATTTTGGGTGTTTGATTCATCATACTTTTGCAAAGATACAACAATTTGTGAAATTGAAAAACTCTCATAAGTTATAGTTGTCGCGTTCTTGTTTGGTAGCTATCTTTGCAACGTAAATTTGATGTTTTACATATAGATAAGATAATATGAAGCAAATTTTTACTATTTCACTATTTTTATTGAGTGCAATTGGTTTTGCGCAGGCATCGTTGGGAGGTAATATCGTGTCGGAGAATAACCCTCGACAGGAGATTGCCAGCGAGGAGATAGATACGTTAGGCGTTAAGGCTATTGGCGAGGTTGATGTGGTGGCTCGTATGCCAAAGCAGCACTTCGGTCTGCGTCGGCAGGCTATATCGTCGAGTGTGTTGACCTCTTCGATGCTTGACCGCGAGCATATAACATCGGTAAAAGAACTTTCAGCGATTGTTCCTAATTTCTACCAGCCCGACTACGGCTCAAAAATGACCTCTTCGATATATGTGCGAGGCTTCGGAGCGCGTATCGACCAACCTATTATAGGAATGACGGTCGATGGTATTCCATACCTTAATAAAAATAACTACGACTTCGATATGTTGGATATCGCTCGTGTGGAGCTTTTGCGTGGCCCGCAGAGTACACTCTATGGTCGTAATACGATGGGTGGCCAGATGAATATATACTCTCTCTCTCCGCTCGATTATCAGGGTGTGCGTGCATCGGCAGAGTATGGTTCGGGTAATACTTTGCGTGGTAAGGTTTCATATTATGGAAAGTCGGCGAATGGCAAGTTTGCCTACTCGGTTGCAGGATACTATAATAGTACCGATGGTTTCTTCGATAACGAGTTCGACGGCAGCAACGTAGATTGGGGTCAGAGCAGTGGGGGTCGCGTGCGTACAATCTGGCAGCTGGGACGAGGCTGGGAGATTGACAATGTGGCTTCGATTGGATATAACGACGAGGGTGGCTATGCATACGCCTTGTATGATGCCGATAACGACGTGGTTAATGGGGTGAATTACAACTCTCCAAGCGGATATATGCGTCTGAACGTTAGCGATGGATTGAATATCTCGCATACGGGTGATAAATATAAGTTTACATCAACCACAAGCTATCAGTATATGTCGGATAAGATGCGTATGGATAACGACCTTACTCCTGCGTCTATCTTTACACTTGTTCAGCAGCAACGCGAGCACGCTGTAACTCAGGATTTTGTGTTGCGAACCAACGATTCTAATCGTCGCTGGCAGTGGGTGAGTGGAGCATATGGTTTCTTCAAGAGTCTTGAAATGGGTGCGCCCGTAGAAATTTTGAGTGATGGAATCAGCGGATTGATTTTGGGTAATATGCCCGATATGTTGAAGAACTTGATAAAGTTTGACCGTGATGCTTTGCTGGTTGATAGCAATTTTGATATTCCTACTTATGGCTTGGCACTCTATCACGAGTCTTCGCTTACGGCGGGTGAACGTTGGCGTTTTACTGCTGGTTTGCGTTTGGATTATGAGGCATCTAAGATGAAATACGATAACTATTCGGAGCTGGGATATAAGATGGGTTCAATGCGCCCAGGTATGCCCGAGATGATTCCCGATTTCCGTGTGGTTGGAGTACCTTTCAAAGGTGAAGAGAAACTCGACTATTTGGAACTTCTACCTAAGTTTGCAGTGAATTTCACTACGGGTGTGGGTGATTTGTATGCAACTGTTACTCGTGGATACAAAGCAGGAGGATTCAATACACAAATCTTCTCGGATATCCTGCAAAATAAATTTAAGGGTGCCCTTATGGACGATGCAATGACAGCTATGGGGCGTCCTACAACACCCTCAGAGCCTTCGCCATATGATGCCGCGTCGGTTACGACATACGACCCTGAATATAGCTGGAACTATGAGTTGGGTGGTCACTTGCAGTTTGTCGAGGGCCGTTTGGCAATGGATTTTGCTGCATTCTGGATTGAGTGCCACGACCAGCAGCTCACCGTGTTCCCCGAGGGCTTGACTACGGGTCGTATGATGTCGAATGCTGGTAAGTCTCGCAGTCGTGGAGCCGAATTGTCGCTCACTTGGCGTGCTGTTGAGGGCTTGTCGATTATGGGAAATTATGGATACACGAATGCTAAATTTGTGGAGTTCTCAGACGGTGTGAACGACTATGCGGAGAATTATCTGCCCTATGCTCCGCAGCACACCGCATCGTTGGGAGCTTCGTATTGTTGGGAGATAAATCGTAAGATGCTTGACGCTTTGACAGTAAACTGCTCTTGGCAGGGATTGGGTAAGATTTATTGGAACGAGGAGAACTCGCTCGCGCAGGATTTCTACTCTCAACTTAATGTCTCGGTAGAGTTGCAGAAAGGGCCGGTGTCGCTTACCTTGTGGGGTCGTAACTTGACCGACACCGATTTCTATACATTCTACTTTAAGTCGATGAACAACAACTTCTACAATCACGGCAAGCCTTGCCGAATGGGCGTGACGTTGAGTTTTGCGATGTAATAGAATGTGGTGACAAACAATAAACCCGACCTTTCTTCAAAGGTCGGGTTTATTATTACTATACTCAAAAGGGGATTAACCCAAAGTATAAGGCTTGCGATACTCGTAGTGGAGCAACTTAGTAGCCTCGGGATCATTAACGAACTTCTGTACGATAGGATTCCACTTAACTGTGCGCTTCAAATCGTAAGCTACGTTACCCAAGTTACATACTGTGCAAGAGCTGTGACCAACCTCAACAGGAACAACTGGATCGTGACGTGAACGGATACAATCAATGAAGTTCTTGTAGTGAGCAATGTTAGTCTCATATACTGCGTTCTCCATTACGCTCTTGCCTGGCAACAAATCGGGTGAAGATGCCAAGTACTCACCACGGCATACCTGAATCCAACCATTCTCACCGTAGATTTTGATACCCTTCTTCTCACCATCAAACTTCTGCTGAGTCATCTCGATACCATTATCGTAGCGGTATGTCAAGCAGTCGTATGGGCTTGACTCAGGAGCCATAATCTCTACTGGACCTGAACCGTCCTTGCCGATTGCCCACTGACCGATGTCGAACATATGAGCACCCCAGTCTGTGGTGAAACCACCACCCAAACCGTGATACCAACGCCAAGCACCCCAGCACTCGTCGCGACCATTCTTATCTAAAAGTGGGTTCAACTCGTGGTTGTAGTGCCAAGTGTCAGCCAAAGGACCGAGCCACTTATCCCAATCCAAACCAGCGGGAACCTCCTGCTTAGGAAGAGTGTAAGGAGCTGGGCCGGCACCTACGTGAGACTTCATCAACGATACCTTACCGAGCAAGCCCTCGCGAACTACACTTGCTGCGTGCTTGAACTCAGAGAGTGAACGCTGCATACTACCCACCTGCAATACGCGGTTGTTCTCGCGAACAGCCTTTACGAGCTGCTGACCCTCATAGATTGTAAATGTAAGGGGCTTCTCCAAATATACGTCCTTGCCAGCCTTACAAGCGTCGATAGCCATAATTGCGTGCCAGTGGTCGGGAGTTGCGATTACAACTGCGTCGATGTCGGGACGAGCCAAAATCTCCTGATAGTCGATATAGATGTCGAGCTTATTCTTGATGCCCTTGTCTGCATAATATTTGTTTACACGCTGCTCGAAACGGTTACGCTTGATGTCATAAACATCAGCACCAGCCACAACGCGTACTTCATCGAGAGTGATAAAGCCATTCATAAGGTTGATAGCCTGCTGACCCAAACCGATGAAACCGATGTTGATCTTGTCGTTAGCGTCACCCTTCTTAGCCTTCTTGGGTGCGTTAGCTGCTGATAGATAGCGAGGTACAATCAAGGTAGATGCTGCTCCAAGTGCAGAGTAGCGAATGAAATCTAAACGTGATAATTTGCTCATAACGTTGTTGTTTTATAAGTTAGTAATTGTATAGCTTTTGATTTATTTTCCAAATTAGTGTAAAATTACTAAAAAAAAGCCACGCCGCAAATCTTTTGATGAATTTTTTGTATTTTTTTTGCTTATAAAAATAGCAGCCCAATTTTATTAGGCTGCCATCGTGTATCGTAAATACTCTTTATGTGCGTAGGATTTTTGCAGTCTGCGACATCGATTAGCCGCCATAATTGCATTTGACGTTTGGACTACAATTCGCGACTATTTCTCCACTCTATAATCTCGGGTGAGAGTTCGTCTTCCCTATCGTACCATATGCCATCGCGTATGAGTTGCTCCTTGTGGCGGTCCATCTTCTCGATAATCGAGAATCGTGGACGCTCTCTGAGGCGACGCTCCTCACGCATTGTGGGGCGAATCGTGCGGTCGAAAATATTCTCCCTTGTGGGTCGTTTCTCGGGTACCCATTTGAATCCCGGAAGATGTTTCTCCTGACTTTCGGGTACTTGTTTGATGGGGTAGAACTTGAAAGGTATGTCGTTGCGATATGTGACACCCACGAGTTGCTTATCCTCGATATAGAACGATGCCGTAGCACTCTCCAAATAGACCATCTCGGTTACCACCTTCGACTTCTCGCTCTCGGTGTTGAAGAAGATGGTTTGCACGTTGCCTGTCACGTCGTTTTGGTATATCTCGTTGTTACGGAACAGCGCAATCATACTCTTTCCTGTGATTTGGTTATAGTATGTGGTGTCGATTTCGGATATCATAATCGGCTCTTCGAGGAACTCGGCGCGCTCGATTTGCTGGTTGCGAGTGAATACATCAACCTGCTTTGATGCAATCTGATTGGCATTATTCCACATAACGGGTTCGATGTAGAGGTGGATAATAGAGTCGGTGGAGTTACTTACCATCGAATCGCATATCATCTGTGCATCGGAACGATACATTCTTACGTTGCGGTAGGCCTTGACTAAGCGGTAGATGCTATCAAGCTGCAACGAGTCGCTTGCGCTTCCCGATAATTCCCCTTCACTCTCCTGACGCATATTATCCTTAACCTGCTGGGCAATTTCGCTACGCTGCTTGGCAATGCTATCCTCGTTGAGTATTGCTGCGAGTTTTGTGGTATCTTGACGCAGACGATTTGCCTCCAAAGTGGATAGGCTATCCAATTTGTCAAGTTCCGATACGTCACGTCCTTTGGCGGCCAACTTAGCTCGTTTCTCTGCGCGACGCACTGAATCGCGGGCTGCTCGCTCCAATTCACGGATACTCATCTGTTTGAGCATAGCCGTAATCTTGGCTTGGCGAATGGCAGCGATAGAGTCGAGTTTGATTTTTCTCAAAGAGTCGATTACTTTTTGTTTGGCAGCCTTCTCTTGGCGGGCAGCCTCCTTCTCTTTGCGAGCTGCCTCTTTGGCCTTCGCTTTTAGTTGCTTCGGGGTGTATTTTACGGTATCAACCAATACGCTATCCTGTGCAATGCTATCTTGTGCAATGCTATCTTGTGGAGCGTGTCTCTCAACCGTCTCTGTTGCCTGATTGGGTGTGACGTTGGTTTGTGTTGGAGTGTTCTCCTTCGCGCTTGCAGTATTGAGTTTTGCATCTGCAATATTCTCTATTGCAGGATTTATGGCTTGCTCGGCAGCCTTTTCGGTTGGTAGTTCAACAGCCTTCTTTGCAGTTCTTTCGGTCACTCTATCTGCAATCTTGCTCGCATCAGATTTTGACACTTCATTTGCGGCCTTGTTGAGAGTGGTCGGTGTAGTTGGGGTGAATTGTTCTGTTTTAGGTGAGTCTTGCGGCTCGGCCTCCGATTTTTCGCTCTCGCTTGGTGCCTCTTTCTCTGCGTAACGGTCGATTGTGAATAGAAGCATTGAGTCGGCACGCATAAACACCGAATCGCTCTGCGAGAGGTCGTAGCTGATGGTTGCAGGGTTGCGAGTGAGTATGGCATTCCCAGGCTCTGACCAATATTCCGCATAGTCACCAAATGCCATCACCTTATTTTTGAAGTCGTCCATCTGGATATTTCCGTGAGCTATGATGTGGCCATTTGTACGATAATATGCGATACTATCGCCCCACATCTCTTGCTCCTCGGAGAGGATATATCCGTTGCGAGTGACCATATATAGATTCTGCGATTGGTCGTAATGACCTTCGTCGGCCGATAGGTAGTCGCCATCGGCATTCCAAATCTCGCTATTGGTGAAGAATCGGGCGAACTTGGTCTCGGTATTGTAGATTGCCGAGTCGCTCTTCATATCGTAATCGGCACCGTGCATCTCGACATCTTCCACGCAGATAATATCGTGACTATCTGCGTAGTAGTAGCCACGCTGCGACTCCATAATATCGTTGTCTTGAACAAGTACTCCGCCATTCGAGTAGCGACCAATCTTGTCGGCAGTATTGAACGAGAAGTTGTAGGTATAGAGTAGTGCATCACCATCTACAACCTTTACGATGGGAGCATAAATCTCGGCTACGTTGCTCACGCCGTCGTAGAGGGCAGAGTCACCATAGATATAGATTGAATCTTGGTTGATTATAACTCGGCCAAAGAATCCGATGCTTGCATCGCCATAGCGTACCGCGCTATCGCACGAGATAACTGCTCCGTTGTGGTGAGCCGCAAAATTTCCGAGGAAATAGACAATGCTATCCTCCTCAGTGTTGTAGGGGCGTACCTCATCGGCCATAATATCGACCTTGCGGCGCACAGGCTCTGCGGGGCGCAGGGTGTCGTGTGTGGCGGCTTGACGAGCCTCTCTGAGCTGTTCGACAGCGTTGTCGGGGGTATCAATACGACGAATGTCGGTCTCCTGAGCTATGAGGATACCGACAAATGCCGAAAGGATAATTATTGTAGATACTAAACGACGCACGCAATCAAACGGTTACTGCTATTACTTAATCCAATTCTTAAACTCGAATTCGCCATTGCGGAATTCGGGGTCAACATACACATAGTGCTGGTCGATTTTCTCCTCCAACCATTTGTTGAATACCTTTAACTTTTTATCGTTGAGTGCCTTCTCTTCGATTGTGAGGTAGTCATCGGTAAGTGTTGCAGAGTGGGTGGGGATAACCTCCAACAACTTCACTATGCGGGCCAACTCGTTTCCGTTGAGATCCTCGCTTGAAAAAGCGTTTGAAATCTCTCCAACTTTGAGTTTTGAGAGTGCGTAGTAGTCGGCCAAGCTCTTACCTCCCTGACCTCCGAAGTCATCTTTCTTAAACTTTGTGGCCGAGAACTTTACATTCGAGAGCTGGGGATATTTGGTCAAAACATCGTGGTTGGTCACAAGACCTCCATTCTTCTGGCTATAAGTGTCGTGAGAGTGCAGGGCGGCAGCGTCCTCGAATTTGAGGGAGTCGCTGCGAATGAGTCGGTTGATGCTGTCGAGAAACTCAATAGGCTCTACCAACTCTTCTACCGTATAGTCGGGTTTAAGGAGAATGTGGCGGAAAGTGTAGATGTTATTCTTAGGCTCTTCCTGCAATTGAATAATATGGAAACCAAACTCAGTCTCAACAACCTCCGATACCTGTCCGGGTTTTAGCTCGGCCAACGCATCTGCAAATGGGGGTGTAAGCTCGTTTGTGGTGCTGCTCATCAAGCCGCCTCGCATAGCTGTTCCGGGGTCGTCAGAGTAGGTACGAGCCAAAAGGTCGATAGTTGACTTGCCTGAGATGATACGCTCACGCATCTCCAACAGACGCTCCTTGGTACGCAACTTTGCCTCGGCTTGCGAACTTGGGTAACGTACTATTTGAGCATAGATATACTGCTCGGGAACCAAAGGAATCTCCTCCTCTTTGAGACCTTTATAGTAAATCTCTACCTCGCCCGGGGTTATTGTAACATCGCTGATGACGTGATTCTGCATTGCACCTGCACCCTTTTGCTCTGAGATACGGGTACGCAACAATTGGCGAAGATTAAAAATCTTCATATGCTGTTGCTCTTCCAACTTGCTCACCGAGCCAGCTTCGGCAATCATTGCGTCGATTTGCTCTGATACCATATCGTCCACAGTACCAAACTCGATAGAGTCGATTTGCGACTGGTTGAAGAGTAACTTCTGTTTCATCAGAGCCTCCAAACTCTCGTTCATTGGGTCGCGGTCGGAGGTGTAACCTTGCGAGCGACGCTCATTTACGATTTGCTGGGCAAACATCGTAACATCGGAGTAGAGTATGGCTGAACTTCCCACGATTGCTACGACACGATCGAGCATAACCTGACGTTTTTGCGCAGCTAAGAAGCTTGCTGAAAATATTATGCATACGATGAGTATTGCACTTAAAAATCTTTTGTTCATATTGTTTGTTTCTATTCTTACTCTATTATTTTATCTATATCTTAAATATAGAATTTGTATCCCTGTTATTCTTGAATGTTGGCCCTCTCTTCGTGGTAGTTGCGGGCGTGACCTTCGGCAGTGGCTCGCTTGATAATCTCCTCCTCGTGAGCCTTGATGATTTCACTTCGGCGTTGAGTGAGCAAAATGCGGCGAATGTTGTCGCTCACATACTCCAACGGGGCTACATTGCCTTTGCGACAAACCGAAGTGAAGTCGAAGTAGTAACGGGTGTCATTGGCCTCCATCTCCTGAATGTCCATTTTGTCGAGCAGTGGGTCGTACTCCTGCGAAAGTATTGTTGGCAGGTTTGCCAAAAAGTCGGAGAAACTAATCCACTCCGAGCGATAGTCGGTAAGCACAAATCCATTCTTCTCGCACACATCGGCAAAGGTCTTGGCATCGGTTGGAGATGTCGCAGCTTTACGCATCTGCTCTTTAAGACGTTTGCTCTGACGATAAGCTCCGTCGAAACGCAAGATACGGCCTTTTACGAGAGTGCGGTCGAGCGTGAAATCCGACTTGTGAGTGTTGTAGTAGTTGGCAATATCGTCGTCGCTTAGTTCGTTGTTCATCAACTTATCGACGTAATATTGATCAACCTTGCTTGTGAGAAGGGTTTGGCGATAATCTTCAACCATCTTCTCAATATCGTTTATCGAGGTGGGGAACAATTCGTCAGCCTCCTCGATTTTAAGTTGGCGCACCAGCCATTTGTCAATATAATGTTTGGCGAAAATCACGCTGTCCTCACCTTTGAGGTTGGTGGGTATAGCCTGCTTAACTTCGGCCACTGATAGCTCGTTGCGACCTACACGCGCCAACGTGTTACTGCCGACTAAATAGTCGGGCAACTCGCGGCACGATACCATCGTGATAAGCACAACCAAAAACGATATGTTGACAATTCGGCGCATAATAATCGACAAAGATACTTTTTTTACTTGAATTAAACGCAGAAGTTGGCAGGATTATTACTATTAGGAGAGATATTTCTCGTTTTTTACGCCTCTTACGATGAAAAACATACGCACAAAAGCCATCAGACAGATTAGTGAACAGACGATTTGAATGCTCCAATATATGTTGTCGTTGCCGATAATTTGGTGCAAGGTGAGCTCCTCAGCATCGAAGGTGTGAAGAAAACAGACCGTGAGGTTGTTCATTGCGTGTAGCATCATAGCCAAAATCACCGAGCGATAGCGTAGGAAATAGAACCCAAGTACAAGTCCGCTAATAGTTGCCGACAACATAACTGCGGGTTGACCGTGAGCGACTCCAAAAATTATGGACGACAGAATCCACGCAGCCACCGAGCCATAGCTGTATTGTATAGCTCCTGCAATGTAACCTCGGAACACATACTCCTCGAAAATTGGGGCAATGAGTACGGCCGAAATAAGCAACCAGCCACCGCTACCCATATTGGCTTGGTTCTCGGGGAGCAGAGATGTAATTGGCTCCAACGCAATGCTTATGCACCAAAGGAGTAGATATCCGCACAAAAGGCGAAATGGAGAGGCCCAACCCGGGACTTGTTTGGATATCTTTATCTTCCAATTACGAGCTACTCGGTAGATGCGTAACATAGCGAAACACAGTACCATAGATATAAATAGCGAGATGGCAATGAAACGTGCTTGCAGATACTCGGCACGCTCTACTACCTCAAAGTCTGCGCTCTCGAAAAGTTCGGCTGCTGCGGGTGAAACGCCGAGCTTAATTGCGATAAATGCACCCGCGATTTGCGAGAGCAAAAACATTAGAACAAAAATCACAATATCATACCACGCAATCTTCTTATGAAGCGGGGCAGATAGTTCGTTTCTGGTATCGGTTTGCTCGCTTACGGCATCTGTCGATAAGTTTGCCGTTTGGATTTGTGCACTTTCTTGGTGAATGTGCATATTTTCGGCATCAGATGGTGTTATCTTCTCGTTATTAATATCTTCCATTGTTGCTTAAAGGCTTTTTAACGTTGCTAATGTGTCACAAAGTTAATCATTTTTTGACAACGGTTGCGTTATTTAATTTAATTTCATTAAATTTGCCCGATTATATGCCTTTATTGACGGGTGAAAGCCCGCGCAAGGCAAAATAAATGAGCGTTAAAATAGAGAAACCATATTAAGATGTCGAAAGTAATAGCCTTAGCAAACCAAAAGGGCGGTGTGGGTAAAACTACTACTGCCATCAACCTCGCTGCATCACTTGCCTTGTTGGGTAAGAAAGTATTGTTGCTCGATGCCGACCCACAGGCAAATGCCACGTCGGGATTGGGTTTTGATATCGACCTTGAAGGCATATATGAGTGTATTATTGGCGAAAAGCGTGCCGAGGAGGTTATCTTGCGTAGTGCCGACATCAAGAAGTTGTGGCTGTTGCCTTCAAGTATCGATTTGGTTGCAGCTGATACCGAACTCCCAAAGATGGAGAATGGTCACTTTGTGGTGAAGAATATCATTGAGCAGGTGCGCGACAATTACGACTATATTTTTGTCGATTGCTCGCCTTCGTTGGGTTATACCACAGTAAATATCCTTACGGCGGCTGATTCGGTGCTTATTCCTGTACAGTGTGAGTATTTGGCATTGGAGGGTTTGAGCAAATTGCTCAATACCATTAAATTGGTCAAGAATGGATTGAATCCTGATTTGGAGATTGAAGGATTTGTACTTACAATGTATATGCGTAACCGACTGAACAATCAGGTGGCAAACGAAGTGCGAGAGCACTTTGGTGAGTTGGCCTTTGATACTGTGATTCAGCGAAATATTCGTCTCGGCGAGGCTCCATCTCACGGTAAGCCTGTGATGTTGTATGATGCCGCTGCTACGGGTTCGGTGAATTATCTGAATTTGGCGCGTGAGCTCTTGAAACGCAATCGTAAAAAGGATAAAACAAAATAAGATATGAAACAGAAAGGTTTAGGTCGTGGATTAGATGCTATCTTCGGTACGGATAAGGCGGTGGTAAAGACTGCGCCTATGAATCGTATGGCTGAGATTGCAACCGAGCAGATTATTCCCAATCCCACACAGCCCCGTACGCAGTTTGACGATGAGGCGTTAGACGAATTGGCAGCTTCGATTCGACAGTTGGGTGTAATTCAGCCTATTACGGTTAAGAAAGCGGCCGATGATAAGTATATAATCATCAGTGGTGAGCGTCGCTGGCGTGCTTCACAGAAGGTGGGACTTGCTACCTTGCCTGCATACGTCCGCGAGGTTGACGATGAGAATCTGCACGCTATGGCTCTTGTGGAGAATATCCAGCGTCAGGATTTGAATGCTATTGAGATTGCGTTGGGTATGCAACGACTCATCGAGGAGTGTGGCCTTACGCAGGAGGCTATGGCCGATAAGGTGGGTAAGAAACGCTCAACCGTCTCAAACTATATGCGTCTGTTGAATCTGCCCGATGAGGTGCAGCTAGCACTCAAAGAGGGACTTATTACTATGGGTCACGCGAAGGTGATTGCAGGTATGGAGAGCGAGCGACAACTTTGGGCCTTGAAGCGTTGCTTGAAGCGAGCTTTGTCGGTACGTCAAATGGAGGAGTTGGCGCGTAAACTTTCGGAGCAGGGCGATGTCGAGAAGAACTCTTCGGAGGAGGAGTATCCAGAATCGTACTCTCGCTTGGTAGAGCAGTTGGAGCCATATTTCTCTCAGAATATAAGTATCAAGCGCAGCAAGAATGGCGGAGGAAAAATTGTGATTGATTTCTCGGGTGATGAGGAGATTGATTCGTTCATCGAGCGTTTGCGTAATAGATAGAGTTATTAGCTAAAATTTCGGGTGCTATAATTTGCTATATAATTAAGGTGAAGATAATGTCAAGAAATTACACATATAATGTTCAGGACAGATTGCAGGGCGAATATGCGAAGCGATGCAATGTCGTGTGGCGATGCGTGGCTATGGTGGCTCTGCTGTTGTGTATGACGGGCATAAATCGGGCTGATGCGCAGAATTTTAAGCGTAGCGATAAGCAAATTATTTCAGGCGGAGTAGCTGAAATGCGCGATTCTGTGTCGAAGAATAATATCGTGGGCGTGCAGATAACCTCCGATGCCGACTCCCTAAGCCGAGCATTGAAACTGTCGGCCAAGCAGGCGCAGCGTATGCGTGATTCTATATCGCGTGTGGAGCGTAAGCGAGAGCGAGCTAAGGAGGCGGGTCGTTTGGACGCCAACGGTAATATTATGCCTCGTGAGCCGTGGTTTAGCGATTCGATGTCGTTATCGAGGGTTTGTTTGACGGGAGCTGTGTTGCCCGGATTTGGTCAGATATATAATAAACAATATTGGAAGTTGCCGATTCTTTATTCTACGCTTGGTGCTTCGATAGGTTTGGCAGTACACCAGAACGGAGTCTATAAGCCTCTCAAACGTGAGTACGATGCGATGTTGCTAAATGGTATGTCGCGTACCGAGGAGTTGAATGCTTTGCAGGATAAGATGATAAGAAGCAACACCAAACGCCAGCTGTTTTGGGGTGCAGCCGTTGCGTCGTATATCTATTTCTTGGGTGATGCCGCAGTGAAATATTCGACCAACGATGTGTCGGACGTTAAGAAGGCCACCACGCTGTCGTTTATCTGTCCGGGAGCAGGTCAGGTATATAATAAGAGCTATTGGAAAGTGCCTATCGTTATCGGAGGTATGGTCTCGATGGCATACGTCATAGATTGGAATACACGAGGATTTAAGCGATATAAAAATGCTTATACGTTGCGTGCCGATTTTGAAGCTAATCCCGGAAACTATCCCGATGGAGTCTCGAAAGATGAGTTTCAGGGGCGTTATCCAGCTACTTATTTGAAGAATTTGCGTGATGCTTATCGCCGAAATCGCGATTTGAGTATAATTTTAACGGCTGCGGTCTATGCTTTTCAGGTAATTGATGCCCACGTTGATGCCCACCTGAAAGATTTTGATGTGTCGGACAACTTGACCGTTAGCCTTGAACCAATGTTTGATTATCAATATTTACCTATGTACGGAGCAAATCCCGTATATGGATTAAACCTTAATTTTTCATTCTAAACAATGAGCAAAATACTCCTTAGAGCTATTATTGCAGTAGTATTGTGTGTCGTAGTGACTGCTTCGGCCGATGCGCAAAATACCGCACCAACAAAGAGACCAAAAAGATTGAGCGCAAAGATGCAGTTGGCAATTGAGCGAGCAAAGGTCGATTCTCTCAATACACTTGTAGAAGAACTGCGTCAGAGAGAGAGTGATTGGCAGAAGGCTTGGCACGACGCACAGGCAGAACGAAAGAAGAAGCCTGTGGCTGAGCGTTTTATGGTTGATTATACACCAGCCAGAGCCGATTCGTTGGCCGAGCAGTTGAAGTTGCAGCAGGTGAGCGATGCGATGGATAATTTCTTCAAGGATTATATATGCGAGCCTGTGACAATGAGTAGCGATGCGTCGCTCGATTCTCTGTATGCGGCACGTTTGAAGGCGTTGGTGTCGCCTATTCATCTGCCTTATAATGAGGTGGTGCGTACATATATCCAGCGTTACACTGCTCCGTCGGGATTTATGAGCCGTATATTGGCACGCGCGCAGTATTACTTCCCTATGATTGAGGAGGAGTTGTTGCGTGCAGGTCTGCCCGTTGAGTTGCGAGCTATGGCTGTGATTGAGTCGGCGTTGGTGGCAACTGCCGTATCGCGCGTGGGAGCAACAGGCCTATGGCAGTTTATGTCGGCTACGGGTAGGGGCTACGGTTTGGAGATTAATTCGATGGTTGATGAGCGTTATGACCCTGCAAAATCTACGGTGGCAGCTTGTAAGCACCTCAAATACCTATATGATTTATACAACGATTGGAGTTTGGCTATTGCGGCATATAACTGCGGACAGGGCAATGTGAATAAGGCGTTGGCCCGTGCAGGAGGTAATCCTCAATCGTTCTGGGACGTATATTGGTTCCTGCCATCGGAGACAAGAGGCTATGTGCCAGCATTTATCGCTGCATCGTATGCCTATGCATATCATCAATCGCATAATATCACTTCGGCTGAGCCTCCTATGCCTATTGCGGTGGATACGGTACACGTTAACCGATTGTTGCATTTGGGGCAGGTTTCATCAACAATAGATGTCCCAACCGAGACTTTGAAAATGCTTAATCCCCAGTATAAGTTGGATATTGTGCCAGCTATGAATAAGGATTATACACTTGTTCTTCCAGCTAATCGCCTTACGGAGTATGTGTCTAAGCAAGATGCTATTTTTGCAAAGGATTCGACCTATTTGAAGGAGTATCTGAATCCAGAGAATGTCAAGAAAAAGCTGGCGGCAACTTCAACCATATATTATAGGGTGAAGAAGGGTGATACGCTGGGTGCTATTGCGAGCCGTCACCGTGTGACCACAAAGCAGCTTATGGCGTGGAACGGATTGAAGAACGCAAATAGATTGAGCGTCGGTCAGCGTTTGCGAATCCAGAAGAGATAATTTTTAGATTGCGCTATGCGTAGTCATACATAATTCAGCAATCTGTTATAGAATGATTTACAACGACAACGATACCATTATCGCCCCTGCAACACCTACGGGCGGGGCTTTGTGTGTGATTCGCCTAAGTGGCGAGCGCGCTATTGAGTTGTGCGATGAGGTGTTTGAGGGTCGAAAACGCTTGGCTGAGTCGAAAACAGCTACGGCCCATTATGGTCTGATAAAAGATGAAGGGCAGGTGGTTGACGATGTGGTAGTTACGCTTTATCGTGCGCCCCACTCATATACGGGTGAGAATTCGGTGGAGATTTCGGCGCACGGCTCACGTTATGTGGTGGGGCGTATTCTGTCGTTGTTATTGTCGCGCGGTGCCCGATTGGCCGAGGCAGGAGAGTTCACTCGCCGTGCATTTTTGGCGGGTCGTATGGATTTGTCGCAGGCCGAGGCGGTAGCCGATGTGATAGCGGCCGATTCGCGAGCATCACACGCAGTGGCATCTACTCAGATGCGCGGTGCATATTCCGAGGAGTTGGCGGCTTTAAGGTCGAAGTTGCTGCACATCACATCGCTATTGGAGTTGGAGTTGGATTTCTCGGAGGAAGACGTTGAGTTTGCCGATAGACAAGAGCTGGCGCAATTGCTCGATGTAGTAAGAGATAGGGTAGAGAGCCTACAATCCTCGTTTCGATTGGGAAATGTCCTGAAAGAGGGTGTTACGGTTGCTATTGCGGGACGTCCGAATGTTGGAAAGAGTACACTCTTGAATCGTTTGGTGGGTGAAGATAGAGCTATGGTGTCGGATATTGCGGGAACGACGCGCGATACAGTTGAGGCTGTGGCGAATATCGATGGCGTGATGTTCCGTTTTGTTGATACTGCGGGATTGCATTCGACCGACGATGTGTTGGAGCAAATGGGCATAGAGCGTACGGCTCAGGCTCTGAAAAAAGCCCGTATAGTGTTGTGGATTACCGATAATGCCAATTTTGAAGAGGAGGATATTATGCGAGAGTTTGGGGATTTCAGGCCCTCAGATGAGCAGGCAATATATCGTGTGGTGAATAAAATAGACCTTTTCGGGAGTGGAGATTGTGCTACGAGTGTGCGCGATTTGAATATGCCTATGTCGGCAACGGATATTGGTCGTGGTGCGATTAGAGTTTCGGCTAAAACAGGCGAGGGTGTTGAAGCTCTTGTAGAAGTGTTGAAATTGGCGGTGGACGCCTCGGCTGCCTATGCAGGCGATGTAATTGTCTCGAACCAACGCCATTATGAAGCCTTGACCCAAGCACGCGAAGCTCTTGATGCCTCGCTTTCGGCAATGCGCGAGGGTCTTCCATCGGATTTGCTTAGTGAAGAAATCCGCCAAGTCCTCTATCATCTCGGCTCAATCACCGGCGAAATCAGCTCGGAAGATATCCTTCAAAATATTTTTTCGAAGTTCTGCATCGGCAAGTAAGTAGTTGATTATCAAATAGTTAAATCAATCATAAATGATTAATATAGCACTCTTTACGGGTGCTATTTTTGTTTGTGCAAGCATCGTTGTTAATCGTTGCTAAGCCTTTTTATGCCTGTTTTTGTACCTCCTGTGTACCTCGCCGCTTGAAATGCGATTTTGCGTTGGCGAGGTGATGGAAAAAGTTGACAATGGTTTACAATAGTTTACGATAGTTGACAAAAAACAGGAGAAATAAACATTAAAAACAATGTAAAAATGGCTACAAGCAGTATTAGAATTACGAAAATTTGCCAATGGTGCGGAGTTGAGTTCATGGCTCAAAAAGTATCTACAAAGTATTGCTCGCATCGTTGTGCCAATCTCGCCTACAAACAAGCGGTGCGAGACAAGAGGGTAAAGCAGGCGGAGGCAGAAACGCTCTCAATCAAATTGGAAAAGCCAATCGAAAATGTAAAGGACAAAGAGTATCTATCATTTGCCCAAGCAGGAAAACTATTAGGGCTATCTCGTCAGGCTGTATATAATATGGTTAAAGTGGGGAACCTCAAAGCATCAAAAATTAGCAGCAGATTGTCTTTTATAAGGCGAGCAGATATAGACGCGATGCTTGAAAATCGACCATACAAGACATTGCACCCTAAAGATTCTGTCCCTATCACCGACTTCTACACCACAGCCGAGATTAAAGAGAAATTTGGCGTTAAGGAGTCGTGGATTTATGAGATTGCGAAGGAGCATAATATCCCTCGCACATTCAATCGTGGCAGAACCTATTGGAGCAAGAAGCATATCGACTCCTACTTTGCCAAGAAAGCTCCTGATGCGAGCATTACCGAATGGTACAGCGTAGCGGAGTTGCAGGAGAAGTTCGGTATGACGCTATCGGCAATCTACACCTTTGTATATAAGAATGTAATCCCCAAACGCAAGGAGGGCAAGATGGTCTATTACTCGAAAAAGCATTTCGATATAGCAAAAGGTATCGCCACGCCCGAAGAGCCGCAATACTACACCATACCCGAAGCGATGGAGAAATACAACCTCACTCGCGACCAGCTCTACCACTATGTGAAGTATCACAACATCACTCGCATCAAGGTTGGCAAGTACACCAAGATTTTACGCTCCGAACTCGACAAGTTCTTTGAGCCACCGAAGATTGAGTAAAGTTACTTGATGGTGGTTGATACCACCATCGGAACACCGATTTAATTTGCAATAAAAAGTATAACAATTAATTTATAAGACTATGACACTAACTTGCACAAATGTAACCCTGCGCCAAAAGGCGTTACGCAACGACCGTATTTCACTCTATTTGGATTACTATCCTGCAATTCGTAATCC
>JAFTVW010000063.1 GCA_017465605.1 Alistipes sp.
AAATTACATAAAAACCCCTGGATATTTAAACAATACCAGGGGTCATTTTACTATCATATTGTAGGGGTCACTCTTAATTTAGATTTAAGGGGTCAGCCGACACTGCTTCGCGCGGCCCAAAAACATCAAATTTTCCAGCCAACATCTGCGGTGATTCAGCGCCATCAATCGGTTGCTGTACGCACACTAACCCCGACTGCTCCGCCTCTTGCATTTTGCGATCAATCTCTTGATTAATAATGTGTTCGTATATTCCTTGTTTGAGTTCCATATTCTATTTATTTTACGGCTCCACCGCCACCTTAATCACGCAGTCCAACTTGTTCTCGAAGAGGTGATACGCCTCGGCGATGTCGGCGAGTTTGTAGCGGTGCGTAATCAGTGGTGTGGTGTCAATCTTGCCCGCCTCGATTAGGCTCAAAATCTCCGCGCAATCACAGCCGTCCACGCCGCCCGTCTTGAAGGTCAGATTCTTGCCGTACATCTCGGGCAGAGGCAGCATCTGCGGCTTATCGTACAGCGCCACAACCGTCACAATAGCATTCGGGCGAGCGCACTCCCACGCTAGGCGGAAAGTATCCTCAGCACCCGCAACCTCCAACACCACATCGGCACCTCCACGCTCACATTTTTGGCGCACTGTGGCGATGCAATCCTCCGGTGCAACGACTTCCACGCTCGGATAATGCTCGCGCACAAAATGGGCTCTTTCGGGCGATTTCTCGTACACGATGATATGCTTCGGCTGCTTCAACATCACGCACAGCAGCGTGCAAATTCCTGTCGGGCCAGCACCGATAATCAGCACCGTATCGTCGGGCTTAATCTCCGAAATTCGAGCCGCCCAAAATCCTGTCGCCAGCACATCGCCCACAAGCAACGCCTGCTCGTCGCTCACGCTGTCGGGGATGCGGTTAAGGCCCTGATCGGCATACGGCACACGCACATACTCCGCCTGTCCGCCATCGATGCGACAGCCGAGTGCCCAGCCGCCATCGGGGTCGGTGCAGTTGTTCACAAAGCCATTTTTGCAGAAGAAACACTCGCCGCAGAAGGTCTCCACATTGACCGTCACACGGTCGCCCTCCTTGACGCTGCGCACCTCCGCGCCAACCTCCTCAACAACGCCAACCATCTCGTGGCCAACGGTTATGCCAGGCACAGCACGCGGCACACTGCCGTGTTTGATATGCAGGTCGCTGGTACAGATACTGCCGAGCGTAATGCGCACAATGGCATCGCGCGGGCCTTGCAGTTTGGGCTTTGGTTTGTCAATCAACTCGAACTTGCCGTGGAATATGTAGGTGTAGGCGAGCATAGTTAGGTTATTAAATTGCCTATTATTAATAATTTATTCACAGAAATTCGATGTGCTTGAATGACACCAATGCGGATAGTATTCAGAAACATCATCTGCTATATTAACTTCTATCTCCGTATGATCCACTATTACTTCATCTTCATACAATGATTCCATGATGGTCTCTTCTACAAACCAATCTCCGAACAAAGCATCACACTTATAACACCCGAAAGACTGATATGAATGATCAACGGTGCGACCATATCGTTCTTTTATATCGCCGATATGTATGTGCTTCCCTTGTTCTGAGTTTGTATATTCTTTTATCTTTTGTACTATCTCTGGATGAAATGCGAGCTTATTAGATGTCCATAAACTATCAGAATGTTGTAACGCTATCCCACATGTGGAGAGTGGTAAAATTTCATATATGTGATTTTCAGCTTCACAATTGCAACAATGCATTTTCAAAAACTTAACACCTACTTTGGAGGAACGCCTAATATGTTTACAGAATTTAATACGACCATTTAGAAAGTCCCTTACAAAGTCTGTTAAAGCGAGTGTTTTACGACCTTTTAATGATATGTTAAAATCCCCTTGAGGAGTCTGTGTGAACTGAAATAATGGTAGTTCCTCAAATTCTTCTCCCATATTTCTTTTCTCACGCTCATATAACCAACAACATGTGATGCCATCTCGAATATACTTTTCTTGGCGCTCACGAATTGTCCTGAATGATTTGGGCGCAACTTGTATTTCAAAAGCATATTTTTGTCCGTTGGCATCAACATATACATCGGCTTTCAATCCTCTTCCCTGATGTTTTTCGGATACTGTATATCCTAATGTTTTGCACACATCTATAATTGCAGACCTCAATGTGTCTTGGAGATTGTTTGTGACTATATTCGTTTCTAATTCTGCGACATTATTAGTAGGTTGAGTCGGGTTAATGGTTTCTTTACGATACACGCTATCATTCATTTTACCACCAACCAAAGGTTTGGGATTCCTTGCTTGTTCTGCCCAATATTGTTTGAGGTTTTCATATGCTGCGACAGCCTCTTCCTTGGTAACGGTACGCATCCACTCTAATGAAGGCTCGCCCACAAGTCGTTCGCGTAGTATGCTCGGATTTTCAACAAATGCTTCTATACTACCACAAAAGTAAATAATCTTATTTCGTGTAATCTCGTTGTTCAAAGCGTTTTCCAAACGAGTAAACCAACGCAAGTTTTCTACTCGATTATTGCAACGGTTAGTGTCTTTATGATCAACAACATAGACTTTGGAATCTCGTACACCAAGAAATGCAGTAGCGACAATTATATGCACCCTATGTTGACCAAACATCATATAACCATTCTGCGGATTCTTCAATCCAAAAGTCCATATACCATCATCTCTGCGAGCCTTTTTACCTTCTCGCAGATGTCGCAAAACCGCACCATTATCACGCACCGAGTAGTGCTCATCTTTGTAAACACACTCTTTAACTTCTTTATAGTCGTTAATCATAATGCCCGTATGATATTATACGCACTAAACCTCGATAATCTGCATTCATTGACCACTGCATTTGTACAACGGTGCCATCTTTTTTATCTAATAAAATAAAATTATATGTATTTTGAGTCGGATATAGTTCAAACCTTCCAGCTTTATCGTTTGAGCCAAAAGTTAAATCCTTATCGCTAACTACAACTTCACCACAACTATCGTTATGTACACTATATTGCACCTGCCAAACCTTACCGGTTCTGGTGTCCAACTTAAGAAAAGTCCACATATTTTCAGTAGGGTACAACTTGTAATTTTCTTCACTTATTGTATTTGATGTCGAAAAAGTAAGAATATCCTTTTCACTTAATGTTGTCTGCAAAGAATCTGCTTTAATCTCTTGTGCAAACAAGACACCTTGTCCACATACAAATAAGGCGATAGTAGTCAATATTAACTTTTTCATAACTGATAAATATTTTGGTTTGTTTTCTACAAAGTTAAACATTATTTCAATACAAAGAGTAGAGAATCATCAATAATCCTCCTCATAATCATCATAATCGTATGACGAATCATAGTCGCGAGTGTTGTCGTGCGAGATGGTGTCCGAGTCATCATCGAACACCTCTTCATAAATACACGCTGCAAGCAGCCAATCCCAAAGTGACATAACAAAAAACAATTAAGGGTTACTTTGTAGCAAAGTAACCCCATAGTTTTGACAACTTCTGACAATTGCCTATTTATTTGCTAATTTTTTGCGTCATATCTCTCCGTAAAGTAGTCGTGGAACAGTAGCTGGGTATGTGGGCGCATCAGGTCGTAGTTGCGCCAAATAGCCTCGCGGCATACGCTGTTCCATTTAGCGGGAGTGGCGAGGGTTGCGAAATCCACTGCCTCGACCTTGATATCGTCAAACTCATCAAGGAACTCGCGTGATGTGCGTGCCAAGTCGTACACTTCATCGGTAGCCTGCGACCAGCTTGTCGCGTTAGTGGGGAACTGCTCTAAAAAGTTTTCAAGTCTGTTAAACATAGCTTGTGGTATTTATGTGTTATTTGTCTCTAAAATGTGGAGCCGGGGTTAGCCGGCTCCGGCCTGCATTGCTTATCCGCGGCAGGTAGCCAAGGCCTAGTGGTCTATTCTTCGAGTGCCCAACGCTGCTCCAGGAGGGCGCGGTGCTCCTTGTTAATCTGCTCGGTGCGTTCCATCAAGCTGATATATTCTGGCGAGAGTCGTTTGTACTGTGCGGTCAGCTCGTCAGCGCGTTTCTTGATGGTTGCGAACTCAGCCTCAAGGCGGTCAAGCTGGCGGTCAATCTTTGCGATCTCTTTTGCGTTTTTGGTCTTCATAATTCACTCTGTATTAGTTGTTTATCGTAGCGCAAACATAACATTACTATTCGGAACACGCAAGTATTATTCCCTTTATTTTCAATAAGTTAAGCACTTTTTACAACACTCCAAGTGAGTGGAGCCGACCTCTTGCGAAGTCGGCTCCTGCCTGCGTGCTTATTCTTGCATCAGGCAGCGAAGACCTGGGTTTAGGTTTGTCGTTTAGGCGCGGGTTGGATTCTTTACGAGCTCGTCCAACTCACGCACCTCTTTCTGAATGTCAGCGATGCGTTCTGCGTAGTAGAAAAGTGCATTCTTGATTGTTTCGAGCAGCTCGGTATTTGCGTGGAGCTTACCGATGCCGATGTAGAAATCAGCCATCGTGTAGCCGCGCTCCTCTGGGAGCAGGTCGTGGCTACCGCAGGTGCCTACATTTATCTGGAAGCGTTCTCCGCCAAGCCAGCACTTCTTCTCGTAGTAGATTGACACGCTCTGACCGAAGATCGGCTTGTTCTCTGCATCCACTACCGCAAACTCTACATAACTTGTTGAGAGGCGACCAACGTGCCATTGTGCGCCCAATGCGTTGTTAATCAGCATCTGCAGGTTAAGTAACGTTGAGCTCTCAGCGTTGTCGTACTCAATGCAGAGCAGAGCTCGCTTCTCCTCGCACTCGCGCTTAAAAACTTGTCCCTGCTCGGTTGCATAGAATGCTTCTGCTGCCGCCTGCTGTGCAGCCTCGACCTTTGCCTTTTCAAGACTCTTCTTGAGCTCCTCGATGCGGAGTTTGAGTTCGTACTCCTTCCACTCGGCAGCCTCATCGCGAAACTTGCGCGTCTGGCTAAACTCCTCGATGTTTACGATCGTGTTGCCCTTAATCTCGGCAATCTGGTTGCGAAGGTTGTAAATCTCAACTAAAAGGTTTTCTTTGCGTGTCATAATCTATTCAGTATTAAGTGTTTAACTTCGTTTTATCGTAGTGCAAACATAACATCACATTTTGGAACACGCAAGTTAATTCGCAAGAATCTGCAACACATTAAGCGCCTTATTTTCAATGTGCTACACATTGTATCAAATACCTATTTTTAAATAAACTTACATTTTGAAATAACAAAAGAGAAAAATTCTTACCTTTGTATAGGTTTTGATTATCAAACAAGTACAAAGTATGAAATCCTTTAAGTTTCTCTCGGTAATTTGTTGCATACTATTTTTAAGTAGTTGTGCTTCGTTACAGCCTGCAATAGTCACCCGCCACACTCCATTGGATGGCTATCGTTATGTATACATAACACCTACATCGGGTTTAACTTCTAGCACTGGTAGCGTTTATGGTGGCAATTACGGAGTATATGGATCATCTGTAAGTAAGAGTGTTAATCCAAGCGATATAATTGCTGGCTATATGATGAGAAAAGGATATGTCCAAGTCCCAGAGATAAAGCCAGAATTAGCATCGCAAACTCTCATTATTAACTATGGCGAAACAGGCAGACGCGATATCTGGGGTGGATTATTGGGATATACTATTCAAGTAACCCTTCAATTCCTTTCTGCACAAACCCACGATGTTGTCTGCACATCAACAGCTGAAGGAATGGGCTCCACAGAAGCTGATGATATAAGAATCGCAATAAATAGAGCATTAGACGAATTATTCAACAAATAAATAACACTGACAAAACCGACAATCGTCGGTTTTGTTGTTTTTAGATGTTAATAGTTCGTTACAATCCACTCCTCTTGGCGTCTGCGTGAGGTCTTGTGAGTGGCCAAAACTTACTATAATTTGCCGGTATCGGCAAGAGCAAATACTTTTTGTGCGGTTTTCAATATTTTACTTTGCCGATAGAACAATTGGTTGATTTCCCCGTTTCTCCAATTCTGCACGCGTGTGTACTCGATTAGGGCAGCGATTATGTTTTGAAACCTCCCAAGGAATTCGATCCCCTATCCCCCTGCGGAGCTATACCCCCCCCTCCCTATGGCGGGGTAGAGGAGAAGTAGGTGTGCGGAGTCGTGGGTGCTGCGTGTCAGGCGAATTGTTTTGGGAGTATTGTGCCGTGAGAGGTCGAAATTAAGTCGTGGTTAATTGCACCATTTCGCCGACCCTTTATCAAAGAGTTACGGCAATTTTGAGGCTCATTTTGCCAAATTGAAACTCTTTGAATATTAAACACCTAACACTGCAATTAATACTGCCTTCATTCAACCATAATCGAGAGAGTTAAAAACTGTTTTGAATTTTATTAAATGAGTAGTCATTGTCGCGATAATATGTTTCGGCTTCTTTGAGGCTATTTTCGACATCTTCGCATTTCGGCTATTTGAAAATAGCCCGCTATTACCTGCATAGCCAAAACACAAAACTGCTCGAAAATATCTCTCAAATAACCACGAAATAAAATTCAAACAGTTTTTAAAATTATTTCGAGATTTTGTCTTTGCTGCTACTATAACCAGGGAACATTATCCAATAGCCTTCGACCATTTGCTCTGGCACGATATCTAAGATATGTTGTCCGGCAACTCTCAGTTTATCGAACAAACTTGTTATATCAGAGACTCTCTCGCTCTCAGTTGGAAGCTCATACTCTCCCTTTTCAACTTTGCCTTTACGATCTATGTATGGTTTGAATTTGTTACATGGCTTCAATATCCCAAGCTGTGCTAAAAACTTATACCGACAGCATCCTAAATCATATATCTCCTCTCCTCGCAAATATCCATCATAGGATTCTCGGAGCATTTTACGAATGGAGGCATATTCACTTTGCGGTGTTATGGGTGCTTTGGCTGGAAGTTGTCGTTCAACGGATATTCGGTGAATCTCTTGTATAGCCTTTTTGCGACAATCGGAATCTATATAGCCGATAATCCATTTGTTTACCGACACAGCATTTACACCAAATGATTCTCCGAATTTGCCATATATACCAGCTCTAAGAATTATGGGTATTTCTCCGATGTGGATTGTGCCAAAGTCATCATTTATCAATTGAGCGATCTCCTCGCAGGTGAAACGAAGGTCATTCTCACTCATAGTTGTCCCACCCCGCACGGCAGTACGAGCTATCTCTACTTGTAACATATTGATAAGCTGCGCTCTATCAACCTTTGAGCATAATGGCGTCTGTTGTATCGCTGCTATTATATGTTGCGTCTTCATTATTTATCCTCTGCAAGATGTTTAACATTGTATCGACTTTACCTGGCTTGGACTGTTGTGGCACTGAACGCTGCGGCACCTGCGTGCGTCGTTTAAGCCAATTCCGAGCTGTTAGGTATGCCGAGATATTCTTTTTGTGGAGGTCAGCATAGTTCTCCATGGCAAGTATTACATCCATCACCTCTTGTTTTGAGTACTCCGAAACAAGCGTGCAAAGTTGAGCCTCGGACATCGGTTGCCGCATCTGCTGCACTCTTGGTGCGTGCTGACTTAACCATACATTAAACTTACTATACATACTATCATTGTTAATGATGATTGATGTACATTTATCTGTATGTGATGTTAATGGTGACACCCTGTCGCATTGAGTGACACGTGGTCGCTTTGTACGACTTGGTGTCGTTGCCCGTGACACTGTGTCATAATCGGTTAATTTTACAATAGTGTATTGGGCACAATCTCTGGTCTCGTTTATTTTGATTTTTATCAATCCACTATCTTTTAACACATCTCTGGCTCTAAAAACAGAACGCGTTGATATTCCCGAATGTCTAGAGAGCGTTGAGACGGCAACAGAAAAGGTTGTTTGGGCACACTTACCAGCATAATTCAACAAAGTGTAGTATAGTGCGATGGCAACCGTGGATAGCGAGTGTTGCTCCTGCCAAGCATAGAAGGCCCTCATATATTTATTTACGCTCCGCATTACTTTTCCCCTTCTAATATTCGTTTGACATCGCTCATACGGTAGCGGCGCTTGCCACCCACATTGATAGGTACCAGGTACCCAACCTTCGCCCAGCGCCAGAGTGTCGATTTATCAACATCGAGCATCTCCGCCACCTTCTTGGCACTCGGATAGGTCTCGGTGTTGGCATCGGTGATTAGTTGCTCCAACTCCTGTCGCGTACGCCTAATAAGCTCTTCGTTTGCCGCCAATAAGTCCGCTGCCCGAATGCTCACAATAACGTCCGGGTGGCTCTCTACAAGTTCAAGTAATTTTGCCATTGCTTTAACTATATTAAACGTGATACAATAAAAATTCCCGCAACGATTTGAAACGCTTAATT
>JAFTVW010000048.1 GCA_017465605.1 Alistipes sp.
CCTGAGCCAGGATCAAACTCTCCATTGTAAAAATAAATTGTTTATAAATCTTAGCTCTAATCTCAAAGGTATTGTTTGAAATTACTCTTAATTAAGAGTGAATAAAACTTTCTTAGCTGCTCAATATCCTCAAAGAACTTTATCCTAATTTTACTTAGAATTCTCCTATTTGACCACCCCGCTTTTTCGGAGCGGAAAGTGGTGCAAAGGTAAGGCAAGTTTTTTTATTCTCCAAATATTTTTGGAAAAATTTTCAAAAAAACTTTTATTTCAAGAACCTTTGCCATTAGACTTGGATTGTTTCCTCATCTAAGCGGGTGCAAAGGTAATTGTTGTTTTTCAATTCTCCAAATATTTTTGAAAAAATTTTAAAAAACTTTTTAAGAACCTTCGCTTATCGAAGATTTCTCTCCTTCAAAGCGGGTGCAAAGTAACGACAAAAAAACGAATTGTACAAATATATCAACAACTTTTTCGAATATTATTTTCACTATTTTCGCTATATTACTGACATATAAACCATTACGAAACCATTATTTTGCACCCAAACATTACCATTGCTACGATTCCCCATCTTAACTTCCATTTCTCTTACAGAAAGTTCCCTACAAAAACCTCCTCGTGCAATATCCTTTATATATAATATATATAGGTATAGCGTAAAACCGTCCTCAAACTACTTTTTGCCGAAACAAGTTTTAATCTTTTTTCATATATTTGTGAAAAGATTTTCTGCCACCAGCAGTTTTCTTATATGAAAATAACACAAGTATTTTGTCGGAACAAAGAGATGCCAACTTCCGACAAAGTTAAAATAAAACGATTATTATGACCTCAAATAGCAACTATGCCCACCCCGAATGGAGTTATTCGGCCGTACTATACGAGATGAACATTCGCCAACTCACTCCCGAGGGTACATTCCAAGCTGCAATGGAGCGACTTCCGATGTTGCGAGACTTAGGAATCGACGCCATATGGCTTATGCCTGTATATCCAATCGGAGAGGAGGGCCGCAAAGGCTCACTCGGCTCCTACTACTCTATACGCGACTACTGCGCCATCAATCCCGAATTTGGGACAATGGAGGATTTCGACGCTTTTGTAGCAACGGCACACTCTCTCGGAATAAAAGTGCTATTGGATTGGGTTGCCAACCACACGGCCCGCGATGCAAAGTGGATTAATGGCAAATCCGCCGATTGGTATGAGCGCGAATCCGATGGAACAGCAAAAGTTCCCTGGGATTGGACCGATACAGCCAAACTCAACTACGCCAACCGCGAAGTATGGCGAGGGCAAATCGAGGCTATGCGTTTTTGGATTGAGAAACACGACATCGACGGATTCCGATGCGATATGGCAATGTTAGTTCCCATCGAATTCTGGCAGGAGGCATCAAAAGTCCTTCACGCCATAAAGCCCGATGTGTTTATGTTAGCAGAGGCCGAGGAACTGAATCTCTTTGATAGAGCTTTCGATATGAGCTACGCTTGGGAGATACACCATATGATGTGCGACATAGCCAAAGGAGCTCGCCGAGTATGGGATTTACGCAATACGATGTATGCAGATAGAGAGAAATACCCCGCAACTGCTATGCGTATGATGTTTACGTCCAACCACGATGAGAACTCGTGGAGTGGCAGCGAATTCACACGTTTTGGAGACTCTCTGCAAGTTATGACAGCTCTCACGTTCCTTTGGGAGGGGGCAATGCCGCTCATCTACACAGGACAGGAGGTTGGCTACGACCACTCATTCGAGTTCTTCGACCGAGATCCAATCGAGGAGTACACTCCCAACTCATACACCGAGTTCTACCGCAAGCTAACCGCTTTGAAACACTCTCAAAAGGCATTGCAAGCAGGTGAACGAGGAGCAAGAATCATCGAAATCGAGAACAATGCAAAGGATTGTATGATGACATTCGTGCGCGAGAAAGAGGATAGCAGAGTTGTTGCCATACTGAATCTTTCGCCATACACCATTCAAGCCAATTTCAATACGGGAATATATGCTGGCACCTACCACGATGCCATTCACAACGAGCAGGTTGAACTGCCTACCCAAGTTGAACAGATTATGGCACCCTGGACATTTATGATTTTACACAAATAAACCGACAGGTTATGAGACACTTACTCATAATTATCTTAGCCACAATATGCTGCACCGTAGCCTCGGCTCGCCAATACAATGTCGAGGATATCCCCAACGTGCAAATCGAAAATCGCTATCGCTTCACCTCGAATCCCGATGGCGTACTGACCCAAACTGCCGTCGCCCAAATTGATTCAATATGTTACGACCTTCGCCATCGAGGCATAGCACAAGTCGCTGTTGTTGCGGTGAAAGAGATTAACACCGATGATGTATTCGAGTTTGCATACAAGCTCTTCTCCCGATGGGGTGTAGGCAGCAAAAGCGATAGCGGCATAGGAATACTACTGGTAGAGGAGGCCCGCGAGATACGTTTCATCACAGGATATGGAGTAGAGGGAGCTTTGCCCGATGCCATCTGCAAACGAATCCAAACTCAATATATGCTACCCCACTTCCGCCGAGGGGATTACAGTAGCGGAATGGTGGAGGGCGTTTCAGCTATACGGGCAAGACTCGATGGCAGCGAGTTGGATACAGGAGGCAACGACGACTACGAAGAGGACGACACCGCCGAAATTATAATGATTATCGTAACAATGATGATAATTATTTTCGGCATTATATTCCTCATCATAATTATAGACCGTCACTCTCGTACCTGCCCTAATTGCAAGAAGGTAGCCTTAAAAAAAGACTCATCAACATTTATCGGGAGAAGTTTAGGTGTCACCAAATACCGCGACATCTACATCTGTTCCAATTGCGGCTCACGCGTCGAGCGCAATCGCGACGTACACGACTCCAACCACAACAATCGCCGAGGCGGTGGCCCAATAATTATGGGTGGTATGGGCCGAGGATTTGGCGGAGGCTCAGGCGGCTCGTTTGGTGGCGGCTGGGGCGGAGGCTCCTTCGGTGGCGGCGGCGCAGGCTCTCGATGGTAACAATAAAACAGACCAGTAATAATAGAATCAAGAAGAAAACAATAATAAAACAATACGATTATGAAAAAAATTATCCTGATGGCCATCGTTGCCATCTTCTCAATGACCTCTTGCTCAACCTACAACAATATGGTAACAAAAGAGGAGGCCGTAAAGACTGCTTGGTCGAATGTTGAGACACAATATCAGCGTCGTGCCGACCTTATTCCCAATCTTGTATCAACCGTAAAGGGATATGCTGCTCACGAGCAGTCAACCCTGCAAGCCGTTGTAGATGCTCGCGCAAAGGCTACATCTATAACTCTGTCACCCGAAGACCTCAGTTCAGAGAAAATTGCCGAGTATCAGAAGGCACAGTCGGCAGTTACATCTGCTTTGGGCCGTCTGATTGCCGTATCGGAGAACTACCCCGACTTGAAGGCTAATCAGAACTTCTTGGAGTTGCAGGCTCAATTGGAGGGTACAGAGAATCGTATCACCGTTGCCCGCAAGGAGTTCAACGATGCTACTCAGGCTTATAACGTACAAGTTCGCAAATTTCCCGCAAATTTAGTTGCGATGATTTTTGGATTCGACCAAAAGCCATACTTCGAGGCTGACGCTGCGGCTGCCACAGCCCCAAAGGTAGAGTTCTAAGATTCAAACAGTAGCCACCGCCCAACAACTATGAAGACAAAATACCTTATTCTATCCATTGCTCTTGCAGTTATGGGGCTAAGCTCATACGCTCAAAAACAAGAGCGCAACCCCATTCCGACAAGAGATTTATACTCTGACACTTGGGTTGCAACCGATGCAATCGGCCGTACTATGCCCACCAATGAGCAAACAGGAGATGTAAAGCAGGACAAACGTCGAGTTGTGGGTATCTTCTATATAACGTGGCACACGCAGAATTTTCACTCCATACCTTCGCCCTACTCAGGCGACATTACTAAGATTCTGCAACAATCGCCAGAGGCTCGCAAGCAAACAGACCACCCAGCTTGGAAGAGATACGACCCTCATATGTATCACTACGCCGAGCCTGAAATGGGATATTTTCTCAGTCAAGATGAGTGGGTAATCCGCAAAGATATTTCGATGCTAACCGATGCAGGTGTCGATGTTATGATTATGGACGTCACCAATGCCGTACGCTATTGGGACGAATGGGAGGTAATTTTCAAGACTATGCAGAAGGTAAAGGCCGAGGGAAACCCTGTACCCAAATTCTGCTTTTGGGCATTTAATGGGCCTGTTATCACCGTCGTACAAGAGCTTTACAACAAAATATACAAGGAGAAAAAATACCCCGATCTATGGTTTTATTGGGACGACAAACCCTTATTGCTCTACAACTCCGACCCACGCAACAATGCAAGTGGCGGCTGGGTGGAGAATCCCAACCCCAACTACTACGAGGCCGCTGTAAATGACCCCAACGACCCCAACTACAACAACCCCGATTACACTCAGAAAACACTCACAGAATACACCAACGAAGTCAAAAATTTCTTCACTCTGCGTACAATGTGGTGGGGGTATTATGAATGGGCTGGCAAACGATACATTGGTACAGAAGACAATTGGAGTTTTGGTTATAGTTTGGCTGATGAGCGTATCCTAAAAATGAAAGCCGAGGAGTTACTATCCACCCACAACGGTAAGCGCGAGCAAGCAGCCGTAACACCTGCTCAACACCCTGTAACTATGACCAAGAATCCTATGGGAGTGGGTAAATCTTGGACTCGACGCTATGGTGAGCCAGAACTCAACGAATATGATATGCCCGAAGTGGGTTATATTCCCTATCTCGACGAGACGAAGAATAATCCTGTACTGTATGGTGCATATTTTCAAGAGAGCTGGGACTACGCACTGAAAGGTGACCCCGAATTTCTCTATATCAACGACTGGAACGAATGGACTGCAATGAAGTTCGACTTAGGCCCCAACTCTCAATGGCTGGGACGCATCAACCCATTCCATTTCGTTGATCAATATAATATGGAGTTCAACCGAGGAATACAACCTATGAAGGGAGGCTACACCGATAACTACTATATGCAAATGGCGCAAAATATCCGCCGCTACAAAGGCTCACGCCCCATACCCGAGCATAAAGGTTACACAGAGTGTAAAATTGACGGGCGTTTCAGCGATTGGAAAAACAACACTATCGAATATCGCGACACACAGGGCGACACATTCCATCGTAACGCAAAGGGATATGGTGGCCACAACTACATCAACACATCAGGCCGCAACGACATCATTACATCGAAAGTAGCCGTTGGCAAGCAGACAATATCGTTCTACGCAGAAACCTCAAATAACATCACACCCCACACCGACAAAAATTGGTTGCTTTTGTTGATTGATGCCGACAACAACTCTTCGACCGGCTGGTACGGTTATGATTTCATCGTAAACCAAAGCGTAAAGGACAAGCATACCACAACTCTGCAACAGTACGACAATGAGAAAAAAGAGTGGAGTTATGTGGCCGATTTAGCTATGCGCTATGCGGATAATCGTATAGAATTAGCCATTCCCCGCCAACTCATCAATGCTACGAGCGATAAATTGACTATGGATTTCAAATGGGCAGACAATCCCGAGGAACTTTCCGACCCAATTTCGCTCTGCCTCAATGGCGACACCGCCCCCAACCGCCGATTCAACTACCGATTAATTTGGAACAAAGAGTAATTATATGAAAAAAATTCGTTTCGGAGTCGTTGGCTCCAATTTCATAACCGACTGGGTGCTGGCAGGCGCAAAGGAAGATGAGCGATTTGAACTCTCGGCCATCTACTCTCGTACCCGCGAGCGTGGCGAAGAGTTTGCCGCCAAGCACAATATTCCTCACGTCTTTACATCATTGGAAGAGATGGTGTCGAGCGACTTGATTGATGCCGTCTATATCGCATCGCCCAACTATGTCCACGCCTCGCAAAGCATACTTGCGATGAATCACGGCAAGCACGTCTTATGCGAAAAGCCAATGGCATCAAACGCCAAAGAGGCCCGCAAGATGGTCGAAGCTGCTCACCGCAACGGAGTTGCGCTTATGGAGGCAATGAAGAGTACACTCAGCCCAAACTTTACAGCCGTACGCGAGAATCTCCACCGCTTGGGAACAATCCGCCGCTACTTCGCATCGTTTTGCCAATACTCATCACGTTACGACAAATTCAAGGAGGGCATAGTTCTCAATGCATTCCGCCCCGAGCTCTCCAACGGAGCGATGATGGATATTGGCATCTACACCATCTACCCGATGGTCGTTTTGTTTGGTCGCCCAAAATCTATTTCGGCTCAGGGTATCGTATTATCAAGCGGTGCCGACGGACAAGGTGCTGTGAATATGGAATACGAAGGCGTCAACGCCACTATCCTCTACTCAAAAATTGCCAACTCTCAACTTCCTGCCGAGATTGAGGGTGAGGAGGGTAATATCCATATCGACCGAATCCAAACTCCCGTTGATATTCGTTTCTATCCCCGCCAAGCTCCCGCTTCGGGTCACGAGAAACGCGCCGAGGGTGAAAACATATCATCAACCGACACCCACAACGAGTATTATCACGAAATCAAGGAGTTCATCGACCTTATCGAGCAGGGCCGCCTCGAATCCGACATCAACAGTCACGAGGCTTCAATCACCACACTCGAAATCATCGATGAGGTTCGCCGTCAGCTTGGGGTTCACTACCCTGCTGACGATGAGCAATAGCCTCATCTACCATAGCCGTTGCAATAGCCGTACGCTCTTTATATAGTCGTGCGGCTATTATATTGTCAAGCGAGAATCGGCCTGCACCCACAAAAATCAGCACTACGAATATCACCAAAAATATCACAGCCAGCTCCTTTGCTGCAAACGATTGCCCATTGTGCACTATAAACATAGCCACACACATTGAAAAAATCAGCGGCAACAGGGCCAATCTGAAAAACGCCCCTACAATCACCGCAACCGAACAAAACACCTCAGCAAAAATTACCAGACAGAGCGACAATCTATGCCCCAACCCCAGCGGATTCGGAAAACCTACGACCAGCTCCTCAAAGTTCTCAATCTTCGACACTCCGTGCCACAGCATCAGCCCGCCAAACAACAGACGCAACACCAACACCAGCACCGACATCGAAGCCGAATAATTCTTGTAAGGAAAAAGTAACGATAAAATCTTCATCTTCTCAATCAATTAATTATCAAACCTCTCACCCTTCGATGTGCAACTTGTGTGCCGACATAGGCTCACACCCAACCACAAAAAAAGCGACCACTCCTTTCGGAATAGTCGCTCAATCTGCGCTCACAAGGAGCAGCAAGCTATTTTACTGCATTAACAATTGCCTCGAATGCCTTAGGCTCGTTCATTGCCAAGTCAGCCAAAACCTTGCGGTTCATAGCGATACCCTTAGCATTGTACTTGCCCATAAACTCTGAATAAGTCATACCGTAAGCGCGAACTGCTGCGTTGATACGAGTAATCCACAAAGAGCGGTATGTTCTCTTTTTAATCTGACGGTGTGCATATGCATATTGCAAACCCTTCTCGACAGTGTTTTTCGCAACTGTCCAAACGTTTCCCCTTGAACCAAAGTTACCTTTGGCAAGCTTCAAAACCTTTTTTCTTCTTGCGCGTGACGCAACAGCGTTGACTGAACGTGGCATAGTAAATAAGTTTTTGATGGAACTCATAGCGGCGTGATTCTCTCACGCTCTTTGGGGCTATTTTGTCCCGAATTTGTTAATAAAAAATGTTCGACTTGCGTGGTTAATTATTTAACCAACAAGTTCTTGATCTTAGCCTCATCGGCTGCTGATACTGTTGAAGAGTAACAAAGGTTACGCTTCTGCTTCTTAGTCTTTTTTGTCAGGATGTGACTGTGATAAGCGTGCTTGCGCTTGATCTTACCTGTGCCGGTGAAAGTAAAACGTTTCTTTGCAGCGGCATTTGTTTTCATTTTTGGCATTTTCGTAAATTGTTATTTAGTTAAACATAGCGCGCAAAGATACGCTTTTTTTCCGAAATAACACACATTCACGCAAATAATTTTCTGAAATATACATTTCAGGCTTGTATTTTCAGAAACAGAATGTTAATACAGGGATGTACCATAAATACAATAGGAGGGAAAAATTCTCCCTCCTATTATCTTTCTATCGCCTTATCGCTATTTCCAAGTCAGTGTATATGTATCGGAATCTCCATCCTCATTCTTCATCTTTATTTTTGAGATATAACCCTCTTTGTCATATTCATAAGTCATACTAATCTCCTCATCATCTTCGTATGAATATGTATTAGGCAATTGATTAGTACGTATTCCTACGATTTCGGGATGCGCCATAAACAATACTTCCTCCAATTCAATTATATTTGAAATTAAAGGGAAATATCCTTTTTTACAAGTTTCACCATAAGTTAATATTGCTATGTATGTGTCGTTAGTATTTACAGATACTAATTTATCCTTATCCCAAACTGCATTAAATGTGTAACCAAGGTGGTCAGTAAATTCAGCCTTAATAAGTCTATTCGAACTATTGTAGGAATATGTTCCTTTATCATTATCATCATCAACGTAACTTTGCACAAGACCATCTTTCAAGGAGTAGGTATAGGTGCCAGTACCAGTATCGGTACCACCATATATATAATCAGATTCTCGTTCATATTCATATTTTACCACCACTGCATCATCTCCCCATATAAACTTATAACTGTATTTACTCTTTTCACTATAAGAACCGTCATCGTAACTATATGTATCTGTTGCAGAATTCAAACGACCTTCGTCATCGTAACTGAATGTGTAAGTTTCTTCATTAGAAACCATTTTTACCAATTTCTTTTCACTCACGGTTACTTCTTGGTTGCCACCTTCGTCATTGCCTCCCCCATCTGTGTTTGCAGCGTCATCATCTTTGCTACAAGATGCAAAATTTGCACACATCAAAACGGCAAATAATGCCGCACTAACTAATCTAAAAGTTTTCATCTGTTTATGTATTTTTTTTGCCCCCACAATTCCCAGATGAAAGCGAATAAAACAAAAAATAAGGTGTGGGAATTTACTGCTTTATCCCATAGGTAGGCTTCTCGCATTGCCTTTGACACGGAATAAAACAATAACCCACACCAAAGGTTATGTAAAAAGCCAATGACGGCTGTACATACCAATGATGTGGTGCCACTGTTATCATCTTCGTGTCTTGGAAAATTTTGCGAGAATTTACCTATGAAGATAATTTCAATAACACCTTTTACTAAAATTTTACATTCCAACCACTATCGCAGCATAGAACAGATGCAAATTTAGTGAAAAATATGATATTTTATATATGTGACGCTTTTTTTTACGGGAATATATACTCACGCGCAGTCGTTACGTTACGTCATTCCACATTACGAACAGGGAGTGAGTGATGATTGGAATCTCTACTGATAATAAATTTTAGAATTGTGGCACACCACAAAACAGAGCAAAACTAATATAACTACAAATAATTTTGAACCGACGCTGCGGAGCGAGGGCAGAGAGTACTTGCACTCTTTGCCGAGCCGCGAGGAGGAAACGATTTTTTCGTAATTTTGAATTTTTCATTACCTTTGTATTATGATTCAAGCAAACAATATACATAAATCATTCGGCTCGCTGGAAGTACTAAAAGGCGTGTCGCTCAATGTATCGCCCGCTGAGGTGGTATCTATTGTAGGCCCAAGCGGAGCAGGCAAAACCACACTACTCCAAATTCTCGGCACTCTCTCACCAATGGATAGCGGCTCTCTAAGTATAAATGGCGAGCAGATTGAATCACTCGGCGATAAACAACTCTCCGATTTTCGCAATCGTCAGATTGGCTTTGTGTTTCAATTTCACAATCTTCTGCCCGAATTTTCGGCATTGGAGAATGTAATGATGCCCGCCCTCATCGCCCGTCGCAACCACAAAGAGGCCGAGCAAGAGGCCACTAACCTATTAAAGATGATGAATCTCTCGGAGCGTGCCTCTCACAAACCGAGCGCACTATCGGGAGGTGAACAGCAACGCGTAGCCATCGCCCGCGCCTTAATCAACCACCCCGCCCTACTTCTTGCCGATGAGCCTTCGGGCAATCTCGACACCAAGAATCGCGAGGAGATTCATTCGTTGTTTTTCCGCCTGCGCGATGAGTTGGGGCAAACCACTCTTATAGTCACCCACGATGAGGGATTAGCCGCAATGGCCGACCGCAAGATTTCGATGCTTGACGGTAAAATTCTATAACACACCGACCTATGAATAAGGAGGAACTTCGCGACCTGCTCGAACATCTGCACGACAAATACAACCGACCAGAATTTATCGAGCCCGACCCAATCAGCATACCGCACTCATTCAGCGACCGACACGACCGCGAGGTAGCAGGCTTTATGGCTGCCACCATTGCGTGGGGTAACCGCAAAGCCATCGTAAAGAGTGCCGCTCGAATGATGCAATATATGGACTACTCGCCCGCCGACTTTGTACGCAACGCATCGGCAAGCGAACTTGCCCATTTGCAAAGCTACGTTCACCGCACATTCAATGGTCAGGACTTCACCGACTTCGTACTTGCCATTCGTGGTATCACCGAGCATTGGGGCGGCATTGGAGAGTTCTTCGAACGGAACTACGTTGCAACGCAGAGCATTCCACAAGTGCTATCGCTATTCCGCAAGGAGTTTTTTTCAATAGAACACAATCCTCACTGCGAAAAGCATCTCTCGTCAATCGACAAGGGAGCTGCCTGCAAACGACTCAATATGTACCTTCGATGGTTTGTGCGCAGAGATGAGCGAGGAGTAGATTTTGGACTATGGAAAAAAATTCCGATGTCGGCATTGTATCTACCGCTCGATGTGCATACGGGCAATATGGGTCGCGCGCTCGGCCTGCTCACTCGCAAGCAGAGCGACTGGAAGGCAACTGACGAGATAACTCACTCGCTCAGAGAATTTTGCAGCGACGACCCAGTGCGATACGACTACTCGCTATTCGGCGCAGGGATTGATGGTTACTTAAAGTAAAGATTCAACTATGCGCGGCAAAGGCTTCACATTCAAACAGTTCCACATCAATCACAGCCGTTGTGCAATGAAAGTCGGGACCGATGGCACTCTTATAGGTGCTTGGTTTTCAACACCTTGTACCAATGCCAACATACTCGACGTTGGTACAGGTACGGGACTTATAGCAATAATGGCTGCACAACGTTTTTCGACTGCGCAAATCATTGGTATTGACATAGATAGCGATTGTATATCGCAAGCCGAAGAGAATGTCGCAGCATCGCCTTGGAGCAACCGTATTGAAGTGGTTAACAAGCCATTACAGGAGTTTAATTCAAGCGAAGGTTTCGATGCAATAGTCTCGAATCCGCCATATTTTGTTGATTCTCTACTCTCGCCCGACGAAAAACGCACCACCGCGCGCCACACTAACACGCTATCATTCAGTGACTTATCAAGCAATGCGATGCGGTTATTAAAACCCTGCGGAACTTTCTCGCTGATTCTTCCACCGCCCGAAGCTGAAAAATTTCTCTCGGCAGCTCGTGGCCGCCTATTCCTCACTCGACAGTGCGATGTATGGTCAACCCCTTCGAGCGGCATAAAACGCGTGATGATGGAGTTACAAACCACTCCACCACCAACCCTTCCAAAATTTGAAAAACTGATTATAGAGGACAAAGGGCCGATGGGATACAGCGACGATTACCGACTTCTGACCCGCGATTTTTACCTCAAATTTTGATATGTCACACAAATAATGTATATTTGCTGAAACTACGCAACTAAAACAAAATTTATATGAATATGAAACGACTTTTTACACTTGTAGCGTTGTGCGCAGCATCTATCGTCACAACGTCAGCACAGAACAACATCTATAAGGCTGTGGCTGGTGCATACATCGATGCATCGGGTGCAGTTGCAGTAGCAGACCCTTCGACAACTATCGCAGTTGATATTGTTGTTGAGAGAGAGCATACAATCGTTGGCCCTTACGCCCGTTATGCACAAAAATATTTGAACGTGCGTGGCTCACTGGTTGAAAAGACTGTTTATTCAGTTAAAGATGCAAAGCTCTCGATTCTCGATATTGAGTCTGCTCTTAAAAGCGGCGAGATTGCACCCCCTACGATGGAGGTACTTTCGTATATGGGTAACGAGAATGAGTTTGCCAAGGTATTGCCCGACCGTATGAGTTCGGCAACAATCAGCCAAGAAGATGCAGCAGCACAAGCAGCAGCAGCTATATTCTCAATCAGAAAGAGCCGTATGGAGCTTATCAAGGGTGAGGCTGGCGAGAATGTTTTTGGCGGTGGATTGAAAGATGCGCTTGCTGCTCTTGATGCCAAAGAGCAGGCATATTTGGAGCTTTTCCTCGGCAAGAAAGTAGTTACAACCTACACTCACCGAGTTGCTCTTCCAATGTCGGCATCGGCACAGGCATACACAGTAGCAAAAATCTCTTCATCGAAGGGTATTTTGGCGGCTGCTTCACAAGAAGGTGAGGCTATCACATTGAATGTTACACCATCGAACAAGGCTCAGTTAAGTTCAATCGCCGAGGTTGACCCTCGCGACAAGACTGCCATTCAGGTTAGAATTGCTGACCCAGCTACTTGCGTTGTAAAGGTTGGTCAGAATGCAGTCGCATCGGCTGTTCTTCCTATCTTTGAGTTGGGTCGCACGGCCTACATATCAGGTGTTATCAAGCGATAATTATCCAACAAAGAGATGAGCGCGGATAATACCTCCAAAATGATACAACTGCTTGGTGCGCTACGCAAGGAGATGAATGGCGCAGTGGCAGACAGTATGTATTATTATGGTGAGAATTACGGGTTGAATTATGGTGTAAGCCTGCCAACCATACGCTCAAAGGCCGCAGAAGTAGGCAAAGACAACGAATTTGCAAAATACCTATACAAGCAACAAGTAAGAGAACTACGCTTGGCTGCTCTGCACATTGCCGAGCCAAAACAGATGAACATTGCAGAAGCAGACTTTTGGGCAGAGGGAGTAATAAATTCAGAAGTTGCCGAAGAGATGGCTTTTGCATTGTTGCGATATAGCGAGGATATTGAAGCATTTTTCAGTCGCTGGACGGAGAGTCGCAATAAGTTCTTGGCTCACGCTGCAATGATGGCCGCAGCAAGATGTGGCAAGCTCTCAAAGCAGGAGATAATTGAGCGCGTAGCCAACGTTGTCAGCGCATTTCCCGACGAAAGAATCATCGCCCAAAGCGCAGTTGCATTATTGGCATCGGTGTTTGAGAGAAATAACGACACGGCTACAAAACAGATGATTCGAGATGTTATTAACTCACTATCGGATTCTTCCGCAAAAGAGTATATCTCGGAAGAGATGGCTTGGAGAATGGATATTTAATCCGTCGCAGGGGGGGGGAGAGAGAAGAGAGAGAGAGAAGAGGAAAGTAGAAGAGAGAAATAGAATGAGATAAAAAAGGAAGAGTAAAAATATGAAGGAAGGGGCTGTCCAACAAATTGTTGAACAGCCCCTTATCATTGATAGGCTATAATATAGGCCTAAAACACCTCGACCTTTCTATAACGATACACCATATCGGCAAGGCTTTCAAGACTTAACACTCCACTCTCACGCCACAACTTACGTCCCTTACGGAAAAGGAAGAGTGTCGGCACCGACATAATTCGATAGTTGCGTACAAGTTCAACATTTTCGGGGTGGTCGATATCGATTCTAATCACATCGACATCATCGACAAACTCCTGCTCCAATTTATCAAGAATAAGGTGGGTGGCTCGGCAAGGACCACACCAAGTAGCATAGAAATCGACCAACGTCAAGCGGTCCTGCGAAATGATTTGTTTGAAATTCTCTAATGTCATAATTAGAAGATGTTAAAAAAAGTAAACAATTATAATCTTGATTATATGAGTTCACTACGCATAGATGAAAATTGAGCCACATATTGGCGGGCATATTCGATTGTAAGCTGCAAACCGTGACTAAGCGAGGTGGTGGGAGTCCAATCCAAAAGACGGTGAGCAAGAGTTAAATCGGGGGCAACACGCCGAGAATCATCACGTCGAGGCGTGGCATGTACTATACGGGAACGACTCGCCGATAGTGCAATAATCATCTCGGCCAAATGTCGTATAGATACTTCGTGTGACGAGCCGATATTTATGGCTGGCACACTCTGCTGCTGAGGCAGAGCCATCAAACGTATCAAGGCATCAACAACATCTCCTACCCAACAAAATGTACGCATCTGCTCACCGCTACCATAAATAACAATATCACGATTGGAGATTGCATCGAAAATCATTCGCATCACCACACGACTATCGTCGGCTCGGCAACCACTCCCGTATGTTGTAAAAATACGAGCCACACCACACTGCATATCGTATTCGTTGCGATAGGCTTGACAGACAGCTTCGGCGGCACGCTTACCCTCGGCATATGTTGTAAGATTCTCGGCGTAGATATCGCTCTCTCTGCTCAAATTGTGAGTCACCGAGCCATACACATCGCCCGATGATGCATAGACAACCGATGCTCGATTGCGCAGGGCCAAATCGAGAGAGTTGAGAGTGCCCACAATATTTGTCCGCAAGAGCGAAACCAGATGGCCCTGAAAATGTTTGAACGATGTGGGAGATGCAAGATTATAGATTTGATCACATTCAAGAATAAGAGGAGTGATAATATTGTGGTTGATATAACTAATTCTACCATCACGATAATAGGGGAAAACCAACATAGACTCCTCCATATCGCGTATATCAACACATACAACCTCCTCGCCAATATCGGCAAGACGGCAACACAAATGGCTACCTATAAGGCCCAAACCTCCGAAAACAACAATCCTCTTCATCGCATAGCGTTTTGAAGAGGACTGATTTCAAATTATGTACCAATCGGGCCTAAGCCGATTATAAAATGTTAAAAGTTGTTTAATCTGAGCTTACCATATTGATTGAGCTATGACTTGCTAAATCTCTTCGCAGAAAATAGCGCGTGGAAGTTCGCCAATGTTATTGATATACACCACTTCGATTCCGCGTGGGGCTTTGAATCCTTTGCGCAAAAATCCCGAAACAATGATGCGTCTGAAACCTAATCGTGCAGCCTCGGTGATGCGTTGCTCGGTGCGTGAGGCGGGACGGACTTCGCCTGAAAGTCCTATCTCACCAGCACAACATACTCCATCGGTGATTGGGCGGTCGTAGTATGACGAAATCACCGCACTTACGACAGCCATATCCAAACCCGGGTCTGAAACCTTAAAACCACCTGCAAAATTCAAGAAAACATCTTTTTGAAACATCTTCATTCCAACACGTTTCTCCAATACTGCCAACAACATACTCATACGACGCTGATCGTATCCCGTAGCATTTCGCTGGGGTGTACCATAGGCTGCATTGCTAACCAACGCCTGCACCTCGATTAGATATGGACGTATTCCATCGACCGAAGCTCCGACAGCTATACCGCTCAGAGGCTCTTCGTAATGCGAGAGGAGAATCTCAGATGGATTTTCAACGGCCCGAAGGCCCGAATCCATCATCTCGAACACTCCAATCTCGAAAGTCGCACCAAAACGATTCTTTATGCCTCGCAAAATACGGTGCGCACTATTGGAATCACCCTCGAATTGCAGCACCACATCGACAATATGCTCCAAAATCTTAGGGCCTGCGATTGAGCCATCTTTGGTAATGTGACCAATAATAAATATCGACACACCCGTAGTTTTGGCATATTTAAGGAGCGAGGCAGCGCACTCACGAATCTGCGAGACACTACCTGCCGAGGATTCAATGGTGTCGGTGAAGATGGTTTGGATAGAGTCAACAACGACTATGTTGGGTGAGATATGACGAATCTGGCTTAGGATATTCTCCAACGAAGTCTCGGAGTAGATATAGCACTCCTCGTTTGAGATACCCAAACGTTTAGCTCGCATTCCAATCTGTTCGACTGACTCCTCACCCGATACATACAGAGTTTTAAGCGAGTGGTTTGACAGAGCCAATTGAAGGCTGAGAGTTGATTTACCTATGCCCGGCTCACCTCCCAACAAGATAAGCGACCCTGGTACAAGGCCACCACCCAATACACGATTCATCTCGCTATTGTGGAGGTCTAATCGCTGATAGGTTGCGTGCTCAATCTCGGTAACGCGCTGCGGAGGAGCGGCTGGCATAGTGGCAGCAATAGAGGCCGACGATGAAGTGCTCTTCGATATGACCTCCTCGGTAAAAGAGTTCCACTCACCACACGCGGGACATTTACCCAACCATTTTGGGGCTTCAAATCCGCACTCGCGACAGAAATATGCCTTCTTGACCTTTGCCATCTTACTTTGTAAACAATCTGTATATATCGTTACCGTTGGCATAGATTACAAGTGCCAACAGAATAAAGAATCCAATGTATTGCATAACTTCGAGGAACTTATCGCTCGGCTTGCGGCCTGTGAGCATCTCCCACAAAGTGAACAAGGCGTGACCACCGTCCAGTCCCGGAATTGGCAAGATATTAAGCACGGCAAGCATAATCGAAAGGAATGCTGTCATACTCCAAAAGCGCAACCAATCCCACTGAGAAGGGAAGATTTGGCCAATAGAGATAAAGCCGCCCAACTCCTCATACATCTTGGTCTTGGGTTGGAAGATAAGTTTTAGCTGACCCCAATAATCGGCAATAGTTTCACCCACAAGCGATATTCCCGCAGGAATTGACTGCAACAGGGTGAAGCTCTTTGTGCGAGGCTGGAATATATCGCCCTTCAATACTACACCAATACGGCCCTCCTCGTTTACAGGAACGGCCAACTCCACCTGCTCTGCACCACGAGCTACAACAAGATTGATTGTATCGCCCTTGAACTCCTCTCTCAGAAGGGTTGTGATTTGATTGGCACTGAGATTGCGCTCACCATTAAACGCCACAACCTCGTCGCCAACTTTAAGACCCGATGCTATGGCTGAATCGAACGATACGGTGTCGATGATAAATGGGATACGTGGAACATACAAATCCTCAAAGCCACGACTACGACGCATTTCGAGCAATGCTTCGAATGGGATTTCGAGATTTTGGCTAACGCCATTGCGGATAATCTCTACGTTGCGACCCTCCTCGGTGAGCAACAATCGATTGCGTATTTCGTTTACATCGTCAATCTTCTCACCGTCGATAGCCACAATCTTATCGCCATCGACAAAGCCCAATTTCTCGCCTGCCTCGTTGAATTCGTAACCCCACTTAATATCGTCGTTAGCAAAATAGCTCTCGCCATTGGTGTAACGAATGCCTGTATAGATAACCATCGCCAACAACACATTCATTACCACACCTGCAATCATCACTAAAAAGCGTTGCCACGCAGGTTTTGCACGGAACTCCCAAGCCTGAACAGGAGCTTTCATCTGCTCCAAATCCATACTCTCGTCTATCATTCCAGCAATCTTCACATAGCCGCCAAGTGGCAACCAACCTACTCCATATTCGGTCTCCCCGCGCTTCCACTTAAAGAGCGAAAACCAAGGGTCAAAAAATATATAAAACTTCTCAACGCGAATCTTAAACACACGAGCCATAATATAGTGGCCAAACTCGTGAATACCAACGAGTAGCGACAGGCTCATAAAGAATTGTAAAACCTTAATCAGTATTTCCATCTTTTATTGTAATTTCTTTACTTATTAACCTAAATTTTAACCTACCTAATATTTTTCAGATTCAACTACTAAATCCTAATACATTATATCGAATTGCGGCTTACCCATCGACCTTGTGTCAACAGCCAATCTCGGCCAATCAACTTATGACACCAGCCCCTACAACTTCAAATATTCGGCCGCAAGTGCGCGAGACTCTTCGTTAGAAGCCTCATAATCGGCCAAAGTGGGTTGCTGGATAAATGTAGCCTTCGACAATGCGTACTCAATCGAAGCTGTGATATCGGTAAAACGGCACTTACCCGCAAGGAATGCAGCTACCGCAACTTCATTTGAACCATTCATCACGCAAGCAGCCGTTCCACCACGACGCATACAATCGTAGGCAATATCGAGTGCAGGATATTTATCCCTATCGGGCTCGGCAAAAGTAAGCGTGGGGTGCGCCAAGAAATCAAATTGTTCGCTTGGACGAGATGCTCGCTGCGGGAACATAAGTGCATAGCTGATAGGCATATGCATATCGGGAGTACCCAACTGAGCTTTGATTGCGCCGTCGTCAAACTCCACCATTGAGTGAACGATTGACTGAGGGTGAATCAACACCGAGATACGGTCGGCATCTACACCAAACAGCCAATGAGCCTCGATAACCTCAAAACCTTTATTGACCAGCGTGGCCGAATCGATTGTGATTTTTGCGCCCATACTCCACTGAGGGTGTTGCAATGCACGCTCTGGTGTCACATCGCACAACTGCTCCTTTGGCACATCACGCAAAGCTCCACCACTGCAAGTAACAATCAATCGACGAATTGGCGATTGCTCACCCACAAGACACTGAAAGATGGCCGAGTGCTCGGAATCAATAGGCAAAATAGGGACTCTACGCTCGGCCGCAAGGCGCATAACCAAATCACCGCCAACAACCAAAGTCTCCTTATTTGCAAGAGCCACCTTCTTACCCGCCTTAATAGCCGCAACCGTAGGGTGCAAACCAGCATAGCCGACAAGCGCATTCACCACAACATCAACCTCCGAGCTACGGACAATCTGCGACAGAGATTCACTACCCGTAAAGACCTTGATAGGGTGCGAAGCCAAAGCCTGACGCAAAGGCTCGTATTTAGTGGTGTCGGCAATAACTACTGTATCGACATCGAAACGGATAGCTTGGCGAGCCAAAAGCTCCCAATTACTGCCTGCTGCAAGTGAAGTAACCTCAAACAAATCGGGATTCTCGGCAACGATATCGAGAGTCTGAACTCCAATCGAGCCAGTTGAGCCGAGTATTGATAGACGTTGTTTCATTCGGATTAGTTTTCTTAAAATACAATATAAATCTCGGGGTCAACAGCCTTACCCTCGCTCCAAATCTCCATCTCGAACATCGGATTGGTCTTATCGCCCACGCCTGGCATTGCGTTGTAGCCAATGACCTGACGAGCTTTTAGCGACTGACCTTTGCTGACAAGCACCTGCGTCAAATTGCGATATATTGAGATAAAGCCGTTGAAATGCTGAATCGTAACCACTGTTCCCGACTCATCGCCCGATGCAACTTCGATAACAGTTCCATCGTCGATGCTCGTAACGGGAGAATTGGGAGCAGCTTGAAGCGCAACACCCAAATAGTTGTCCTCACGCGAGAAGTGACGCTTGATGATACCCTCAACGGGGGCTGCAAAGATGAGTTTACTACCGCCAGAAGCTCGGCTGGCTATTGTACGAGCCAAAGAGTACTCGCCATCACCCTCCATCTGCGCACGAAGAAGTGAATCAAACTGAGAAGGCGGAACAAGAGTCTTATCCAAAGAGGTGGTGTCGCCATCACTCATAGGAGTACGCACGACAGGGGTACGGCCTTCCAAAATCATAGCTACATTTTCGTTATATGTAAGCATATCGGTCATACGACGCTCCAAAGAGTCGATACGCATAATGTTACGCACCAATTCGTCGTGCGACTTGGCAGCCGAGGTACGATAGCCCGGGAAGATATCCAAAATAGGAGTGTAAGCGACAAATACAAGTGCCAATAAAAAGAGCAGCAGAGCAAATACGATTAAGCCGCCCAACAGACCCACAGGCGAGACGTGAACACTCCACTCGTCGGTTCGCATCAAGGCATCGCTCATTGCAAGGCGTCGCTTGCGGAACAATCGTTTTATGGTCTTTATCAATCTTTTCATTCTACACTTATCTATAACCGAACAAAGATACTCAAAAAATGGATAAATCGGCACCCTCTCGGCCGCTTTTTTTTAGTGTAAAGTAGGCCTGCAAGGGCAATTTCTCTATTAAAACGCATATTATCGATTATCTATTGTGGGAAATCGTAGCGAAAAAGGAGAATCTTTACGAGCTTTATTTGAATAAAACAGGATAAATAGTGAGAAAATAGTTTGGATTTTCGTATATTTGTACTTTGATATTAGTTTCGAACAAAACTAAACAAACAATAAAATAAAAAGAGACTATGGTAAAACCTACATTACTTGTTTTGGCCGCAGGAATGGGCTCTCGTTACGGAGCACTCAAACAGATGGACGGCGTAGGCCCCAACAATGAGGCTATCATCGATTACTCGATTTACGATGCTATCCGTGCAGGATTCGGAAAGGTGGTATTTGTTATTCGCCACTCGTTTGCTGACGCTTTCACCGCAATTTTTAACAAAGAGCGTTTCGGTGGAAAGATTGAGGTAGAGGTTGTATATCAAGAGCTTGATTATTTGCCAGAGGGATTCTCAGTTCCCGAGGGAAGAGAGAAGCCTTGGGGTACTAACCACGCACTTATGATGGCAAAAGATGCAATTAAGGAACCTTTTGCCGTTATCAATGCTGACGACTTCTATGGTGCTGACGCATACAAGGTTATCGGTGAATATTTGAGCCAGCGCGGCGAGGATAAGGGTCACTATTGTATGGTTGGTTATGCGGTAAACAAGACCCTCTCGGAGAACGGTACTGTATCGCGTGGTGTATGTTCTATCAACGAGGAGGGATTCCTCTCTTCTATCGTAGAGCGTACAAAGATTGAGCGCAACGCCGAGGGTACAATCGTATTCCACGACTTGGGCGAAGATGAGGCTTTGGAGGAGGAGACTCCCGTATCGATGAATTTGTTTGGATTTACTCCCGACTACTTCGACTACTCGGAGGAGTATTTCAAGCAATTCCTCAGCGACCCCGCAACTCAGGCAAACCTCAAAGCTGAGTTCTTTATTCCGCTTATGGTTAACAAGCTCATCGGCGAAGGTACAGCTAAATTGAAGGTATTAAGCACTACGGCTGATTGGTTTGGCGTGACATATCAGGCCGACAAACCTCAGTTGGTAGCTAAGATTGAAGAGCTTATCGAGGCTGGTGTTTATCCACGCAACTTGTGGGGAAAATAATTTTTGAATTCAAAATTTAGAATTCAAAATTCAAAATTTGCTAAAACTCTATCTAACATCGAGTTAGATAGAGTTTTTATTACACGTCATTCCTCAATAAATATCACGTCATTTCATATTTTCGCATCAACGGTCAACGGTGATAGCACAAGCATCTATGCGAAAATGTTGAAATCTACCGCTTATTTACAGCCTTCCAAAGAACAACAAAAAACTCTCCCTCTAAGTTAGAGGGAGTGCCCGAAGGGGAGGGAGTGTGTCTTTGCTGCAAAGTCACTTTTTGCAACGCCCTTACTATAAGGTAGATTCCATCATTTTTGTATAGTAACTAATCATTTCTAATCACTCACTCTGTTACAAAAATGTCAGAATGACGTTTTTATTTATATTACCGCCCGTCAGGCCAATTTTGAATTTTCTTTGTGCTAACTGAACGTATGAAATGTGAGATGATTAAGTTATCGTAACCTGTGTTTAAGGCGTTTCACCCCGCAATTTGGCCATATCGCAGGTAAGGATAGTGGTTTTGTACAATAATTATTTATATTTGTACTAAAATACAAAATATAACTATGAGAAGAATTTTCTACACTTTCATTCTTATTTTCATATCGGCAACAGCTATTGCACAAGAATCCGCGACAGACACTATAACCCAAAAGTTGATGGGGTATGCAATCTCGGCCAAAGAGTTTGGTAAGATGTTACCACAAGAGAAGGTATATCTGCATTTGGACAACACAAGCTACTTTCAGGGTGACAATCTATGGTTTCAGGCATATATTGTAACCGCAGAACGAAACAAACCTTCGGGATTGAGCAAGACATTATATGTGGAGTTGCTTAACCCGGGAGGAACATTGGTTGACAAGTGTATATTGCCAATCGAAGAGGGAAGGTGTGCAGGTAATTTCAAGCTCAATAAACTACCCTTCTACTCTGGTTTTTATGAGATTCGCGCCTACACGAAGTATATGCTAAACTTCGGTAAAGATGTGATTTATTCGCGTATTATCCCCGTATTCGACAAGCCACAAGAGTCGGGTAATTACCGTGATATGCGTATGCTGAAAATGGACGTAACGAAGAATCACTACCCCATAAAACGAAAAGTCGAGAAGGCTGACAAGGTTATCAATATGCGATTCTATCCCGAAGGTGGCAATCTCGTGGCTGGGCTCAATTCACGCGTGGCGTTTGAGGCCACTGATGAGAACGGTACTCCGATGAACGTAACGGGAAAGGTGGTCAGCAAGAGCGGTGCAACCTTAGCTGAATTCAAATCGGGCCACGAAGGACGCGGAACATTTGACTATCGTCCCTCGTTGGAGCAAGCCAAAGCACAGGTAGAGATAGATGGAAAAGTTCACTCGTTTGAACTTCCAAAAGCACAGGAGAGAGGTATGGTCATAAGGGTTGACAACCTCTCATCAAACGATAGTATCAGCATCAAGGTAAACAAAAAGGGCGTGAATGACAAGATTATAGCTTCGGCTGTAATTTGCGGAGGTATATTATCCAGCTACACTATTGTTGGTATGGAGCAAGGTGATTCGATTGAGTACAAGGTCAACAAGCGTCGTCTGCCCGCAGGTGTTGCCCGCATCGTATTGGCCGATGCCGAAGGTAAAATCATTGCCGACAGATTGGCATTTACACATTTCGGAAAACGCTCATCGATAAATGTAACTACCGATAAAAAGTCATACGAGCCAAACGATTTGGTGAAATTGAATCTTACGGCCACCGACCCATTCGGCAACCCTTCGCAGGCTCCGATTTCGTTGGCTGTACGCGATGGTGAAAGATTGGTCGAGAGCCGCAATTCGATGCTTGCCGATTTGCTTCTTATGTCGGAGATAAAGGGTTATGTGCATCAGCCGTTATATTACTTTGAATCAACTGATTTGGAACATCGCACGGCTCTTGACGAACTGTTGATGATACAAGGTTGGAGAAGATACAACTGGGATTGGTGGGCAGGTACCGAAGATTTCGATTTCAAATATCTGCCCGAACAAGGCATTGAGGTACACGGACAGGTGTTGCGTCACGGAACAGACAAGCCGATGACAGATATTCAGCTTTCGTCACTTATTTCGATTCGCGGAACAGAGAAGGATAGCGAACTTGACGATGAGTCGTACATCGCAAAAAAATCGACTGAATCAAACGCCGCTAAGGCGAGTGCATCGCTTACGGCTAACGCTACCTCAATGTCTCGCTATGGTCGAGGTCGATTCTCGCGCTTTTCAAGGGCCTCAATGGAATCAAGTTCCCTGGCATTTAACGATGAGTATTATCCCGACTCGAAAAAGAAGACAACAACACCCAAGAACGACTCTCTTTCGGGAAAGAACTCTTCACAGGCAGGTATCGTAGATGTTGATAGTATGGGGCGTTTCTCGATGTTGATTGGTGATACAAAGGGTAAGTGGCATCTCACTTTGGCGGTAACCAACGACAAAAATCGCCGAAAGTTCAGCCGTATCCTATTGGATAGAAATTTCTCGCCTGAGCCAAAGGCATATACGCAGAGCGATTTGCAATTTGTGCTTACTGATGAGAATGACAATAAAGTCACTCGCAGCTATTCATCGAATGCTGATTCAAAAAATTTCACCAACCCTGATGACGCATTAACCGATTCGATTGTTGATAACGAGTCATTTTTGGCTATCGACAAGAGGACCCACAAGATTAAAGAGGTGGTAGTCAAAGCTGCTCCTTCACTTGAAGAGGAGATTTATCAGGTTCGCTCGAATGCTTCGGTGTATTATGATATTCCCAGCGAGATTGACGCTATAAGGGATAGCGGTGAGCGAATTACCGATATTCACAAATTGCTTAGAGAGCTTAACGACAAGTTCGTTATCACACGAAACAGCGTTGCGACCAATGCCGTAGATACCACTTCGACCGAGAGCCATAGTGCGCTCGCCAGCAGTAATTTCAGCAACAATGTAGATACTGATTTTAATGCCAGCAGCGAGTATCTCACGATGAAACGCAGCCCGTACAGCGTGACATATTTGGGCAAGGAGGTATTGTTTATCGTTGATTACGAGAAGGATTGGAGCAATGTAGCAGCATACGACATATTGAATTTGGTGGCTCTGAAATCAATCTACGTCAGCGAGGACAAGAGTGCAATTATGCAATACTACAACTCTGGCGAGATGACCGCTACGGAGGCTTTGTCGCGATATGCTTGTGTGGTATTTATCGAGTTATATCCCGAAGACAAAATTCCAGTTGAGCCTAAGCGAGGAATCCGAAAAACGTGGGTTGACGGATATTCGGAGCCAGCAGAGTTTTACTCGCCCGACTACTCAAAGAAACCCAAGACCGATGATGATTATCGTCGCACACTCTATTGGAATCCAATGCTGAAACCCGATGCCGAAGGTAAGGTTTCGGTGGAGTTCTACAATAGCAGCAACTGCAAGAAATTGAATCTATCGGCCGAGAGTCTTTCATCAGACGGCTCGATAGGAGTATTGAAATAATCGACCTTCCGTCAAATTATATAGACGGCAATAAGGAGACAGGGGCTAAAAAGCTGAGGGGCTGCGCAACCCAAAGTTGCGTAGCCCCTCTAAAATACCTTAAACTACAATCTATATAAAAGCTTCTGCACTTTCTTTATGCTATTTGCCCTTGCCGTTAGCCAACAATCACATATCTTACGGCTTGACCATTAGGATAAACTCCATCGATGGTTTGAATCTTGTCGCTCATTCGCTGCAAATCGCTGAGTGATGTTACAAGGCGGTCGTTGATATAGGTTATAACAAAACCCTCTCTTACGCCTGAGCGACCCAACAATCCATCGCGCTTAACGCTCACGACCTGCACGCCACCACGAATCTCCAACTTCTCACACATATTTTTGCTAACATCGGCAAATTTGCCACCCAAAGCCTCAGCTACATCTTTCGTATCGGCAGTGACAGGCTCGGCCTTACCTACCTTATTGCGAAGAGTTACATCGACCTTCTTTGCAATATCGTTGCGAGTGTATGATATTGTAATCTTGTCATTAGGACGACGCTGTGCAATCTTTTCGATGAGAGTTGATGCATCGTTGGTCTTTGTACCGTCAATTGCCGTGATAATATCGCCCTTACGAAGTCCTGCCTCGGCTGCCGCACTACCCTCGACAACCTCGTCAACATAGAGTCCTCCGCTCTTCTTGATGCCAAGTTCCTCGCCCAACTCCTCAACAAATTGGTCGTCAATAGCACGATAGCGGATACCAAGCATTGCACGCTGTACAACGCCATACTCTTTCAAATCCACAACGACCTTGCGCACAATGGTTTCGGGTACGGCAAATGAATAACCGATATAACTGCCCGTAGAGGATTTGATTACGGTATTAATACCGACCAACTCGCCACGAGTGTTGACCAGCGCACCACCCGAATTACCCGGATTAACAGCAGCATCGGTCTGAATAAACGATTCAACGCGGAACTCATTTGGAATTACACCCAACTGACGAGCCTTAGCACTCACGATACCAGCCGTAATGGTTGATTGGAGATTAAAAGGAGAGCCAATAGCCAAAACCCACTCGCCCAAACGCAAATCGTCGGAGTTACCGAAAGGTATTGTAGGCAAATCCTTGCCGTCAATCTTGATTAGGGCCACATCGGTTGTAGGGTCGGTTCCGATAAGTTTAGCATCGAACAAACGACCATCGTTGAGTTTCACCTTCAATTTTGTGGCCTCCTCGACAACGTGATTATTGGTTACGATATATCCATCTTCCGAGATTATCACACCCGAACCTCCTGCTTTCTGCTCCTGAGTGCGTGGCTCTGAGTAACCACGAGAGCCCCCGCCGTATGGGATACCGAAAAACTCATAGAAAGGATCGAAACCTCGACCGTAAGAGCCTCCGCCATACTGCACTTCACGAATAGATTCGATATTTACAACTGCACGCACAGCATTCTCGGCTGCGTAGGTAAGATCGGGATATTGCTCAGCCTGATATGCGGTAAAATGATTACCCGCCTGTGGAGTTGAGTCGTTCCACGAAGTGGAAATATGAGAATCTGATAAGGTGTCGTGACCGCCTGATATATATTGATTTACACTCACTGCGGTTACACCACCGACAGCAGCCGCAACTACGGCTGCACCTAAAAATGTTAATGCCGTCTTTTTCATAATAATACAAATTGTTTAATCACTTGTTTAAAATTCAAATTAGGCAATTTTTCGCATAGGCAAAATCATTTTGTTTAATTGTTCTGCAACTATAACGACACAAAGTGAGAGAATATTATGTGTAACTCAAAAAAAAATGAATCTATGCAGGTTGATGCGGCTATCGGTGATTTTCACAATTCGGCAGAGATTAATGGTTAAGAGCAACTTCTACTACTCCACATATCCTGCAACAAGGTTATATTCCGAAACGGCAATAGCGTAATTGAACCGCGCCGTAATGGCATTGGTATAGATTTGAATCCAGCTTATCTGCGCCTGCAAAACATCAAGTACTGTGGCTTGTCCCTCGTTATAGGAGAAGGTACTGATTGAAAGGTTTTCGCCAGCAATTGATAGATTGTAAAGCGAGGACTGCATTTGGGAATAACTACTTGTAAGTGCGCTCCACGCATCGGCCTCCTGCATATAGACGTCCTCTTTGATTTGTTCCAAGTTGTTGTAAGCTACGGCCACATCGGTTTGAGCCGCACGCACGGCATAACGTCGCTCGTTCCAATGGAAAATCGGGACATTCACGCCCAAAGTTATTGCAGCATCGCAGAATGTTCGACCCGAAGAGTTGGGGGTAAATGTTTGCCACGAGCCACTCACTCCAACATTGATTTTGGGATTGTACGCAGCCCGAGTATATCCCACTCCAAACTCAGCGGCACTCAGTTTCGCCGCAGCTGACAACACATCGGGGCGTTGAGAGCAGATGACCTCCACCGAGGTACGCTGTGGGAAAGGAATTGAATCGACAATTGATTGTGAGAGTTCAACACGTAGCAGTGTGGTATCGGTAACACCTCGCAAGTTATTGAATCGGTTGATTGCAATCTGATAGTTATTACGGGCAGCAATTTGCGAGAACTTAGCGTCGCTCAATCGAGCCTCAACCTGTAACATATCGCTTTTAGCCGCATAGCCTTCCGAGAAACGCTCCTTGACCACGTTATAGAGCGAGGTGATAATCTTAACATACTCATTTGTGGCGGCCATATACAACTGCATAGCCGAGACATTCCAATAGGCAAAGTCGGCAGCATAGCGCATACTTAGCATCACATTCTGTCCCTCCAACTGTGCCGATTCGGTCAGGTTGCGAGCTTGATTGAGCGCAGCTCGTGCGCCTGCACCATAGATAGTCTGTGTGATTTGAGGTGTGACGGAAAAGCCCCACAAATGGTTGCCCGCAGAGCGTCGAAAAGTTTTGGTGAATCCTCCATCAGCCGACAAGGAAGGCAGCAATGCAGTATTACGCAAACGCTCCGTCGCCTCGGCTTTCAATACCGCTTGTTCGGCATTAACAAGTTCGGCACTCGCCACATATACGCTATCACGATATGATTGGAGCGATATTTGGCAAAAGGCTGGCCGAGCCGCCAATATCAATAGCAGAAAAATTGAGAAGAATCGTATCATAGAGCAAATCACTTCTGAGGTTTGATATTATAGAAAATGGTATAGGTCACAGGGAGCACCACCATAGTAAGGATAGTTGCCACCAACAAGCCGCCCATAATAGTCGAGGCCATTCCCGAGAACAAAGAATCGAAAAGCAGTGGAATCAGAGCCAAAATAGTTGTCACTGATGCCATACAGACTGGTAGCAACCTACTCCGAGCCGCATCAACAACCGCATCGTACGAGTCAACGCCATTACAACGCAATCGATTAATAGAACTTACGAGAATAACTGCATTCTTTACATTCATACCCACCAATCCGAGAAGGCCGAGCAATGAGAAGAAATCGAAATAGTTTCCCGTCAAGAACAATCCCGCCACAACACCTATAAAAATCAATGGCGTCATAAGCAAAATAATGAGCGGGTCACGATAATTTCCGAATAGCAGCAACAGTACCACAAAAATCAGCACCAGAGCCAATGGCATCTTTGCACTCAATGCTTGATTGGACTCTTGTTGAGACTCCTGCTCGCCAAAAACACGCATAGAGTAACCTTCGGGCAGAGTAATTCGCGACTGTGCAGCCAATAGAATCTGCTCGAAAAGAGCATTTGTATTGACTCCATCTTTCGGGTCGCACTGTGCCTTCATCACTCGTTGGCGGTTATAGCGTTTCACCACAGATGGCCGAAAGTCAAAGTCGAAACGGCTACTCGCCTGCTCTATCGAAAATACATTTCCTCCTTGCGAGAAGATCGGAATAGAACTAAGGCCCGACAAATTGTAATTTTCACTCTTGTCGTCTTTGAGCAGTACGGGAATAAACTCATCACCGCGCCTGTATTCGGTCATCGGTAGGCCATCGGTTGCAAGAGTAATCCATTGCGACATACGGCTGCGACTCACGCCTATACGCTGGCCTTTGATTTGCGAATAGACCGCAAGCCACGTCGGAACACGATTACCCCAGCTATTGCGAATGTTTGTAGCATCGGGATTATCCCACATTATCTGCTCGACCTGCTGCGTTAGGCGAAGCAGAGTATCTACATTTGGTCCAATAAAACCAATCTCGATTGTAGCATCGGGGACAGGTGATAGCTTGAACAAAGAAGAGCGTAACCACACATCGGGACAAGAGTCGGCTACAAACCTATCGAAACGTTGCCTAACAGAGTTGGTAAATCGTCTCTTTTTCACCTCCACAAGAAGATTTCCACAATTTGGACGAGATGCATAATTACTACTTGCCAAATAGTAACGCATAGGTGTAGCACCCGCAGTCGAAGAGACCCGGACAACCTCCTTTTGGCGAAGCAACCAATCGCTCATCTGTCGGAGATTCTGCTGCGTATAGGATATATCACGACCCTCGGGAAGAATTACATCGGCCCGAAAATATGGTTTATCGAGTTGCGGAAAAAAGTTCTGCGGCATAAGTTTCATCACCACAATCGAGGAGATAAACAACCATATAGAGAGTAGCAGAACAGCCATACGGTTTTTGAGCGACCACAATAGCACCGTATCGAACCACTTATAGCGAGGAGCTTCACTGTCAGCACTTCTCAGGCGCAACATTCGCTCGCCAAACATTGGCACTTGGCTCATCGCCAGCACCCAACTAAGCAACAAAGAGATTGCAATAACGACAAACAACGGCTTTACAATCTCGGCCACCGACGAGGGGGCTAAATAGAGCGGCAGGAAAGAGAAGATGGCGATAAGCGTTGCGCCCAACAATCCCCACTTCGGCACATCGGCACCATCGACCAACGCTTTACCAGCCGAAAGGCCTTGACGCATAGATTTCAGAGCATTATCGACAACCACAATAGCATTATCGACCAACATTCCCATTGCGATTATAAAACCTGCAAGTGAGGTACGATTAATACCCTCCCCCAAACCATACATCAGAAGCATTGTACCTCCTATGGTAAAGAGCAACGAAAAACCAATCAGAGTACCACTTCGCAATCCCATAGCCAACATAATTACTGCCACAACAATAATCACCGACTCCAAAAGATTGAGCATAAACGAGAGATTGGCATCGTGAGCTATTCTATCTTCGGGATACAATTCAACGACCTCCAATCCGAGTGGCATCTCGGCCTTAATTTGCGCCAGAACTTCACGCACTTGGCGGCCAATTTTTACCACATCGGCATCGGCCTCCGACGATACACCCACTCCTACGGCACGCTGTCCGTCAACGTTCATTATACATTGAGGAGGAGTTTGCGAGTCAAGTTCTATGCGAGCTATATCACCCAAACGGAATTGCTTTCCATCGGGAGCTATGAGTAGCTGGTTGCCAATATCTTCGACAGAGGTATAGCCTCCCACATCGAGTACTCGCAGGGTCATATCGCCAGCCGTAACGGTACCAGTATTTACAACAGCATTTTGCTGCGACATCATCGCCACAATCATCTCGGGTGTGATAGAGAAATTGGCTAATGTTGATTTGGTGATATAGATATTGACAACGGGCTGCTGCTCGCCAAAGACAGCAACTTTTTGCACGCCTCCGATAGCGACAAGTTGGGTCTTTATACGCTGTGCCCACTCTCTAATCTCGCTCCACGAAAAGCCATCATCAGCCGACAAAGCAAAATACAATCCATAGACATCGCTAAAATCATCGTTTACCGCAATAGGCCCTGCGTCGGCAGGTAGCTGAGCTGAGAAATTAAGCACTTTGCGGCGTAGCTCGTCCCATAGTTGCGGAATCTGCTGTGAGCGAATTGAGGATTCCAATTCGATGGTTATCTTCGAGAGACCGTAATACGACTCCGAAGTAATCTTCTTGACTCGTTGCATCGATTGCAACTCCCGAGCAAGAGGTTCTGAAATGAGTTGTTCTACCTCGAAGGGATTGGCTCCGGGATAGGGGCAACTAACCACTGCACTCTTCAAAACGAAGGTTGAATCCTCCTTCTTACCCATCTGCAAAAAGGCCCACACTCCTCCTACGATAAACAACACCAAAATAAACCACACAACACTGCGGTTGCGCATTGAATATTGAGCGATTGACATAGGCTTAGCGATTTATGGGTTTGACACTATCACCATCGCGAAGTTTATAAACACCTGCCGTTACAATCTCGGCACCTGCCGCAAGACCCGACGTTATACTCACCATATCGCGACCATACACCTCTCCCAACGTTACGGGGGAGAGTTTTACACGCCCATCTGATGTAACACGCCACACATACTCGCCACCCGAAGCGGGTGCATAAATGGCCGAAAGTGGAACAACGAGTGTTGATTGTCGTGCTCCTTTGCCCTGCGTGTGCATCATAACCTGACAAGTCATTCCGGGGGATATGCGGTATCGCTCGGCCTCGTCCCGCTCGATTTTTAACGAAACGGGGAAGCCCGAAGCATCGGAAGAGGTTTTGGCATAGGTATCGAGCCGAGCCGCAAATTGGCGATTCGGGATATTATCGAAGGTCACGCTGAAACGGATTGTGGAATCGAACAACAGAGGCAGACTCTTCTCGGGCATAGTAAATTCGACAGTCGTACTCATTGGATTCACCAAACGAAGTATCGTCTGTCCCGATTGCACTCGCTGGTATGTATCGACATATGTGCGCTCGATAACTCCACCAAACGGAGCTCGGAGATTGGTCTCGGAGAGTAAATCCTTTGAGTTCTCATAAGCCGATTGAGCCTGCACATACTGAGCCCTTGCCGATTCGTATTCTTGCTGCGATACGGCCTCGTGGTCAAGCAAGCGTTGCATACGTTCATACTGCGATTTGGCGCGCTCGAATTGCGACCTATCGGCAGCCTTTTGCAACTCCACATCGCGCGGATCAAGACGAGCAAGCAGTTCGCCTTTTTTCACATAATCGCCCTTTGAGACATCAACCGACAGAATCTGCCCAGAGATTTTGAAGGCTAGATTTACGGCATCGTCGGCTGTAGCCATACCTGCAAAATCGCGTTCAATGTAATCAACCATCTCGACGCGAGTAACTTTTACTGCAATTGGGGAGTTTTCCTTCCCCTTATGTCGTGCGCAAGAGTTTGCCACAACAACAAGAAACAAAATGAAATAGAATCTGCACATAGATAAAAAAATTGACCTTCGCCTAAGCGAAAGTCAATTTTCATACCAAAACAATATCTACGTTATGTAGCTATCGGATTCTATCTAACGAGCGAACCAGCATCTCGTCCTTAAAGATTGCTCTAAGTGCCAAATAATCAAGAATAAGAGCCACCAACGGAAAGATAATAGCAATGCGGAAACCCTGAGTGTGGAACTCCAACTGGTCGAACATTCGATTGCTTAAATAATAGTATAAGGCCATAAAAATCTGCGCACCCACAAGCAACACCAATTCCACAGCGCACAGACGAATCTGCAACATACGATTCTTATAAAGGAAAATGGTAATGAGCGGAATGATTGCCGACAAGGCTACAATTATGCCCATATAAATTGTCGATTGACTCGCAGCATCGCCCCCTGCCTCACTAACAAGCTCAAAAGCAAACAACTCATAAACATTTGTACCTGCTGCAAAGTAAGCCAATGGAGTTAAAAGTGCTGTGGTCATCAATGCCACAATTCCTACAAGATATAGAGTTTGAATACGTTGTATCATAGTAATTGAAATTTTACTTTACTTGACTGTTTTAACTATTTATCAATCTGCTATTTAATCTTTTTATCAATCAAATAGGAGTTTCTATCCGACGAATTACGATTGATAAGCTCTCCCAAAAATCCCGCCAAGAAGAGTTGCACACCCAATATTACGGCCAAAATAGCTACGAAGAATAATGGTTGGTCGGTAACAGCTCTCAACGGCAGACCATTGGCCTGCTTATACAATTTTGCGGCAATTACCCATACAGTGGTAAAACCTCCCAACAAGAACATTATTGTACCCAAACTACCAAAGAAGTACATAGGTGAGCGTCCAAAGTGCGACATAAACGACACGGAAATCAAATCCAAATAACCCTTGACCATACGCTCCATACCAAACTTCGACACGCCATATTTGCGCTCCTGATGTTGCACAACCTTCTCGCCAATTCGTTTGAATCCAGCGTGTTTAGCCAGAATTGGGATATAGCGGTGCATCTCGCCATAGACCTCAATTGACTTTATGACCTTACGGCGATACGCCTTCAAGCCACAATTAAAGTCGTGAAGTTTGATGCCCGAAACAACCCTTGCAGTCCAATTGAAGAACTTGCTAGGAAAACGTTTTCCTGCGGGGTCGTAACGTTTTTTCTTCCAACCCGACACCAAATCGTAACCCTCCTCCAAAATCATACGACGCATCTCGGGAATCTCATCGGGAGAGTCTTGAAGGTCGGCGTCCATAGTAAACACCACCTCGCCCTCAGCCTCTGCAAAACCACAATACAGAGCAGCCGACTTGCCATAATTGCGTGCAAAACGAATACCCTTAATTGCAGGATACTTCTCTTTGAGTTGCTCGACAACATGCCAAGAATCATCAGACGAGCCATCATCGACCATAATCACCTCGTACGATAGAGTGTTCTCGCGAGCAACGCGGTCAATCCACTCCACAAGTTCCGAAAGCGACTCCTGCTCATTATAGAGAGGTACTACGACCGATATATCCAATCGATTATTCATTGCGCAAACTTTGCTTAATTACTCCTCATCGTCGGAGCTATCCTCCTGCTCAAACATATCGGGCTCACGCTTTGTACCAATCGAGATGAAAAGACCCAAAAATGCGAAATAGAAGATGTAACTCAATACATTAGAAATCAACACATAGATAGGTGAGAAAATGTAGTTACGCATCATTGAGCTCATCTTATCAATAGTTGCGTTATCCAACACGCCCATTTGAGAATAAGCTGCGATGGCCTGATTGAGAGTCTCCTCGAACTTCTCGGTAAAGAGGAAATTGCTGGCTACAATCTGATATGCTCCCATTACGATTCCAGTAAAGAGTGCCATTGCAACGATAAAACCCAAACTCTGTGAATAGGTGAATCCCTCCTGAGTGTAGAGTGCTGCACGTGAACGTGTAAAATGGAACAACAGATAAATGAAGGCAACAAAACTTGCAAGATTGAATACGAATGCAACCGAAGGTATAAGCATACCCAACAACGCAAAAGCTATGCCTACCAAACCGATAATAGCTCCACCTCGTGAAGCTTCACTCCAAAAATTACTCTTTTTCATTGTATAGATTATTTTAATTCTTTCATCTTACAATTGGCTCGAAGCAGACCAAAAAGTGAGTAAACAACAAGCCAATTTGGGAACAAATATAATAATTTAGCTTGGGTAAAACAAATTTATTTGTTTATGTACTTTTTTTCGCCACACGCACCAACCTCTCACCCAATCATACCTCACCCGAAATTTCACAAAAAAAAGCCTACACAGCTTAGGCGGCTGGATAGGCTTCAATATATGAGATGTGTATTGGTTACAAACCGAACTCCTGCTTAATCTGCTCAACGGCATCGAGTCTCTCCCAACCGAAGAACTCAATCTCACGCTCTACGGCCTTGCCATTCTCCCAAACGGTCTCGGTCTTGGTGTATGGACGGTTACCGAAGTGACCATACGACGCAGTAGCCTCGAAGATAGGGTTCTTCAAGCCGAAACGCTTAACGATAGCCGCTGGACGCAAATCGAAAAGTTTTGCCACCTTGCGAGCAATCTCGCCATCGGTCATTCCCTCCAACTGTGCAGGACGCTTTGACTTATAGGTGTCAACATAAACCGACAACGGCTCGGCAATACCGATTGCGTAGCTGAGCTGAACCAAAACCTCATCGGCAACACCTGCTGCAACCATATTCTTGGCGATATGACGTGCCGCATAAGCAGCCGAGCGGTCAACCTTCGACGAATCCTTACCTGAGAATGCACCGCCACCGTGAGCACCACGACCTCCATAGGTATCAACGATAATCTTACGGCCTGTAAGACCTGTATCGCCGTGAGGGCCACCAATCACAAATTTGCCTGTGGGGTTAACGTGCAAGATATAATCTTCGCCGATAAGCTCCGACAAACAATCACCTGCGCGCTCCAAACGAGCCTTCACGCGAGGAATCAGAATCGTGCGAACATCTTCGCGAATCATATCCTGCATCATACGCTCGGCTTCCTTCTCTGAACGAGTCTCGGTAGGCTTGATAAACTCGTCGTGCTGGGTAGATACGACAATGGTGTGAACACGCACAGGCTTGCCTGTGGCCTCGTCGTACTCCATTGTGACCTGACTCTTGGCATCGGGACGAAGGTAGGTCATCTGCTCACCCTCGCGACGAATTACAGCCAACTCCTTCAAAATAACGTGCGAAAGAATAAGGGTTGCGGGCATATACTCGCGGGTCTCGTTGCAGGCATATCCGAACATAATACCCTGATCGCCTGCGCCTTGATTCTCAGCCTCCTCGCGAACTACGCCCTGATTGATATCTGATGATTGCTCGTGAATAGCCGACAAAATACCACACGAAGCTGCATCGAACTGATACTCGCTACGATTGTAGCCGATGCGGTCTATAACACGACGTGCAACGCCCTGAATATCGACATATGCCTCCGACTTCACCTCACCTGCCACCACTACCAAACCTGTGGTACAGAGAGTCTCGCAAGCTACTTTTGATTGAGGGTCGTGACGAAGAAACTCATCGAGAATTGCATCTGAAATCTGATCCGACACCTTGTCGGGGTGTCCTTCTGAAACCGATTCCGAAGTAAATAAAAAAGCCATACTTTAATAGTTTTTACATTTCAAACAATTAACGTATGGAAGATTGGCTGTCGTATGCTTTATTGTGCTGGTTTAGCATTTTTTTTGTGGTTGCAAGCAGTCCAAATCCTTCCACATCAATTTTCGGGGGCAAAGATACGCACAGTAATCCAAAATTCAAAATTTGAGGATATAGATTCCCAACTTACTCCAAACATAATTGGCTTTCAATATTGATTTTTAACATATTTTATTAGAAATTTGCAACGACAATACCCCATTGAGTGTTGCAAATTGCGAAACTTTCTGTAACTTTTGCAAGAAAAGATAACTCGCTTAGAATAAATCGGTTGGTCGGATTGCTTGAAAATTGGGTAACGAGATAGCAACCGTTCGTATTTCTGAGTTCTTCATTGTTATGCTACAATGCTATAACTCTTGATGCGACAA
>JAFTVW010000049.1 GCA_017465605.1 Alistipes sp.
ATTTCCGTTGCCGTCTGCATTTCTGAGTACAGACATTGAAAGGGGAAAGGTTTTCGGGGTGAATACTCTCCGCAGGAGGAAGATTCTGACCGAAACGGCTTGCCGCCTGACCTTTCAACTTTCAAGGGCTGATGTACTACCTTCGCAGACGAGCAAAGGAAAGGGGCGAATGACGGAATCGGGAAACTTATAATATCGCAGATTGATGATAGGCCAATTTCAAATGTAACCCTGCAATAATGAAAATTGCACCGTCTTTTTGCTCGTTCATGAAAAAGTTGTACCTTTGTTCCAAGATGAGTTGTACATCAATGCAAATCATGCAAATATATAGAAATCAGAACAGTTGCCAACTCATTACCTCGTTCTTGAACTTTCCGCATAAACTTTTTATTCTTAGCGGATTATAAGATTATTCCAAAAATAGTATTTTATTTTGTTGGTTGCTATATTTTTTGTTGATTTTATCGGTGTGTGACGCTTTTTTTTGCTTATGGTTATATAGTTGGATATGAATTTCGTATATTTGTTATCAGTAACAGCAAATTTTGTGATGAAAACTTTTATTCGATTCTTGATTATGATTGCAACGCTTGCCAACGTAGGTTGTGGCTCAGAGGGTTTTACGACTCACGAAAAAGAGATAATAGCAGCAGGGGAGTCTGATATTATGACTCTTACCACCATTGCTAGCGAGCAGGATTCTGTTCTGCTGCGCTCGATATCTAAGCCCCTGACGCGCGAGATGGTCGCAAGCGAGGAGTTTGAGGTGTTGTGCCGACGAATGTTGGCTACGGTGCAGAATCCACAGAATGAAGGCGTGGGAATTGCAGCCCCGCAGGTGGGCTTGTTGCGTCGTTTGGTTGCAGTGCAGCGTTTCGATAAGGAGGGCGAGCCGTTTGAATTCTTCGTTAACCCTGAGATTATAGAGTTGGGCGAAGATACAGAGTTGGGCGGCGAAGGTTGCCTGTCGGTACCTGAAATCAGAGGAGAGGTGATGCGTGCGCAGAGTTTGGTGTTGCGCTATCGTGATGCCAACTTCGAGGAGCGTACCGAGCACATTGAGGGTTTTACCGCAGTGATTTTCCAGCACGAAATTGACCATTTAGACGGAGTTTTGTTTATTGACAAGATAGAGGCTGAGTTGGAGGCAGAGCCTGAGGCGGAGGCTGTTTCAGATGCGGAGCTGAGCGAAGATGTGGCAAAATAAAGAGTGAGTTTCAAGCCAAGTATTGTAATAATACAAAAACTCTCCTTCTTCAATGAGGGAGAGTTTTTGAATTTGTATAGTCGTATAATTGTCTGAATATCTGCTATTCAACCTTAACTGTTGGCTTGAAATTCTCTTCGATTTGCGTAGGCCCGTCGGAATTCGGACGTGGCAAGTAGTTGAATTCAGCTGTCTTTATACCCGAGAACGATTGCCAGCGAAGAGTGAGTTTTATCATCTGTCCGTCGATTGTGGGCAGTCCATCAAGTCGGAATGCAACTATTCCATCGGCCCAATCATCGTCATCGTAGTCGCCATTGGCGTTGTGGCGGAACTCTACTTCGTAGGGATTCTCGGGGTTAACACCTGTAATCAAATTCACATAGTGCGGACGCCCTGTGTCACCCCACACTGTGCGGAAACGTAGCGTGAGATAGCCATCTTCGGCCACTGTAACCCAATCGCGAAGAATCTCAACGGGGTCGTTGCCGTAGTTAAAGTCGGGATTCATCTGCTCAACCGAGATTGCAGGCTTGGTGAGAATACTATCAATCCAATATACCCACACAGCTTTATTGTATGGTGCGGGGTTTTCGGATTTTAGGCGGTAGTTTACCAACGCACGCACCTCTTTGCTCCCAAAGGGTGAGCCCTTCATATTGACGGGTTTGAGCGTGGTGTTGTCGTCAAGCTGCATATAGAAAGAGTTGGCATCGACGGGCTTGACGGTCACCAGAGCATTGGGGTAGGTGTACCATACATCGTCGTCGTTGTCGCACGAGGGTAGCCACACAGCCGTTGCAAGCAGGGCCACCAATAAATAGAGTAGATTTTTTCTTTTCATAGTAAGTGAATTTATGTTGTTGCAAATCTCGTCTGTATAGTCGGCACAGTAAGAGTTGCGAAATTCAGGCCAAACATACACATTTGGCAACATATATGGTAATATTTTGTCGTTTTTTTTGTTTTGAGGGGCGAGGAAAGTGAAAAAATTTGCAACGAAAGGCCATAATTTGTATCTTTGTGTAAAGATTAATTCAAGTTTGATATGGAGTTTGAAGGCGTAGTATTAAAGAAATTGCCCGTAAGCAAGGGCGTGTCGTCACGCGGCGAGTGGCAGCGTCAAGATGTGATATTTGAAGTTCCGAGCGAGTTCTCGCGCAAGATATGTGTTACATTCTTCAACAAACCCACCGATGCCGATAGTTTGGTCGAGGGTCAGACCTACATAGTATCGGTAAATGTTGAGTCGAGAGAGTATAACGGCAAGTGGTACACCGATGTACGAGCATGGCGTGTACAACCTAAGCAGCAGGAGGTAGCTCAGCAGGGTGCCCCAGCAATGCCCGATATGCCGCCATTTGGCGATGAGCCCAGCTATGGCGGAGCATCGTATGGAGCAGGCGCAGCTGGTGCAGGTGTCGCACCTATTGCCGAGGTTGATGATTTGCCATTCTAAATTATAGGTAAAGTTAAAGCCCCATTGCGGGGCTTTTTTGTTGCTACTCCTTCAATGTATAGATAGCGATAAATGGATTGTCCTCCTCGCTGATTGTAGGAAAGTCGGCACGCAAACGCTCAATCTGTTTTGGGAACTCTTTGGTAAAGTCGTTGCCGTAATCATCTTTGCCTCGTTGTAATCGGGCTACGCTTGATGCCGAGATAGTTGTGATGATGTGGCTTTCGCCAACTGTGCATATATCGCCAAACGGTAGCGCGTATGGTTGTTCCATATATGAGCTTATCACCACATTCGATGATTTTGTTTGTTTATCGTATATTCCTAATGCATAGAAGAAGGAATGATTAAACTCACATACAACGTAATCTTTGCTTTCATTGATTTTGCTTACATTAGTAACCTTATTATTTAGACGACTATTCTTGTCGATATATTTAAAATAATCTCGTGGGTTGTCAAGTTCCTTTGGACGGCGATAGCTTCCAAAGTCGAACTCCCAACGTGTCTCTCCGCTCTTGGGGTTGATGACTTGCATCAGCCAATTGTTAGTGTAGAAAATCTCTCCGTCGTATAAGTAGAATGAGTCGTTAGATAGGTGCTTTCCTGCGTAAGCATTCTTTACTAAACACTTTTCAATTTCAAATTGGCTGTTCATCACTACCAAGTCACAGCTGTCGCACTTCTCGGGCATAAGTCCTCCCGTTGTGCCGTAATATTTGCCTTTGTGATACTCCATCGAGGTAAACTCTGCTGGTAATTCGTTATATACAGCCACTTCGTTACCATCTTTGTCGAATGATAGGATTTTAGCTTTGAAACGGCCTAACAGGTTGATTGTGTGGCTGTCGGGATTGTAGAATATATCGGCTAAATAGGTGTATTCGTTACCAGCACGACCCTTTCGTGCCAATTTCTTGATAAATTTACCTTTGCGGTCAAAGATGTGGCAACATTCAAATTCTCTTAAATTGGCCACAAAGATTCTATCTTCTGTAACGATTATTTTATCAACATCGCCAATCAGTGCATCGTCCGATGTCTCCAAACGAACATACTCTACACCATCAATGATTCCGCAATTCTCTATATTTTCGGCTTTGCTAAGGTCGTATCCCTCCTCGGTATTTATTGCCTCTATTGTTGAATCGAGATTGATTTTGATAATGTTGTCGGAGCTGTCAGTTTTCGAGTTGCACGACGAGAGAGCTACAAGCAATAGCGTAGTGGCAGATAGGAGTGAGGCGGTAGGGTGTTTCATAGTTTATTTCGCTAATTAAATAATGGTTCGTAGTACAAAATTAATAGTTCTTCGGATACAAGCAAAACATTTTTAGATAAAAATACCCGCCCCCCCCAAATGGGAAGAGCGGGTAATATATATAAGGTATAACCTTATCTTAGTCCTGCAACTTAGCTGCCAAGAACTCGCGGTTGAGGCGAGCGATGTGAGCAATTGAAATCTGCTTAGGACACTCAGCCTGACAAGCACCTGTGTTAGTACAGTTACCGAAGCCGAGCTCGTCCATCTTAGCAACCATTGCCTTAGCACGACGTGCGCCCTCTACGCGACCCTGTGGAAGCTTTGCAAGTGAAGATACGCGAGCTGCAACGAACAACATAGCTGAACCGTTCTTGCAAGTAGCGGCGCAAGCACCACAACCTACGCAAGCAGCTGCGTCCATCGACTCGTCTGCGTCCTTCTTAGGAATAGGTATTGCGTTACCATCGGGTACTGAGTTAGTACGAACTGATACGAAACCACCAGCCTGCAAAATCTCGTCGTAAGCACCACGATTTACTACCAAGTCCTTGATTACGGGGAATGCTGCTGAACGCCAAGGCTCGATGGTGATTGTAGAGCCGTCCTTGAACTTACGCATATACATCTGGCAAGTAGTTACAGCCTGTGCGGGGCCGTGAGCGTGGCCGTTGATGTGCAACGAACACATACCGCAGATACCCTCGCGGCAGTCGTGGTCAAATGCTACGGGCTCCTTGCCTGCGTGTACCAAATCGTTGTTCAAGATGTCGAGCATCTCAAGGAATGAGGTGTCGGCAGAGATATTCTTAACCTCGTAGGTCTCGAATGCACCCTGTGATTTAGCGTCCTTTTGACGCCATATCTTTAATTTAAAATTCATTGTTTTCTGGTATTAAAGTTTAACGTCAAAAATTAGTCCTTATAGTTACGCTGTGCGCGGTGTGTGAACTCGTAGTCGAGAGGCTCCTTAGTGAGCTCTGGCTCCTTGTCCATACCCTTGTACTCCCAAACGGCTGCGTATGCGAACTCGTCGTCGTGACGAAGAGCCTCGCCCTCCTCAGTCTGGTGCTCTGAGCGGAAGTGACCACCGCAAGACTCCTCACGATTGAGTGCGTCGCGGGCCATCAACTCACCAAGCTCCAAGTAATCAACCAAACGCAATGCCTTCTCCAACTCTACGTTGAATGAATTGGCAGTACCAACCACCTTAACGTCAGTCCAGAACTCCTTACGAAGAGCCTGAATCTCCTTGATAGCCTTCTCCAAAGACTCCTTTGTACGAGCCATACCAACGTTGTTCCACATAATGTTACCCAAACGCTTGTGGATATCGTCAACCGACTGCTTACCGTTGATTGAGAAGAGCTTCTCGATCTTCTCCTTAACAGCCTTCTCTGCCTCAGCAAATGCAGGTGTATCGGTAGATACCTTTGGAGCCTGAATCTTCTTTGAGAGGTAGTCGCCAATAGTGTAAGGCAATACGAAGTAACCGTCGGCCAAGCCCTGCATCAATGCAGATGCACCCAAACGGTTAGCACCGTGATCTGAGAAGTTTGCCTCACCGATAGCATACAAACCGGGGATAGTAGTCATAAGGTTGTAGTCAACCCAAATACCACCCATTGTATAGTGAACTGCTGGGAAAATCTGCATAGGCTCCTTGTATGGGCTTACGTCGGTAATCTCCTCGTACATATCAAAGAGGTTGCCATAACGCTGCTTGATGATATCCTCACCCAAACGCTCGATAGCTGTCTTGAAATCGAGGAATACAGCCAAACCTGTCTCGTTCACACCGTAACCAGCATCGCAACGCTCCTTAGCGGCACGCGATGCAACGTCGCGTGGTACCAAGTTACCGAATGCAGGATAACGACGCTCCAAGTAGTAGTCGCGATCCTCCTCGGCGATATCTGATGGCTTCTTTGTACCCTTGCGGATAGCCTCTACGTCCTCCATCTTCTTTGGTACCCAGATACGACCGTCGTTACGCAATGACTCTGACATCAGAGTAAGCTTCGACTGCTGTGTTCCGTGAATTGGAATACAAGTGGGGTGAATCTGAGTAAAGCAGGGGTTAGCAAAACCTGCACCCTTGCGGTAGCACTGGAACGCAGCCGAGCCATTTGAACCCATAGCGTTAGTTGAGAGGAAGAATACGTTACCATATCCACCTGTTGCGATAACCACAGCGTGAGCACCGTGACGCTCAATCTCACCTGTTACCAAGTTACGAGCGATGATACCCTTAGCCTCGCCGTCCTCAACAACGATGTCCAACATTTCGTGACGTGGGTAGCTCTTTACAGAACCTGCTGCAATCTCCTTGTTGAGTGCTGCATAAGCACCGAGCAAAAGCTGCTGACCGGTCTGACCACGAGCATAGAATGTACGCGATACCTGAGCACCACCGAATGAACGGTTAGCCAACAAACCGCCGTACTCGCGAGCAAAAGGAACACCCTGAGCTACGCACTGGTCGATGATAAGGTTAGAAACCTCGGCCAAACGGTAAACGTTAGCCTCGCGTGCGCGGTAGTCGCCACCCTTGATAGTGTCGTAGAAAAGACGGTAAACAGAGTCGTTATCGTTCTGATAGTTCTTAGCTGCATTGATACCTCCCTGAGCTGCAATAGAGTGAGCGCGACGAGGTGAATCCTGAATGCAGAATACCTTTACGTTGTAACCCATCTCACCGAGTGAAGCAGCTGCAGATGCGCCACCCAAACCCGTACCTACGATGATGATGTCGAGCTTACGCTTGTTAGCGGGGCTTACAACTTTGATTGCTGCTTTGTGGTTGCTCCACTTATCGGCCAACGCACCAGCAGGAATTTTAGAATCTAACTTTAAAGCCATATCTGTTAATTTTTTATTGTTCGATGAATTAGATTAATGGGCGTGGTTGTGACCTGCGCAGCAAGCATCGGTGCAAACCTCAACACCACAACCGCAGATGCTCATAACGAAGAAACCTACGATAACGGCAGCAAAGCCCAAAATAACGAGAGTTGATACCACCTTTGAAGCGCACTTCAAACGAGGATACCATACGTCGTTGGCCCAACCTACTGTCTGGAACATAGACCATACACCGTGATTGAGGTGGAACCACAACGCTGTAAGCCATACCAAGTAGAGAACTACGTTGTACCACTTAGAGAATGTGAAGGCAACGAGTGTAGCACCGTCTGTTGCGTGAACAAACTCACCTGCAACCATTGTACCCTCGGCACCCATCAACTCAACGAGCATCATCTTCGACCAGAAGTGAACGAGGTGGAGCAAAAGACCCAAAATTACGATTACGCCCAAAACGAGCATATTCTTTGAGGCCCACTCAACACCGGGCTCGTTAGCAGTTACAGCGTAACGCTGTGAACCGCGAGCGCGATAGTTGTTAACTGTAAGGATAAGGGCATACATAAAGTGGAGAACCACCAATGCAGCCAAACCTACTGTTGCTACTACGGCATACCAGTTGGCTCCGAGCAACGCACAAATTGTGTTGTAACCTGCGGGATTAATCAATGCCACGAGGTTCATTGCCATATGGAAAAGAAGGAAGAGAACAAGACAGCAACCTGTCACGCTCATCACCAACTTCTTTCCAAGAGATGAATTGCATAAAAAACAGCTCATAATTAAAAAGATTTTGTTTATTTTTGTTTGTGAAATTGTTTACTATTGCATTTGCTTACAAAAAGCCATATTATTTCTGCAAAGATAATAATTGTTTGCAAAATAACAATACTTAGCAGGCGATATTTATATATAAAAAAGGGTTAAAACGTGTCAAATATGGAAAAACGGGAGATTCGGCGACAAGTCAGAGAGCGTTTCAAAACGCTGAGCGAGGAGCAGAAACGGCTGAAATCGAGAGATGTAATCGAGCAGTTGCGCCAATTTTTCGCCCAACGGCAGGGTTCGGTAGTGGCTCTCTTTTCTCCACTGCCCGACGAGGTACAGATTGGTGAATTTGTCGAAGAGATGGCCTCAAAGGGTGATTTCCGAGTTGTTCTGCCTCGCGTGATTGATGATGGTTCAAACTCAAAGATGGAGTTTTTTGATTATCGGACAAACTCGATGCAGGTGGGTTCGTATGGAATATTAGAGCCGCAGAGTGGAGAGCCTTGCGATGCCTCCGAGATAGATGTAATGATAGTTCCCGGTGTGGCATTTGGTCGTGACGGGGCGCGATTGGGTCGTGGCAAGGGTTTTTACGACCGTTATTTGGCGCGTAAAGGATTTCGAGCAGAGTGCGTAGGTGTTTGTCTGGATTTTCAACTCTTTGATACTCTGCCTATGGAGCCTCACGATAGGGTGATGGATTGTGTTATTAGCAATGAATTGTAATTATGAATTAGAATTATAACAATGCCATAATAAAAAAGTGCTGAATTTTCAAAACTCAGCACTTTTTTGATTTTTAATGTTTTGCAGGATTCGCCAGAAGCTCTTCTGTGCTCATCTTCTTGTCGGTGATATGTGACTTTGGTCGAGCCTCTGTGGCCGCTCCAAACTCCTCGTTTGGTGTTGAGCCCATCACGAAGGTGAGCTCACCGCCCGACGTAATCATATCGTGGGTGATGTATGATTTAGTGTATGGCTGGCCGTTCCAACGTACCTGCTGAACGTAGAAGTTTTCTGCCGAAAGATTCTCGGCTATAATCTTCAATGTATTGCCATTGGTCAAGTTCAATTGAGTTTTGGCAAAGCGTGGAGTGCCGAGAATGTAATCGTTTGAGCCCGGTGCAACCTGATAGAATCCCATTGCACTCAATACATACCAAGCTGACATCTGTCCGCAATCTTCGTTACCACACAAACCTGAGCGGGTGTCGTTATACATCTCGTCGATTATTCGCTTGATGCGTTGCTGGGTCTTCCACGGCTTACCAGCGTAGGCGTAGAGGTAGGCAGCGTGGTGCGAAGGCTCGTTACCGTGAGAGTATTGGCCGATGTTGCCCGTTACATCGCCGTGACCTGCGGGTGTCTCGGCATCGAACATCTCGTCAAGGCGAGCTACATATCTATCGTCGCCACCCATAAGTTCTATATGACCCTCCACATCTTGTGGCGCAAAGAAAGCATAGTGCCAAGCGTTGCCCTCGACATAGTGGCTATGGTAAATCTGGTTGGCATTGAATACGTCGTTGGTAAATTTGCCATTTGAATAGCGGCCCTTGAAGAATAGGTCGGTTGGATCGTAATAGTTTTTATAATACTGAGCGCGAGTGATATATCGGTCGTAAATATCCTTCTTGCCCATCTGTTTTGCCATAAGTGCTATGCACCAATCGTCGTAGGCATATTCAACCGCCATCGATACCGATGAGCCCTCCTTGTCGGCTGGAATGTATCCTAACTCCTTGACATATTTGATTCCGAACTCATCGCGCTCGGCAGTAGCAACCATAGCTTTCATTGCCTCCTCGTGGTCGAAGTTGCGGTAGCCCTTCATATATGAATCAACTATAACCGATGCGGCGTGATAGCCAATCATACAACGTGTGTCGTTGCAGTGCAACTCCCACATTGGCAACATTCCAAGCTGCTTCCACTTCTCGATGATTGAACGCACATAAGCCTCGTTGCGCTCAGGCTCGATGATAGTGTAGAGCGGGTGTGCGGCACGGAACGTGTCCCAGAATGAGAATATTGTGTAGTGGTCCTCGTTGCCGCTATTGTGAATCTTGCCGTCCATTCCTCGGTAGCTGCCATCAACATCGTTGAATGTGATTGGGGCAACCAAAGTGTGATAAAGTGAGGTATAGAATATGCGCTTATCGGTCTCCGATGCCTCGATTTCAATCTTTGATAGAGCCTGCTCCCACTCGGCCTTAGCCTCACGACGTACTTTGTTGAAGCTTTTGTCGGCAATCTCGGTGTTGTAGTTAAGTTTCGCACCTTCACAGCTAACCGACGAAATACCAACCTTTACTGTAATCTCTTTCGCTGGTTTGTCGAATTTGGCGGCCAATGTAACTCGTCGTCCTTCGCCCTCGGTTACAGCCCCCAACTCCTTGTCGTCAATCTTTGCGACAACCTCTGAGAATGGCTCCGAGAATACGGCATAGAAATATATCTCGCGCTTTGGTGCCCAGCCTCTTACAACTCTTACTCCCTCGATTGTCCTATTGTCAACAACGCGAAACGAAGCCTTGCGAGTGGTATTGCCGTTCCAATAGTTGAAGTCGAGGATAAAATGCTGATTTGAAGGGTTGTCGAATGTGTAGCGATGGTATCCGCAGCGGCGAGTTGCGGTAAGTTCGGCCTTGATTTTCGGGTCTTCGAGATAGACTGAATAGTAACCAGCCTCGGCCTGCTCGGTCGAGTGCTTTATACGTGAGCGATAACCTGTGTCGGGGTCATCTTTTGAGCCGAACTCAAAAACGGGGTCACCCACTTGTGGCATAATTGTAATATCGCACAAATCGCGTACGCCTGTACCGCTGATGTGGGTATGCGAGAAACCGATAATGGTTTCATCGGAAGAGTGGTAACCACCGCACCAATCCCAACCTCCGGGGCCGTTGTCGGGGCTGAGTTGCACAAATCCGTGAGGCAGAGTAGCCCCGGGGAATGTGTGGGCGTGGTAATCAGTACCAATCATAGGGTCAACCCATTGAGCCACTGACTCTTTATTGTTGCAACCTATTGTTGTTGTGCAGATAATAAATAGACAAATTGCGTAAAAAGATTTCTTCATACGGTTTAAGTGTTTGTTAATTTGTGGATTATCAAGACAAAAGTAATGTTTATTGGCAATAAATACAAATATTCGGGGCAATAGTGTGGCAAGAAAAGCTATTTTATAGGTGGTGGAATTTGAAAAAAGCATTTTTTTCGTAAATTTGCAATATGAGCAATCGAGACGATAGATTAAAGGCCGAGGTGGCCGCATTGCCGCTCCTGCCGGGCGTGTACCAATTTTTGGACCGCAATGGCGTGATAATTTATGTGGGTAAGGCCAAATCGTTGCGCAAGCGAGTGTCGTCGTATTTTGTTCAGAGTAAGGAACACTCGGCAAAGGTGCGTGTGTTGGTTCGACAAATCGAGGCCATAAAACATATTGTCGTCGGTAGCGAGCAAGATGCCTTGTTGTTGGAAAACTCGCTGATTAAGACTCACCAGCCGCGTTATAATATCCTGCTCAAAGACGATAAAACCTATCCGTGGATAGTGCTTCGCAGGGAGAATTTTCCGCGCGTGGAGTCAACCCGCATTGTGCGCCACGATGGGTCGCAATATTTTGGCCCATATGGGTCGGTGTCGATGCAACGCTCGATATTGGAGTTTATCCGCGAGGTAGTGCCGCTTCGTACCTGCAAACTCAATCTCTCGGCTCAGGCTATCGAGCGAGGGAAATATGGCGTCTGTCTGCAATACCATTTGGGCAACTGCAAAGCTCCTTGCGTGGGAGCGCAGAGCGAGGAGGAGTATGCAGAACTTACGAGTATGGTCAAGAGCGTGTTGAAAGGCGATTTGCGTCCTGTGCGTCAATATTTGGAGCAGAATATGCAAGAGGCGGCCGAGGCTCTGCGTTTCGAGCAGGCACAACGATTCAAGCAGCGATTGGAGGCGTTGGAGAATTATCAAAGTCGCTCGGTTATTGTGAGTGCCAAGATAGTGGATTGTGATATTTTTTCTCTGCTTGAAGATGACGATGTGGCCTATTGCAACTTTATCCGCTTGCGAAATGGCTCTATCGTGGCTCTGCATACGGTGCGTTTGACTACGGGTGTTGATGCCACGCGAGAGGATATGCTCTCGACAGCCATACAATATATCGTCGAAAATATCTCGCACGACCTTTCTCGTGAGGTTATTGTGCCATTTATGCCCTCGGCGGCAATGTTGTTTGATAAGGTTGTGTTCACGATTCCCAAGCGAGGTGAGAAGGCTGAACTTTTGGAGTTCTCGTTGAAGAGCGCACGAATTTACCGAGCCGAGCAGATGAAAAACCTCGAAATCAAGAATCCTGAACGTCACACTGAGCGATTGATGAATGCTATGCAGCGCGAGTTGCATTTGGACGGGCAACCACGCCACATTGAGTGTTTCGATAACTCCAATTTGCAGGGTACAAATCCTGTGGCATCGTGTGTGGTGTTCCGTGATGGCAAGCCCTCGCGTAAGGAGTATCGCCACTTCAACGTAAAGACGGTGGTTGGCCCTGATGATTTTGCCTCGATGCGCGAGATTGTCTATCGTCGCTATTCGCGTCTGTTGGAGGAGGGAGCTGAACTTCCCGATTTGATAATTGTTGATGGCGGTAAGGGACAGTTGTCGAGTGCCTACGAAGTATTGCAGGCTTTGGGTATCGAAAAACGTGTGCCGATAGTGGGATTGGCCAAGCGAATCGAGGAGGTGTTTTATCCAAACGACCCGATGCCATACTATTTGAGCCGTACGGGTGAACCGTTGAAGGTGGTGTGCCATATTCGCGATGAGGCCCACCGATTTGGAATTACGTTCCATCGCCAGAAACGAAGCAAGGCGTTTATAAATAGCGAGTTGGAGCAGATTGAGGGTATTGGCACAAAGAGCCTCAATGCTTTGCTAAGACGATTCCGTACGGTGTCGAAGGTGCGAGAGGCATCGCAGGCCGAACTTGCCGAAGTTGTAGGCGAGGCAAGAGCCCGAAAGATTATAGAGTATTTTAATAGCTAAACCAAATGAATATGAAGAGATTTTTAATGATTTTGCTGGCTGTGTCATTCGCAGCCGTAGGCGTGTATGCACAGCAAAAGAGTTTAACTTTGAAGGATATAAATATCCGCGACCCATATATCCTGCCTGTTGAGAAGGAGGGTGTTTACTATATGTATGCATCTTCTCCTACGCGTGAGAATGGCAAAGTATATGGAGGTATGGTTGCCTATAAGAGTCGTGATTTGAAGACGTGGGAGGGCCCAGTGAGGGTGTTCGATGTGCCGCGTGATAATTGGATTACAGGTACTGTGTGGGCTCCCGAAGTGCATAAGTACAAGGGAAAATATTATCTCTTTGCTACGCTCAATAGCGATATTCGATGGAAGGGCCCAAAGAAAGGTCACCCAGCCTATAATCATCGTGCCACACAGGTCTTTTGGTCGAAAAGTCCCGAAGGCCCATTCTTGCCATTCGAGCAGAAGACTCCGTTTACTCCACTTGACGAAATGGCTCTCGATGGTACGTTGTGGGTTGAGAATGGTATCCCCTATATGGTCTATTGCCACGAGTGGGTCGAGACTATGGACGGCGAGATGAATCTGGTGCAGTTGAAGAAGGATTTGTCGGGTACGGTTGGAGAGCCTACTCGCCTGTTCTGCGCATCGGCAGCAAAGTGGTCAACAGGAGGTGGTGAGGGTGAGAATAAGACATATGTTACCGATGGCTGCTTCCTCTATCGCACAAAGTTGGGTAAACTGCTTATGGCGTGGTCGAGCTTTATGAATGGAACTTATGCCGTAGGTATTGCTGAATCGATGACTGGTAAAATCATAGGCCCGTGGCGTCAGCAAGATGAGCCGATATTTGTCAATGGTGGTCATAGTATGATTTTCCGTACGTTTGATGGTCGCTTGTGCCTGGTTTTGCACTCGCCAAATTCTCCGGGTGGAGCAGAACGTGCTAAAATTATGGAGTTGGAGGATTTAGGCCACACGTTGAAAGTTAAATCGGAGTATAAATAACAATAAAAAAGTGAAAGATGAGAGCGAAAAGTATTGTTTTTGTATTGTGTATGCTGGTAGCGATGCTCGGCTGGTCGAGCGTTGAGGCCTGCACGTCGGCAGTAATATCGGGAAGAGCTACAAAGTCGGGTCGTCCGCTATTGTGGAAACATCGTGATACGGGTACAGAGTGGAATCATATTGAGTATTTCAAAGGCGAGAAATATGCCTTCTCGGCACTCGTTAATTCGCGCGATAAGGAGCGCAAGGAGGCGTGGGCAGGAGCCAACGAAAAGGGTTTTGCCATAATGAACACTGCTTCGTATAATATGAAACCCGACTCGTTGAAATATCTACCTGAGCGAGAGGGAGAGGTGATGAAAGAGGCTTTGGGTAAGTGTGCTTCGGTTGCCGAGTTTGAGGAGTTTATCAAAAATATGAAGCTGCCAAGAGCTTTGGAGACTAACTTTGGCGTGATTGATGCCGAGGGTGGAGCTGCATATTTTGAGGTGTGGGACTATGGCTACACAAAATACGATGCCAACGACGAAGCAAATGCTCCCAACGGATACATCATTCGTTCAAATTACTCGTTCTCGGGTGCGCAAGATGAGGGTATGGGTTATATTCGCTACCAAAATGCGGAGTATCTGATTCATCGTGCATACGCGGCAGGTGAGTTGTCGGCTGAGTGGATTTTTGCGGGTGCGTCGCGCTCGTTCTTCAATGCGATGCTTGATAGCGATTTACTCACCGAGGCAGGTCGCCCCGAGAGTGGTTGGGCTATCGACCAGGATTACATTCCGCGCAACTCGTCAAGTGCGTCGGTTGTCGTTGAGGGTGTGAAGAAGGGTGACAATCCCGATGCAACAACAATTTGGAGCGTGTTGGGTTATCCTCCTTGTTCGTATGCAGTGGCAGCGTGGGTTAAGGCCGAAAGTGATATTGCACCGATTATTGCAGCAAGTGAAGATGGACACTCACCGATGAATCTTATGGCCGTTGATTTGAAGCGCAAGGTATTCCCCGTTAGTCGTGGTAACGGCAAACGATATATGCGTGTCGATGTAATCGAGCGAGCTATCGAGGCGTTGCGACCATACGAGGTGGCCTCGATGCGAAGTGCAGCAAAGGTGCGTGACCAGATAGCAAAGCAGGGATTCGATAAGAATCTTGTGAAAGAGTATAATAATGCTGTGGCCGAGAATGCTCCTCAGCGCGAGGAGATTCTCTTGCAAATTGTAAAATAGAGTCTTTATGAAACGTATAACTGTTGCCGTAGATTCGTTTAAGGGGTCGCTCTCGTCACGAGAGGTGGCCGATGCTGTTGAGCAGGGAATTATGTCGGTTTTGCCCGATTGCAAAGTTCAGAAAGTGAGTATCGCCGACGGAGGCGAGGGAACGGTAGAGGCAATGGTTGATACGCTCTCAGGTGAGTGGGTTGAAATCGAGGTTCGTGATCCGCTGATGCGCCCCATAAAAGTACGTTATGGTGTGGTTGATGGAGGTGCTACGGCCGTTATGGAGATGTCGGCGGCAAGTGGTTTGCCGTTGCTTGCAGAGTCGGAGCGAAATCCCTTGAAAACAACCACTTATGGTACGGGTGAGATGATAGCCGATGCCATTCGCTTGGGCTGCCGAAAGATTCTTATCGGCATAGGAGGCAGTGCTACAAACGATGCAGGCGTGGGTATGCTGTCGGCTTTGGGTTTTCGCTTTTACGATGCCGCAGGTGAATTGCTGTCGGGTGGTGGCGAGATGTTGCAGAGAATTGCTCGAATCGACAATTCGCAGGTGATACCGCAGCTCTCCGAGTGCGAGTTTGTGGTGGCGTGTGATGTGAAGAATCCGCTCTACGGAGAGGCGGGCGCAGCCTATGTGTTTGCTCCGCAGAAGGGGGCTGATAAAGCTATGGTAGAGCAACTCGATGAGGGGTTGCGTAATTTCGCCCAAGTGGTGGCTAACTATTGTGGAGAGGAACTCTCGTCGTGGCCCGGTGCGGGTGCGGCTGGTGGATTGGGCTTTGGTTTCAAGGCGTTGCTCGGTGCGGAACTTCGACCCGGAATAGATATGGTTTTAGATGCCATACGTTTCTCTTCAATTATAGAGGGGTGCGATTTGGTGATTACGGGTGAGGGAAGAATCGACAGCCAAACAGTTATGGGCAAAGCTCCAAGCGGAGTGTTGCGTATGGCTACGGCGCAAAATATTCCGACCGTTGCCATTGGTGGAGCGGTGGAGATGTGCGAGGAGTTGGCAGGAAGCAGCTTTGTGGCAATCTTGCCTGTGGTTGCAGGGCCCGTAACTCTGCAAGAAGCTATGCGAAAAGATGTAGCGCACAAGAATATCCGTCGTACAACGGAGCAGATAATCAGATTGTTAAATCAGAATCAGGATAGAAGTTGATATGTGGAGTGCAGTGGGCGCAGTAGTGGGATTGCTGTTGGCAATCGTGCTGATAATTCGTAAGTTTTCGCCTGTATATAGTCTGCTTTTGGGTGCAGTGGTGGGCGGATTGTTGGGCGGTATGGGCCTTGACGCTACGGTTGCCAATATGATTTCGGGTGTGAAGGATATCACGCCAGCTATCGTGCGAATCATCGCGGCAGGAGTGTTGTCGGGGGTGCTTATCAAAACGGGTGCTGCGGCCTCAATATCTCAAACAATTATCGAGCGTTTGGGTCATCGCCACGTCTTTTTGGCGTTGGCTCTTTCGACAATGTTGCTGACGGCGGTGGGTGTGTTTATCGATGTTGCCGTAATTACGGTTGCGCCTATTGCAATCATCATAGCCGAGCGTATGGGAATCCCCAAAGCAAGACTTCTGTTGGCTATGATTGGTGGTGGAAAGTGTGGTAATATCATCTCTCCGAATCCTAATACGATTATTGCTGCCGAGAATTTCAATGCTCCGCTTTCGTCGGTGATGTTGGTCAATGTCGTGCCGGCGGTTATAGGATTGATTCTTGTTGTCTATCTCATTTTGCCGTTGTTGCCATTGCCAAAGGGGGGACAGATGAATTCGCAGATGAACTTTTCGAGTGCTGAGAAGCAGAATCTACCTTCGTTTTGGGCGTCTATTTCGGCCCCGCTGGTGGTAATCGTGCTGCTGATGTTGCGCCCTGTGGCGGGAATCGCAATCGACCCGTTGATTGCCTTGCCTGTGGGTGGAGTAGTGGGAATTATCGCTACTCGCCGATGGAAGAGTACGGCCGAAAGTATATCCTATGGTTTGGAGAAAATGTCGGTTGTGGCTGTACTGTTGGTAAGTACGGGAGCCATAGCAGGCATCGTGAAGGCATCGTCTTTGACCGATTACCTTATTTCGTGGCTTGGTCAGGGTGAATCGGCTCGTATGTTGCTGGCTCCGCTGTCGGGAACTATTATGTCGGCTGCTACGGCCTCGACAACGGCGGGAGCAACCATCGCTTCGGCATCGTTCTCGGAGGCGATTTTGGCCGCAGGAGTCCCAGCAATTTGGGGTGCGGCGTTGGTCAATGTCGGAGCTACGGTGTTGGACCATCTGCCTCACGGCTCATTCTTCCACGCTACGGGAGGTTCGGTGGAGATGGGTATTAAGGAACGCCTGCGATTGATTCCATTTGAGTCGATGGTGGGAGTGGTGCTTACGATTCTTTCGATAGCTATGTATGCAATAGTGGGGTAGCCGTTCGGGGAAGGATATTTTCAATCCCCAAATGAAATTATCCTTATAGAGTTAAGAGAAATAGAGGTTGCTCGAATTTTGCTTTCGGCAACCTCTTTGTTGTTTTGTAACAGAGCCTTCGTGTGTGAGTTTGATTGTGGGGTCGGCTGTCGGGGAGCTAAATTTTCTATTTATATGATGTATTTTGGTGATAAAATGCGGCTTTTGTGAAGTTTTTTGGTATATTTGCATTATTATTACCTAATTTGTAATGCGTAAGTTTGATTACATAATAATCGGTAGCGGACTGGCAGGATTGTATGCAGCCTATAAGGCTTCGTTCAAGGGTAGTGTTGCAGTCCTTACCAAGACTATGCTCCGCGAGAGCAATTCATTTAATGCTCAGGGCGGAATTGCGGCCGTTACATCATTCGAGGACGACCCTCAAATTCACAAATCCGATACTTTAATCGCTGGACGTGGCTTGTGTGAAGATGAGTCGGTGGATATTTTGGTTAACGAAGGCCCCGACCGTATCGCCGAAATCATAGCTGATGGTATGAAGTTCGACACCGAAAATGGCGCACTCGCATTGGGCTTGGAGGGTGGTCACCACAAGCGCAGAATCCTGCACGCAGGAGGTGATGCCACAGGTCGTTGGATTACCGAGTTTGCCATATCGAAGGTAGCCGAGAAGGAGAATATCACAGTGTTTGAAAATACTCTCTTGCTCGATTTGCTTATAAAAGATGAGACTTGCTACGGTGTGAGGTGTTGGAGTAAATGCAGCGAACTTACAGGCTCGGACGATGCCGATGGTCAAGAGGTGTTGCTTGCTGCCAATCACGTTTTTCTCACTTCGGGCGGTACGTCGGCAATCTATGCCCGCACAACCAATCCCGAAACAACTGTGGGTGACGGTTTGGCAATAGCATACAATGCTGGTTGCCGCATTATGGATATGGAGTTTATCCAGTTCCACCCATCGGGCCTATATTTGAAAGATTCATCGAAGGCATTTCTTATCAGTGAAGCGGTGCGTGGCGAAGGTGCGCATCTGCTTGGCAAGAACGGAAAACGATTTATGGTGCCGATTCACGAACTTGCCGAGCTTGCTCCGCGTGATATTGTGGCTCGCTCGATATATAAGCAGATGCAGAAAGACGATATGCCCTATGTGCGTTTGTCGTTGCGTCACCTCGATAGCGAAACAATACTAAAACGTTTCCCCGGAATTAATGCAAAGTGCAAGGAGTTTGGTTACGATTTAACTGAGGAGATTCCAGTTGCACCCGCTGCGCACTATACTGTTGGCGGTGTGGCATCGAATAACAATGGTCGTACCGATATTAAACGCCTATATGTCTGTGGCGAGATTGCTGCAACGGGTATTATGGGAGCTAACAGATTGGCTTCAAACTCGCTTATTGAGTGTCTGGTCTTTGCAAATCGTGCAGTCGAGGATTCGGCTCGTGTGGGTGCATTGACCGAGAACCCAGAATTTGAACTGAAATATAGAATAGACAAGTCCAATCGCGATGGGTATCTTAGCCTTAAACAGCAGGTATCTAATATTATGAACTCTTATGCAGGCATAGTCCGCAGCGAGGAGGGTTTGAAGGAGGGTCTTCGTCGAATTGAGGAGTTGAAGAGCGAGTTGCTATCTCGTCATAATGTAGGGCCTCAGGCCGAGTGTAAGGAGTTCTACGATGATGCCGCTTGGAGACTTTTGACCGTGGCGTCGCTCATTATGACCCCTGCGTTGTTGCGAAAGGAGAGTCGTGGAGGTCACTATCGCGAGGATTATCCTTGTGCCGATGAGAATTTTGCACTTCATTCGGTGCAGCGATGTGGCGAGGAGATTACAACAGCTCCTGTGAATGGAAATTATTTAAACTTTTAGGCAAGTATGCAATACGAAAATTTGATTAACAAATTGATAGACCTCGGTATCGAGGAGGATATCAATACGGGCGATATCACAACCGAGTCGATTATCCCCGAATCGATGAATGCTGTGGCAACGATGACCGCCAAACAAGATGGCGTAATCTCTGGCTTGGAGATTGTGAAGTTGGTTTACGAGCGATTCCAGAAGGATACCGTATTCACTCCATACTTCAAGAATGGCGACAGTGTGAAGAAAGGCGATGTGATTTTGAAGGTCGAGGCCACATATCCCACGCTGCTTCGTGGTGAGCGATTGTCGCTCAATATCTTCCAGCGTATGTGCGGTATTGCAACCGAGACTGCAAAGTATGTAAAGGAGTTGGTTGGAACATCAACCGAGCTTTTGGATACTCGCAAGACTGCTCCGGGCCTGAGAGTGTTGGATAAGATGGCCGTAAAAGATGGTGGTGGAACTAATCACCGTATGGGCCTTTACGATATGGCGATGATTAAGGATAACCATATCAAGATGGCTGGCGGTATTACCAAAGCAGTTGAACAGGTGCGTGCTAATATCCCTGCTGATGTGAAGATTGAGGTCGAGGCTACAAATCTTGCTGAGGTGCAGGAGGCTGTGGCTGCGGGTGCCGATATTATTATGTTTGACAATATGACCAACGAGGCTATGACCGAGGCTGCGGCATATATCAAATCAACGGGCAAGCCAATCAAGACCGAGGCATCGGGTAATATGAGTATTCCTCGCTTGAAGGAGGTGGCTGCTACGGGTGTTGATTATATCAGCGTGGGTGCACTTACTCACACCGTTAAGGCTATGGATATCAGTATGAATATTCAGGTCGAGTAATGTGATAGGAATCTGATTCTAATAAATTTTCTGAAACTTTGTGCGTATGACACAACAAGAACTAACGCAACGTATCGAGGAGTTAAAACGCCAAAAAGGTGCGGTCATCTTGGCACACTACTATACTGCGCCAGAGGTGCAGGCAGTGGCCGATTTCTTGGGTGATTCGTTGGCATTGTCGGTTAAGGCTCGCGATATTGATGCGCCGATTATCCTCTTTGCAGGTGTGAATTTTATGGCCGAGACAGCCAAAGTGTTGTCACCCAACAAGAAGGTGCTTATCCCTGTCGCCGAGGCGGGTTGTTCGCTGGCCGAGTCGTGCGATGCGGCCGAGTTTGCGGCTTTCAAGGCTAAGTATCCCGACCATAAGGTTGTGTCGTATGTCAATACTTCGGTAGGTGTGAAGGCTCTCACCGATGTATGCTGTACATCATCGAATGCGTTGAAAGTGGTGGAGAGTATCCCAGCCGAGCAGCCTATAATTTTTGCTCCCGATAGGAATTTGGGTGGATATATTCGCGGGATAACGGGCCGCAAGAATATGGTTTTGTGGAACGGAGCGTGTGATGTTCACGAAAAATTCTTTGTCGAGGGTATCGAGGCTCTTAAAAAGGAGTACCCCGAGGCAAAGGTCGTTGTTCACCCCGAGTGTAAGGCAGAGGTTACGGCGTTGGGCGATTATGTGGGCTCGACGGCAGGTATTTTGGAGTATTGCGCAAAGAGCGATGCCGATGAGTTTATCGTAGTGACCGAAGCGGGTATATTGGCCGAGATGGAGAAGAAGTTGCCCGCCAAGCGATTTATCCCTGCACCAAGCAGTTGTGGTAAACGTTGCAACGAGTGCGAGTCGATGAAGATGATTACGCTTGAAAATATTGTGGCGTGCTTGGAGTCGGAGTCGCCAGAGATTCTGCTTGACGAGGAGGTTCGTCAGGCTGCTGAACGCTCAATTATTAATATGGTATCTATCAAATAGCATTCTGAACGCTTGCAATATTGTAATATAGTAGAGGCTGCCCGATTATTGCGTCGAGCAGCCTCTGTTTTGTGTGGAAGGATAGGAGTTTTGTTAAAAATCCTTATTTGGCGCGGGAGTTATATTACCCAAAATAACGTGGCGCGAAGCTCCCGTAGCCGAACATACATTTGACGGATAGCCGTGCAGGGTTTCGTTGCCCATAACGGCAAAGGCGATGGCCTCTTTGGCATCGGACGAAAGCCCTATCTCGTCCTGAGTGGTGACCTCTACGTCGGGTAGCTCGTCGGCAAGCATACGGCGTAGTGTGGCATTGTGGGCTCCTCCGCCTCCAAGTACTGTGCGGCTGATTGGCCATTTGGGAATAATGAAACGGCGGTATGCCTCGGCTATCGTAGAAGCCGTAAAAGCTGTTGCGGTAGCAATCAAATCGGCCGAGGACAAGGCTCCCCACTTCTCTAACAGGCCAACCGTGAACTGCTCGCCAAACATCTCGCGACCCGTACTTTTGGGTAGCGGCATCGAAATATAAGGGTGCGACATCAACTCTGTGAGCATCTGCTGATTCACCTCTCCACTTGCTGCTACTTGACCACCCTCGTCATAGGGGCGTGAGTAGAGGCGTTGCATCATCTCGTCGATTATCATATTTCCGGGGCCTGTGTCGAATGCGAACACATCGGCCATATTGCCGCTCGATGGGAGTAGCGTCACATTTCCTATGCCGCCAATATTTTGCAGAGCCACATTTTCGCCTGCCGACGAGTAGAGTACAAATTCGCTGTAAGGCACAAGCGGTGCGCCTTCGCCACCTGCGGCAACGTCCATCGTGCGGAAGTTCGACACCACCTTCACTCCCGTTTCGTAGGCGATAACGGCAGGCTCGCCAATCTGCAATGTCGAGCGTGCGAAGTCGCCGTCGGGTTTGGGAATGTGCCATACGGTCTGACCGTGCGAGGCGATGAAATCGACCTTCTCCATTGGGAAGTCGGCCTCGCGACACACCGCTTTGGCAGCGTCGGCAAACAGATAACCGAGCTTGAAGTTGAGCGAACAGAGCAAATCAACCTTCCCTGTGGCGGGTTTTACGGCCTGTTTTATCTCGTTTTTTATCGATTCGGGAATCTCGGTTGTGGTGAATCCCACGAGCCTGACTTTTGTGTCAACTCCGCGACCCTCAATCTCAACGAGGGCGGCATCTACTCCGTCGAGCGATGTCCCCGACATAATACCTATGGCGTACATAATCTTATGATGTAGTTTGTTAAAAGGTTGGGTTATATCTTCAAAGATAGTGATTTTGCGTGTAGAAACAAAAAACCTGCGTAACTTTCGTTACACAGGTTTGACTTGTGGACCCAGAGGGGCATGATCCCACGACCTTCGGATTATGAGTCCGCTGCTCTAACCAACTGAGCTATGGGTCCGCGCATAATCGTCCATAAAGGAGTTTTGCGACTGCAAATATATGACAAAAAATTATAAAATGAAATTTTCCCTCGCAAAAAGTTTTGTGGCGGACTATTTTGGCTATTTATTGCTCATTAATTTGTAGTAAAAGGTAGGTGTAGTATTGTATTGTGCCAACAAAAACTCTTTTTTAACTCTTTAAGGGAATATTTTTTGCGGAAATGTTTGTCGGTGAAAATAAATTGCTTACCTTTGCAGTCGCTAAAAGCATTTAATTCAAAAACATTACAAACATGAAGAAAGGTATTCACCCAGAAAATTATCGTTTGGTGGCATTCAAGGATATGTCGAATGACCACGTGTTTTTGTGCCGGTCCGCCGTTTCGACAAAAGAGACCATCGAAGTGAACGGCGAAACCTATCCTGTGTACAAGATGGAAATCTCTAACACATCTCACCCTTTCTACACTGGTAAGATGAAGTTGGTTGACACCGCAGGTCGTGTGGATAAGTTTATGAGCCGCTACGCAAAGCGTTACGATAAGAAGAACAAGTAATCTTTGGGATTGCTTTGAGGAAGGTGTTCGATTTTTTCGGACACCTTTTTTTTGTGAATCTGCATAGCGAGGCTCTTTTGGCATCTGCCTTGATGTGAAAATCCTCACATACGCGGAGTATGCTGCGGTTTTCCCATCTGCGAGCAGCTTCAAAATAGCTCACGCTCTGCAAATTCACATCGTAGGTCGTTCGCTGGATTTTGGAATAGGGTAGCGAGGCTCTTTTGGCATCTGCCTTGATGTGAAAATCATCACATACGCAGAGGAAATCCATTTGAGAGCCCAAAATCTTATAATATATAATATAGGTATGGGCGCAAAGTGAGTTTTTTTCACTTTTTATAAAAAAAAGCATCATATTGTTTTTGAATTCCAAAAAGAAGTTACTATATTTGCACTCGATTTTCCGCCGTTAGCGTTAATGGTTGATTATCGAAGAGTTCTTTGAGCAACAAGGGCAGACGTTTTTTAGCAAATTTTTGATGCAAAATAAATTTTTTGAGCAAAAAATTTGCAGGATTAAAAAAAATGCCTACCTTTGCAACCCGTAACGGTTAATGCCGATGTAGCTCAGTTGGCCAGAGCACGTGATTTGTAATCTCGGGGTCGTGGGTTCGAATCCCTCCATCGGCTCATAAACAACTACAAGGTTGTACCGTAAAATATTTGGGAAGATACCAGAGTGGCCAAATGGGGCAGACTGTAAATCTGCTGGCGTACGCCTTCGGTGGTTCGAATCCATCTCTTCCCACTCGCCGAACCGATCGGGGTTGCAACGTCTCTTGCGGACAATGAAAAGCTGCTCTGATGCGGTTTGTTTTTGCGGAAGTAGCTCAGTTGATAGAGCATTAGCCTTCCAAGCTAAGGGTCGCGAGTTTGAGCCTCGTCTTCCGCTCTTGCAAGACGGTAACACGATTCCCATTTGGGAAGGCGTGTTACTTTTGTCTGCGAAAAGAACTTTTGAAATGAGAATTTTTTAAAGAACTTAATACTTATAATACTATGGCAAAAGAAAAATTTGACCGTTCGAAACCCCACGTAAACATTGGTACTATCGGACACGTTGACCACGGTAAGACTACTCTTACTGCTGCTATCACCACAGTTCTTGCAAACAAGGGTTTGTCTGAGCTTCGTTCATTCGACTCAATCGACAACGCACCCGAGGAGAAGGAGCGTGGTATCACCATTAACACTGCTCACGTAGAGTATCAGACTGCAACTCGTCACTATGCTCACGTTGACTGCCCGGGCCACGCCGACTATGTGAAGAACATGGTAACTGGTGCTGCTCAGATGGACGGTGCTATCTTGGTAGTTGCTGCTACTGATGGTCCTATGCCTCAGACTAACGAGCACGTACTTTTGGCTAAGCAGGTAAACGTTCCTCGTATCGTTGTGTTCTTGAACAAGTGCGATATGGTTGACGATGCTGAGATGCTTGACCTCGTTGAGATGGAGGTTCGTGACCTTTTGGCAAAGTATGATTTCGATGAGGACGCTCCTATCATTCGCGGTTCTGCACTTGGTGGTTTGAACGGCGAGCCACAGTGGGAGGAGAAGATTATGGAGTTGATGAACGCAGTTGATGAGTACGTTCCTATTCCTCCACGTGAGAACGAGAAGCCTTTCTTGATGCCTGTTGAGGACGTATTCTCAATCACAGGTCGTGGTACAGTAGTAACTGGTCGTATCGAGACTGGTGTTATCCACGTAGGTGATCCAGTTGAGATCATCGGTTTGGGTGAGAAGACTTTGACTTCTACTTGTACAGGTGTTGAGATGTTCCGTAAGCTCCTCGATGAGGGTGAGGCTGGTGACAACGTAGGTTTGTTGATGCGTGGTATCGATAAGAAGGAGGTTAAGCGCGGTATGGTTGTAGCTAAGCCTGGTTCTATTAAGCCACACACTAAGTTCACTGCTGAGGTTTATATCTTGAAGAAGGAAGAGGGTGGTCGTCACACACCATTCCACAACAAGTACCGTCCTCAGTTCTACTTGCGTACTATGGACGTTACCGGTGAGATCGCACTCCCCGAGGGCGTAGACATGGTAATGCCTGGTGACCACGTAACTATCACTGTAACTTTGATCTATCCTGTTGCGTTGAACGAGGGTCTTCGTTTCGCAATCCGTGAGGGTGGCCGTACAGTAGGTGCAGGTCAGGTATTGAAGGTTCTCGAGTAATTCTCGACTGCCACATAAACGGGAGTGGTTCGCCACTCCCTTATTTAGGAGCATAGTTCAAGGGTAGAATAGCGGTCTCCAAAACCGTTGATGGGAGTTCGAATCTCTCTGCTCCTGCCACTGCGAGGCGTTTGAGGTCGAAGACCGAAAGGGGCTCGCATTAATAAAGAAGAAAGGATAAGAAGAAATGGGATACATTAAAGATTCTTACAAGGAGCTTGTAGAGAAGGTTTCGTGGCCTTCTTTCTCTTCGTTGCAGAGTTCGACTTTGGTCGTAATGGTTGCATCGTTGATTTTTGCGTTGATAGTCTTGGCGATGGATATGTCGTTCGAGGGCTTGATGGGTGTAATTTACAAGTTCTTGGGAAATTTGTAGTATTAATCAGGGTAATCGTTATTTAAGTTATGAGCGAAAACCAAAAGCAGTGGTATGTAGTCCGTGCCATCGGTGGCAAGGAGAATAAGGTGAAGGAGTATCTCGAAGCAGAGATTCGCCGTGGTCACCTCGAAGACTATATATCGCAGGTTCTTATCCCGACTGAAAAGGTCTTTACAATCCGTAATGGTAAGAAGGTATCGAAGGAGAAACCTTCATATCCGGGTTACGTGCTTGTAGAGGCATTATTTGAAGGACAAATACCATATATCATTCGCAATATCCCTCACGTTCTCGGCTTCTTGGGTGAAACCCGAGAGGACGGTCGAAAACTCAACGCAATGGCACTTCGTCCACAAGAGGTTAGCCGTATGTTGGGTCGTGTAGACGAAATGAACGAGATGGACGAGGAACAGGAGATTCCTTATGTTGTTGGCGAGGTCGTAAAGGTTACAGACGGCCCATTCTCAAGCTTCCAAGGTAC
>JAFTVW010000050.1 GCA_017465605.1 Alistipes sp.
GGAACCCAACTTGTGCTTAGTTTTGCCAAAAGGTTGTTTTTCAACCTCAGCAATGCACTGAATCCCAAACCTAACTCACAGACAATCAGGATACTTTCTCCTTATCGCAATATTTCGCTTTTTTCTTTGGTGTTTATTTTATAATTATCGTTAAGCTATATTAGCGATATAGGGGTATTAGGTGTATATCTTGTTACTCCATATTCAGCTTGTAAAAGAACAATACGGGATTGGCATCGTATTTCAGGTGCTTGAAACGCTCGTCATTTCGTAACCAATAAGGTTTTACAACCGAAATCAGCATACCTTGTTGAAGCCAACCAATGCGTCCGTGAACGTAGCGCAGATAGGGGTAAGTAGCATCTTTGCCCTTGTTTAGTCTGATGTATTTCGACTCGCCCGTCTGCTTGTCAATTTTTGCCAAACACATTGCCGTTGAGCCTTCCCACTCATCGAACGATGCTTGAAATCCTGCCATTATGTACCTTTGGCTCTCCTCGAAGCCCATATGATACCAAAATTGGTCGAAACTTTTGGTATATTCTTGTATCGAATAGACAAAAGTAGGGTCTCTGCGTACCTCATCTACTGTTTTTGCGCCGTTGTATTCGGGCTTGACCTTAATGTACGGCTCATATCCCTTTTGGGACATCTTGTAGATTGTGTGGTCAAAAGCTTTTGCAACATACAAATTGTTATTATTGTGACCAATAAAGGCAGAGCCTTGCATTCGGGGAGTAGCATTCTCGCCCTCCTCCAATTCGTCATATTTTGCTATGTATTCGCCCGTGTCAATGTCGAAAATATAGTAGTCATAATCGTTTTGCTTAATTGCCTCACCTTTGGAGTTTACTCTTGAATTCACTCCTTCTGAGGCAAAGCAGACATTGCCTTTGTTGTCTATGCTAATATTCCAGCAGATGATGTTGGGTACATCAATGGTTTTGATAAATTTACCATCGTTTGAATGCACATAGAGCTTTTTTGTTACGTTGGAGTAGATGTATGTATTACCGTTGTATGTGTCAAAATCAGTCAGGTTTACATACTCCTCAGGGCCACGTCCCTTGTGGCCAATCGAGTTCTTAAACTTACCCGTTTTTCGGTCGAAACGCAATATTGAGCCATTGTAATAGCAGAGAAGGAAAATATCCTCGTCGGTAATTTTTATTTTGCGAATCTCGCCCACCAAACTCTTGTCGGTAGTCTCCAACTCAACGTAGCCCGTACACTCGCTAACAAACTCCTTAGAGTCGGCCTCGCTTGTGGTCGTTACCTCATATTCGATGCTTGATGTGGTGGTTTTAGCGCAGCCGACAATCAATATTAAGGCAAGAATTGTAAATATTTGTTTCATATTATATCTGTTAATTATTGAAAATTGCAAAAGCTACGGGAATAGCATATTTGACTCTAACCTTTTGGCCTTTTTGAATAGCAGGTTCCCATTTGGGCGAGAGCTTAATCACGCGCTCGACCTCTTTTGAGAGAATTTCGTTGGGTGATTCCAAAATCTTAGAGAAGGTCACCGAGCCATCTTTTTCGATGAAGAATTCAGCGACAACTTTACCTCCAATACCCTGTGAGAATGCCTCTTTGGGATATTCTATTTGCTCTTGTACCCAATATGCGAACTTTGTAAGGTCGCCACCCTGAAATTTTGGCATAGTGTCTGGCTTCTCCGATGAAGAGTTGTCGGGTGTTTCAATCTCTTGCACAATCTCTTCTACCTTTATGCTACCGTTGGCTGTAACCGTATTGTATGGCTCAACGATGAAAAATATGCCGATGGCAAGTGCTGCGGCTACTCCGCCTATGCGAAGCGTGTTGAGCCAAATGGTGCGGCTCTTATGCTGGGTTTTGGGCAAGCGAATCTCCTCAGCAGACGGTGTGAAACGTGGAGTAAGCAACTGCTCTACGCGGTGGTTCAACTCCTCAAAAGCGGTGTCCTGATTATTTGTCTTCATAGTTGTTTGTTTTTGATTGTTAAATAACTCCTTGTTTGTGTAACTCATTTCTCAGATGGTCGATGCCATAACGATAGCGTGACTTGGCTGTCGGCAGTGGAATCTCCAATATCTCGGCAATCTCGGCAAAAGTGCAGTTGCAATGAAGATGCAGTCTAATCACCTCACGCTGCTCCTCAGCAAGCGTAGCCAGCAATTTCTCAATGAGTGCCTGCTCCTCGCTAAAATCAGCAGGTTGCAGCTCCTCGGCCTTCAATTGCTCGATGGCGTTGAGGTCGATGAGATTTTGCCGTTGGGTAGTCCGCAGCCGCTGGGTGCAGGCGTTGGATAGAGAGCGATATAGGTAACAACGCAAATTACGCACATTACCGATGTCCGCTGTGAGAAACCTGAGATAGAGTTCGTGAATTATCTCACGCGCAGTGTCACGGTCCCCAACCCGATAACAGGCATAGCGATACATCGATTGTAATTCGCTTGTTACGAGTGAGTCTATTCGAGAGCGATAGTCACTGGATTTATTACTTGTTAACTTCATTGATTCTTCGTTTTGTTCATCAGTTTTCGAGTTTTTGAGTTTACTTACTTGAAAACGCGCTTTCAAATATATGACGCAAAACGGCTAAAAAAGATTTAATGAGGTGCGTTTTTTCGATTTTTTTTGTTGCGGGTGGTCGAAGTGTTCAATTTTTTTGTAATTTTGTCTGTGCAGATGCGCATATCCCATTTTAGGGAGTTGCGGCGGAAAATATGCGGTAGTAGCTCAGTTGGTAGAGCATTAGCTTCCCAAGCTAAGGGTCACGGGTTCGAGTCCCGCTTACCGCTCTGGTTTTAAGGCGAGCAACAGCAGTAGCTGTTGTTCGTTATTTTGTGAGAATGCGTGCGAACAAGTTCGCCGCCCTTTCCCAAAATAACAAGCCTATCGGCCATTGAGTTAGCCCCAAAAGTTTGGATAAAAAACTTTTGGGGCTGTTTTATGTGAATATTGCGATTCTTGGGTGGGGATTTGGCGATGAAATGAGTGGGAAAACTCGGTCGAGGGTGCGTAATCGGCAAAGAGACACAAGGGGTTACGAGTTCAAAATTACTTTTCGGGGACAGGAATAGGTCCTCTATTTTATTTCATTATTAGATAACGGCTTACCCCCCCCCTAAAAAAATCCAACGATTTATTTTGTAAACTAAATAAGTTTACATACCTTTGTTACGACGTACTTCGTAAAGATGTTAAACGATAACAATATAAATTAACCATTATGAAAAGAAAAATTTTTATGGCGTGCGCGGCACTTGTTGTGTCAGCCGCCGCAGTAGTAGGTGCTAAGGCTTACAATCATTCACAGTTGTCGTATCTTGCTCCAAAATTTCCCAAAGAAAAAACCGTAAAGATTAGCTCTATCGGCGTCGAGTTGGTTTTGGATAGCCCCAATTCTATGTTCTATGTTGACGATTGTGTTATTATGCAATCAACCTCAGCAAATAATAAAAACGTATATCAGGTAATCTCTGTCAACGAAGGTAAACACATTGGAGGCTTTGGATTTAATGGACGTGGCCCCAATGAATTGGAAAACTACTTTTGTAGCGACATCAATCTGAAGAAACGAGAAATGTACTGCATCAGCACCATGGGAAAATTTCAGATTATTGATTTGGACAAGGCGTTAAAGGCTGATCCTACGTGCGTGAAACAGACATACAAGATGCCGAAACACATAAGGGGTATGGAGATGTTCAGCGTTGGGGATAATTTGTTAATAGGAGAAGCCAATAGATATTTTGGCCGTCAGAGTATCATATCAATGGATGGAAAAGATACACTTGTTCGTTACAATACATATCCGTCTGTTAGCCCACGAATTGACGAAGATGAAAATAATCAGATAGCATATTTTAGTTATGGCCGTAATTATGCACGAAATCCCAATGGCACAAAGATGGTAAATATTGTGCGTCCAGGAATGATTATGGAGGTATTCAGCATTTCGCAGAGTGAGATTAAGCACGATGTTATTCGTCATTTCTACGAGCCCAAAGAGGGGGCGATTAGAGGATGTACAAATGTATACGCAACTAATAAATATGTATATATAACTTATTTCGACACTAAAGACACTAAAAACCACAATCCATATTTAGCTGTTTTTGATTGGCGGGGGCGTGAGGTATGTAGATATATTACCAATGACTATATAAGCGATTTTGTGGTAACCCACGACGACAAACGCGCTTATTGTTGGACCCAAAACGCTGATGGCGAGGAGTATTTGGGCTATTTTGATTTGAAGTAAATCTAACTTTGTTGAATTTATTAAAAGAAAAATTTTTATGGCTTGCGCTGCACTTGTTGTATCAGCCGCCACAGTAGTAGGAGTTAAGGCTTACAATTATTCACAAATGTCGGAGCTTGCTTTGGCGAATATAGAGGCCCTCAGCCAAGCCGAGAATACTGTGACAATAATTGCAACCTGCAAAAGAAGTGACTCTTATTGTGAATACTCATGCAAAGTTTGTAATAGTGTATGGTATAATTCAAGATTCTGGAGGGGTTATAAACTTATAAGTGCTCGAGGTCATTGTTCTAAATGTGGTGCTAAGATTAATGAATAAGATTATATGAAAAAATTAATTATTATTTTAGGTTCGATTAGTATACTATCGGGTAATAATATTATTGACAAAGATTATGCTGCTCCCAATTTTCCTAAGACCGAGGAGATTAAATTCACTATACTCAACAATGATTTGCCAGCAAGCTGGCCACAGAGCAATTTAATTCTGTGCGATTCTGTGATGTTCGTGAATGCGGAGTGCATAGAGAATCAGAATGTGTTTCATATTTTCCGTCTGAAAGATGGTAAGTATATTAGAGGTTTTGCCAATTGGGGCCGTGCTGCAAACGAGCTTAACGATTATCGAAGAATAGCATTAACCGATGGAGGCAAAATATTGCACGCAATGGATAATAATAATCGCTCCATTGATATTGATTTGACAAAAGCCATTGCTGGCGAGACATCGTATGTCGTAAAATCATACAAGTTGCCTCGCAGTCCGATAAGTCGCGAGATACACTCAGTTGGCAATAATCTGCTACATACTGAAAATGGACGTAAAATCCCAAGATTTGTTATAACTAATCGAGAGTGTACCGATACCCTTTGCTCCAACGACCAATATACGCCCACCAAAACATCTATAGATGAAAGTCAAATAGACAAAGAAGATTATTATTACTATAACTCGGCATTTGGAGTCCGTCCCGATGGGACGCGGAGTGTCAATGTTACAGGCAACGGTATGTTGATGGAGATTTATGATATGCAAAATAACAAGATGCGTAGTATCGCACTTAGGCGTTTCCATCGTCCTAAGATGGGTGATAATATGCGTAAAGGTGCCTCCGATTGTGTGTATGGCGGTCTCGGTATTTATGTGACAAATGATTATATATATGTAAGATATCACGACGAGAAAAGGGAAATTGATAGTAAATATATTAAAACCAGTATCGCTGTTTTTGATTGGAATGGAAAAGAGGTTGCTCGATATAAATCCGATACTTTCATTATGTCATTTGCCGTTACACCCGACGATAAGCGAGCATATTGCTGGACTGTCAGCCTCGATGGCGAAGAGGCTTTATGTTACTTTGATTTGAAATAAATTCTAAATCTTTATGAAAATTGTGCATAATTTGACAATTGTAGCTTGTCCGTATTGTAATGGTGTTTGGTATTCCCAAAAACCAGGACCGATTAAGTATGCGTATGGAACTTGCACATATCCAAATTGCAATAAATATTTTGATACGAGAAATTTATAATTAAGGCTTATGTATAAAATTGTATTTGTAATTCTAGTATCTATATTATGCAGTTGTAAGAGGAATTTATCTCTTGAAAAAGAGTACACTGCTCCCGAATTCAAGAAAGCATACAAGGTTGATATTGTGCCACTTAACAATGATTTAATAATAAGTAATGTAGTGCAGTTGTTCCAGTATGAGGATAAACTCATTGCAAGAGCCAAAAATATCGACAATAAGAATGTTTTTCAAGTCATATCTCTCAAAGACGGTACGTTTTTGGGGTCGTTTGGTATGGTTGGACGAGGTGATAAGGAACTGGTTAGATATTATTGTACCACACAATCGTTCGATGGTAATAAATTATACTCTATCGATAATAATGCCAAAACCATAACTTTCGATTTGACACGGGCCACTGAACCAAATAATGCTTGTGCGGGTTATGCATGTTCAGTAGGAACAAAATGTAGAACCACCCAGTTACATTCTATGCCTGATGGGTCGTTACTGCATCTTGGAGTGCCGCGAATATTTTTAACAGATGGCTCTATGTTAGATACGATTCAAATATATAATAACTATCCGCCGGTTACAGAAGTTATTGATGCTGATGAGGAGATTAAACAATCATATTTCAGAATGCAGTCAAACTCTACCGTTAATCCTTCGCGAACAAAGATGGCTATTGCTACAAATTATGGTATGTTGCTCGAAATATTCGATATCGCATCAAACAAGATTGTTCTTGTGGCTAACAAATATTTTTATGAACCAAAAATGGCCAATATAATTGCCAAGGAGCCCGATTGTGTTTGGGGAACTGCGAAAATTAAATCGAGCGATAAATATATCTATATTTTGTACACTGATTCTTTCACATATGAAGATGCTGATTGGAAACTCGGCGTATTTGATTGGCGGGGTAGCGAAGTGTGTTGCTATACATTTGATGGTTTGGTTAGTGATTTTATCGTAACCCCCGACGATAAACGCGCCTATTGCTGGGTGCAAAATGCCGACGGTGAGGAGTATTTAGGATATTTTGATTTGAAGGAAATCTAACTTTATTAAATTTATGAAAAGAAAGATTTTTATGGCGTGCGCTGCGGTTGTTGCATTGGTGTGGAGTTGTACACCAAAATCGGAGATCCCATACGAATACTGCGCTCCCGAATTCAAAAACACATACAAAGCCGAAATTGTGTCGCTAAACAAAAGTGTGATATGTAGTATGTGTTCATTTTTGGAGATATGTGATGACAAACTAATCCTTGGTATCAAAAATATTGATAACGAAAATGTCTTTCAAGTCTTTTCCGCAGCAGATGGTCGTTTCTTGCGTGCTTTTGCTACCGCAGGTCGTGGAGATAACGAATTGTTGGATTATTTTCGTACAGCCTACGACAGGCAGAATCATATAATATATGCAGTCGACAATTCGAGCCAATATCAGCAAATCGATGCTCGCAAAGCTGCCAATGGCGACAAGGATTATATTATTAAAAACGATCTTGGATTTTCGGGCAATATGACATTGTTTATTCGTTCTTTATCGAATGGTAGAATCTTGCACACAGGTCTCAATACTCGATACTTCTCGACTAATGACGATTATCTCGATACTCTTGTGCTGCATACCGACTATCCCGCCATTACACCCGCAATTGATGCCGATACTGCAATGCGAAAAACATATATGCAAATTAATGCTCATATAGATATTAGTCCCAACGGCGAAAAGCTTGTCACATCAACTCACTACGGAATGGTGATGGAGGCTTTTGATGTGAGTGCTGATAAATTGACTCCTCGATTTGTAAAACGCTTTTATGAACCAAAATTGAAAAATGCATATATCGCAGAGGAGGGTTGTATAGATGGCACATGTTCAGTTTTGACTACGGATAAATATATCTATGTGACCTATTGTGATTCTCCCCAAAAGAATGTAAATAATGTTCGATTAGGAGTATTTGATTGGGACGGTCGAGGTGTTGCATGTTATGAGTTTGACAATGTTCGAATCCTTAAATTTAATGTAACCCCTGATAACAATCGCGTTTATTGTTGGGTGAAGAATGCCGACGGTGAGGAGTATTTGGGATATTTTGATTTGAAATAAATTATTAACCATTATGAAAATTGTGCATAATTTGACAATTACAGTGATTTTACTGATGGCAGTTTCGTGCAGTTCAAGCGATCAGCAGGATACCGCAACTCAATTGTCTGTTGAAGTGGAAGAACGCCGACAACCGCTTGCAGCGTCAGAGTTGTTCTCCTCGACGGATATAGTGGCCTTGGAGGCTAACGATAAATCGCTTATTGCTGGTGTCGATAAAGTTTTGATGGAGGAGGATTTTTTTGCTGTGGTAGATGAGCGTAGCGATAAGATTCTTACCTTCCGTTACGATGGCTCGCACATCGCCACCATCAATCGCAAAGGTCGTGGCCCGCAGGAGTATGTTAATATGTCGAATGCAACAATCGACACCAAAGGCAAGCACTTTGTGGTCTATGATGATATGACAGAGAGAGTCATACTCTATAACTATAATGGCGATTGGGTCAAGAGCATCAAGCACGATGTGTTGATTGACGAGTTGGTGGCAAAAGATGGAGTGTTGTATGTAGCGCATTATCGCACGATGGACAACTCTGAGGATTACATTGCATCAATTGACCTGAAAAGCGAAGAGGTAAAGCCGATATGTGGTTTCCCCAATCAATACGATACCAACGTGGGCGTTAAGGGGTCAACGCTGACTGCGACAGCCGATGGAGTGTTGTTTACATACATATTGGATAACGCAATCTATGAGGTCAGAAAAGGTAAGGCCATAGCCAAATATCGCTTTGACTTTGGTAGCAGAAACTCTGCGGGTGTAGTCAATCAAAGTGCCAATTCCGACGAGCTGACAGACAAAATATTTGATTCAAAATGTATCTATGCCTTATCCAACACACTCGAGAACGACAGGTACCTGCTTACCTCGCCCAACGGATTTGGTTACATAACCTACAATAAGCATACAAAAGAGATTGGCTCGCACTCGACAATCAGGGTTTCGGGTATGCCGATGAGTACCTCAAATGCAGTTATTGCCGATGGCAGCGACAATTGTATCGTTTCGGTATTAGATGTTGCCTCATTGTTGAGAGTAAAGGGTTATATGGAAGAAGATGACTATAAAGATTTAGACCCTAAAATTGCAAAAATCCTATTGGCCACCAACGAGGATTCAAACCCTACTTTGGTATTTCTTAAACTGACGGAATAAGAGATATATTATATTGAGGTAATAGCCGTATTATTTGATTTGCTTTTCTGTCGGCCGCGAGGGGTTTCGGTCGGCAGAAAAGTATGTCAAACTATTAAATTTATGAAAAGAAAACTTTTTATGGCGTGCGCTGCACTCGTTGTGTCAGCCGCCGCAGTGGTAGGTGTTAACGCTTACAACTATTATTCAATGCCCGCTCTTATGCGATCGCAGCCTATTGTTAAGGGATAAATGAGTTTCAATAAATCTTTTTGCAGCTTTTTACATCATACTATTAGGTTGGGATTGGGTTGAATTTGAATAATGTAGTTATTTTTCATAGAATAATAATACGAAAAATTTGGAAAATATCTCTGAAAAGATTAATTTTGTATTATGGTAAAACAAAAAACTATTACAGTTTATGCTACGAACTCTTAAAATAGCCTTGCTTTCAGCTTTGTCGGTGATGATTTCCGTATCGGCACAGGGGCAGGCGCAGGGGCAGACTACCGAGACAAAATCACTTGGCGCAGGCCCAAGCGTTAGGCTCACGCTCAACGAGGTGATTGCTCAGGCACAGAGCCAATCCATCTCGGCCCTTACGGCTAAATACACCTTTTTGTCATCGTATTGGCAGTTCCGCTCGTTCAAGGCGAGCCGCCTGCCGTCGCTCAATCTTACGGGCGATGTGATGAATTTCGACCGTTCTCTGCGTCTGTTGCAGGACTACAATACGGGTGATTTGCGCTATATGGAGAACTACAATTTGCAGAACTCGTTGGGTTTGTCGATTCGTCAGAATATAGCCTTTACGGGTGGTACTCTGAATGTCTATTCGTCGCTCAACCGCATTGACCAATTTGGCACGACCGATACAAAATCCTACTACTCGCAGCCCATCACCTTGTCCTACACCCAGCCACTTTTGGCCTACAACTCTTTCAAGTGGGAGAAGAAGACCGCGCCCAAAGAGTTTGAGTTGGCCAAACGCCGATACATCGAGTCGATGGAGCGCATCACGCAGAGTGCTGTGGCCTACTACTTCAATTTGCTGCTGAGCCGCACTCGTTACGATATAGCGGTCAAGAACTACGACAACACCAAGTCGCTCCACGCCATCGCCAAGCAGCGTATGGAGCTGGGTACAATCACCAAAGACGAGCTTTTGCAGTTGGAGCTTCGTATGCTCAACGATAGCCTCTCGATTAACAACAATGCGCTGAGCGTGAGGGAGAATCAGATGCGCCTCAATTCGTTCCTGCGCCTAAAAGAGAATGCGCAGGTAATCACCGTTCTGGACGACGATATTCCTGTGGTTGAGGTCGATTACGAGCAGGTTTTGGCCAAAGCCCTTGCCAATTCGTCGTTTGAGTTGAGCAATGAGATTGAGATTCTCAATGCCGAGGCCGACATCGCCCGCGCTAAGGCTAACCGAGGAGCATCGGCATCGCTCAACGCCCGTTTCGGATTGTCGCAGTCGGGAGATGATTTCAAGGGAGCATACTCTAACCTGCTCGACCAAGAGGTTGTGGGATTGTCGTTCTCGATTCCAATATTCGACTGGGGAATGGGTAAGGGTCGTGTGCAGATGGCCAAAGCGCGTGCCGATATGACCCGCTCGCAGATTGAGCAGGAGGAGGTTGACTATCGTCACGAACTCTACACCCTTATCGAACGATTCTCGAATCAGCGTCAGCAGTGTGCTGTGGCACGCCGTGCAAAGGAGATTGCCGACGACCGCTACCAAATAGCGATGGAGAATTTCCGTCAAGGTAAAATCTCGGTTACCGAGATGAACACCGCGCAGAGCGAGAAGGACTCGGCCAATCAGAGCTATGTCTCGGAGATGGCGGCTTATTGGCAAGCATACTATGAGCTTCGCGGCAAGGCTCTCTACGACTTTATCACAGGCACCGACATTGTGGCCGAGTTTGACAAGATAATTGAGCAGTAAAAAATAATCCACTAATACAATCCAAAATGAAGAATTATCTCTACACAGCAATAGCCACTGCGGCAGTGGTGGCAACATTGGCGGCTACGGGCTGCAAGAACACCACCAAAGAAGAGGAGCAGAAGGCCGATAACCGTATGGCCCACCGCATCGAGCATAATGAGGTTACGGTCGATACTCTGCGTCGCAAGACCTTTATGCGCGAGTTGGTGAGCAATGGTAAATTGGAGGCTGCAAAGCGTAGTAAACTCTCATTCGAGGTGTCGGGTATTCTCACTCGCGTAAATGCTGTGAATGGCTCGCGCGTTCAGCGTGGTGGAGCAATTGCCGTAGTCGATACTATGGAATATGCTTTGGCTTTGGAGCGCGCGGAGATGACACTCGAAAAGTCGCGTTTGGCGTTTTTGGACGAGCTGGTGAAGTTGGGTTATCCGCTCGGAGATACTATTGCACCTCCAAAAGATGTGGTGCGTATGGCTCGTATCCGCTCAGGCTATGCCGATGCGGTGGCTTCGCGTGCTACGGCTCTTCGCAACTATAACAACTGCACCCTGCGCGCACCGTTTGCGGGCAAGGTGGCCGATGTGGAGTTGAAAGAGTATGAACGAGTGAGTGGGGTGTTCTGTACGCTCTTAGATGATAGCCGCCTAAGTGTCCGCTTTACGGTTTTGGAGTCGGAGTATGGATTCTTGTCGGTAGGTCAGGAGGTTTCGGTTAGCCCCTATGCCGATCTGCGCAAAGAGATAAAAGGCAAGATTACCGCCATTAACCCCACAATTGACACTCACGGTCAGGTGCAGGTAGATGCAACGATTGTCAACGATGGTTCACTTACCGATGGTATGAATGTGAAGGTATTTGTCCGCAAGGCAGTGCCCGATCAGGTCGTTGTGCCAAAGAGTGCCGTTGTGATTCGCGATAATTTGGAGGTATTGTTCCGCTACGAGAATGGCAAGGCTCGCTGGACCTATGTTCACACATCACTCGCAAATAGCAAGGAGTATGTCGTGGAGGCTAACAAGGAGCGTGGTGCCGAGCTCAATGTGGGTGATATTATCATCACATCGGGCAACTTGAATTTGGCCGATGGCTCGGAGGTAAACATCATTAAATAATCCTAACTAAAAACCTCCGCTATGTTACGCAGACTTTTAGATAGGCCCATAGCAGTCACTATGGTCAGCATCGTGCTTTTGATATTGGGAGTTGTGAGTATCAAGCGACTTCCCGTATCGCTCACGCCCGATGTTGATGCCCCATATATCACAGTCCAGATTCCCGCTTCGGGCTTGTCGGCTCGCCAACTAAACGAGACTATTCTCACTCCGCTGCGCCAGCAGCTTATTCAGGTGTCGCACTTGAAGGATATTCGTAGCGAAGCTCGTGAAGGCTCAGGTACGATATACCTCACATTCGAGCAGGGCAGCAATTTGGATTACTTGTTCATCGAGGTAAACGAGAAGATTGACCGCTCGATAGGCTCTCTGCCGCGCGATTTGGAGCGTCCGAAGGTTATCAAGGCGAGTGCAACGGATATCCCTGCATTCTATATCAATATGACCCTCGCCAAAGAGAGCGAGGTGCTCTCGCAGGACCCGCTGCACCCCGTATCAGACGAGTTCTCGCAGCTGAGCCGTTTTGCTACGCAGGTAATCACCAAACGCATCGAGCAACTTGAAGAGGTGGCGATGGTCGATGTGAGTGGTACGGTCTCTCGCGAGATACTCGTTATCCCCGACCAAGCAAAACTGCGTCAGGCCGGCATCAGAATATCCGAAGTGGAGTCGGCCTTGAAGAATATTGATGTGCAGCTGGGCAACCTCACGATTCGTGATGGCGAGTATCAGTATAATGTGAAGTTCAACACCATTACGGGCGAGAAACGCGAGATTGAGGAGTTGTATCTTAAAATTAATGGTCGTCTGTTCCAACTTAGCGATTTGGCCGAGGTTGTGGAGCACCCACGTAAGCGTCAGGGTATGGTTGCGGCTGATGGAAGAGATGCCATCACTTTGGCCGTTGTGAAGCAATCCGATGCCCGTATGTCTGATTTGAAGAGGGCGTTGGAGCGTCAGATGAAGCAGTTTCACAAGGATTATCCCAATATCGAGTTTTGCGTAACACGCGATCAGACCGAGCTTTTGGACTACTCGATAAACAATCTTATCGAAAATATCTTGGCGGGTGTGGTACTGGCTTGTATCATCATCTTGCTATTTATGCGCGATTTGCGCTCACCGATACTCGTAAATCTTACGATTCCCGTAACGCTCATCGTATCGCTTCTGGTGTTCTATATGATGGGCATTTCGATTAACATCATATCGCTGTCGGGAGTGGTGTTGGGAGTTGGTATGATGGTCGATAACTCGATTATCGTGGTTGATAATATCACAGCACGTTGGCAACGAGGAGAACTTCTCTCAGATGCCGTCGTGCGAGGCACAAAGGAGGTTGTCGCTCCGATGCTCTCATCGGTGCTTACCACTTGTTCGGTATTTATCCCGCTGATTTTTGTGAGCGGTATGGCGGGTGCATTGTTCTACGATCAGGCTATGGCCGTCACAATCACCCTTTTGGTGTCGTATGGCGTAGCGGTGATGCTTTTGCCCGTATATTATCATTGGATTTACCGTAGCCAACCCTCGTTCCGCCCAACAAAGTGGTTGGAGCGATTTTCGTTTGATGGTTTGGAGGAGCGATACGAGAGAGCCTTGAAATGGTTGTTCCGCCGAAGGGTTATCGTGTGGACAATCTATACCATCTGCATTGTGGGATTGGTTGGCCTGTTCTTTGTTGTGGAGAAGGAGCGACTGCCCAAGATGACTTATAGCGATACGCTTGTGAGCGTGGATTGGAACGATAGAATCTCGGCCGATGAGAACTCTCGCCGTACCCGCGAGATGGTCTCGTCGCTCGGCGATAAGGTAGAGCAATCTACGGTGATGGCTGGTATCCAGCAATTTGTACTCTCGCACACACCCGAAACAGGTATCTCGGAGGCAACCATATATCTGAAATTCTACGAGTCCGACCAGCTAGCCCCCTCAAAGAGGGAGATTGAAGATTACATACACAAAAATTATCCATCGGCGCGAGTGTCGTTCTCCTCGTCGGGTAATATCTTTGATATGATTTTTGCCGATAAGGAGGCTATGCTTACAGCGCGTCTGCGCTCAACAACAGGCCGAGCTGCCGACCCCGAAAAGTTGCAGTCGCTTATTCTTCGTATTCGCGAGGCCCTGCCTGAATTGGAGATTGAGAGTGTAGCATTGCAGGAGGATATTTTGTATGTGGCCAAGCCCGAACTTATGGCACTCTATGGTGTGTCGTATAGCTCGCTACTCTCGACCCTGAGAAATGCTCTGAACGAGAATGTGCTATTTACAATCAGCAGCGGCGATGAGTCGTTGCCTGTTGTGGTGGGCGATAATGTTCCCGATTTGGAGCATCTGTTAAGCAATACATTTGTGAGGGCATCGGGTACGGAGCTTCCCGTAAGCCAATTTATGCAGCAGACTCGCACCCGCGACTTGAAGAGCATCGTGGCAGGAGCCGAGGGTGATTACTATCCGCTCAATCTGAGCCCCGCCTCGCGAGATGTGCAGTCGGTGATGCGTCGAATCAAGGAGGTTGTGGCCGAGGACGACGGTTTTGATGTGTCGTTTAGCGGTAGCTACTTCTCAAACCGCGATATGGTGATGGAGCTTGTGGGTGTGCTTGTGGTGGCACTGCTTCTGTTGTTCTTTATCTTGGCAGCGCAGTTTGAGTCTATGATTCAGCCGTGGATTATCCTCTCGGAGATTGTAATCGACCTCTTCTTCTCGATACTTGTGTTGTGGTTGTTTGGTCAGACGCTCAATATTATGTCGATGATTGGACTTATCGTTGTGTGCGGTATTGTGATTAACGACTCAATCCTGAAAATAGACACCATCAACACATTGCGTCGTGGCGGTATGGAGCTAAAACGCTCTATTATGACCGCAGGTCGTCGCCGTTTGAAGGCTATTATTATGACCTCGCTCACTACGATTTTGGCCGTAGTGCCTTTCTTGGCTCGTGGAGATATGGGTTCTGATTTGCAGTACCCGATGTCGCTGGTAATTATTGGCGGAATGGTAGTGGGTACACTTATTAGTGTGCTGTTTATTCCTTTGGCCTATTACGAGATATATAAACCCCGCCGATGATGACCCCAAAGGAACATAAGTCGAGAAGGGGCATACCTGCCTTTTCTGTATTGCTTATTATGGCCGCATTGTCGGTCATAGGCATAGCACTATTGCCCAGACTCAACATTCAATACTCGCCCTCGAAGGTGGAGCATCGAATTACGGTGAGTTTCTCGTGGCCCGGAACTGCTACCCGCGTAGTAGAGATGGACGCCACTTCGCGTTTGGAGGGGGCATTATCGACTGTGAAGGGTTGCCAAAACGTATCATCTCGCTCTCGGCGTGGAAGTGGTAGCGTGACGCTCAACTTCTCAAAGGAGACCGATATGGCTGCTGCTCGTTTCGAGGTGGCCTCAATCATTCGTAACATATATGCAAAACTACCCGAGGGGGTATCCTATCCTTCGGTATCGCTCAATGCAAGTGGAGGTCGTGACCGTAGTTCGCTCACATATATAATCAAGGCAGGAATTCCTGCCGAGCAGATTTACGACTTTGTGACGGAGAACGTATCGACCCCGATTTCACGCATCGAGGGGGTGGATAAGGTCAACATTTCGGGCGTTACCCCCTTCGAGTGGCTCATTACGTTCGACCCCGAAGCATTGGAGGCTGTGGGACTTACGGCGAGTGACCTTAGTGCAGCCTTTTCGGCCTACTTCCGCAATGATATTGTGGGTCTTACATCGGCGAAGGATAGCGAGGGCGTGGAGCGAAGCATCGTGCTGAAACTCCGCAACGTCGGGTCGCTTGATTTCGACAATATCCCCATTGTCAAGCGTAACGATAGGCTCTACTATTTCCGCGACTTTGCCCGTGCGCAGTGGCGCGAGTCGTTGCCAACTAGTTATCGCCGAATCAACGGCCTTAATACGGTGAATCTCTCGATTACATTCGAGAGCCATACCAATATGCTCCGCGTAACGGAGCAGGTGCGTGAGCGAATGGAGGAGCTTATCGCGACATTCCCAGCTGAGATTTCGGCCGAGTTGTCGTATGATTCGTCGGAGTATATCCGCACCGAGTTGGACAAGATATATATGCGTACGCTGATGTGCGTGGCGATTCTGTTGCTGTTTGTGCTGCTTGTTAGTCGCGATGTGAGGTATCTGCTGATGATAAGCCTTACGTTGGTAGTTAATATTTTGGTTGCTGTGGTATTCTATGTGCTACTTGACGTAGGCATACACATCTATTCGCTGGCGGGTATCACCGTTTCGCTCGGAATCATAATCGATACGGCAATCATTATGGTTGACCATTATAGCTACTACCGCAATCGCCGAGTCTTTCTCTCGATTTTGGGTGCATTGCTCACAACCATTGGTGCGTTGGGTGTGATATGGCTTTTGCCCGAATCGCAGCGAGAGAATTTGATGGATTTTGCTGTGGTGATTGTGATAAATCTGGTGGTGTCGCTCATCGTGGCCCTACTCTTTGTGCCTGCTCTGCTCGACAAGGTGTCACTTCGACAAAGTATGACCACCTCTACAATCAAGGCTCGCCGTCGTATGGCTCGCGTAACGGCTCTATATGGCCGATTTATTCTGTGGGGTAGGGCGCATCGCTGGGTGTTCCTTGTGTTGCTTATTTGGGGCTTTGGCGTGCCTACATTCCTTCTTCCAAACAAGATTGAGAAGAAGAAAGGGCAGGAGGAGTTGCCGTTCTATTCGGAGTGGTACAACAAGGTGATGGAGAGTAAGTTCGTATCGGAGAATCGCGCCACGATTGATATGATTTTCGGCACGTCGCTCAACCTTTTCAACAAGGAGATTGGCAAGTATAACTACTATCGTGAGCCAGCTCGCCCCGAACTCTATATCAGCGCAGGTATGCCCGAGGGTTGCACCGTACAGCAGCTCAACGAAGTGGTGCGCCATATGGAGAACTATCTGAGCCAATACGACCAGATTGAGACCTTCGAGACCAATGTGTCATCATATAGCAGCGCATCGATAACCGTCTCGTTCAAGCCTGAATGGGAGCATACGGCATTCCCCGTACAGCTCAAACAAGAGGTTATCTCGGCTGCATCGAATTTCGGAGGTGCGACGTGGCGAGTGACGGGAGTCGATGACAACTACTTCAACAATAATGTAACTGGTGGCTCGATGTCGAACATCATCAAGTTGCGTGGCTACAACTTCGACCAGCTCTCGCAATATGCCGAACAGCTGATGGACTCGCTCCGCTCGAATCGTCGTGTTTCGCAGGTGGAGTTGATGGACGGTAATTCGTGGTCGCTGCCCAACACCGAGTTCCATATCCGCTACAACAAGGAGCAGATTGCAAGTGGCGGCTTGGATATTTACGACTACTACAACACCCTGCATACGATGCTCTATAACCAATCGCTTGCGAGTGTCTATTCGGGCAATGAGCGTCAACGAGTGGTTATGCAGTCGGAGGGTCGTGACCGCTACGATAGATGGTATTTGGAGAATGCACAGGTTGAGATTGATTCTATGCAGATGAAGCTCTCAACCGTCGGCTCAATCGACAAGCGTCGCTCCGACATTACCATCAATCGCTCGAAACAGTCCTACGAGATGCAGGTGGGTTTCAACTTCGTGGGCTCGTATGAGTTGTGCAACCGATTAATCGAAAAGACCATCAAGACCTTCAACGAGGAGATTATGCCACTTGGTTTCACGACCTTGAAGTCGAGTTACTCCTACGGCTCCGACGAGAAGAAGACGCAGATAAAACTCATACTGCTGGTGATTGCCATCATCTACGCAATGTGCGCCATTATATTTGAGTCGCTGCGCAGCCCGCTGGTGATTATTATGATGATTCCCGTTTCGTTTATCGGTGTGTTCCTGATGTTTGGCCTTTCGGGATTCCGTTTTGACCAGGGTGGCTTTGCGGCCTTTGTGTTGCTGTGCGGAATTGTGGTCAATGCGGGAATATACCTTATCACCGAGTCGATGGAGTGTAGCCTCACCTCGCACAAGAAGGGTCTAAGGCTCTACCTTATGGCCTATAACCACAAGATTGTGCCTATCTCGCTCACCATCATATCAACCATTTTGGGCCTTGTGCCATTCCTCTACGATGGCCCGCAGGAGGTCTTTTGGTTTGCCTTTGCGGTGGCTGCCATAAGCGGTACAGCATTCTCAGTGGTGGCCCTGCTGGTGTATCTGCCGATATTTATGCCATTCAATAAACGGGAATAGATACAAGGAAGAGATAATAAAACATAGACATACTACACACATTAATTTAGCTCCACTAAATTGATTTAGAATAAACTCCACTTAAACTAATAAAATTTATAATTATGATGTGTATTAAGAACTTATTTGCAATTGCTGCAAGTATTCTGCTTTGCTCCTGCGGGAGCAAAGATGTTGGTGAGGATCCTCGTTTTTTCGCGCCCGACAAATTTAAGGTCGTTAACTCTGCGCCTGACACGACCAAAGTGCTAAAATTGGAAAAGTTGCCGATTGAGATTCTTGCGCCTGATTTGATTTGTGTAAAGGATTCGTTGATGGTTGTTACCACTCGCAACGCGAAGGCGCTAATCTCGATTGTAAACCTAAATAATCAACAAGTCGTTGCACAAATAGCACCACAGGGTCGTGGCCCCAACGATTTTATGGGTAATATGGTGATGACCAATGCCAATTTCTATTATAACGATTCGGGGGAGTTGATTTTAGATGCCGATGATATGATATCATTGAAATCAATAAACATCACAAAATCAATTAGAGAGCAAGGCACATATTTAGAGGGTCAAGCCAAATTAGACGAGTTGTATGAGAATACAAAATATCGAGGTCGCCGCGATGTTATGCACATCGGAGCGGATAGCTATTTCATTCGTCAAGGCGTTACCTATAAAGATGCGCGAGAGAACAAATTTTATCCGCCACACTATGTAATAAAGAGCCCAAAATCGCAAACCGAAATCAACATCTATGCAGAGACTATAACATCGGAGAAAGAGCGTATGCTTCCGCTTAACCTATACACTTGCAAAGTTAGAATGAAACCCGACCACACGAAGGTTGTGGAGGCCTTAGGTTGGTTTGATTATATTAATATTCTCGACTTAAAGAGTGGCAAGGTTGTGGCTGTTGGCGAAGAGGGTGCGGTTCGATTTGCAGAGTATAATTCGATAGCCAAGCTGCCACAAATTATTAAACGAGCGATTGCAGATGTAGCCGTTTCGGATAAATATATTGTAGCACTCTGTAATGGACAGACAAAATTCAAAACAAGCGATGGGCATGAAGCATATTGGAAATCTGTCAGAGTATTTGATTGGAACGGTAAGTATGTAGCAGGAGCAATGATACCACAAGGTGTAAATGTACAGCGCATTGCTTATGATGGGAATAAAAATATTGCCTATTTCCTAAATATGTTCAATGAGGAGTTCTACTGTTGCGACCTTAGCGAACTGCTGAAATAAAATTAATCTAATAATATTATAACACTATGCTAAATTATAACACTATGCTAACCCCAAACTTTATATTTGTACTTTTGGGTTTGTTGCTCTGCTCATGCGGGAGCAAAGATGTTGGTGAGGATCCTCGATTTTTCGCACCCGACAAATTTAAGGTCGTTAACTCTACACCCGACACAACCCGAATTCTCAAATTGGAGAAACTTCCGATTGAGGTGTTTGGGCCAGAGGAGATATGTGTGAAAGATTCACTTTTGATTGTTAAAACAATGGCGCGAGATAAGAAACTCACCATCGTAAATCTCCGCACAAATCAAGTCATTGCTCGATTAGCACCCGAAGGTCGTGGCCCAAACGATTTCTTCGGCTGTACGCCCAATCAAAACTTTTTCTATAACGACAAGGGCGACTTGATTATGGAGGTTAACGATGTGGAATACCTCAAAGCCATCAATATCAGCCGTTCTCTGCGCGAGGAGGGTACATTTCTCGAATATTCCCGAAAATTCAAGGATATATACGAGAATATCGACAACAATCGTCACGGGTTTAAAACGCTGTTTGCCTATGGTGACGAAAGCTATTTTGTTAAGCACGAAATCAGTTATCGCGATGCCCGAGAAGGCAAATATTTCCCACCTAAATATATAATCAAAACTCCCAACGGCCAAATCAACGTTGAGGCATATCCCGAAAGTATTGAATCGGAGCATGTTTCGGGTTTATCCCAAGCGATGGGCATCTATGCCAGCACCGTGCGAATTAAACCCGACCACACAAAGGCTGTTGATATTACTTCGGGCCCCGATTATATCAATATCATCGACCTAAAAATGGGAGAGGTGACCGCTGTTGCTGAAGAGGGAGGCTGTCGTTATGCCGATTATGCGAGAAGTGGTGACTTACCCAAATTCAAGCGAAATATCTTCTCGTTTGGGGTATCGGACAAATATATTGTCGCGTTGGGAAATGGCGCAGACTATTATCAAACGCCCGAAGGAAGAAGGCGTTGGCCCTCAATCAAAGTTTTTGATTGGAAGGGCAATTTGGTGGCAAGTGCAATGTTTCCCAAAGGCCTTTATCTTGATAAGATGGCTTTTGACAGCGATAATAATATGGCCTACTTCTTTGTCCGCCAAACCGAAGAATTCTACTGTTGCGACCTAAGTGAACTGTTGAAATAAAATTAATCTAATAATATTATAACACTATGCTAAATTATAACACTATGCGAAGCTCAAACTTTATATTTGTACTTTTGGGTTTGTTGCTCTGCTCCTGCGGGAGCAAGGAGGTCGTTGAACGTGTCGATACATTCTTTACTCCTGACGAGTATAAAATAGTCCGTCCGACGGTTGATACAACAAAAACGCTTACCCTCGAAGAGTTGCCGATTGAGGTGATGGGTACGCGCGATATAGCAGCAAAGGATTCGTTGTTATTTGTGGTAACATCTAACAAAGCCGCATATGCATCAATAGTAAATCTTAATACAAATAGGGTTGTAGCCCAAGTAGCCCCATTGGGTCGAGGCCCAGGTGATTTTAATATTTTGCTGACCCCAAAACAGTTTTGGTATAACGAGAATGGTGAACTTATAGTTAATGCATACGATTCGAGAGCCTTAAAACCGATTAACATCACAAAATCTATTAAGGAGCAAGGCTCATTTGTGGAGTTTAGCAAGCCGTACGAAGAGATATACAACGCCGAGCGTGGTCATGGTGAGAAGGTTGTTATAACGTTGAAGAACCAATACTTTATATTCCAAAACATATCGTATCGTGATGTACGTGAGGAGAAGTTTTTCCCACCTCGTTTCATTATCAAGACCAAAGATGAGCAATACGATTTTGATATTTATAAAGACATACCAACATCGGAAGATGACAGCATGCTACCTTTTAAACTGTCGGGGCGAAATGTTAGAGTGAAGCCCGACCTTACAAAGGTCGTCGAAGTCAATGGCCGTTTGGATTATATTAACATTATTGATATAGAACGAAGATATGTAACATCTATCATAGAGCCATCTACTCCTCGTCTTGACGAGGTTGGTAAGATGGATTTGTTTGCGGCATTAAAAGATGGAGCGATAGATGTTAGTGTAACCGACGAACACATATTGATTTTGTACGACGGACGAACAAAAGATGACATGTTAAATGGTATGCATAAACTGGCATCGCTGAGACTATATGACTGGAACGGAAACTTTATTAAAGCAATGCGATTGCCCCAAATAGGTGTTGACAAAATGGCATATGTTGAAAGTAGTAAGACTGCATATTTCCTTGATATACAAGAGGAAAAGTTTTACAAATGCGACCTAAGTGAACTACTGAAATAAAATTAATCTAATAATATTATAACACTATGCGAAGCTCAAATTTTATATTTGTACTTATGGGTTTGTTGCTCTGCTCATGCGGGGGTGACAAAGTTGCGGAAGATGTTCGCTACTTCGCACCCGACAAATTCAAAGTTGTCAATTCCACGCCCGACACAACGCGAGTCCTCAAAACTGAGTTGATTCAGCTTGATGAGGTATATAATCCGCGAGGTTTATATATCTACGGCAATATGTTATTTGTTCCCACTTCTGGCGATACAAAATTCTTAAGTATTGTTGATTTGAGAAGTTTAAAGCCAATCATTAAAATTGGTCATTATGGTCGCGGGCCGAATGATTTCAGTATGCCCCAAATGAATAATCATGCGTATTGTAACGACAACAATGAATTAATTTTAGAAATTTGTGACAGATTTGGTTTCAAGAGCATAAATGTTACCAAATCTATTAAAGAGAGCGGAACATTCCTCTCAGATTCTAAGAAATATACCGAAATATACAAGGACGAGAGAATAAGCCATAATGGCGATAAGATAGTCTTTAAGTATGGGGCGGATAGATATTTCATCAAACAGGATATGACATATCGAGATGCCCGCGAAGGCACATTCTCTCCTCCGACATATATCTTCAAGATAGGCACCGAGCAGAGCTATGTCGAAATCTTTCCGCAACCGATTGAATCAATCAAGAAAAATTCGCGTGAAGCGATGTTTGTCTATTCGGGCTACACGCGATTAAAACCCGACGGCAGCAAAGTTGTCGATGTTATGCAGATGTTCGACTACATCAACATAATTGACTTGTCGAGCAAAAAGGTGACCACAGTGGGTAATGCCAATAGTAAGAGGTTCATTAGCAGCTATGAGGAGGGTGATATATATGCTGCGTATGCCAGCAACCGAAATGTATGCGTGACCGATAAATATATAATTGTGCTTACTGTTGGCGATATTCTCTGCGATGCACCCGATGGCAGTACGCGTGTGTGGCATTCGATTCGAGTGTTCGATTGGAAGGGTAACTTTATCTCAAGCGCGATGCTTCCAAAGGGATTGGCGCCATTGTTTATGGCATACGATGAAAATAATGAAGACCTATACTTCTGTGTTCACTCCGATGAGACATTTTATAGGAGTAATATAAGCGACTTGCTGAAATAAATTTAATCGAAATATTATACACTATGCGAAGCTCAAACTTTATATTTGTACTTATGGGTTTGTTGCTTTGCTCCTGCGGGAGCAAGGAGGTTGTAGAGCGCGTTGATACATTCTTCACCCCCGACGAGTACAAAATAGTCCGTCCGACGGTTGATACAACAAAAATGCTTACACTCGAAGAACTTCCGATAGAGGTTTTCGGGGCGCAAGGTATTGCAGTGAAGGATTCGTTATTGTTCGTATCTTCAACAAACAAGGCGGCACGTGCATCAATCGTAAGCCTCAATACAAATAGAGTTTTAGTGCAGGTTGCTCCATCGGGTCGTGGGCCAAGTGATTTTGGAATTGCACTTACCACAAAACAGTTTTGGTATAATGATAGAGGAGAGCTTATAATCAATACGTACGATTCAAGAGCATTAAAACCTATAAACATAACCAAATCTATCAAAGAGCAGGGTTCATACATTGAGTATAGCAAGAGCTATTCCGATATTTATTCACACGAAAAATATCACAGTAACAAAACGGTTTTGCCACTGGGTGATGACGAATATTTTATTTTGCAAAAGGCATCATATCGTGATGCCCGAGAGTGTAAATTCTTTCCATCGCGGTACATAATCAAGACCAAAGATGAACAGTACGATTTCAATCTATTTCTTGACGTACCAATATCGGAAGATGACCCAATGCTTCCAATGAAAATCCTTAGCGATAGTAGATTATTCATTAAACCCGACCTGACAAAAATAGTTGATATTCACCTTTTGCTGGATTACATAAATATTATTGACCTCAAACGACGTAAGGTGACATCGGTAATTGAACCCAACACTCCTTGTTACGACCAAATTGGGAAAATGGACTTGGGCGAAAATATCAAAAATGGAGCATTTGATGCCGATGTGACAGATGAATATATTCTGGTTGCGTATGATGGCCGAACAATGAATGATGGTTGGAATCGGAAACCCCAATGGGCGTCGCTCAGACTATACGATTGGGAGGGAAACTTTATCAAAGCGGCTCAGCTACCTAAAATTGGCGTTGATAAAATGGCGTACGATGTGAATCGTAAAACAGCCTATTTCCTCAACTGCCACGAAGAGAAAATCTATCGTTGCGACCTAAGCGAATTTATGGAATAACAGATATGATTAGATTTATCATTTTTGCAGCGATTACCACTCTTTGCTCCTGCGGGAGCAAAGAGGTTGTAGAGCGCGTTGATACATTCTTCACCCCCGACGAGTACAAAATAGTCCGTCCGACGGTTGATACAACAAAAACGCTTACCCTCGAAGAGCTTCCGATAGAGGTTTTTGGTGCAAAAAAAATTGCAGTAAAAGATTCTCTATTGTTTACAACAACGACCAACGAAAAAGCTTTTGGCTCGATTGTAAATCTCAATACAAACAATATTGTGGCGCAAGTAGCCCCATTGGGTCGAGGCCCAGGTGATTTTAATATTTTGCTGACACCCAAACAATTTTGGTATAACGAGAATGGAGAGCTTATAGTCAATGCATATGATTCGAGAGCCTTAAAACCGATTAACATCACTAAATCTATTGAAGAGAAGGGGTCATTTGTCGAGTATAACAAGAAGTTTTCGGATATCTACAAATATGAGCAAGGCTTTGCCGATAGAATTGCATTAAAGTTAGGCAACGAGGAATATTTTATTTTTCAAAACATCTCTTATCGCGACGCTCGCGAGAATAAGTTCTTTCCAGCTCGCTACATTATCAAGAATCCCAACGAGCAATATGACTTTGATATTTACAAAGATGTACCGACTTCGGAGGACGATGAAATGTTGCCAACCAAATTGGAAGGTCGAATAGTCTTGATAAAGCCAGATTGCAGAAAGGTTGTTGAAATTAGTGGTCCATTGGATTATATAAATATTATAAATATCGAACAGAGAAAAGTAACCTCTATTATAGAGCCTACAACTCCTTGTTATGACAAACTGGTAAATATGGATTTGTTTACAAATCTGAAAAATGGAGTATTAGACGCTGATGTAACAGACAAATATATACTGATTTTGTACGATGGCCGAACAAGAGATGATATAATAGCAAAAAAGGAAGCGACTATATCGTTGAGGGTATATGATTGGAATGGTAATTTTATTCGTGCAGCCAAATTTCCACAAATGATTATCAATCAAATGGCAGTAGATGGCGATAACAATATTGCCTATTTCCTTAATCGTCACGAGGAAAAATTTTACCGTTGTAACCTTAGCGAACTGCTGAAATAAAATTAATCTAATAATATTATAACACTATGCTAAATTATAACACTATGCTAACCCCAAACTTTATATTTGTACTTTTGGGTTTGTTGCTCTGCTCCTGCGGGAGCAAAGAAATTGGTGAGGACCCTCGATTTTTCGCACCCGACAAGTTTAAGATCGTTAACTCTGCGCCTGACACGACCAAAGTGCTAAAATTGGAAAAGCTTCCGATTGAGGTGTATGGGCCACAAGATATTTGTGCGGTAGATTCGTTATTGTTTGTTAGAACAATGGGCCCCGATAAACTAATTACAATAGTAAATCTAAATACCAACCAGGCAATTATAAAAATTGCGCCAATAGGTCGTGGTCCTAACGACTTTTTGGAATGTATAATGAATAATCATTTCTTCTACAATGATGATGGGGATTTGGTAATGGAGTTGTCCGACGAATTGTATCTGAAGAATATAAATGTATCGAAATCTATTCGCGAACAAGGAACATTCCTTGATAGTTCAATAAAGTTGGCTGATATCTATGAAAATTTGCAGGCCGAGATGTTTGGTTACAAATTAGTTTTTCATTGTGGTGAGGAGAGATATTTCATCAAACACGATATCTCCTATCAAGATGCTCGTGAAGGCAAGTTCACCCCACCGCTATACATAATAAAAACCTCAGAGGGTCAGAAAAACATAAATGTATATCCAGAAGCTCTAAATTCTCAGCTGGCTTATGCCAGCTATACGCAAATCAAACCTGACGGTACGAAGGCTGTCGATGTTATGGGGTTGTTCGACTACATAAATATCATAGACTTGAAGACCGGGACGGTTACAGCCGTAGGAGAACAGGACGGACTTCGTTTTGCCGATTATCAAGAGGCTGGACAAATGACATTGGAGCGACAACGAGGAATACACAGCATAGGTGTTTCTGATAAATATATAGTTACGTTGGGTCGAGGAAGTGTCTACTATACAGCAAATGATGGAACAAGGCGTAAATGGCCTTCAATTCGAGTCTATGATTGGAGTGGGAATTTTGTAGCAAGTGCTATGTTGCCACAAAGAATTTATCCTTTCCAAATGGCATTTGATGCCGAGAATAATTTAGCTTACTTCTTTGTACGCGAAACCGAAGAGTTTTACCGTTGCGACCTAAGCGAACTGCTGAAATAAAATTAATATAATAATATTATAACACTATGCTAACCCCAAACTTTATATTTGTACTTATGGGTTTGTTGCTCTGCTCCTGCGGGAGCAAAGAGGTTGTAGAGCGCGTTGATACATTCTTCACCCCCGACGAGTACAAAATAGTCCGTCCGACTGTTGATACAACAAAAACGCTTACCCTCGAAGAGCTTCCGATAGAGGTTTTTGGGGCGCAAGGTATTGCAGTGAAGGATTCATTATTGTTTGTGCTTACGACCAATAAAGCGGCGTATGGGTCAATAGTGGACCTCAATACCAATAAGGTTGTGGCACAGGTTGCTCCTCGTGGTCGTGGGCCGAGTGATTTCAATTTCTTAGACACGGACAAACAATTTTGGTATAATGACAAGGGTGAACTTATTATCGCTGCCGATGATTCAAAATCGCTGAAACCTATCAATATTACCAAATCTGTCAGGGAGCAAGGTTCGTATGTTGAGTATAGCAAGGAGTTTTCGGATATATATGAATTCGAGTATAGCTTCGCTAGTAGAGTCATTCTGGTTTTAGGCCACGATGAATATTTTATTCTTCAAAATACCTCTTACCGCGATGCTCGTGAAGGTAAATTCTTTCCGCCTCGTTATATAATCAAGACAAAGGACGAACAATACGACTTCGATATCTATAAAGATGTGCCTACATCACAAGAAGATGATATGTTTCCAAAGAGGATATCGGGTAGAAATGTTCGTATAAAACCCGACCGTACAAAGGTGGTTGATGTAAATGGGCGTATGGACTATATAAACATAATAGATGTCAAAAGCCGCAAGGTGTTGTCGGTTATTGAATCCGATACGCCACGTTTTGATGAAGTGGGTAAAATGGAGATGTATGCAACGCTAAAAGATGGAGCGATAGATGTCGCTGTAACCGATAAATATGTATTATCTCTGGAAAAATCTAACGAATGAGGGAAAATAATGATGGCGGCACTGGTGTTCAATGACTTATGAGGACTTTTGATGAAAGCCTCGCCGATGCAAAAGCGCAAGGAAATGAAAGGTAATGAGGGCGAACGGTTTTCAAATCATTACCCAATAACGAGGTAAGTATATAGGTCGTTGGAGTTTATTTCTATTCTCTGCCACATTCTGCACAACAGTGTACAACTCGCTGATAACTAATTTTGTAACCAAAAATAATTGGATTATGCGAAGTACATTTAAGGTGCTGTTCTACGTGAACGGAAGCAAGGAGAAAAAC
>JAFTVW010000051.1 GCA_017465605.1 Alistipes sp.
CGATACAGAAAGAGTTATTTGAAGTTATGCAAAACGCAGAAGACCAAAACACTCTGTATATTGCTAATTCGTAACCCAATACATATTCAACCAAAAGGTCGTTATTCATTCTCAATAATTTAGACCTTTTTCGTAACTTCTTATAACAAATATACGAAAAATAATTAAATAAAAAATAAAGCCCAACAGATTTTTCTGCTGGGCTTTTGCTTTTATATGATATTACATTGCGTATGCTTTTTGAAGCTTCGGACGATTCTGTTTCTCTCGTAAGTATTGGTCGTAGAGAGTTTGCAGTTTCAGGGGTTTGAGAAAATACTCGATAGAAACCTCTGGTGGTAGTTGCTGAGGACAGCGCTGCTCAAGATTGTGGCGCAGGTCGATATACTCATTCTCTCGATAATCAGCTAAAGGTCGATACCTCGCTCCTATAAGTTCTAATGCTACTCTGCTTTGACTTTTGTAATCTCGAAGTCGAGAGCCGTATTCCTCGCAGAAAATCCGTAATGTGTCGAATATCTCTCTATCCATACTTCGCAACATATCGTTTATAAAGTAATCGCCAGTAATCTGATAACCTCATTCGTTTTGGGTTACAAAGCCGTGCCGTAGGCATTCTTCCAATAAAGCAGAAACCGTATTACGAGCCATACCTATGCCATCGGCTATCTCGCGTTTATTTCAACCTATGGTATTCGTACCGTTAATACAGACACACTTCAGCAACAGCAGAAACCCTGCTATCTTCGGAGTGTATCCTTGTTTAAAGAACTCCCTGTCGAGCATAAAGAAGTTTCGCATCCTAAAATCAGTATAGTAAGTATTATGGCGAGTTGTCTCGTCACTAAAATGGGTTGTGATTTTAAGTAACTCCGACTCCTCCAAACGGCGAATACTTCTGCGGATGGTTCGCTCTTTTATGTTGGTCAACTTTACCAACTTCTCTATTGTTACGTGGCTCTCGCCATCTCTATAATTCGAACAACTGCGAATCACTGCTCATACATACGCATCAAGAGGTTTGCTGTTACTCTTTATCTGTATGAGACTTTTGGGTAGTGTAATGTAACTCATCGTTTGCAATGTGTTTAGTGGTGAATATAATCTCTCTATTGTGGAGCATATGTCTGAAACGTGATACTCCGTAATGTTGTTTGGCCTGCTTGCGTGTAGAGAAGCGAAGCCCATCAGACGGGTTGTAGTACATCGTACAAAACTATGTTATAGGTATTTATAAATAAGGTAGGTATTCTATATATAGGACAGTTTTGAGCATAATCCAATATCCTCTACGGACACTTTTGAGCATTCTGCCTACGCTTATCAATCTTCGACTTAATCTCTGGAATCAGCCCTCAAGAACGTTAGGGGCTATCTATGATTTGACGACGCAAAGATATAAATAATTTATATAAAATTCAAAAATATAATAGAATAATATTATGGCCATTTCTTGAAATATGCTATTCTCTACTCAACAAACAGTGATAAGCTGTTATCCGCATCTCGCAAGATGAGAAAAAGTGTTATCAGCTTTTTAATAGAAAGAGATTCACTGTTATTTACTATTAAAAGAGCAATAATTCAGCGCGTTTTACTTTATAATTATAAGTGTTACTCCTTGTAAGCTCCATAATAAAGGAAAATTAGCTTTTCTTTTCTATTTATAAATATAGGTATATATTGCAGATATTCAAATATTTACAAATATGACATTTTGTCATCTGCCATAGTGTGGCAGATTGACACTTGACAGGCATAAATATAAGTATTATTGCCATATTTAGCCTATTTATGGTATTGGCACGACTGTTGTTTATAATAGATTCGAACACGCATTGAATGGCGCGTCAGTTCCGACCGAGGAGGGTCGTCATATATATGCCCGAGATGAGAAATTGGGAAAGAGTTCTTTGACGTGATGATGATGGTAGGTAAGCAGCCGGTGCTTACACTCGACTTGCAGATGGTTCGATGGGAGATACAGGCGAGGAGAATTTGAACCAATAGGCAATAGTGCCAAATATAAACTTTACAACAAAATGCTAAAATTATGAAAGCGTACAAAATCAATTAAATTTAAATCAAAAACTATGAATGTTAAGAAATTAAATGAAGCTACCGTAGCTAGTGGTAGTGTATCTAAGAATGCAAAATCTAATCGTATTTCACCGTTCAACCGTGTGATTACAAGTTCTAGAAAGTTGTATGCTCGCCAACTTGACCAAAATGCGAGCGTGAAGAATCGCTGTATGGAGCGTAATGTAACTAAGTACTATAACGAACCCGAAAAGTTTTGGGCAGAGTTCGAGAGCCGCAAGGAGGACATCCTTGACCGAGGCACATTCAAGTCTCGATGTGATAAGGAGGGTTTGAACCCCAAAAATGTAGCAGAGCACCTGCTATTTGAAGGTAGTGGTATTGTGAAGAAGACCTTGGAAACAGGCTTCGCTCACCTTAAGGGTAGGCATATGACCTATACTGAGCCTATCACCACCCGCACATATAGGGTAGTTAGAGCAGAGACTAAAAAAGAGTCAGCAATAAATCGCGGTTTACGACTGCCAGCGCATTCAGAGAGTATGGCAAACCCTCTAAATGTTTTGGTTGAAAAAACTGCTTAAAAGATTACAAGTTAAAAAAAAATCAATTTAAGGGCTACTCGCACGGGTAGCCCTTTTTGTTTCTGCATAGGAAGGTATATCACAACAAATTCTTCATCGCCTCGTCTATCTGCGAGTTCTCGAAGGAATCCAAATAGATTTGAGTTATCTTTTCGGAGCTATGGCCGAGAGACTCGCTGATGATGGAGGTGGATACTCCCGACCTTTTGAGAACGGTTGCGTAGGAGTGTCGGGCTACATAGGTAGTTAAGGGAATAGGCAGGTTTAGATGCTCCCCAATAACTTTGAGATAGCGATTGATTAGTCGTGTTACTCGCTTGACTCTACCGTATTGCTGTGAGGCAGTAATATGGACTTTGCGTTTCAAAACGGGAAAGATGTAATCATCTGGAACGTGCTCCTTCTGATAATACTTGCGTAAAATTTCCAGAGCAAATGGTTGCAGATGAAATGAAATCAATTTGCCTGTTTTTTGACGGTGATAGGTTACGCGTCCATCGAAAATATCTCGATAGCGCAGATGTAGCATATCCGTAAGATTTATTCCACACCCAAGATAACTAAACAGAAACAAGTCTTTACTCAACTGCATAAATGGCTTTGGGTACTTCGACAATGCCCTTACATCCAATTCCATAATTTGCCGTATCTGTTCCTTTGTTAAGGCTCGCTTGGCTGTTGATTCCTTAAACTGACTAACCTTAAATGCGTCGAATGGATAGTTTGTGCGCTTGGCAATACCATCCTCTATTGCTTGATTATAGAGTGCTCGCAGAGAACGAAATCGTATGCCCATTGAATTTTCTGATAGATGAGCCGTTGTACGAAACCAATTCTCTAACTCTTTAAGCCAAGCAGTATCAATACTTCCAAAATAAAAATCAAGTGAGCCGAAGCATTTTTCAAGTGCGGTACGCAGATGAATAAATGTATCAGCATTCCCAATTCTATTAGCAGAGCGAAGTTTTGAAATGTATGCGGTTAGATACTCACCGACTGTTATCCTACAGTTTTGCTTTGAAGTTTTGTCTATCAGCGTATGGAGAGTATACTCTTTATCTGATGTTTTGAACTCCATCACTTGGCTCTGCAGTTCCTCAATCTTGGTACGGATTAGTTTTTCTATTTGCTCTCGGTTAGGGCAATTGCGTTTCGGTTTGCACTTTTCGAAATCCCAATGATCGGGAAAAATAGAGATGTGAAGACTGATGTACTTTAATTTGCGATTCTTTGTGAGACGAATCATTAGTGGGTGTTTGCCGTTGGATAGTTTTTTCGATGTGTAGAGAACGGCTGATACTGAGGTGTTCATAACCAATTCTGGTTTAAACATTGGTTTAAACAAATGCCGAAAAACCACCCCTAAACGGCCAAAATACAACACAAAAAAAGCGGTCACCTTTTGGGTAACCGCCTAGTTTTCAGTGACTCCGACAGGATTCAAACCTGTAACCGCTTGATCCGTAGTCAAGTACTCTATTCAGTTGAGCTACGGAGCCATTGCCTGATTGCGAGTGCAAATGTACGGCGAAAATTCTTTTTATGCAAATTTTTGAGGTAATATTTTTTGAAAAAATATCTCGATTTTTGTCAATAGACTGCAAATCAATATATTGCAAATTAAACTTTTTGAGGCTATTTTATTATGGCCTTACCGTAATTGCTTTTTAATGTCCGAGTCGATGCTCCAATTCGTGGCGTAAATCTTCACCGTGCAGGTTGCGGGCTACAATTTTTCCGTCGGGTGAAATCAGAAAATTAGCTGGAATACTCTGCAAACCATACATCTCGACAACCGCAGTTTCACCCTCACGCGGCAAATCAAGTGCATTAGTCCAAAGCATTTGATTCTGCATTACAAACGTGCGCCAGCGTTGTGGGTCACGGTCGAGTGAAATGCTACAAATCTCAAACCCTTTCAACGCGTATTTAGAATATAGCTCTCGTAGGATTGGTATCTCTTCGCAGCAAGGCTCGCACCACGATGCCCAAAAATCGAGCAGCACCCACTTGCCCTGACCGCATATCTTCGATAGCGACGAGCGTCCTGCCATTGTGCGCAACGGCGCATCAAGAAATGGTTGTCCAATCTCTGTTTTGGCGTAGAGTTCGATATACTCCTCGAAACGCACCATTGCCGATAGGCGGCGCATCTTGGGTGAAAATTGTTTCATTCTTACGCGCATATCCTCGGCTGTCATCGAACGCGACTCTTGGCTTAGGAATAGCTCCACACCAATTATGTTATCAAGGTTACTGCTAACGCCTGCCGAGAGTATATCCTGATACTTGAATATAAGCGATTCGTAGGCCTCCTCTGGGCTCTCATCTTCGGGAGATATCTCGCTTATCTGCCGAGCCACATCGCTCAAACGGCGCATTATGATATTGTACTTATCGTTTATTGGTCCGCCCTCGGCTTGATATCCGCCCTCGGCAAGAGGTTTTATGTGAAGTCGGTTCTCCTCGATAAGCAAAATCGTTAGAGCGTTACCGTTGTCATCGCAGACGAATGCAGTGGTAGGCTCTTCTACTGTGCCTCGTAGTTGAAACGTATTATCTCGCTGGACGGTTGCCGTAGCCAAAGTGTCGAGTGCGCTATTTTCCACAACCAAATAGACCTCACTTGCGGCATTATCGGCAAGCGTGCCATCAATCTCAAACTTTACACCTTTATTGCACGAACATAGGCAAAGGGCAAGTGTTAGGTATGTGAAAAAATATTTCATCGTTGGTGTATGTTATCTTTTTGCAAATGTAAGAAAAAAATATCAAACCACCCGTAATATCCAAATTCAAACTGCAAGACAACTTTTCAAAAAGTAGGGGCTGCCAATACACCTCGTATGACAACCCATATCTTTATACTTACATCTTTATATTACATCTTGAAATTCACTCCGAGGAAATATGTGCGTGGCATCATCGGGCCATACACATAAACCGAGTCGCGGAACGGACCGCAGTCGATATCATCTTGGAACGAATCAAAGATATTCTTAATGCCACCGAACACCTCCAAATTAATAGCTCCTGTCAACTGAATATTATATGCCAAACGCAAACCCATATCCCAGAAATGAGGAGTCAGCTCGTTGCAATCGGCCTCGATATAACCAGCACTATGAGGTACAAGCATACGGCCTGTGTAGTTTCCAAATAGCGAAGCCTTAAAATTGTGAGTAATGTCGGCCGTAGCAGTAAAGTAGGCGTAGTGGTCGGGGGTACGGAACATTCTTCGCTGAGGCTCTACGCTCTCTGACCACTCCTCGGGCTCGTCGTATCGGCTACGTTGGAAGGTATAGCCCATCTGCAAGTCAAAGACGTGAGGAATTCCCAATTTAAGCTCCCCCGTAAGACCCTTAACCTTTGCTCCTGCGGCGTTGTAGCGGGTTTGAATAATATAGCCAGCCTCGTTCTCTCCCGTTTTTGCCAATGCGAAAACATCGTCGAGAATTGTATAAAATCCCTCTACGAGCAAGTTAGCTTGTAAACGTCCGAAGTTGTGATATAGGTCGGCCGAAGCACTGAACGAGTGAGAATACTCTGGTTTCAGATTAGGGTCAAGCTCGATGATAGATGATTGGTTGTTTACCGCGTCAATATGCAAATCCTCATCGAATGCCTGCGGAGCGCGATAACCACTCGAATAGCTTACTCTCAAACCAATATCCTCGATTGGACTGTAACGCAGGTTGGCACGAGGCGAGAAGATGATGTTGTCCATCATACTATGCTTGTCGAAGCGGCCACCGATAACAAAATTGACCTTATCGCTTTGCCACTCATTCTGAATAAACATACCAGCCGTACGGACTGTTTGCAGAATCGAGCGGTCGAAACCAATCGAGTGGTCATCGAGGTCGTTGTATGAGTACTCGGCTCCGAGCGTGAATTGCGCAGGCATAAATAGGCACTTGTGCATCATATAGCTATACTGCGCACCTGCAACCCACGTTAGGTCTTGTGTGCGACCGTATGCATTGGGGTCTTTGCCAGTGCCGTAGTAGCTGTTACGCGAAATGGTTTGAGCCGAAGTGTAAACGTCGAATGTGTGGCGAGTGTCGGGCGAGAAATAGCTAAAACGCAGACTACCGCCATCAATCTTATGTTTGACGTCCTCGGCAATCTCGGCCATATGGGGGGGCATCTCGATATTATCACCTCCACGACGATACTCGCTGATGTGGTGATACTCGGCCGTCAGCTTTGAGTATGCAGAGGTCTTGTAGTAGCCACGAAAACCAACAGTCTCCGACTCCATCTTCAACACGTCGGTAAAACCGTCTTCATTGTAATCAAACGGATCGCGATCCTTAACCATACCAAACACATATACTCCTGCGCGGTGGTCGTCCGAGACAAAGGAACCGTTAATCGAAGTATTGAACTCGGCTGTATTCCCGTGCATAAGATTTGTGGTGTGCGAGAGTGAGAGCGAGTTGCGCAATGGCTCTTTGGTGATGATGTTTACCACACCACCTATGGCATTTGAGCCAAAGAGTGCCGAGCCACCTCCTCGAATAACCTCTACACGCTCAATCATCGCAACAGGCAACTGCTCTAATCCATAGACACCCGCAAGCGAACTGAATATAGGACTTGAATCGAGCAAAATCTGCGAATACTGACCCTCCAAACCGTTGATACGAAGTTGCACAGCACCGCAGTTTCCACAAGTATTCTCCACTCGTAAACCCGGCTGGAATTTAATGGACTCGGCAAGATTGGTCGAGGCTGTATTCTCGAATATCTTGCTCGATGTTACATTTACGACAGTGGCCGTATTCTTTTTGTTTGTCTCGTTTCGGGTTGCAGAGACCACCACATCGTCCATCGCCATAGGCTGCTCTTCGAGGGTGATACTCACGTCGAGATTCTTCTCGTGACCAGCTGCGATGGTATGCTCCACACTTTTATAACCCAAGTACTCTGCGACGATTGTGAACTCGCCATCGGGCAAATTGCGCATTGTGAAGTGACCCGTTGCATCGGCAACTGTACCGATTGTTGTACCCTTAATGGTAACAGTAACGTATGGGATATGCTCGCCGCTGGTGGCATCGAGTATGTGACCCTTTAATGAAGTGCTGCCCATTCGCAGACGTTGGGGATTATCGTTTGCCGAGTCGTTTGTATTTTCGGTTGTATTGTCTGTGTTTGGAGTGGTGGTCGCAGCGATGGCTGTTGTGCCCATAGCGCACAACATAACCATCATAACCACCATTGTTAACTTCATAGCTTTCATAGTGATTTGTCGTTGTAAAATTTATAAATAAATGTAGGGATTGTGCCCGCGTAGGGCCAAAGTGAGCATACGTAGAGTTTGGCCTAAGTCGATACTTATGCCTATTCTATGCCTAAAATTGTACCGCTGGCGGGGCTCGCAACGACAAAGATGTGTCGGCCGATTTAGCAGTATGTTGCTTTGTAGCGTGTAGAATTATTGCCGACAACGTGAATAAAGCCCCTAATGCTACTGTTGTATTTGCCACAGTCGCGACAAACGTCGATAGTATCGCAATCATTGTAAATTGCGCTTGCGTGTGGCTATGAGTAGGGCTTTCAGGAGAACCTGCGTAGGGGTGAGAGTGGGTTACTGCACGTCCGTTGATAAGGTGGTTATGTGGGAAAAGCGTTGTACAACCGATGTAACCTACGAACATCAGCAGCATCAGTAACGCGTACCAGACCTTATTGTTTATTTTGCGTTTGTAATCCATTTGCACTGCAAAGGTATTCTTTTTTTTGCAAAATAATCATTCCTAATCGCAATTTCACTACATTTCGGTATGGAGTGTATTTTCCGATAATGATTTTTGGTGATGATTTTTGGAGATTGATAGGCGAAAGTTCACTTTCAGACAATCAATAAACAAAAAAGGAGATTGGAAAATTTCCAATCTCTCTTCTCGATGTGGGAGTTGACGGATTCGAACCGCCGACCCTCTGCTTGTAAGGCAGATGCTCTGAACCAGCTGAGCTAAACTCCCTTTTGTTTTGCGAGTGCAAAGGTAGCGCAAAAAATGATATAAACAAATTTTTTGCTCGGAAACTACTTAAATTTTGATGTGTCGCGCGATTTTATTCCTCCCATTTATTTGAGAAAGTCGCATAACATAAAAACAATAAGCTCCGATAATCGGGCGATTATCAGAGCTTGATTGTACTCGAAGCCGGGATCGAACCGGCACGGCCATTACTGGCCACAGGATTTTAAGTCCGGCGTGTCTACCTATTCCACCATTCGAGCAACCGCTTACTTTCGGTAAGACAGGGCAAAAGTAGCAAAATTATTTCAATGTGCAAACCTTTGATTTAGATATTCTAAAATCTTTTCTCTCTCCGAAGGGTTAAACCACTCAATTTCGGGGTCTCGGCGGAACCAAGTGAGTTGTCGTTTGGCGTATCGTCGAGAGTTGCGTTTAATAAGTTCGATGGCCTCCTCGCGTGTGATTTTCCCATCAAAGTAGTCGAACATTTCGCGATAACCAACCGTTTGTAGCGAGTTCAGATGTCTCAGATGGTTAACCGAGCGAGCCTCTTGCTCCAAGCCTTGTTCAATCATTATATTGACACGTCTATCAATGCGCTCATACAACACATCTCGCGACATATCAACGCCAATCTTTATTATCTCAAAATCGCGGCTACGTTTTTCTCCTGTACGAAGCTCTGAATATGGTCTGCCTGTTGATAAGCACACCTCCAAAGCCCTTAACACCCTTGCTGGATTTTTTCTGTCAACCTTCTGGTAAAAATCGGGGTCGAGTTGTTTTAGTTGTTCACACAATGACTCCAATCCTTCGTCGCGTAGTCTTGTGGCAAGCTCTTCGCGCAGTGAGGCGTCGGCCTCGGGCATATCGTCCATTCCTTCGCATAAAGCCTTGACGTATAGGCCCGAACCACCGACCGCAACAACCGTATCGTAGGTTTGGAATAGCTGCTCTAAACATTGCAGGGCTGCCACCTCGTATGCTCCGCAGTTAAAGTCTTGGTTGAGGTCGTGTGATGCAATGAAATGGTGCTCAACGCGATTTAATTGGTCTATGTCGGGTTGAGCCGTACCGATTGGTATGCCACGATAGAATTGACGCGAGTCGGTAGAGATTATAGGCGTAGCAAAATGCTCGGCCACAGCTATGCTGAGGTCGGTTTTGCCAGAGCCTGTCGGGCCTACGATTACTATGAGCCGTTTAGTACTCATCGTCGTAGCCGTCATCACCTTCAAAATCGCTATACTCACCCATCATCTCCTCGAATATCGAGCCACTCTCTTCGTTGGCTTCGGGGTCGTACTGGTCGGGAGCAGGGGAGTGTTCAAATTGCAGACGAGGATATTTCATTCCATCTTGTGGCTCTTTGGCCTCAATTAGCTCCATATAGTATGCTCTCTCGTTGAAGGGGTCGAAAAGATATATAAGCCTATCGTGCAGATGTGTAAGAACGTTCTCCAAACGAGCTGATACCATTGGCTCGGGCGTGCCAAAACCTCCATCGCCAACGCCCATACCCATATCCATAAAAGTAAACTCCTTGGTGCGTTCCCACCTATCATCGGCCGTAAAGAATGAGGCCATACAAGGGTCGTAGCCAAGCATTGCAATAATAAATTCGTGCAACTCCAATAGTGTAGAGCTGGCCATTATCTCGAAATCGCGGACAAAATTGTCGTTCTCATCGCTGAGCATTCTGAATCTGAAAACCATTGACATAACTTATCGTATTAATGTTTAGGGTTGTCAAACGACTAACCTTATTACAAATATAATGAAAAAGAGAATACGAAAATCCATCGTAGTCAAAGTTTAGGTAAAAAACTTACGCTTGTGTTGGCTGTACACATATTCAGATATAGAAAAAAGAGCTGCTCAACAATCGCGTTGAGCAGCCCATCGTTGCATTATTTACATGAAAAGATTTGATGGTCTTCTTTTCGGTTATGTGGTTTGTGGATTATTAAAAGCGACCGCCTCCGCCGCCCATCATACCGCCGCCCATAGAACGACCCATACCGCCACCGTAGCCACCACCGTAGCCACCTTGTCCGCCCATATTGCCACTTTGGTTAGTGTTGGCAGCACGCATATTCTTTGAACGAATATTGTATGTGAATCTCAAACCGAAGAAGCGACCAATAACGCTGCGAGTCGAGCTCTGCATATAGAGTGTATTCCAGCTACGGCTATAACCTGTCTCTCGGTTAAATACGTCGTTAGCAACAAGCTGGAACTCACCCAACTTCTGGAATACCTTCATACCGATACCGAAGTTCGCAACGAATTCGGTGTTGTTCTGACGCTTTGCATTCTCGCTGATACCAACATACTGGCTATAACGAGCGTTGGCGTGAAGTGTAAGACCGAAACCAAATACTACGCGGATATTACCGTTGGCGTTGTGTTGGAGGTACTCGTTGTTACCGTTGGTTGACATAGTGTTCTGCACATCGCTGTAATTAGCCGAATAACCAAATCGGAAATCCACATATTGGCTAATATTACTACTCAATGATGCGTGACCACTATATGTGTTACGAGTTGACTCGTTAATCACACCATTAAGGATTGCAGGTGACTTTGAGTATGATGCGTTAGCACCAACATTGAAGTTACACTTAATGAAGTTAAGTGGGAAACCGTAGTTGATACCTCCGTTGAAGTTCCAGAAACCGTCCATATTTACAGGCTTAGAGTAGCGACCCGTAGATGAAAGGGTGGTGAGGAACTCGCCGTCGGGACTGTAAACCTGATAACCGGGCTGGTTCATTACAACCGAGTCAACGATAACAGTCTGATTCTTTGTCGCTCCAAAGTTGATTGCGAATGTAGTACCCTTCTCAATGCCTGAATGGATATAACCGAAATTCATTCGGTGAGTGTATGTAGGCTTCAAGCGTGGGTTACCTGAGCGGATATTGTTTACATTTGAGATATCAACCACATCTTGCAAATCGCTTACCGATGGATTCGATGTGCTTGAAGAGAAACGAGCATTGATACGGTTCTCCATATTGAGCTTAATGCGGGCATTAGCCGAATATGTGAAGTTGTGGAATGTCTTCTCGGGTAGAGTCCAAGCCTGTGGGAACTCACGGTCGCTATTCATCTTTACGTTCTGATAGTTCAAACGAGCCGAGATGCTTGTACCCTCCTTGCCGTAACGGAAACCAGGACCTACACGCTGGGTGAGATAGTCGGTATTGTGACGGTTAGAGTACTCGGGGCTAATGAAGTCGTTGTACTGATCTGCATCGAAATCGTAGAGGTTAGTCAGACGGTCAGCATTTGACTTGTTGTAGCGAATATTATACTCCATAGTCACCTGCGACTGCAAGCTGAGAGGCTCTGCATATGTTACACCTCCATTGAGCGAGTAGTTGTAGTTATCGCTACCTGAAAGCTGCTTAATAACCTGAATAGAGTCTGAGCGAATCAACTTCTGCGATGAGTTCTCTGAGCCTGAGCCGCTGTCTGAATAGTTTGCACCGAAGTTTACAAACATCATACGACCTGCCTTCTCGCCGATACGCAACATATAGTTACCATTTATACCAACGTTGATACCATCGTTGTCGCCTCGATTCCAATTGGTCAAAGGAATAGAATCAATACCGCTAACGGGGAAGTAGTAGTTAGAACTACCGCTATTGCTCTTGCCATTGTTGAACGAGAGGTTCGCACGTAACATCAAACGATTCTTCTCGTTGATGCGGTCCTCGAAACGAGCATTGAAGTTGTGATTATAGCTCTTGTTTTGGCTTCTGCTATCCGACATATAACGCTCGTAAACATCGTCGGGGTCTTGCTTCAACATATCCTCCGTAAGGAAGTAATCGCGGTCGGTGTGGCTCCAACTCTTGTTGTTGTTGGCGCGGAATGAATATGTACCGTCGAGCTTGATTTTATCGTTCTTGCCCCAGCTGTTAACATAGTTCATACCTGCGTTGCCAGTCTTTGACTCAGAGTTGCCGTTCATATTGTTACCGCCAGCAAAGAATGTTGTCTTAGCCTTCAAGCCCATAAGGGTAAGATTGGCATCAACCGAACCGTAGTGCTTTGTTCCATCGGCATTCTCTGGCTCCATAGCGTATAGAGCGTTTACCTTACCGAATACGGCGGTCTTGATTTTGGTTACAAGGTTGATGGCTTTATAACTATTACCATCGTCAATACCCGAAAACTCAGCCTCGTCGCTAAGCTTATCGAATACCTCTACCGACTTAACGGCCTGTGCTGGAAGGGTCTTGATAGCCTGTGATACATCGTTTCCAAAGAACTCGCGGCCATCGACAAGGATTTTCTGTACGGTCTCTCCCTGAGCCTCCACAGTTCCACCCTCGACCTTAATACCCGGCATCTTTGCCAAAAGTTCGTCAACATCGGCATCGGGCAATACCTGATATGCACCAGCGTTATAGACGATAGTATCGCCGTTGATGGTGGTGCGTACAGCCTGTGTAGATACAACTACCTGCTCAATCTGAGTTGCGTCTTCTTCGAGCTTCCACTCGGGCAATGTGAGAGGTTTGCCAGATGTTACTGTAATCTCCTGCTTTGCGCTCTTGTAACCCAAAGACTCGGCAGTAAGACGATACTTACCTGCGGGGATAAACTTAAATTGATAGGCTCCACGAATAGCCGAGATGGTGTACTTCTTTTGCAGGGTGTCTTGCAAATTTGTAAGCTCCAAAGTAGCACCAACCACACCGATTTTACCTTCGTTCTTATCGTCGGCAACGAGTGTACCCGATACAGTAGTTTTGCTCTGCGCTGATGCACCGATTGCGGTGATTAATAATAGAAAAGTGAAGAATAACTTTCTCATCGCTTTTAATAATTTATTATTGCTTAATTATTTATTTTCTTTCGCTTATTTATTCCGAGCGCAAATATAGGTCAAAATTAGTTAAGAGCAAACCTATATATGGGTGAATCGCCCAAAGCTGGGGGTCAAATGACCGCGTGCGTGGGCGAAGTGCAGGCGAATTTAACATCTTTTGCTATATATTTTTTTTGCACACTATTTGAACTATCCTTTTTTATTGTTTACTTTGTGGTAAAATAAATCGAAAGTTATGCAGAAATCCAAAGTCTATTTTACTGATTTTCGTACTAAGGCTCACGGTGACGGACTGCCTACGAAACTCAAAAAACTAATCCGTAAAGCTGGTGTTTCGGAGATTGATATGGAGGGCAAATTTGTTGCCATTAAGTTGCATTTTGGCGAGTTGGGAAATATCAGCTACTTGCGCCCAAACTATGCCCGCGCAGTGGTCGATGTGGTGAAGGAGTTGGGTGGTAAACCCTTTCTGACGGATTGCAATACGATGTACCCGGGTAGTCGCAAGAATGCTATCGAGCATCTCTATTGTGCGTGGGAGAACGGATTTACTCCGCTTACGGTGGGTTGCCCCATAATTATCGGTGACGGATTGAAGGGTACCGACGATATTGACGTTAAGGTTGAGGGAGGTGAGTATGTGGAGTACGCCAAAATCGGCCGAGCGGTAATGGACGCCGATATCTTCATCAGCTTGAATCACTTTAAGGGTCACGAAATGACAGGATTTGGTGGTGCGATAAAAAATATTGGTATGGGTTGCGGCTCTCGTGCAGGTAAAACAGAGCAGCATATTAGCGGTCAGCCTGTAATTGATGCCGAGCAGTGTAGAGGTTGTAAAAAGTGTTTGGCCCAATGTGCAAATAACGGCCTTGTATTTGACGAGCAGACACGCAAGATGTCGGTCGATAAGACGAATTGCGTAGGTTGCGGACGATGCTTGGGAGCTTGTAACTTTGATGCCATAAACTTTGAGGATTACCACGCACCTAAGTTGTTGAATTGCAAGATGGCAGAGTATGCCAAAGCGGTAGTGTCGGGACGTCCTCAGTTCCACATCTCGTTGGTGGTTGATGTGTCGCCTAATTGCGATTGCCACGCTGAAAATGATGCCCCTATTTTGCCCAATATCGGTATGTTTGCTTCGGCCGATCCGTTGGCGTTGGATCAGGCTTGCGTAGATGCTTGTTTGGCGGCTACGCCTATGCCCGGAAGTCAACTTTACGACCGTATGCACGCTCACGATTTTTGCGACCATCACGATCATTTCCGTAACTCGACACCCGAATCGGAGTGGAAATCCTGTTTGGAACACGCCGAGAAGATTGGTTTAGGCTCACGCGAATATGAGTTGATAAAATAGCTTATTCTACTTGGTGTAGATAAAAACAGATGGTGTCAAACATTAATTTGTCTGACACCATCTGTTTTTTTTTTGTAAGTATTGCGGGAATTACTCCTCGTCAGCCTCAGCGGCCTGAATGAAGGTTACCTTCTCGTCAATGTTCTTATAGACAAAGTGGATATCGGTTTGACGCTCTGCACCTGTTGTGTTGGGGGCAACCTCAAAACGGTACACCATAGGAGCGTAAGCACGAGTCTCGCTTGCCACGTTGTCAACTCTTTTAACCCAGTCGGTATTGCTATCAATTTTAACATCGCTTGCAACATTACTCTTAATCTCAACATTTACAACCTCTCCTTTGGCTGTAATATTATACTGAGGATTGAGTATAGTCAAAGCATCTAACTGCTTTTGGGTAATCTTTGTAGATTTGTTGTAATTACCCGATGTTATAGTTACGGTTGCGCTACGGTTCTCGTAAGTGGGGTTGGCATTAGCCACAACTTTGAGCTCGATAAGGTTAACCTCATCACCTATTCCGCTGGTAGTTTTGAGTACGCACCAATCCTCGTTGTCTTTGCTGCTGTCGAGAACGATTCGTGCAGTCCAGTCGTTAGTCGAGAGGAATTTTACGGTGGTTGAGCCTCCCTCAGTCTCAATTACGTGGTCTTTCTCAGTCGTTACGATGTTGAGTTTGGGAGCTTTCTCTGCTCCTGGTAATACAGCGTCCGCCTGAGTGTCACAAGCTATCGTACCAATAGCTAATGCGATGTAAAAAAGAAATTTTTTCATTTTGATATTATGCATTAAACGTTTTATCGTTATTAAATTTATTTTAACTCACAAAAATATAAAAAAAATCTAAATTGGTTATATCGGTCAAAATATTTTTTGATTTCTTGCACTGCAAATGTATGATATAAAATTCAAATTCTATCGATTCTGCCTGCGATACGGCTAAAATGGCGGGTGAAATGGCTAATATTGTTGGTTATCGGTTGTCGCGAAACGAGCTATAATCATCGAAATTTAGTTTGCGAACGGCTATTTAGAGATATCAAATTTATAAACATTTGTTTCTCGCTGCTTGAATCCCGATGTGCGGTAGAGAGCATTGGCTTCGATGCGCGAAGGACGTGATGTGAGCAATAGCGTGGCCGGGGCAAGCGTACGAGCCTGCTCGATGGCATAGTCGATAAGTTTTTTGCCTAATCCTCGACCACGCATCGAAGAGTCAACGACAACATCTTCAATCCATATTTTGCGACCCGTGGGTGCCAAATAATAGCCCAGCGTAATCATTCCCACAGGCTTTGCATCGGCAAACATTACCATCAAAAGCGAAGAGTTGCTCTCGATGATAGCACGCAAATCACGGTTGGAAAAGTTTACGGGGTGTGATGTGAGTTGGTCAAGCAGGCGGCCGATAGGCTCTACAAGCTCAGGGTCATATTGGGTAATATGCTTGATTTCTATTTTTGACATAAACTATAACTTGATTGGCTGGAAACCACGACCATACACTCCCATAACAGAGCCGACTGTGATAAATGCATCGGGGTCAATACGTCTTACAAAGCTCAATACGGTTGGCGTTTCGCGGTTGTTGCATACCACCATTACCATCTTCGAGCGGCGATGGGTGTATCCGCCCTCCGAATCCAGAAGCGTAACTCCACGCCCAAGTTCATAATTGAGAGCAGTTGTAATCTCTTCGTATTTGGGTGATATGATAAATACTTGACTCGACTGCTTGTTGCCGGCCAAAATCATATCGACCGTATAACCAAAAACAAGTGTCATAATGTAGCCATAAATAGCGGCATCAATTGTGAAACCCACCGTGAGCGATGATGCGATGATGAGTAGGTCGAGAATGAAGATTATTCGACCATAACTTATCGAACGGAACTTGTTGATAATCATCGCTAAGATATCAGTTCCGCCAGCCGAGCCTCCTTGCATAAGAGCCATCGCAACTCCGAATCCTGTAATCACACCGCCCACTACCATAGAGAGGAATCTATCAAGGTGCAGAAAATCATCGGCGGGTAGAATCTCCTGCCATACGTTCATCGACATTGATAGTATAAAGATACAGTAGATGGTTTTTATGCCGAAATTCCAGCCTAAAATAAATCCTGCGGCAATGAGCAATACGATGTTAATACACAATACGATAGTACCGATTTTTACGTCCCACCCAAAACCGTTTTCAAGCGCAGTGCTTATGACTATGGCCAAACCCGATGCTGCACCACTTGTGCTTTTGGCAGGTAGCACGCAACCAATCCAGCCGAAAGAGTATAGGCACATACCTATCGTCATAATGACGTACTCCTTAATACCTGTCAATATTTTGTGCTGGCTCTTTTCCTGCGATTTCGGGGCAGCATTCTCTGTCTTGGGTGTCATAGTCAGTAGTGTTTATTTTTGTGGTATGTTGCCAAAATTCGTTGGTTTGTCGCCAAATTTTGTCGCAAAAGGCGGCATTCCAAAATGTGAAATTAATATAAATTCCGAAAAGTTGGACAACTCGCAGCAAAAATATTTATTTGCATAGTCGCAATTATTCATCTTGCTGATGATTTGCGACTATGCTATGGTATTGTAGTTTGGAGGGTTAATGCTATGTGCGTGTGATTTATAAAAAGCAGATTTACTTGCGCTTATAAAATCTTACATAGTCGATTTCCATCTTTACGGGCAGATCTTTTGGCTCAACCTCACCAGCCCAATCGCCTCCCAACTGTGCTGATAGAATCAGGTAGAATGGGTGCTCCGAGAATGGGAACTGGTCGGGTTTGTCGGGCTTGATACGCTCGTAAGAGCCAGTCTTTACACCGTTGATGTAGAATTCAATCGTGTTGTAGTTGATTTCAACCGAATAAACATTGAATACATCTTGGTCAACTTTCGACACGAATCCCGATTGGGTCTCAGGCTCACGCCACTCCCACGTGTGTAACGAATGCGCAGTTTGGAAGATTTTGGGGTCGCAATTGATATGCTCCATAATATCAATCTCTCCGCCATCGGGCCAGCCTATCTCTATATCGGGCATAAGCCATATTGCGGGCCAGAAACCCTTTGCGCAATCGAATCGTGCGCGTACATCAATACGGCCAAAGTGCAATGAACGCTTGCCGAGGGTCTCAACACCTCCTGTAAGGAATGGGCGCTTATCATCGCACCCTTCGGGGCGGTTGATGGCGTGAACCGATAGTACACCATCTTTTTCCTGACACAATGAATCGGCATCAGTCATATAAATAGCCCACGGTGCGCTCATTATTGGGCAGCGCGTCCAAGACGATTTATCTATTTCATTATCATTGAATTCATCAGACCACACCAATCTCCAACCTTTGTGAGCCTTGCGAGCTCCTTTGGCCGATACGGGGTGGGTGCTATCGCCTGTGGGTGGAATGATTTGGGCATCACTCGTCTGAAATGCAAAAAGCATTGCGACTGCCATTAAAACGACAATAATTCTTTTCATATTTTAGTTGTTTTTATATTTACGCTGGCTTTTGATTTTTGGCGGTATTTATTATTTGAGTTGGTAAAATCTTACATAGTCGATATCCATTCTAACGGGCAAATCCTTTGGCTCAACTTCTCCAACCCAAGCACCTCCCAACTGTGCAGAAAGAATCACATAAAATGGGTGCTCAGAGTATGGGAACTGGTCGGGTTTGTCGGGTCGCATACGCTCGTATGTACCAGTCTTTATGTTGTTTGCATAGAATTCAATACGGTCCTCATAAATTATTACAGAATACACATTGAAGACATTGGGGTCGATTTTGCTTGTGAAGCTCGACTGACTCTTTGGCTCGCGATGCTCTAATGTGTGGGGTGAGTGAACGGTTTGATAGAGCGTGGTCTCAAAACTCAAATGCTCCATAATATCAATTTCGCCACCTTTTGGCCAAGGAATTTTCGTGTCGGGCATAAGCCAAATTGCAGGCCAAAAACCCTTTGCACAATCGAATCGTGCGCGAACATCGAAGCGGCCAAGTTGCATCGAGCGCCGACCTCTGCTCTGAACACCACCCGTAAGGAATGGACGAGTGTCGTTGGCACCTTCGGGGCAATTGATGGCGTGGAGTTGAAGCACTCCATCTTTCTCTTGGCAGAGGGAGTCAATATTTGACATATGCTTTCCCCAATCGGCCTTATTCGCTGGGCAACGTTCCCACGACTTTTCGTCGATTTTGTTGTCGTTGAATTCATCGGCCCATACTAACTTCCAACCTTTGTGAGCTTTGCGTGCCCCTTTGGCTGATACGGGGCGGGTGTTGTCGTCGGATTTTGAAGAGTTTTGAGCGATGCAGATTTGTGACGCAAAAAGCATCGACAGCACAAGTAATAATGCAAAATTACGTTTCATAGAGTTAAGTTATTTTTTGTTATTTTCTCTCATAAAATCTCACATAGTCAACCTCCATTTTAACCGGCAGGTGGCTCGGTATGATTGGGCCAATCCAATGGCCACCTAACTGAGCCGAAAGAATCATATAATAGTCGTAATCGTCGAATGGATATTGCCCCTTTGGCTCGGGGTCTAAACGTTTGTAGGTGAATGTCTTTCGGTCGTTGATGTAGTATATGACCTCGTCGGGAGTAATCTCCACCGAATAGGTATTGTAGCAGGTTAAATCAACTGGCTCTTTGTGATCGTGCTGGGTCTTTGGTTGGCGCAAACCTTCGATGTGTCCAGAGTGGACAGTTTGGTAGATGTAACTATCAAAATTCAGGTGCTCCATAATATCTACCTCACCAGCCTCAGGCCAAGGAAGTTTAGACTCTGGCATAAGCCAGATTGCGGGCCACCAACCTTGCGCGCAGTCGAAGCGAGCGCGAACATCGATTCTACCCATACGAATAGAACGTTTGCCCTGACTATTCAGGCCGCCAGTGAGGAAATTTAGCGAATCCTTATAGCCTTCGGGTTTGTTGATGCCCCACAACTCTACAACGCCATCTTCAATGCGACACAGTGAGTCGAGCATCGACATATGGCGATTCCAAGGTGAACCGTAACGGTGGCATCGACTCCACGAATCGGTGTCAATCTCGGTGCCGCTAAATTCGTCAGACCACACCAACTTCCAACCCTTATGAGCCTTCTTGGCGTTTTGTGGCTTTTGATGTTTCTCGGTAGGGAGGTATCTTTCGTCAAGGGTCTGCTGGGCCAATGCCGAAATAGACCACAGGATAGAAATCAGTAGTGCGGTAATGAGTAATTTAAGCGGGTCGTATCTCATAATTGTATTTTATTTGCTGTAAAAAGCTTTTCTACAAAATTATACAAAAAATAGTCATAGTGCAAATATAATTGTTTGAATTGGTCAAAAAGTCTTGTTAATTAGACGGTTGTGTAGGGTGAATTAGCTGGTGGTTGGATTATTTTTAGCATTTGTTATTCAAGAATTGCTGAAAGGTGGGGAAAAACAGGTCGTAAATTTTGCCAATGCAGATAATTGTTTTAACTTTGCGTCGCCTTTTTTATAAGGTTTTTAATGCGTCCGCGCGTAAGGCCTGAAATTTTCACGACAGTTGATTTTGGTGAGTTGGAGGGGATTTGATGGGCCATTGATATCGAAAATAAACAAATAGAAACAAAATATTACTGATTATGGAAAATACAAAACTTCAACAATTGACCGACAAGCTCTATCAGCAGGGTTTGGAGAAGGGTCGTGCCGAGGCCGACAATCTTGTTGCTAAGGCTAAGAGTGAAGCTCAGAAGATTGTAGCTGACGCGGAGGCTTTGGCCGCAAAAATCGTAGCTGATGCCGAGAACAAGGCAGAGGATATCGAGAAGAATGCAATGACCGAGATTTCACTCGCAGGTAAGCAGGCTATCGCAAAGATTAAAGCCGAGATTGAGAATCTTATCGTGGCAAAGAGCACATCAGAGGGTGTTAAGGCAGCAAATATGGACGCAACATTTATCAAGGATATGTTGTTGGCCGTAGCAAAGAATTGGAACAATGGCGATAAGGCTGAGCTTACAGCGTTGCTGCCTGAGGCGAAGCGTGCGGAGCTTGGCAAGGGTATCGAAGCTGCTGCTAAGGCGTTGTTGGCTGAGGGCGTTGAGGTTGGCTTCTCTGCCGATGTAAAGAGTGGCTTCAAGGTAGGTGAGAAGAATGGAGGTTACTACATCTCATTCTCTGACGAGAGCTTCGAGGCGTTGTTGAGCAATTATTTGCGCGACAAGGTGTCGCAACTTCTGTTTAAGGCATAATCGCAAGGAGTATGTTCGAGAAGAATTATTACTCTTTGGTCGCTGGTCTGCGCGAGTATGCCCTCGATGCCGACACTAAGGGATTTGATGCTACGGAGATTGTAGCCGAGATTCTCGAAGAGTTGTCAGCATCTGACGCATCTGCTGTGCGCCTTATGTATGCCTATTACGATTGCGAGAATCTGATTGCTCGCAGGGCATCACGCGCAGCATATAACCCGTTGGGTAATATTGCAGCCGAGGAGCTTGACGATGAACTCTCGTCGCCAAAGCGAGTGGCGGAGCCTATGGCCCGCGTGATTCGTGCTTATGCCGACCCAGAGGGAGAGTTTGCCGAGGGATTGGATATGACTCAGAGCTTCGAGAAGTCGTTACTTGCCGCATATTATGAGGCTTGTCGTAGCTCAAAGAGCCGATTCTTGCGCGAGTGGGCTGAATTTGACCGTACGTTGCGTAACGTGTCGGCAGCAGCTGTGGCTCGCTCGGTGGGCCGTCCTATTGATAGCGTTACGGTGGGCGAAGGCGAAGTGGTTGAGCAGTTGCAACGCTCGTCGGCAGCCGATTTCGGTTTGCGTGGCGAGGTGGCTTACATCGATGCGGTGATAGCAGCCGTTAATGATGAGCAGAATCTTTTGGAGAAGGAGCACAAAATCGATATGGTGCGTTGGGAGCAGGCATTGGAGCTTGCAGGATTTGATTATTTTAACATCAACGCCATACTCTCTTATTTGGCTCGTATCAACATCGTGGCTCGTTGGTCGTTGCTTGACGCAAAGCGTGGTCGCGAGATGTTGCAACGTATTATGGCCGAACTTGACGGCAAAGATTTGGTAAATAAACAATAAAAACGAGATAAATGAAAACGTTAGGACGTGTAAACGGTATCATCTCAAACATCGTAATCGTTAAGGCTGACGGTGCGGTAGGACAGAACGAGATATGTTATGTCTATTGCGGTGAGACCCGTATGATGGCCGAGGTCATCAAGGTCATAGGCGATGACGCCTATGTTCAGGTGTACGATAGTACGCGAGGCCTGAAAATCGGCGACAAGGTGGAGTTCGTAGGCCATATGTTGGAGGCTACGTTGGCTCCGGGCTTGTTGTCACGCAACTATGATGGTTTGCAGAACGACTTGGAGAAGATGGACGGTTTGTTCATCAATCGTGGCTCAATCACCGATCCCATTGACTTCGAGAAGACGTGGGAGTTCTCTCCTTTGGCAAAGGCTGGTGATAAGGTTACGGCTGGTGATTGGTTGGGCCAGGTGAAGGAGCAGTGGGTTGACCACAAGATTATGGTTCCTTTCATTATGCAGGCCACCTACACAGTAAAGAGTGTTGTAAAGGCTGGCGAGTATAAAGTAACCGACACTATTGCAGTCGTAGCCGACAAAGACGGCAACGAGTATAATATCACAATGGTTCAGAAGTGGCCCGTTAAGCAGGCTATCCGTTGCTATACAGAGAAGCCTCGTCCATCTCGCGTGATGGAGACAGGTGTTCGTGCTATCGATACATTCAACCCATTGGCAGAGGGTGGTACAGGTTTTATCCCTGGCCCATTCGGTGCTGGTAAGACTGTGTTGCAGCACGCTATCTCTAAGCAGGCTGATGCCGATGTGATTATCATCGTGGCGTGTGGTGAGCGTGCAAATGAGGTTGTGGAGATTTTCGCTGAATTCCCCGAACTAATCGACTCTCGTACAGGCCACAAACTTATGGAGCGTACAATCATCATCTGTAATACCTCAAATATGCCCGTTGCAGCTCGTGAGGCATCGGTTTATACAGGTATGACAATCGGTGAGTACTACCGTGCTATGGGATTGAAGGTGCTTGTAATGGCCGACTCTACATCGCGTTGGGCTCAGGCTTTGCGTGAGATGTCAAACCGTTTGGAGGAACTTCCTGGTCAGGACGCCTTCCCTATGGACCTTTCGGCTATCATCGCAGCATTCTATGCTCGTGCAGGTTTGGTTAAACTCAATAATGGTCAGACAGGTTCTGTAACATTCCTCGGTACAGTATCACCTGCTGGTGGTAACTTGAAGGAGCCCGTTACAGAGTCAACCAAGAAGGCAGCTCGTTGCTTCTATGCACTCTCACAGGGTCGTGCCGACTCGAAGCGTTATCCTGCTATCGACCCACTTGATTCATATTCAAAGTATTTGGAGTATCCTGAGGTTGCATCTTATTTGGATAGCCACATTGGTAAGAATTGGGTTAATACCGTTTACGAGGGTAAGACCATAGTACAGCGTGGTAAGGAGGCAAACGACCAGATTAACATCTTGGGTGATGACGGCGTACCCGTTGCATACCACGAGCGTTTCTGGAAGTCGGAACTTATCGACTTTGTGATTTTGCAGCAGGACGCATTCGATGATATCGATGCCAACTGTCCTATCGAGCGTCAGAAGATGATGTATGAGATGGTGTTGGAGGTATGCCGCAAGTCATTTGATTTTGCCGATTTTGAGGCTTGTTCAAAGTTCTTCAAGGGTCTTATCAACCTCTTCCGTCAGATGAACTATGCTGAGTGGCAGAGCGAGAAGTTCTTCGACTATAAGGGCCAGATTGAGCAGATGGTTAATAATCAACTCTCTAAATAAGCATATAGTATGACAACAAGAGCATTTCAAAAAGTATATACAAAGATTGATAACATCACCAAAGCTACCATCACACTCCGTGCTACGGGTGTAGGTAACGACGAGTTGGCTACCGTAGGCGGTAAGTTGGCGCAGGTGGTGAAGATTATGGGCGAGAACGTGACTTTGCAGGTTTTCGCAGGTACAGAGGGCTTGGCAACAAACTCAGAGGTGGTATTCCACGGCGAGGCTCCCAAGTTGCGCGTATCGGATAATTTGGCAGGTCGTTTCTTCAACGCTTACGGTGAGCCGTTGGAGGGTGGTGAGCCTATCGAGGGTGAGGCCCGCGAGATTGGAGGCCCTACTGTGAATCCATTCCGCCGTATTCAGCCTTCGGAGTTGATTGCTACGGGTATCGCAGGTATCGACCTTAACAATACAATCGTGTCGGGTCAGAAGATTCCATTCTTTGCCGATCCCGACCAGCCTTACAATGCTGTAATGGCAAACGTGGCGTTGCGTGCTAAGGCCGACAAGATTATCTTGGGTGGTATGGGTCTTACCAACGACGACTTCCTCTACTTTAAGCAGGTGTTCGAGAATGCAGGTGCTTTGGACCGTATCGTATCGTTCGTAAATACAACCGAGAATCCTCCCGTTGAGCGTCTGTTGGTTCCCGATATGGCACTTACTGCGGCAGAGTATTTTGCAGTAGATAAGGGTGAGAAGGTTTTGGTGTTGTTGACCGATATGACCTTGTATGCCGATGCGTTGGCTATTGTGTCGAACCGTATGGACCAGATTCCATCGAAGGACTCTATGCCTGGTTCACTCTATTCGGATTTGGCGAAGATTTACGAGAAGGCCGTGCAGTTGCCTAACGGTGGTTCAATCACTATTATCGCCGTTACAACACTTTCGGGTGGTGATATTACCCACGCTATTCCCGATAATACTGGTTATATTACCGAGGGTCAGTTGTTCTTGCGTAACGACTCTGACACAGGTAAGGTTATCGTTGACCCATTCCGTTCGTTGTCTCGTTTGAAGCAGCTCGTAATTGGTAAGAAGACTCGCGAGGATCACCCTCAGGTGATGAACGCCTGCGTACGTTTGTATGCTGATGCAGCCAATGCAAAGACCAAGTTGGAGAACGGTTTCGATTTGTCGGATTACGATGAGCGTGCATTGAAGTTTGCTCACGACTATTCGGAGAAGTTGCTTGCTATCGATGTTAATATCGAGATTGAGCAGATGCTTGATACAGCGTGGACTCTCTTTGCAGAGTATTTCTCAAAGGAGGAGGTTGCTATCAAGGCCGAGTTGATTGAAAAGTACTGGAAAGCGTAAATTCTTGCCGAAAGGATAAAGATTATGGCAATTAAGTTTCAATATAATAAAACTTCGCTGGGCGAACTGGGAAAGCAGTTGAAGATGCGCCAAACGGCACTCCCTACCATTAAGAGTAAGGAGTCGGCTCTTCGCTCGGAGGTTAAGAAGGCGAAGGATACGGCACGCGACTACCGTCGTCGTCTCGATGCACTTACAGCCGAGTACGACTATATGGCAGCTTTGTGGGGCGAGTTCGATTCTACACTGCTCAGTGTGGAGGACGTGATTCTCTCAACCCAGAAGATTGCGGGTGTGCGTACACCGGTGTTAGAGCAGGTCAGCTTCTCGGAGAAGCCATACGACCTCTTCTCTTCGCCAGTGTGGTATGCCGACGGAGTTGATTTGTTGAAGCGTCTGGCTCAGTTGGGTATCGAGTGCGAGGTGTATAATCGCAAGATGGAACTTTTGGACTATGCCCGTAGAAAGACCACCCAAAAGATGAATCTCTACGAGAAGGTTCAAATCCCTGGCTACGAAGACGCTATCCGTAAGATTAAGCGATTTATGGAGGACGAGGAGAACCTCTCTAAATCGGCACAGAAGATTGTTAAAACTCGTCAACAACAGGCTGCGGAGGGGTCTATGCTATGATAGTAAAGATGTCACGTTACGACTTTGTGTTGCTTTCAGCACAGAGTGATGATTTTGTAGCTCGTTTGCGCGAGTTGGGACTTGTGGATATCACAACCACAGGCTGGGAGCCTCGTGAGCAGGACCGTCAGCTGGTGAGTGATATTGAGCATCACCGCAAGGCGGTTGATATGCTTCAAGAGTTTGCTCAGTCGGAGAATATGCAGCAAGTGGAGGCATACCCATCGGGTGCAGAGGCTTTTGAGGCTTATGTCGAAGCTGCGCAGCGCAAGGCTACACTTATGGGTGAGGTTGCCCGTTTGGATAAGCTCTCTGAGGAGTTGGAGCCTTGGGGTGAATTCTCGGCTGAGTCGCGTGAGCAGTTGGCCGAGGGTGGTGTGATGTTGCGTTATTTTACAACGCAAACTACTACGTTTGATGAAAATCTTGCCGCTTGGGGTGAGCAATATACATTGGCAGAGATTAATCGTACGCCTTCAACCGTATATTTTGTGGTTGTCGCTACGGCCGATGAAGAGATTATGCTCGATGCACAGGAGGTAAGAGTCCCGATGATGGATTATCGTGCGGCGAAGGCCGATGCCGATGAGAACCGTCTGCAAATACAGCAACTCGATTATGAGTTTTCGCGTTGTGCTGCTTCATTGGAGGCAATCAAGGCCGAGCTTGCGGCTCTTACTTGCCGATTGCAGAATGTGAAGATTCGAGGTACGGCTGAGGAGGCTGCCGATGGAGAGTTGATGGTTATGGAGGGTTGGGCCGAGGCCGATAAGTCGGCCGAGGTTGATAAGTTGCTCGATGAGTATCCCGATGTGATATATTTGAAGAGCAACCCCACCGAGCAGGACGATACCCCTGTTAAGTTGAAGAACAATCGCTTTGCGCGTCTGTTCGAGCTTATCGGAGGAATGTACGCATTGCCAAAGTATGGTACTTTGGATTTGACCCCGTTCTTTGCACCGTTCTATATGTTGTTCTTTGCAATATGTTTGAACGATGCGGGATATGGTGCAATCCTCTTTGCATTGGGATTGGGCCTCTTCTTGAAGGGTGGTCAGGCAATGCGTCAGGCAGCAACGCTTACAATGGTTTGCGGTGGAGCAACCACTCTGTTTGGATTCTATTCGGGTTCGTTGTTCGGTTTGAGTATCCCCGATATGTTGGGATATGAGAGTATTGCCGAGTCTCCGTTCCTCGATTTCCAAAACGACTTCTTCTCGCTTGCTTTGGCATTGGGAGTTGTTCAGATATTGTTTGGTATGTTCCTTAATATCTGCTTTAAGGCTCGATATTTCGGCATCACGTCGGTATTTGCTCAGTTGGGTTGGTTTATAGTGTTGTTTGCTGCTTGCTTGGCTGGTGGCCTTCCTATGCTCAACGAGAATTGGGTGATTCCGTTCTTCACTACCTCTTCGCCTGCGTTCTATGCAGCGTTGGCAGTTGGTGCGGTGATGATGTTGTTCCTGAGCGATATTAAGCGTAATCCGCTGATTAACTTCGCAAGTGGATTGTGGGACGTGTATAACAATATCACTGGATTGCTCAGCGATGTGCTTTCGTATATCCGTTTGTTCGCAATCGGATTGTCGGGCGGTGTGTTGGCTCAGGTGTTTAACTCTTTGGCATTGGGCCTTACAGGTTTGGACGCTGGTATCGAGCAGTTTGGCTTGGGTACTATCTTCCAGATTTTGGGAGCTACGGCCATCTTGCTCGTGGGTCACGGAATCAACCTCTTTATGTCGTCGATTTCATCGTTTGTACACCCAATGCGACTTACCTTCGTGGAGTTTTATAAAAATGCTGGGTTCGAGATGGGTACTCGCTCATTCGAGCCGTTGACTAATAATGAGAAATAATAAACAAAAGTAAAATCTAATAACAAAAAACAATTATGGAAAATTCAACAGCTTTGATTTTGGCCTACGTTGGCGTTGCCATTATGGTAGGTTTGGCAGGTATCGCATCTGCAGTAGGTACCTCAATCTGCGGCCAGGCTGCCGTAGGTGCAATGAAGAAGAATAGCGGAGCCTTCGGTAGCTATATGATTTTGTCGGCTCTCCCCGGTTCACAGGGTCTTTACGGTTTCGTATGTTTCTTTATGGTTCAGGGTCTTTTGACAGCTGAGATTACTATGTTGCAGGCTGCCGCCGTATTTGGTGCAGGTTTGTTGGTTGGTATCGTTAACTTGGCTGCCGCTATCTATCAGGGTAAGGTTTGTGCCAACGGTATCGCTGCTATCGGTAACGGTCACGACGTGATGGGTAAGACTCTTATCTTGGGTGCGTTCCCTGAGTTGTACGCTATCTTGACAGTTGCTGCTACATTCCTTATTTCGTCAGCAGTGGCTTAATATTAATAATAGTATTAAGGCTTATACAATTTTCAGGAAATATTGAGAGATATTAGATAGTCATTCTTCTTAGTCATTCTTCTCTAATATATCTCAAAACTGATAATTATGAGAGTGCTAACGTAGTAGTTGGCACTCTTTTTTTGTCGTTAGGAGTCTGTTCGTACGGGTAGATTGAATATTCTTGCGGCAGAAGGTGAACGATGTTTGCAGAAAAATCATTATATTTGTTTCCAAATATACTTTTCGGAATGAAGAATTTTTTGTTGACATTGATTTTATCAGCTACGGTAGCGGCATGTGGCTCGCAGACCAATAATAAATCGCTCACTCCAAAGGTGGTAGAGCCTGTGCAGTATGGCTATAAAGTAAAGGCCGTATATCCACACTTGACCAGCAGTTATACTCAGGGACTGCAATTTGTCGATGGTGAGTTATGGGAAGGTACAGGCGAGTGGGGACACTCGGTATTGCAGAAGGTGGATTTGGAGAGCGGTAAGGCTAAGGTCTTGGCTCGTTTGCCTAAGCGTGAGTTCGGCGAGGGTATTACGGTGATGGGCGATAGAGTATATCAGCTCACTTGGACAAATAATACTGCTCACATCTACGACCGAGAGGGTAAGCATATCGAAGATGTCCGTTATCCGGGTGAGGGTTGGGGTATTACCACCGATGGAGAGAAGCTCTATATGTCGGACGGCTCGGAGAAGATTTACCGTATCAATCCTGACGGTTTCAAGCGCGAAGCTACAATAGCCGTAACTTTGCGTGGTGAGCCAGTTGAGTTTATCAACGAGTTGGAGTGGATTGATGGCAAGATTTGGGCAAATGTATATACCACCGATTATGTGATTATCATCGACCCAAAGACGGGCGTTGTCGAGGGTATAATCGACTTCAAAGGATTGCTCAAAGAGGAGGATAAAACCGATGAGACAGATGTCTTTAATGGAATTGCTTACGATGCCGCAACGAAGCGCATTTTCGTTACGGGTAAACTTTGGAACAAACTCTTCGAGGTAGAGATAGTAAAGAGATAGTTGTTATGGATTTGATTCATTCTATGCGTCGAGGTATATTGACCCTCGACGGTGCTATGGGTACTCAACTCTTGGCGCAGGGTAAAAGCGGTTGTTTGGAATTGCTTAACGTGCAGGAGCCAGCAACGATTGCCGCTCTGCACGAGGAGTATCTTGCCGCTGGTGCCGATATAATTACAACCAATACAACTTGTGCTGACGCACTCTGTTTGGCTGAGTATGGTTTGCAGGAGCGTTCTCGCGAGTTGGCATATGAGGGTGCTAAGATAGCTCGCGAGGTGGCAGATAAATTCTCTACTACGGAGCATTCACGTTATGTGGCTGGCTCGGTTGGCCCCACTACACGAAACCTAACTTTGGCAAACGATACCACACCCGATTGTATTGCTCAGGCCTATGCTACGGTAATTGGGGCATTGATAGATGGTGGAGTGGATTTTATCCTTATCGAGACGGCGATGGATTCACAAAATGTGAAGGTAGCCATTGAGGAGTGTCGCCGCATAAATGCCGATATACCTATTGTTGTCTCTGCTGTTTTGTCTAGAATCGAGGGTAGAGTTGCAAGTGGTGCAACCATCGCAAAGTTTTTGGAGGATATCCCTCTCGCAGAGGTTACGGCCATAGGATTTAATTGTAGCGATGGAGTGAAGGCTATGGCTTTATCGTTGAAACTTTTGGCCGAGTCGTGCCAAAAACCTATTATCGCCTATCCGTCGGCTGGGCGCGAGAAGTTGGCTGCTAATCGTTTTGCTAAGGAGTTGGAGCAGTTGTGTCGTGCGAGTCTAATCAATATAGTGGGTAGTTGCTGCGGTACTACACCCGAGCACACTAAGGCTTTGGCTAAGGTTGCCTCACGTTGGCGACCGCGTAAGTTTGAAAACAAGTAAATAATATGCCTATGGATACCAAGGAATTCCGTCGTCATTTGCATCGTCACCCTGAACTCTCGTTCAAGGAGCATCGTACTGCACAATTCATATCCGATAGATTGTCGGAACTAGGTATTGAGTTCCGTCCAATAGCAGGAACGGGTATCTTGGCTCGTGTTGAAGGGCGCAGAGGTAATCTGAAACGCTGCGTGGTGTTGCGTGCAGAGATAGATGCTGTGCCTATCCAAGAACTTACGGGCGTAGAGTGGGCTTCGGAGCAGGAGGGTGTGATGCACGCCTGCGGCCACGATTTTCACGCAGCTATGCTGTATGGAGCATTGAAGAGATTGCATTTAAGCCGAGATTTCGAGGGAACTCTCTTTGCTTTGTTTCAGCCCGCAGAGGAGTTCTGTTCGGGTGGAGCAGCAAAGGTGTTGAGCGAAGAGCCTTTCAAGGATTACGATGTGGTAGCCGTCATAGGTCAGCATACCGACCCTGATTTGGAGGTGGGTGAGATTGGATTCTGCCCGGGTAAATTTATGGCATCTACCGATGAACTCTCGTTTAAGGTTGAGGGCGTTGGGGGTAATGCCGCTATGCGTTGCCAAGTAAAGGATTCTGTTGTGGCTATGTCGGATTTGATTATGCGATTGAATATGCTTAACAACGATGTGTGCATAGTCTCGGTAGGTAAGGTGGAGGCCGCAGGTACGGCCAATACAATCCCCGAGCAGTGCCGATGTGAGGGTATGTTACGAACCTTCAACGAGGGGTTGCGTAGTCGAATAAAAGATATGATACGCCACATTGCTCAGGAGATAGAGTATAAATACGACGTGACGATACAGGTTGATATCCGAGATGGTAATCCTTGCGTGGAGAATAATGCGCAGCTATCGTACGAGGCTATGTTGTTGGCTGATAGTTGTGGCTTCAAGGTGCGAGATCTTGATATGTGTCCAATGACAGAGGATTTTGGTCATTATAGTCAGGTATATCCATCGCTCTTCTACTCTTTGGGTGTGGGTCGTAAGGCTGGTCGTAGGCATACGGCTATGTATCTGCCCGATGAGCGAGCTTTGGAGGTAGGTGAGGAGTTTATGTGGCAACTTGCATTAAGTGTTTTGAACAAATGAGAGAGTCAAGAAAAAAAGATATGCGCCGAGGTGGTGCATCGCGAACAGACGCTCGAAGTGTCCGTTCTGCATTTGTTGTAAATATGTTTCGCGAATTTCCCGATAGAGTATTCTCTTTGAAACAACTCTCGTCGGCATCGGGAGGTAATACCCGTGAGGGCCGATATATTGTGCGCGATATTGTTGAAGAACTTGTTGCGGAGGGCGTGGTTGAGTGTCACGGCCGCGATAAGTATCAACTATCGATGGCGCAACTACCACGTTACGAAGGAGTGGTGGATATGATTGGCTCGGGTGCTGCGTATGTGCGAGTGGAGGAGCTTGAAACCGATATATATGTCAACCAACGTAATACAAACTACGCCTTAGATGGAGATAGAGTAGAGGTCGTGTTGCAACGTCAGGCACATCGTGAGGGTGACCACCCCGAAGGTGCGATTGTGGCGGTGTTGGAGCGTAGTTCGAAACAGTATGTTGGAGTGGCCGAGGTGAGCCGTGCGGCTATCTTTGTGCGCTCGGACTCTCGAAAACTACCATTCGATATATTCTTCTCTCGCAAGGAGTATCCGAGAGTGAGTGATGGCGATAAGGTGGTATTTCGTATAACGGATTGGCGACCGAGCGATAAATCGCCGCGAGGAGTGATTGTTGATGTGTTGGGCCGTGCTGGTGATAATGATGCCGAGATGCACGCTATTATGGCCGAATTCGACCTCCCATATAAATTTGAGCAGGATATTTTAGATGCCGCATCAAATATCGATGGCCGAATCACCGAAAAGGATTATGCCGAGCGTCGTGATTTCCGCAGTGTTACGACATTTACAATCGATCCGGCCGATGCTAAGGATTTTGACGATGCTTTGTCGATTCGTAAATTGGAAGATGGCGTGTGGGAGATTGGTGTGCATATTGCCGATGTGACGCACTATATTAAGCCTGAATCCGTACTCGATTGTGAGGCTCGCGATAGAGGCACATCGGTATATCTTGTCGATAGAACTGTGCCAATGTTGCCCGAAAGATTGTGTAATGAGTTGTGTTCGTTGCGCCCTAACGAGGAGAAATTGTGTTTCTCGGCTGTGTTTAATCTTAACGAAGATGGCGATGTGTTGGACGAGTGGTTTGGTCGTACGGTAATCTATTCCGATCGCCGATTCACATATGCCGAAGCGCAAGCTCGAATCGAAACTGGTGTTGGCGATTATGCCGAGGAGATTGGCATAATGAATCGTATGGCGCAGACTATGCGTCAACGTCGTTTCAAGGCTGGTGCGGTGAGCTTTGAGCGTGCGGAGTTTAAGTTTATTCTCGATGAGAAGGGGCGTCCGCTTGGCGTATATACCAAAGAGCAGAAGGAGTCGAATCAACTTATAGAGGAGTTTATGTTGCTGGCAAACCGCCGTGTGGCCGAGTTTTGTACATATCGCAAGGAGGGTAATCGCAAGGTGCCTCGCTCGATGGTTTATCGTGTGCACGATGAACCGAATGAGGAGAAACTCACTCGTTTCCGCGACTTCGTGCTTAAATTCGGATACCAATTCCGAGCATCGAAGGGTAGAGCTATTGCTAAGGCGTTGAATAAGTTGGTGACCGAGGTTAGAGGTCGAGCCGAAGCAAATGCCATTCAGTCGCTTGCCGTTAGAAGTATGTCGAAGGCTCTCTATACAACCGACAATATCGGTCACTATGGTTTGGCTTTCAAATATTATACCCACTTCACATCGCCCATTCGTCGCTATCCTGATATGATGGTGCATAGGTTGTTGGCTCGTTATCTGGAAAATGGAAAATCGGCCGATAAACAGCGTTTGGAATCGCAATGTGTGTACGCTTCGGAGCGTGAAATTGTGGCAGCCGATGCCGAGCGTGCCTCTATCAAGTATAAGATGGTGGAGTTTATGCAGGATAAGATTGGCCAGATGTTCAAGGGTCACGTTTCGGGTATGAGCGAGTGGGGTATTTATGTGGAGTTGGAGGATACCCATATCGAAGGTATGGCCTATCTGCGTGATATCGAGGGCGATTATTATGCCTACGATGATGCCCGTTTCGAGGTTGTTGGCCGCGCGTCGGGTCGTAGAATAGCATTTGGTGATGAGGTGTGGATTCGAGTGAAAGGTGTTGATATGCGTCGTCGTACACTCGATTTTGAACTCATTGTGGGCAACAAGTTACGATAGGAGAAGATGCGTAAGGAGGAGATATTTTCTAAGGCTCGAAATAGAGAACCGTTGTCTTGCGACGAGGCGTATTGGCTGTGGGAGCAGGCTCCACTTTCGGAGCTTGCGAGTGTGGCCGACGAGGTACGTCGCAGCGTGGTTGATGACAGCGAAGTTGTGACGTGGCAGATAGACCGCAATGTAAATATCACGAATGTATGCATTTCAGGGTGTAAATTTTGTAATTTTCATTGTAAACCTCACCAAGTAGAAAAAGCCTATATCACGACCATCGAGGAGTATATCCCCAAGATTGAGCGAATGTTGGAGTTGGGAGGCGACCAACTGCTTTTACAGGGTGGAATGCACCCCAAATTGGGTATAGAGTTTTATGAGGAGTTGTTCCGCGAGTTGAAACGGTTGTTTCCGCAAGTGCGTTTGCACGCATTGGGAGCTCCCGAAGTGGCACATATCGCTCGAATCAGCGGGTTGTCATATCGTCAAACTTTGGAACGATTGGTTGTAGCGGGATTGGACTCTTTACCGGGTGCTGGTGCTGAGATTCTCAACAATGAAGTGCGTAGAGCTATATCGCCTGCTAAACCCAGCGTACAGGCTTGGTTGGAGGTTATGCACGAGGCGCATTTGATGAATTTGCCCACGTCGGCAACGATGATGTATGGTCACATTGAGACCTCCCGCCAGCGCATCGACCATCTGCTTACGATTCGCGATTTGCAGGCTCGTTGTCCCGAAGGAAATTGGGGCTTTATAGCCTTTATACCGTGGATTTTCCGCTCGACAGGAACACGTTTGGAGGCCGAGGGTGTAGTGTCACACTTCTCGCCATTGGAGTATGTGCGTTTGATTGCTGTGAGCCGTTTGATTCTTAACAATATCCGAAATATTCAGACTTCGTGGCTTACGGTGGGAAAATCTACCGCTCAAATAACCCTTCACGCAGGAGCCAACGATATGGGCTCGATAATGATTGAGGAGAATGTGGTGTCGAGTGCGGGAGCGCATAATGAGTTCGACGCAGAGGGTATCCAAAAAGCTATCCGAGAGGCTGGGTTTAAGCCTCGTTTGCGTGACCAATTGTATCGTTTACGTTAAATCTGTAATAAAAAACAAGATAAGGGGCATTAATTAATTAAAATTAATTACCTTTGCACTCCGAAATACGACTCAAAAGGAATAAATAAGATAAATTATATAAACTGATTATGAAGATTACAAGAGAACAACGTGAATTAGGCACTTCGATTTTGAAGGTTGTTGTAGGTGAACAAGATTATGGCGAGGCAGTAGAGAAGATGCTTCGTGACTACAAGCGTAAGGCAAATATCCCCGGATTCCGTCCCGGTATGGTTCCTATGGGTGTAGTTCGCAAGATGTATGGTAAGGGTGCTGTTGCAGAGCAGTCATACCGCGTTGCATCGAACTCAGTATTTGAGTATTTGCAGAAGGAGGGTATCGACTATGTAGGCGATGTTATCCCTTCTGACGAGCAGGGCGACTTCGATTTCGAGAACAACACCGAGCACGAGTTTATCTTCGAGATTGGTGAGGCTCCAAAGGTAGAGGTAGAGCTCTCGGCTAAGGATAAGCTCACTTACAACAAGATTAAGGTTGACAAGAAGATGCTTGCTGCATACAAGGATAACTACTTGCGTCGTTATGGCCGTTTGGTTGACGTAGAGAAGGTTAAGAAGGACGAGGCTTTGACAGTTGTTCTTGATAATGGCGATATTCAGGTTGATGATGCATACGTTGGCCTTATCTCAATGAGCGACGAGGAGCGTAAGCCTTTCATTGGTAAGAAGGTAGGTGCAAAGATGGAGGTTGATGTTAACGAGCTTTATAAGACTGCATCTCAGCGCGCAGCAATCTTGAAGGTAAAGGAGGAGGAGTTGGAGTCAATCAATCCTAAGTTCTCACTCGAAATCAAGCAGATTCGTCAGTTCGCTAACCCAGAGCTCAACGAGGAGTTCTTCAAGATGGCATTCCCCGCAGGTAATATCACTTCTGAGGAGGAGTTGGACGCATTCCTTTCAGCAGAGGTTGATACAGAACTTTCACGCGAGGCTGATTACTTGTTTGCAAACACAGTTCGTAAGTTCTTGGTAGAGAAGGCTGCTTTGCAGATGCCTACTGAGTTCTTGAAACGTTGGTTGTATGTTATCAACGAGGGTAAGTTCACAAAGGAGGATATCGAGAAGGATTTCGATGGCTTCGTTCAGATGTTTACTTGGAACTATTTGCAGAAGCACTTCATTCAGGCTGCCGATTTGAAGGTCGCTCAGGAGGAGGTTGAGGCAGAGGCAAAGGAGTTTGCAAAGGCTCAGTTTGCTCAGTATGGTATGCCTTCTGCACCCGAAGAGATGATTGCAAACTTCTCTAAGCAGATTCTCGAAAACAAGGAGCAGGCTCAGAAGATTTATGAGAAGCTCTATGAGATGAAGGTTGTAGAGTATGTTAAGTCTCAGGTTAAGGTTACAACTAAGGCTGTATCTTCTGAGGACTTCGCTAAGTTGGCTCAGGAGGCATAATTTAGCTTCATAAGGCCGATAGGCAGGCGGTAATCGTTGGATAAGGAGACTACCTACGGCGATTGTTGCGGTTATTGGTCGAAAAAATGTTATAATACTCTGAAAATTGGACTCTGGGCTTAATGTTTGCAGAGTCCAATTTTTGATTAATCATAATGTTATGAGTGAATTTGAAAAATATGCCAGAGGGTATTGCGGTATCAGCAGTTTGAAGTTGCATAACTTCGAGTCTATACTCTCGTCTTATGTGTCACCTACGATTATCGAGGAGCGTCAGTTGAACGTTGCAACGATGGACGTCTTTTCTCGCTTGATGATGGATAGAATCATCTTTTTGGGAGCTCCCATCTATGATGATGCTGCCAATATCATTCAGGCTCAATTGTTGTTTCTCGAATCGGTTGATCCATCGAAAGATGTTCAGATTTATATAAACTCCCCGGGTGGCTCGGTATCGGCAGGTTTGGGAATCTACGATACTATGCAGCTCATATCTTGCGATGTGGCAACCATCTGTACGGGTTTGGCAGCATCGATGGGTGCTGTACTTTTGACCGCAGGCGCGGAGGGTAAACGCTCGGCTTTGCCCCATTCTCGCGTGATGATTCATCAGCCGTTGGGAGGTGCTTCGGGTCAGGCTTCGGATATCGAGATTACGGCGCGCGAGATTCTGAAAACCAAGCGTGAGTTATATGATATTCTCTCGAAACATTCGGGCGTAGCTATCGAGAAGATTGAACAAGATGCCGATCGTGATTACTGGTTGAGTGCCGTGGAGGCTAAGGAGTATGGCCTCATTGACGAAGTGCTTGGCAAGCGAGTAAAGTAGTAAAACCTCTAAACGGAGTATATAATTATGGCACAAAAGTATAAAGGCGGCTCAAAGGGTGATGATTGTTGCGCATTCTGCGGGGCAAAGCGAAGCGATGTGGCGTTGCTGTTTCAGGGAATGGGAGGCGTAAATATCTGTAACAATTGCGTCGAGCGTGGCTATCAGATGCTCTCTGAAAACGAACTTACGGCCGAAGGTCAGAAGAAAAAGGCGGGTAAGTTTGAAATTGCAGAGTTGCTTAAACCCCACCAGATAAAGGAGTTCTTGGACCAATATGTTATAGGCCAAGACGATGCAAAGCGATATATGTCGGTTGCGGTATATAATCACTATAAGCGATTGATGAGCCGTACGGACAAGAAGAACGATGAGGTTGAAATCGATAAGTCAAATATCGTGCTTGTAGGCCCTACGGGTACGGGTAAGACGCTGATGGCTCGAACAATCGCAAGAGTGTTGAACGTGCCGTTTACCATTGTCGATGCAACGGTGTTGACCGAAGCTGGATATGTGGGTGAAGATGTTGAGAGCATCTTGTCGCGACTGTTACAGGTGGCCGACTATAATGTCGAGGCAGCCGAGCGTGGTATTGTTTTTATTGATGAGATTGATAAGATTGCCCGCAAGAGCGATAATCCAAGCATTACGCGCGACGTATCGGGTGAGGGTGTGCAGCAGGCTTTGTTGAAGATTTTGGAGGGGACAGTGGTTAACGTTCCGCCTCAGGGTGGTCGCAAGCACCCCGATCAGAAGTTTATTCAGGTCAATACGAAGGATATCCTCTTTATTTGTGGAGGTGCGTTTGATGGCATCGAGAAGAAGATTGCACAACGTCTTAATACCCGCGCTATTGGTTTTGGTGTGCAGGACGGCTCACAAATCGACCGCGACAATCTGATGAAATATATTATGCCTCAGGATTTGAAATCGTTTGGCTTGATTCCAGAGTTGGTGGGACGATTGCCTGTTTTGACCTATATGCAACCACTCTCGCGCGAGGCGTTGCGAAAAATTCTCACCGAGCCAAAGAATGCAATCGTAAAACAATATGAGCGTTTGTTTGCGATGGATAGCGTTGAACTTCAATTCGATAGTGAGGTGCTTGATTATGTAGTGCAGAAGGCTGATGAGTATAAGTTGGGTGCGCGAGGATTGCGCTCGATATGCGAGGCTATAATGATAGATGCAATGTATGAGGTGCCGATGTCGGGCGATTCCAATTTTACGGTTACGCTCGATTATGCAAAAAAGAAGATAGAAGGCTCGAATTTTTTGCAGCTAAAACAAGTGGGATAAAGATATTATTATTATCTTTGTGAATTAGGAAATGAAAACCAATATATATGTTTGCAAATTCAAAACTCAACAAGGCTGCCGATAATATTCGCATATTGGCTGCTGCTATGGTAGAAAAGGCTAAGTCGGGTCACCCCGGAGGAGCTATGGGCGGTGCAGATTTTATCAATTTGCTCTACTCGGAGTTCATTCATTTTGACCCTGAGAATCCAACCTATCCGTTCCGTGATCGCTTCTTCCTCGACCCGGGCCACATGTCGCCGATGCTTTATTCGGTTTTGATGTTGTCGGGATTCTACAAGATGGAGGATTTGCAGAACTTCCGCCAGTGGGGAAGTATCACCCCGGGTCACCCAGAGGTTGATTTTATGCACGGTGTAGAGAACACATCTGGCCCATTGGGTCAGGGCCACGCAATGGCCGTAGGTGCTGCTATCGCCGAGCGATTTATGGTGGCTCGCTTCGGAGAGTGGATGGCTCACAAGACCTATACATTCATTTCGGACGGTGCTATTCAGGAGGAGATTTCTCAGGGAGTAGGTCGTGTTGCAGGTCATTTGGGATTGGCTAACCTTATTATGTATTACGATGCCAACAATGTCCAGCTCTCAACTAAGGTTGATGAGATTGATTCAGAGGACGTTGCTGCAAAGTATCGTGCTTGGGGTTGGTTTGTGCAAGAGGTTGATGGTCACGATGTTGACCAGTTGCGTGCTGCACTTACAGCAGCAAATGCTCAGACCGAGATGCCTTCACTCATCATCGGCCATACAACAATGGCTAAGGGTGCAATGGGTGCCGATGGCGAGAGTTTCGAAGGTAAGGTTTCTACTCACGGTCAGCCTTTGTCGGGCGCAGGTGCCGATTTGGCCGCTACGGTACGTAACTTGGGTGGTGATGCCGAGGAGCCTTTCAAACTCTTCAACGAGACAAAAGAGATTTATGATACACGTCGTTGTGAACTTAAAATGTGGGCATCGCAGCGTAAGCAGGTTGAGGCTGATTGGCGTGCTGCAAACCGAGAGTTGTCGCGTAAGTTGAATCTTTTCCTTTCGGGTGAGGTTCCTGAAATTGATTATCATAAAATTGAGATAAAGTCTGATACCGCAACCCGTGTAGCATCAGCTACAATGTTGGGAGTCTTTGCCGAGAAGGTGGAGAATATGATTGTGGCATCGGCTGATTTGAGCAATTCGGATAAGACCGATGGCTTCTTGAAGAAGACTAAGGCCTTTACGAAGGGCGATTTCACAGGTCAGTTCTTCCAAGCTGGTGTAGCGGAGCTTACGATGGCCTGCGTGATGAATGGTATGGCATTGCACGGCGGCGTTATCCCAGCTTGTGGTACATTCTTCGTATTCTCGGATTATATGAAGCCTGCAATCCGTATGTCGGCTTTGATGCGTTTGCGCGTAATATATATATGGTCACACGACTCGTTCCGAGTGGGTGAGGACGGCCCTACTCATCAGCCAATCGAGCAGGAGACTCAGATTCGTTTGATGGAGCACGTGCGTAACCATCAGGGCGAGCGTTCAATGGTTGTATTGCGTCCTGCTGATGCAGAGGAGACTATGGTTGCTTGGCAGTATATTATGAGCGAGAAGCGTCCTGTGGCGTTGATTCTTTCTCGTCAGAATATCAAGACCTTGCCAGCTCTTAATTGCAGTCGCCGCGAGGAGGCTAAGCAGGCTGTTAAGGGTGCATATATCGTTGCAGATTCGGCTAAGGCTCAGGTGGTGATGCTTGCATCGGGCTCTGAGGTTTCGACTTTGGTTGAGGGTGCTGAGTTGTTGCAGAAAGATGGTATCCCTGTACGCGTGGTGAGCGTTCCAAGTGAGGGATTGTTCCGTGACCAGCCCAAATCATATCAAGATAGTGTTCTTCCGAAAGATGTTATGCGATATGGTCTCACATCAGGTTTGTCTCTGAATCTTAGCGGCCTTGTAGGCGAGAACGGTAAGATTCACGGTTGTAATCACTTCGGTTACTCTGCGCCTTATAAGGTGCTTGATGAAAAGTTCGGTTACAACGGACAAACGGTCTATGAGGAGGTTAAGGCAATGATAAAAGGCTAATTCATCGAGCGGGTTGCAATGCGGCCCGCTCGTTTGAAATCAAGCTACCGATCGCCTTATTGGTTACATAACTAATGGCCAACCAATCCTACCTACCTACTTACTCAAAGTTTATAAAATGGGGAATAAAATAAAACTTCTCGATAAGACCTTCCGAGTGATGATTCCTGCCAGCGAGATAGATGAGGCAGTGGAGCGTGTTGCCGAGCAACTAAACAAACGATATGAGGGTCATACTCCTGTTTTTTTTGGTGTGCTAAGTGGCTCATTTTTGTTTTTGAGCGACTTGGTGCGTAAGACAACATTCGATAGCCAGCTCGCTTTTGTGAAGATTTCATCTTATGATGGCACAGAGTCAACGGGTCAAGTCAAGCAGCAGTTTGGCGTAGATTTTGATATCGAGGGGCGTGATATTATTATTGTTGAGGATATTGTCGAAACAGGCCATAGTATGAACTATCTGCTCGATTATTTGCGGAGTAAGAATCCTGCTAGCATCTCTATATGTACGCTTTTCTTCAAGCCTGATAAGTTCTTGTACGAGTACAAAATCGATTATACAGCACTCTCGATTGGTAACGAGTTTATTGTTGGTTATGGTCTCGACTACAATCAGTTGGGACGTAATTTGAAAGATATATATGTCATCGACGAATAACGAATCGCTTGAAGGTGGCCGCCTTCTGCCTTTGGTGGAGGATTTTTACACTATTCAGGGGGAGGGTTTCCACGCTGGGAAGCCTGCATATTTCATTCGCCTCGGTGGGTGTGATGTGGGGTGTCGCTGGTGTGATGCGAAATATACTTGGAATCCACGCATATTTCCGCCTGTTGATGTCGATGTTGTTGTGGCAAGGGCAAGGGCGTGTGCGGCTCAGGCCATAGTGATTACAGGTGGTGAGCCGTTGTTGTATCCGCTTGGTGTACTGACAAGCCGTCTGCGTGATGAGGGATTAGAGATTTTTCTTGAAACATCTGGTACGCACCCATTTAGTGGCGAGTTTGATTGGGTATGCCTTTCGCCTAAGCGTCAGATGCCACCGCTCGACGAGGCCTATGGTCGTGCGCACGAGTTGAAGGTTATTATCCAGTCACCCGAAGATTTTGAGTGGGCCGAGCAGAATGCTCGTCGTGTCGGCCGTTATTGTCGCCTCTATTTGCAGCCAGAATGGAGTGTGTATGAGGATATTATGCCACTTATGGTTGAGTATGCGAAGGCCAATCCTAAGTGGAGTGTATCTATCCAGACTCATAAATTTATGCACATACCTTAAATCGTTCTAATTTGGACATTTCGGCGTCTGGCTTATGGAATTCAAAATTCAAAATTTGAGTGAGCGTAGGTGGTAGGATTATAAATTGAGATTTTTGGTTGGAGACTAATGATTCAAAATTGAGTTTGGGTAGTCTAATTTTTATATGAATTGTGGGACTTAATATTAGTAAAAGAATATGGCAATGTGTGACGGCTGTGATATTTATCTACACAGCTGTTCTTACTGTGCGTAATCTTATTACTACTATCAAGATGCGCCACCGCATATCACGTTTAGAGGAGCAACGAGACCATTATCGCGCTCGAATCGAGGAAGACAGTGCAATGCTTGAACGGCTGAATTATGATGAATTCCTCGAACAATACGCCCGTGAGCGATTTCATATGCAGCGTTCTAATGAGCATATATATATAGTTGAGGATTAGCTTGATGCTAAAAATTGTCTAATGCGGCACTTTTGGCATCTGCCTTGTCACTGAATTGCTCATTTAAATGTAAACTGCGCATTCAGTTCCTGCGAGCAGCTTCAAAATAGCTCGCCTTATACAATTTTTATTGAGGGGGTGCGGCTCTTTTGGCATCTGCCTTGTCACTGAATTGCTCATTTACGAAAAGTAAACTGCGCATTCAGTTCCTGCGAGCAGCTTCAAAATAGCTCGCCTTATACAATTTTTATTGAGGGGTGCGGCACTTTTGGCATCTGCCTTGTCACTGAATTGCTCATTTACGAAAAGTAAACTGCGCATTCAGTTCCTGCGAGCAGCTTCAAAATAGCTCGCCTTATACAATTTTTATTGAGGGGTGCGGCTCTTTTGGCATCTGTCAAATGAAATTCAAAATTGATAAAAAACTCAGTCTAACATCGATTTAGACTGAGTTTTTGTGTTGTTATTATGTTGAGGATATGAGTAACCTTCGGTATATGTTTTGCCACTGAGCAGCTTATTCTTATAAAATATTGGCTATCTGGGGAAATATACGCATAAGCGATTCGATAACTGTATTACGATTAGCATCTTCACGCATAATTATTAATACGGTGTTATCTCCTGCAATTGTGCCTATGATGCCCGGGCACTCCAAGTTGTCGATGGGTACCGATATTGCACTGGCGTATCCTGATTTTGTTTTTAGAACGCCTAAATTGCCTGAAAACGTGAGGCTTGTAATGTTGTCAGAAATATTTGCCGACACATTTACATCGTGATGAACTGCATTTGGAAGTACATATACATACCCCTTGTTTTTGTGTGGTACTTTGGCTACATTCATAAATTTCAGGTCACGAGATAGTGTGCTTTGAGTTATCTCGATACCGCATTCGTGAAGTCGGTTGATTAATTCTTCTTGTGAACCAATGAGTTCGCTACGAATAATCTTGCGGATTGTTGCAAACCGTTGTGTCTTTGGATTCATCGTGTCTTGGATTATTGATTGGTTGTATATTTATGCAAATATATTGCATAAAATTTAATCTTGCAAATAATTTTACCATTTTGTCAGTATTTTGTCAATTGCACTACTTTTAGAACAACTTGTGTGATCAATATTTTTCCTGAAAAATTTATGGTATCATAATATTCAATATTCGACATATTTATTCATTATTTATGCAATTATGCGGGTATTTTACCATATATATTTATATGATTGAGCTATTATTTGCATATTGCGGATTAATATGCAATCTTTGTGCATTCAAAAAAATATTAACGATTAAAAGATATATTTTTACTACAATGAAGATTGATGTAATGGTTGCCAGTGAGGAGCATTTGCGTTTCGTAACGCAGATTAATGACTCAATTGACGAGGCAGCTAAACAGCGTGGAACGGGTATCGCCCGTCGTACCGACGAATATATCGCCGATAAAATAAATTCAGGTAAGGCCATTATCGCTGTTAACCGCGATGAGTTTGTGGGTTTCTGCTACATTGAGTCGTGGGGACACGATGAGTTTGTTGCCAATTCAGGTCTTATCGTTCGCCCACAGTATCGAGGAATGGGAGTAGCGAAGCGTATCAAGCAGGCTGCATTTGAGCTTTCGCGCAAGCGTTTCCCCAATGCCAAACTCTTTGGTCTTACAACAGGCGAGGCTGTAATGCGAATCAATACAGAGCTGGGTTACGAACCCGTAACATTTGCAAAACTTACCGATGACGAGGCTTTCTGGGCAGGTTGCCAGTCTTGCGTAAATTACGATGTTTTGCAACGTACAAATATGACTAAATGCCTCTGTACGGGTATGATTTACGACCCCGAGAAGGTTGCTCAGAAGCGAGCAGCGGAGATGGCCACGCAAAAAACTACCAAAAAGAGTGGTTCGTGGTTGAGCCGCTTGTTGGGCCGATAGAGGTGAGGTCGGATTTTAGGCATCAAGGGAATTTATAGAAAATAATAAAAAATAGATATTATGAAGAAGGTTGTATTGGCATATAGTGGAGGTCTTGATACCTCGTTCTGTGTGAAGTATCTGACTAAGGAGTTGGGTTATGAGGTTTATACTGCTTTGGCAAATACGGGTGGTTTTTCGGCCGAGGAGTTAGAGCAGGTTGAGAAGCGTGCTTATGCTTTGGGTGCGAAGCAGCACGTTAATATTGATGTTACGGGCGATTATTATCAGAAGTGCATCAAGTATATGGTTTTTGGTAACGTGTTGCGTAACAAGACCTATCCAATTTCAGTTAGCTCGGAGCGTACGTTTCAGGCGTTGGCTATCGTAAATTATGCCAATTCGATTGGTGCCGATGCTATCGCTCACGGCTCTACGGGTGCTGGTAACGACCAAGTTCGTTTCGACCTTACATTCGAGGTGTTTGCTCCGCAGGTTGAGATTATCACTCCTACACGCGATATGAAACTCTCGCGCGAGTACGAAATCAACTATCTCAAAGAGAATGGTTTTGAGGCTGACTTTACCAAGATGGAGTACTCTATCAACAAGGGTGTATGGGGTACATCGGTTGGTGGTAAGGAGACTCTCTGCTCTGCAACCAATTTGCCCGATACAGCTTATCCTTCGCAGCTTAAAAAGGAGGGAACGGAGTCGTTGGAGATTGAGTTTAAGAATGGCGAGGTTGTTGGCGTGAATGGCGAGGCTGTAAGCGGCGTTGCTGCTATCAATAAGTTGGAGGCTATCGGCTCGGCGTGGGCTATTGGTCGTGATACTCACGTTGGCGATACAATCGTAGGCATCAAGGGTCGTGTAGGTTTCGAGGCCGCAGCTCCTATGCTTATTATCAAGGCTCACGAGTTGTTGGAGAAGCACACCCTCACAAAGTGGCAGCAGTATTGGAAAGACCAGTTGGGTACTTGGTACGGTATGTTTATGCACGAGGCTATGTATTCTGAGCCTGTGATGCGTGATGTGGAGAAGTTCTTGGAGAGCAGTCAGCGCAATGTGTCGGGTAAGGTATTCATCACTTTGCGACCTTATACCTTCACTTTGGTAGGTATTGAGTCGGCTCACGATTTGATGAACGCTAAGTTTGCCGAGTATGGTGAGATGAACAATGCGTGGACTGCCGATGATGTTAAGGGCTTTACGAAGATTGCATCTATGCCATTGAAGATTTATCACGCAGTAAACCCCGACGAAGAGTAATGATTAGAGTAGGTATAGCAGGAGGTGCTGGATATACAGCAGGCGAATTGTTGCGCCTGCTGATAAACCACCCCTCGGTTGAGATTAAATACATTCAGAGCGAGTCGCATAAGGGCGAGCCAATCAGCTCGGTGCATAGCGATTTGTTGTATTCACACTTGACGTTTTCGGATATTGATTTTGAGGATATCGACGTGTTGTATATCTGTATGGGACACGGAAATTCTGCAAAGTTTTTGGCCGAGAATCCAATGCCCGAGAGTGTTAAGATTATCGATTTGAGCAACGATTTCCGCTTGAAGGCCGATGCGGGCGAGTTTGTATATGGAGCCCCAGAACTTAACCGTGAGCAGATTAGGCAGGCTCGATGTGTGGCTAATCCGGGTTGTTTTGCTACGTCAATTAATTTGGCGTTGCTTCCGTTGGCTGCGGCGGGAATGCTGCCCGAGGAGGTGACCGTTACTGGTATCACAGGCTCAACAGGTGCAGGCCAAAAGCCTACTCAGGATACACATTTCAGCAATCGTAACGCCAATCTCTCGAATTATAAGGTCTTTACTCATCAACATCTTGGCGAGATTGGTGAGACGGTAGTGGCAGCGGGAGGCAGCACTCAGACCGACATTGCGTTTGTTCCGGTGAGAGGTTGTCACGCACGCGGTATTATGAGCGATGTGGTGGTGCGTTTAGATGCTGATTTGGAGCAAATAACACGCTTGTATAAAGAGTATTATGCTCAGCACCCATTTGTTTGTGTGAGCGATAAACCTGTCTATATGAAGCAAGTTGTCAACACCAACTACTGTTTCCTGTCGTTGCAGAAGGAGGGTCGCAAGTTGTTGATTACTTCGGTCGTGGATAATTTGTTGAAGGGCGCATCGGGTCAAGCCGTTCAGAATATGAACCTGATGTTTGGCTTCGATGAAATGGAGGGACTTCGATTGAAGGCCTCGTACTTTTAATCTTGTCGATTATGAAACTTTTTGATGTATATTCTCTGCTCGATATGGAGCCTGTGAAGGCTCAGGGAGCCTATTTGTGGGATAAGAATGGTGTGGAGTATCTCGATTTTTATGGCGGTCACGCTGTGATTTCGATTGGTCACACTCACCCTCATTATGTTGAGAAGATTTCGGAGCAACTATCGAAGATTGGTTTCTACTCTAATGCAGTTATCAATAGCTTGCAGGTGGAGTTGGCCGAGAAGTTGGGTGAACTGTCGGGATATGATGATTATGAGCTTTTCCTCTGCAATAGCGGAGCTGAGGCCAACGAAAATGCTTTGAAGTTGGCTTCGTTTGCTACGGGTCGAGAGCGTGTGCTTGCTATGCACGGTGCGTTTCACGGCCGCACAAGTTTGGCTGTTGCAATTTCGGATAATCCTGCAATCCAAGCCCCTGTAAACAAGACCGATAAGGTGTCGTATATCGACCTTAACAATGTGGAGGCTTTGCAGCGAGAGCTATCGAGCAAGGAGTATGCAGCCGTAATCGTTGAGCCTATTCAGGGCGTGAATGGTATTCGTGTGGCGAGTGACGAGTTTATGCAGGCGGCACGCGAGGCGTGTGATAAAACAGGTACGATGCTTATTTGCGACGAGGTGCAGGCTGGATATGGCCGTAGTGGCCGATTCTTCTCGCACCAGTGGTCGGGCATCAAGGCCGATATTATCTCGATGGCAAAAGGTATTGCTAACGGATTTCCCGTAGGTGCAATTATGATTTCACCCAAGATTGCAGCCAAGAAGGGTATGTTGGGAACAACCTTTGGTGGTAGCCATTTGGCTTGTGCTGCGGCTATTGCGGTGGCCGATGTGGTAAAATCGGAGTCGCTGGTAGAGAATGCACGAGTGATGGGCGAAAAGATTGTCGAGGGCATCAAAGGCGTGAGCGGCGTAGAGGATATTCGAGGCAGAGGTTTGATGATTGGAATCGATTTGTCGGTACCTCAGGCTGATTTCCGTAAGGTTTTGCGCGAGAAACATCACATTATGACAGGCCTGAGCGGAAAATATACGTTGCGATTGTTGCCACCGCTTGTGATTGGAGAGAAGGAGGTAGTGCGTTTCGTGGAGGCGTTCCGAGCTACGGCTGCCGAGATGGGAATGTAGGCGAGGCCGCAGTAAAGTTAAGCCGAGATAATTCCATATTAGGAAGATTGTATGAAGATAAAGGTTATAAAAATCGGCGGTAAGCTGATTGAGAATAGCGAAGTTTTAGCTCGCCTGTGTGATGGTCTCTCATCGCTTGGCGAGCCATTCGTTTTGGTACACGGAGGCGGTGTGATGGGTTCGCAGTTGGCCACCAAACTTGGTGTTGAGGTGAAGATGCACGAAGGCCGTCGTATCACCGACGAGGCCACATTGGATATAGCCGTTATGGCCTACGCTGGTTTGGCAAACAAACGAGTAGTAGCGGCTTTGCAGGCAAGAGGCGTGAATGCGTGCGGATTGTCGGGTTGCGATATGGCGGTTGTAAAGTCGCATCGTCGTCCCGTGAAAGATATTGATTGGGGTTTGGTTGGCGATGTGGATAGCGTCGATGCCGACGTGATGGCTATGTTGCTGGGTGCGGGAGTTATCCCTGTTGTGTCGCCCATCACGTTCTCACCCGATGGTGAATTGCTCAATACCAATGCAGATAGCGTGGCTTCGGCTGTGGCTATGGGTTTGGCCTCAAAGTATGAGGTGGAGTTGGTATTTACACTCGACAAGGCGGGCGTGTTGCTCGATGTTGATGATGAATCATCGCTTATTCCAACTATTACCCCCGACCTTTATGCCACTCTTCGTTGTGAGGAGAAGATTCACTCTGGAATGATACCCAAAATTGATAATGCTTATAAGACTATTGAGGCTGGTGTGGAAAAGGTTCGCATCACTTCGCCCAATAATCTTACAGGCGGTACGGTAGTGATAAAATAAGTAAAGTAGGCAGATAATATGGAGTTTGCGCAGGCCATAGAGTTGTTGAAAAATCTTATCTCGACACCATCAATTAGTCGCGACGAGTCGGCTGCGGCCGATATCGTTGAGACGTGGTTTCGTGAGCAAGGTTTTGTGCCGCAACGTAAGGGGAATAACGTGTGGGCTATGGCTGCGGAGTATTGTGAGCAGTTGCCGACTATTTTGCTTGATGCTCATATTGATACTGTTAAACCCAATGCTTCGTGGTGTCGCAATCCGTTTGAGCCTGTTGTCGAAGGCGATAGGTTGTACGGTTTAGGCAGTAACGATACGGGAGGAAGTTTGGTTGCTATGCTGGCAGCGTTTGTACGTTTGGCAGCTAAGGCTCAACCATATAATCTTGTAATGCTGGCTTCGGCCGAGGAGGAGGTTACGGGTGTGGGTGGCGTTAGAGCCGTATTGTCGGAACTCCCTAAAATCGATTTTGCTATCGTCGGAGAACCTACCTCAATGCAACCAGCCATTGCCGAGAAGGGATTGATGGTATTTGATTGTGTGGCACGCGGCAGGTCAGGCCACGCAGCTCGCGATGAGGGTGACAATGCTATCTATAAGGCATTGAAGGATATTGAATGGTTCCGCAGCTATGAGTTTGAGCGCAAATCGGAACTATTGGGGCCTGTGAAGATGACCGTTACGGGAGTGCAAGCGGGAACGCAACACAATGTTGTACCCGATGAGTGTCGGTTTATGGTCGATGTGAGGGTAAATGAGTGTTACAAGAACGAGGAGTTGTTGGCCGAGGTGAGAGGCAAGGTGGCTTCGGAGGTTACACCTCGCTCAACACATCTCTCTTCGTCGTATATTTCGCCCTCGCACCCAGCCGTAGAGCGTTTGATAAAGATGGGTCGCGAGGCGTTTGGGTCACCTACGATGTCAAATCAGGCTGTGATGCCTTTTGATACGTTGAAGTTAGGTCCAGGCGATAGCGCGCGTTCCCATACGGCCGATGAATATATCTTGCTCTCGGAGATAGCCGAGGCTATTGAGGTCTATTTTGAGGTGTTGGATAATTTGATAATTGAACAAACAAACAGATAATGAAACTTTGGGATAAGGGATACTCGACCGATTCGTTTGTCGAGGAGTTTACAGTGGGTCGTGACCGCGAGTTAGACCTCTTTTTGGCCGAGGCCGACGTGTTGGGTAATATGGCTCATATGAAGATGCTCAACTCGATAGGACTTATATCTGATGCCGATTGCAAACTTTTGGAGCAAGGTCTGCGTGAGATATATGCAAAGGTACAGAGCGGCGAATTTGTAATCGAGGAGGGTGTTGAAGATGTTCACTCGCAGGTGGAGTTTATGCTTACCAAGATGTGTGGCGATGCGGGTAAGAGAATCCATACGGGTCGTTCACGCAACGATCAGGTTATGGTCGATATCAAACTTTTCTCGCGTAGTGCGCTCATTGCATTGCAGCAGAGTGTGGAGAAGTTGTTTGAGGTGTTGATGGCTAAGGCTGAGGAGTATCGCGATGTATTGATGCCCGGCTATACCCATATGCAGGTGGCTATGCCTTCGTCGTTTGGTATGTGGCTCAGTGCATACGCCGAGGCGTTGGCTGATGATTTATTGATGCTTGGTGCAGCATATTCACTCGTGAATACCAATCCGTTGGGTTCGGGCGCGGGTTATGGCTCGTCGGTTCCTTTGAATCGAGAGATGACCACTCGTCTGCTCGGCTTTGAGGATTTGGCCTATAATTCAGTATATGCGCAGATGCAACGAGGTAAAACCGAGCGTACTGTGCTCACTGCCATTGCGGCTGTTGCTTCGACTGTTGGCCGTTTGGCGCAAGATGTGTGCTTGTATTCGTGTGCAAACTTCGGCTTTGTAAAGTTGCCCGATGCCTTTACTACGGGGTCGAGCATTATGCCTCACAAGAAGAATCCCGATATCTTTGAGTTGATTCGTGCCAAATGTAATCGTATGCAGGCTCTGCCTATGGAGGTTACGCTTATTTCGACAAACCTTCCATCGGGTTATTTCCGCGATATGCAACTTACCAAAGAGATTTATGTGCCTACTTTTAGCGAGATAGTCGATGTGCTTCGTATGGCTGCTACGGGATTGGAGCAGATGTGGATTAATCGCGATATACTCTCCGACGAGAAGTACAAGTATCTCTTTACGGTTGAAGATGTGAACGATGCTGTGGCTAAGGGCGTTCCTTTCCGCGATGCCTATCGTGAGGTTGGTATGCGAGTGCAGAATGGTACATATCAGCACGATGGCCGCGAATTGAATCATACTCACGCAGGTAGCATCGGAAATCTATGCTTAGACAAGATTTCTCAGAAGTTTGCCCGTCATAAGTTCGATTACTCTGCGGCAGTGGCGGCAGAGCAAAAGCTGATGCAGTAGGATTCAAATTATAAATTGTCTAAGCTGGCTATTTTGGAGTCTTGCTTAATGTGAAGAAGCTGTCTAACAAGGCTCTTTTGTTGTTTCTCTTGCCCTCAAAATCCTCACATACCCAGAGTATGCTGCGGTTTGTCGGGCTTCGAGGGCCTAAAAATAGCTCTTGTTATACAACTTCTGAGATAGATGTGGTTGTC
>JAFTVW010000052.1 GCA_017465605.1 Alistipes sp.
ATAATAAAAAAAACGCACCGATGAATTTTAGGAAACAGGTCTGGCGGTGAAATTTCCGTTAAAAAACAGAGACCTTTTTATTGCTTCAAAAGTGCAAAGCATCTGTTTTAGGAAATTTCGGTGGCTGACCCCTAAAATTTATCATTGCGCCGTTTTTTGCCCCACTTTTTACGGCTAAAAAGTGGGATAAAACATAAAACCCCGCTACAAGGAAAGACTTTGCAGCAAAAACACACTCCCTCCCCTTCGGGTACTCCCTCTAACTTAGAGGGAGAGTTTTTGGCTGTTCTTTGAGAGGTCTTTAATAAGCGGTAGATTGATGCGAAAATATGAAATGACGCAGTCTTACGACTGTTTTATGATTCCCTCGCCACCCAACAATAAAGAAATACTCTATCCAACTCGATGTTGGATAGAGTATTAACTCAATTTTGAATTTTGAATTCTAAATTTTGAATTCCCTTAAATCACTCCCTGCTCCAACATTGCCTGCGCAACCTTCATAAAGCCAGCAATATTTGCTCCCTTCACATAGTTGATGTATCCGTCGGGCTGCTCGCCATATCTCACGCACGCCAAGTGAATTTGCGACATAATGTAGTGCAACTTCTGGTCAACCTCCTCGGCCGACCAAGAGAGGTGTTGCGCATTCTGTGTCATCTCCAAACCCGATGTCGCCACACCTCCTGCGTTAACCGCCTTACCTGGGGCAAACAAGATGCCAGCCTCTTGGAATGCTGCAATAGCCTCGGGCGTACAACCCATATTCGATACCTCGGCCGCACACCACGTTCCGTTGGCCAAAAGCTCCTTCGCATCGTCACCCGTAAGCTCGTTCTGGAATGCGCAAGGCAGAGCAATGTCGCACTTGATGCTCCACGCCTTCTTGCCGGGGATAAACTCTGCGTCGGGGAATCGCTCGGCAAAGGGCGATACGATATCGCGGTTCGATGCACGAAGCTCCAACATATAATCAATCTTCTCGGGTGTCATTCCGTTGGGGTTGTAGATAACTCCATCGGGACCCGAAATAGCAATCACCTTTGCGCCCAATTCGGTTGCCTTCTGTGCCGCTCCCCAAGCCACATTGCCGAAACCTGAGATAGCCACCGTCTTGCCCTCGATTGACTTGCCAGCCTGCTGCAACATATGCTCCACGAAATACAATGCTCCGAATCCCGTAGCCTCGGGACGCACCAACGAGCCTCCCCAAGTGATGCCCTTGCCCGTGAGAACACCTGTGTTGTACTCGCGAGCGAGCTTCTTGTACATTCCATACATATAACCAATCTCGCGTCCTCCAACGCCCACATCACCTGCGGGGACATCGGTGTCGGGGCCTATGTTGTTCCAAAGTTCCAACATAAAGGCTTGGCAGAAACGCATAATCTCGGCATCGGATTTACCCTTAGGACTGAAATCAGAGCCTCCCTTTGCTCCGCCCATTGGCAGGGTGGTCAGTGCATTCTTGAATGTCTGCTCAAAGCCGAGGAATTTCAACATCGAAGGATTCACCGCAGCGTGGAAACGTATTCCGCCCTTGTAAGGACCGATTGCGCTGTTGAACTGCACGCGGTAGCCCAAGTTGGTCTGAATCTCGCCATTGTCATCAACCCACGTCACGCGGAAAGTGATGATACGGTCGGGCTCGACCATTCGCTCCACAATTTTAGCTTTTTCGAATTCGGGGTGGTCGTTATAGACCTCCTCAATAGACTCCAATACCTCGCGTACTGCTTGTAGGTATTCGCTCTCGCCCGGGTGCTTGCGCTCCAACTCGGCCATTAGATTATTAACGTTCATATTTCAATCTGTTTTAAGTTCACTTTTATTACAAATATAACGATTTTTTAATAAAAATGCTAACTGCAAGCCAAAAATGTTCTGGGAATTTTATTGGCTCAACCATATGATTTAATATATAGCCTAAAAATACCAAGCGTGGCAAAAATACAACCTCAAATAAAGCAGGGGCTGCTAACATCGCTTGTTAGACAGCCCCTGCAAATACTCTTGAAGGTTGTAAAGCCTTTCAAGGTTTAACCGATTGTCTATTATTCGAGCTTGTATGGCTCACGGTATTCATAATGGAGCTTAGAGTTAGCCTCGTCGTCGTTCATAAACTTCTCAACGATAGGATTCCACTGCAATGGACGGTTAAGCTCGTATGCGATGTTACCGATGTTGCACATCGTGCAAGATGAGTGACCAATCTCAACAGGTACATTAGGATCGCGGCGAGTCTTAATGCCGTTGATGAAGCTCTGGTAGTGGTTTGGTCGCTGTGCGATAGCCTCCTTCTCCTCCTTTGTAGGCATAAACTCCTCCGAAGAAACGAGGTACTTACCACGACCCACTATAATCCAACCATTCTCGCCGTGAACGCGAACAGCCTGACCGTGACCAAATGATTTCTGAATTACCTCGATGCCGTTGTCATAACGATATGTCAAGCACTTGTGAAGGCTTGCTGCGGGTGGCAGAATCTCAGTTGGGCCAGAGCCGTCTTTGCCAATACACCACTGAGCGACATCGAACATATGTGCGCCCCAGTCGGTAGTAAATCCGCCGCCAAGACCCTGATACCAACGCCAAGCACCCCAGCACTCGTCACCACCCTTAGCGGTGATTAGTGGGTTAAGCTCGTGGTTATAGTAGAACTTGGTTGACAAAGGTCCCAACCACTTATCCCAATCCAAACCTGCGGGGACCTCCTGCTTTGGCAAATTGTATGGCTTTGGGCCATCACCCACATAAGCCTCAATCAGATGAATCTTACCCAATCGACCCTCGCGAACTACATTGGCAGCGTGGATAAACTCCGACCAAGAACGCTGCATTGAGCCTGTCTGGAATATGCGATTGTTGGCACGCACTGCCTCAATCAAACGTTGACCCTCATATACGGTGAATGTAAGAGGTTTCTCCAAATATACATCTTTGCCAGCCTTACAAGCCGCAATGGCGATACGGGCGTGCTGATGGTCGGGCGTAGCGATTACCACTGCATCAATATCGGGACGAGCCAAAACCTCCTCGAAATCGATATACATATCAATCTTGTGCTTGATACCCTTATCGGCATAGTACTTATTTACCTGCTGCTCGAAACGATTGCGCTTGATATCATAGACATCGCAAGCTGCCACAACACGCACCTCTGGAAGTCCGATAAATGCATTTTTAAGGCCCACGTTTTGCTGACCCAAACCGATGAAGGCAAGGTTGATAAAGTCATTTGCATCGTTCTTCTTTGTCTTTTTGATGGCCTCAGTTGCCGAGCTGAATGTAGGGAAAGTCATAGCCGCAGCTCCCAACGCAGACGCGCGAAGGAAATCAAGGCGAGAGAATTTCTTGCTCATATTTCTGAAAGTTTAAGGTTAATAGATTCTTTGCGTATGTAAAAATACAAAAAATAATCAATATCCTCACCGCAGACCAAAAACATTTGGCGTTTTATTGTGATGTTTTTGCAAGTTCTCGCCATCTTTTATGAGAGAAAATCATCAAAATGCCTCGATAAAGTGGGTTTAATCAGATAAAAAGGGACAAAAAATGCGCATAGCTAAAAAAAACTGCATAAATTTGTAGCGAATTGTGCGCGCGTGCGACTATATATGTATAACGATATTGTGACAGCTGTATTTATTGTTGAACGGCGTGACACATTAATTATTAGGGATTGTAAAATATGAAAAATAAAAATCCGTTTATTGATGAGAGTGCATTCGAGGGTGATGACACTCCCAAAAAGAGCGAAGACGAGGTGTTGATGGAGCAGGCCAAACAGAATACCGAGGTGAAGGTCGTAAGAACATATATGTCGCTCGGAATGGTGATTGGGTTGGCCGCAGGTGCTGTATTTGGACCGGTGTTGTTCGGCAAAATAACGACCGGTATGGGCTTAGGTATGCTCGTGGGTTTTGTCGTAGGAGCGTGTTTCCATAAAAAGGATAAATCCGAAGAGGAGTAAATCGCAGAATGAAACGAATAAAAATACTAACTCATAAAATTTGTAGAAGAATGAAAAGACTATTGCTAGTTGTTGCAGTGTTGTTGTGCGTGACGGTGAGTGCGCAGAATAATCCTAAGCCCTTTGTTATTCCCGAGATTACATTGTGGAGTGGTGCGCAGGGCGATTTAACTCCTTCGGGACGTGTTGCTGTTAAGGGTTCAGACAAGGAGCTTATGCGTATTGCCAATGCATTTGCCGCAGATTATAAATTGCTCACAGGCAGAGAACTTACAGTTGCAAAGGGCTCTGGCAAGGCTGGCGATATCGTGTTGCAACTCGATAAGAAGGCCACTTCGCTTGGTCGGGAGGGTTACGAACTTAACGTTGGCGAGCAGGCTGTTGTGACGGCTCACACGTTGCAGGGCGCATTTTGGGCTACTCAAACCTTGTTGCAGTTGGCCGAGCAGTCAGAGAGCGGTTCGATGCCTAAGGGTAAGGCTGTGGATATTCCGCAGTACGAAATGCGAGGCTTTATGATTGATTGTGGCCGTAAGTTCTTCCCGATGGATTATTTGCGCAAGTTGGTGAGGATTATGGCTTACTATAAGATGAACACCTTGCAGGTTCACCTTAACGACAACGGTTTCCGCCAATATTTCGATAATGATTGGTCAAAGACTCAGGCGGCGTTCCGCTTGGAGAGCGACACCTATCCGGGTCTGGCTGCAAAAGATGGTAGCTACTCGAAGCAGGAGTTTATTGATATGCAGATTCTGGCCGAGCAGAACTATGTTGAGGTTATCCCCGAGATTGATGTTCCTGCCCACTCGTTGGCCTTCACTCACTACAAGCCTGAGATTGGCTCTAAGGAGTATGGTATGGACCACCTCGATTTGTTCAATCCCGAGACCTATAAATTTGTCGATGGTCTGTTCCGCGAGTATTTGGAGGGCGAGAATCCTGTATTCCGAGGCAAGCGCGTACACATCGGCACCGACGAGTACTCAAATGCCAAGAAGGAGGTTGTTGAGAAGTTCCGTGAGTTTACCGACCACTATATCCGCTTTGTTGAGAGCTTCGGCAAACAGGCTATGTGCTGGGGTGCATTGACTCACGCTAAGGGCGATACCCCCGTTAAGTCGGAGAACGTGATTATGAACTGCTGGTATAATGGCTATGCCAATCCTCGCGATATGAAGGAGCAGGGTTATCAGCTTGTGAGCATTCCCGATGGATTCCTCTATATCGTTCCCGCAGCAGGATATTACTACGACTATCTGAATTGCAATTACCTCTACGACCATTGGACTCCTGCCCTTATCGGCAATCAGAAGTTCGATGAGCAAGACCCCTCGATTTTGGGAGGTATGTTTGCCATATGGAACGACCACGCAGGCAATGGTATCTCGGTTAAAGATGTTCACCACCGAGTATTCCCCGCTATGCAGACTTTGGCTGTGAAGTGTTGGAGTGGTAAGCTCCGCGAGTTGCCATACGCTGAGTTTGATAAGCAGCGCAAGATGTTGAGCGAAGCTCCGGGTGTGAACGAGTTGGCACTCTATGGCGTTGAGCAGCGTGAGATTTATGCAGCCGACGAGTTGAAGGCTGGCTCGGAGTTGCCTCACGAGGAGATTGGCTACGACTACACCATTACCTTCACTTTGGAGGGTGCTGCCGAGCAGAAGGGTACAGAGCTATTGCGCTCGGGTAATGCCGTGTTCTATCTCTCAGACCCCGAGAGCGGTCAGTTGGGATTCGAGCGTGAGGGCTACCTCAATAAGTTCAACTTCCGCGTGCCACAGAACGGCAAGGTTGAGATTAAGATTCAGGGTAACAATAAGATGACTCGCCTCTATGTAGATGGCCGCTTGCGTCAGGAGTTGGGCCCACTCACACTCTACGCTATGAAGCCCAACGAGCTTGTTGGTTTCCAGAATGGCGACGAGAATGCGTGGAAGCCTGTGATGTATAACCCCGGAACGAAGATGTACTACCAGCGCACATTGGTATTCCCATTGCGCAAGGCTGGTGATTTCAAGAGCCGCATCAGCAATTTCAAGGTGTTCAACTACTTGAAGGAGTAATTGCTAACTCGGAGCAATATTCGGGAGAGAGATTTTAAGAGAATGATTAACATAAATTATAGGTTAAAGATGAGAAGATTTTTATTTGCAGTTGTAGCCTTCGTGATGGGCGCAACTATGGCTCAGGCCCAGATAAATCCTCAGCAGCCGATTCCGACTGATAAGGAGATTCGTCAGGGTGTGTTGCCTAATGGACTCACTTACTACATTCGCCATAACGAGAAACCAAAGGGTATGGCCAACTTCTATATCGTACACGATGTAGGTGCTGTGCAGGAGTCTGACTCGCAGCAGGGTTTGGCTCACTTCCTCGAACATATGGCGTTTAACGGTACGAAGAACTATCCCAAGAAGTCGCTTATCGAGTATTTGGAGAAGATTGGTGTGAAGTTCGGTGCTAATCTCAATGCCTTCACTTCGTGGGATTTGACTCAGTACTATATGACCGATGTTCCCGTAGCACGCGAGACAGTGGTTGATTCTACTCTTTTGATTCTTCACGACTGGTCGCACTTCATCTCTCTTATGCCCGAGGAGATTGATGCCGAGCGTGGTGTGATTTCCGAGGAGTTGCGTGGTCGCGACAATGCGCAGTGGCGTTCTACAATCGCAATGTTGCAGGCTATGGGCAAGGGTACAATCTATGCCGAGCGTAACTTGATTGGTTATCTGGACGGCTTGAAGGGCTTCTCGCACGAGGATTTGCGTCAGTTCTATAACAAGTGGTATCGTCCCGACTATCAGACTGTTGTTGTGGTGGGTGATATCGATGTCGATAAGGTCGAGCAGAAGATTAAGTCGTTGATGGCCGATATTCCTGCTCCTGCTGCCGATGCAGCCAAGAAAGAGGTTGTGGTTGTTCCCGATAACGCCGAGCCAATTGTCAGCATCTTCACCGACCCCGAGCAGCAGCAGTCGCAGCTCAATATCTTCTATAAGTCGCAGGCTATGCCCAAGCAGTATCGAGGTTTGGTTTTGGCTGAGATGAAGGATATTATCGAGAGCTTTATCTCAATTATGATGAATGAGCGTTTGAACGACATCTCTCGCAAGCCCGATGCTCCATTCATTAATGCAGGTTTCCAGCCCGGTGGCGGTATGGGTATCTGCCCAACTTTGGACGTTGCAGGTGCTATGGTAACTACTCAGGACGGTAAGATTATGGAGGGCTATAAGGCCGTACTTACCGAGATGGAGCGTATGCGCCGTTATGGATTCACCGAGGGCGAGTTCGAGCGTGCGAAGAATGTATTGTTGTCGCGTATCGAGAGCCAGTACAATAGCCGAGGCGACCGCGAGCACGATTTCTATGCGCAGCGTTGCATCGATAACTTCCGCGAGGGTACTCCAATCCCTGATGCCGAGACCGAGCGCGATTTGGATAAGCAGATTGTTGAGTTGTTGCCTTTGGAGGCTATCAATCAGGGTGTTAAACAGCTCTATGACCCAATGAAGAACTGCGTGATTATCGTCAACTCACCCAAGAAAGATGGCGTTGCCGTTCCTACCGAAACCGAGGTTGTCGAGGCTTTGAAGGCTGCTGTTGCTGCCGATGTTAAGCCTTTCGAGGATAACGTGAAGAAGGAGCCACTCATCTCCGACGAGAGTGTATTGAAGGGTTCACCCGTTAAGAAGACCACCGTTAACGAAACTCTTGGTGTTACCGAGTGGACTTTGAAGAATGGCATCAAGGTAGTAGTTAAGCAGACTCCATACGAGGCCGATAATATTGCTCTTACCGCTTCATCGTGGGGTGGCGCAGCTCTTTTGAGTGACGAGGAGTACTACTCGGCTCAGATGATGTCGGTTGTGATGAATATGTCGGGTATCGGCAAGTTCTCGGCTACCGACCTTCGCAAGCAACTCTCTGGTAAGCAGGCTGCTGCCGCAGTATCTGTTGGACAGTATAAGCATAGCGTATCGGGCTCTTCAACTTTGAAGGACGTAGAGACTATGATGCAGCTCTTCTACTTGCAGTTCACAGCTCCACGTTTCGATAAGGACGGCTACGATAACTTTATGAAGCGCTATAACGCTATCTTGGCCAACCAGATGACCAACCCCGACTTTATCTTCAATAAGAATGTGGTTGCTACCCTCTATGGCAATAACTTCCGTCGCCAGCAGCTCTCGCCTGAGCTTTTGGAGAAGGTTAAGTTGGAGCAGATGGCCGCTATCCACAAGCGTTTGTACTCTAATGCTGCCGATTTCCGCTTTACATTCGGGGGTAATATGAGTGCCGAGGAGTTGAAACCACTCGTTGAGAAGTATATCGGCTCGTTGCCTGCGGCAAAGTCGAAGGCTAAGATGGTTGACGATAAGGTTCGCACTGTAAAGGGTGGTGTTGAGAGCGAGTTCAAGGTTAAGATGGAGCAACCTAAGGTATCGGTATTCTTCGCATTTGTGGGCGATAGCAAGGTTGATGTTAAGGCTCGTATGACAATGACCTATCTCACTCAGGCACTCCGCAACCGTTACACCCAGTCAATCCGCGAGGAGAAGGGTGGAACTTATGGCGTTAGCGTAAGCGGTGGAATTTCGACTGAGCCAACAAGCGAGTACACAATGCAGATGCAGTTCGACACCAACGAGCAGATGGCCGATGAGTTGTCTGACATCATCATTGCCGAGATTCAGAAGATTGCCACCGAAGGCCCACTCGCCGAGGATATGGATAAGACTCGTGAGTTCTTGTTGAAGGATTACAAGAAGTCGTTGGAGCAGAACGATTGGTATTGGACAGTTTTGAATCGTTACTACGATAATAAACTCGACTACACCAAGGATTACGAGCCTATGATTACTGCCATCACCTCTGATGACGTAAAGGCTTTGGCTGCACGCCTGCTCGATGATAAGAATATGATAAAGGTTGTAATGCGTCCCGAAAAATAGTTTCCTATGGAGGCTTTTTGGACGTCGGCCTTGACGATTCAAAAATGACTAAATCTCCTGTCTTCCTTAGGGTAAGATAGGGGATTTTTTAATATGTATCATTATGCTTTTTTGTGTTGGAGCGGGTGAATGATTATCAAAGTTTTCGTGTTTATGGCGATAATTCGATATCAATCTGCCTGCGGGGTACAATATTTTGCTTTTTTTTCGTATCTTTGGTATGTCTAAACTTCGAGTAAACAGATTAAACTATGAAACATAATTCAATCAAGAGTATCTCGCTATCCGTATTGATGGCGGTTATGACTTTTACCGCGTCGGCACAGATTGCTGTCGATTCAAAGGTCGAAAGCGTTAAAATTGGAGGCTATTTGGGCGGTCGTATTGATGATTGTATCGAGCATCGTGTCAAGCCACAGGATTGGGATCACCTCGTAGAGCCATTCCGTAAGCGTGTGGAGACCCACACTTGGCAGAGCGAGTTCTGGGGTAAATGGGTGCAGGGAGCAATTGCTTCATATCGCTACAATCGTGATGCAGAGCTTTACGATATCATTCGCAAGAGTGCCGAAGCTATGATGGCAACTCAAACTCCCAATGGTTATATCGGCACTTATCGCGACGATATGCATCTGAACCAGTGGGATATTTGGGGTAGAAAATACACAATGCTGGGCCTTATTGCGTGGTATGACCTTTCGGGCGATAAAAATGCCCTTAAAGCAGCGAGCCGAGTTCTCGACCACCTTATGACCGAAGTTGGCGAAGGTAAGACCGATATCATCTCTACTGGAAATTATCACGGAATGGCAAGCTGCTCGGTTTTGGAGCCTACCGTATATCTATATGTGCGCACTAAAAATCCTGCCTACCTCGATTTTGCCAACTATATTGCTCGCCGATTGAACGATGCCGATGGCCCCGAGCTTATACGCAAGGCGATGGAGGGTGTCAACGTGGCTAATCGTTTCCCCCACCCGAAGGTGTGGTGGTCGCCAGAGAATGGCCACAAAGCCTACGAGATGATGTCGTGCTACGAGGGTTTGTTGGAACTATATAAAGTTACAGGAGAGAAGCAGTATCTTACGGCCGTAGAGCGTGTTGTGGAGAATATCATTGCAACCGAAATCAATATCGCAGGCTCAGGAGCTGCTTTTGAGTGCTGGTATAATGGTAAAGTGCGCCAAACGCAACCCACCTACCACACTATGGAGACTTGTGTGACATTTACTTGGATTCAGTTGTGCAACCGTTTGATGGAGCTGAATCACAACTCAAACCTTGCCGACCAAATGGAGCTCACAATTTATAACGCTCTGCTTGCATCGCTTCGTGCCGATGGCGGTCAGATTTCAAAATATAGCCCATTGGAGGGTTGGCGTTCTTCGGGCGAGGAGCAGTGCGGTATGCATATCAACTGCTGTAATGCCAATGGCCCACGCGGTTTTGCACTTATCCCAAGAGCTATGTACCACACCGAGGAGAATACTATTATGGTCAATCTCTATGCCGATTCAGAGGCAACAATGCACATCGGCAAGAAAGGCAATCAGCCTGTCACAATCCGCCAAAAGACCACCTATCCCGCGGGTAATGTGATTGAGATTGAGGTGATGCCTCGCAAGGCTGCTAATTTCCAAATCGCGCTTCGCATACCTGCGTGGGTTGAGTTGGATAAGTGTTCGGTAGAGGTGAATGGCAAGGCCGAAAAGGTTGCAGCGCACGGCTGGCATACGATTACTCGTGAGTGGCAGGCAGGCGATAAGATTTCGCTTTCGCTCGATATGCGCGGCCGCTTGGTTGAGCTGAATAACTATCAGGCCATCGTGCGAGGCCCTGTGGTGTTGGCTCGTGATAGCCGTATGGGCGATGGCTTTGTCGATGAGACTTCGGTTGTGCAGAGCAAAGATGGATACGTCGAGCTTACACCCGTAGCATCTCCCGACTTTGCGTGGTTGACCTTCACCGCGCCAATGGTATTGGGGACCGATTTGGAGGGCGCAAGAGAGCCTTCGCAGGTTAAGATGTGTGATTTCGGCTCAGCTGGAAATACGTGGGATAAGGCGGTACGTTACCGCGTGTGGTTGCCTAAAACACTGCACGTTATGACTACTCCTTACGTTCCATACAATATTGACCCCCAAACCGAATAATTTTTCAAATTCATTTTAGAATTGCTCAATATGTTTGCATTGTGCTTGTAGCCGCAGTGTGTAACATAATATAGAATAAATGAAGATACTGATTATTGAGGACGACTCTTCGTTGAGAGAGATTATGAGCCGTGCGCTCCGTCAAGAGAAGTTTACAGTGGAGACAGCCTCGACCTTTGCCGAGGCCGACTCGAAGTTGGCGGGATATAACTACGATTGTATCCTGCTCGATATAATGCTGCCCGATGGCAATGGTCTGCAACTTTTGGAGCATATCAGGGCGTTGGGCAAGCGCGAGAATGTAATCATCGTTTCGGCCCGCAACGCTATTGAGGATAGAGTGCAGGGTTTGGACTTGGGAGCTGATGACTATCTGCCCAAACCATTCCATACGGCCGAGTTGGTGGCTCGCGTGCGAAGTGTGTTGCGTCGTGGCCGCAGTGGCGGAGAACTTAAAATCGAGATAGGCAATGTGTCGCTATCGCCTTCGAGCCGTCAAGTGAAGGTGGAGGGTCAGGAGTTGTCCCTGTTGAAGAAGGAGTTCGATATTTTGCTCTATTTTATGCAGCGTCCAGCACATATGATTGATAAGACGATGCTTGCCGAGTCCGTATGGGGCGATTACGTTGACGATACCGATAATTTCCAATTCGTCTATGCGCAGATTAAGAACTTGCGTCGTAAATTGGCTGATGCTAAGGCAAGTATCGAAATATCTTCGGTCTATGGCTTTGGCTATAAGTTAATCGAAAAGTCGGCATAATATACCGAGATAAACTCTCAAAAACTATCGCAGGGGGCTGTGTAGCGCAATTGGTTATAATAGTGGCGCAATTGATTATAAGACAATATGAGACTTTTTTCGCGTATAGCAATTAGATTGGCAGCGACATTGATAGTGCTTATGTCGTTGTGGGCTGTGCTATTCTATTTTGCTATGGCCGACCAGATTCACGACGAGGTCGATGATGCTTTGGAGGACTACACCACGCTAATCATTACCCGTAAACTCGCAGGTCGGGAGTTACCTAACGCTGGCGATGGGTCGAATAATACTTTTACCATCACCCCCGTATCGGCTGACTACGCACGCAGACACTCTCACTATCGTTACCACGATGAGTCGGTCTATATCCCCGAAAAGCGCGAATACGAGCCTGCACGAGTTATCACCACCATTTTTAACGATGCCGAGGGTCAATACTACGAGCTGAAAGTATCAACTCCATCATTCGAGAAGGCCGATTTGTTCAGTGCTGTATTGTTGTGGATTGTTGCCCTGTATGTGTTGTTGCTGCTTATTACTGTGGGTATTACGATGCTCATCTTCTATCGTAATATGCGCCCATTGTATATCCTTTTGGAGTGGCTTGATTCTTATCACCCGGGTGTGAACCCCAAGCCTATTAATAACCCCACACGCATAACCGAATTCAAGCGATTGAATGTGGCGTTACAGAGTGCTATCGACCGCTCGGAGCAGATGTTGGAGCGACAAACCCAATTCATCGGTAACGCTTCTCACGAGTTGCAGACCCCGTTGGCCATCATCGGTAACCGTGTGGAGTGGTTGCTCGATGAGTCTAAGCTTACCGACGAGCAAGCGATGGAGTTGTATAAAATCAACAAGACTCTATCGCGTGCAGTGCGTCTTAATAAGACGCTTTTGTTGCTTACCAAAATCGAGAATAGCCAATTTATCGAGACTTCTCAGGTTGATTTGGTAGCTATCGTGTCCGAGACGGTTGAGAGCTTGTCGGAGATATACATCTCACGCCAAATAAAGTTTACGACTGATTTGCCGAGTAAATTCGAGGTGCAGATGAACGAGTCGCTGGCTTCAACGCTTGTGACAAATCTCATAAAGAATGTCTATGTCCACTCGGAGCAGGGTGTTGAGGCTCGTGCCGCCATAGTGGGGCGCAAACTTATAGTTGAGAATCAGGGGCGCGAGATGCTCGATAGAGAGCATATCTTCGAGCGTTTTTATCAGGGCTCGCAGCGTGAGACTTCGATGGGGTTGGGTCTGGCTTTGGTGGCTGCGATTTGTCGCCATTATAATATAAATATAGAGTATAGCTTCGTAAACGGTAGCCACCGTTTCGAGATAGACTTTGCCGAGTAGGCATATAAGGGTGGGGGGGGGAATGCCCTGCTGAGCGTAATCTATCATCGTTTGGTCTCGCTACAAAAATATTTTCGCAAAAAAATCAAAAAAAAATATCTTTTCCTCGAAAATTTCATATTCGTTTTAGAATTGAGTATAATCTTTGCATTAGATAAATGAAAGAGTTTAATTATAAAAGAGTGTAAGGATTATGAAAAAGATGTTTTTAACCCTTTCAGTTTTAATTGCTACAATTGGAATTGCTTGTGCAGATGTTGACCGCCCGATTGAGCCTAACAGGTTGCCTGATGCAGCGCAACAGTTTTTGAAACAATATTTCCCAAAGTTGGAGGTTTCGCTGGCAAAGGAGGACGTTGAGATAACTTACAAGGAATACGAAGTTGTCTTGACAGATGGCACGCGCATCGAGTTTCGCTCTAACGGCGAGTGGAAAGATGTAGATTGCAAGTTCAGTGAGGTCCCTGCGGGTATTGTTCCTAAACAGATTGTGGAGTATGTGAAGAAGAATTACCCCAATGTGAAGATTATACAAATCGATCGCGACCGCAGGGATTACGAGGTTTCACTCTCGAATAATTTGGATTTGATTTTCGATATGAAATTTAAGTTGATAGATATTGATGATTAGTTTGGTGAATAATGACTTTTAATAGTTAACGTGTTTTAAGAGAATTTATTTTTGGTTATTTTTGGATTAGGGATTTGTGGAGCGGGCCGATGAATTTCATCGGCCCGCTTGTTTGTTAAGGGAAGGATAATACGTTTACACGTTCTGAAAACAAAGGGCCTGTCTAACAAGTTGTGTTAGCAGCCTCATCATTTTAGAAGTTGTATAACAAGAGCTATTTTTAGGCCCTCGAAACCCGAAAAACCGCAGTTTACTTGGCGTAAATGAGGATTTTGAGGGTAAGAGAAACGTCAAAAGAGC
>JAFTVW010000053.1 GCA_017465605.1 Alistipes sp.
GATATCGAAGACTATTTATAGATGAATATTTCAGGCTAAAATACAGGTAGAAAATGCGGGAAAATACCCGCATTTATCTACTAATTCTGACCAATAAACAGATATTGCCCCGATTTTATCTACTATTTTGACCAATAAGCCGCAAGTCCTTATTTCCGGATAAGTCCATAAAAAAGCGCAGGCGCTGCATTTACTTATCCCGAACTCAAGGCCTTGGCTGCCCACAAATCTGAACAAGCAACACAGACAGCCCACGCCGGATGATATATGCAAACACACATTGAGCCAAACGGGCACAATGCGGAGATATAACATCTCTGGTGGACATCTGTTGCGTTCTTCAGATTTGTTAAAACCGCCAAGTTTTTGAGTTCAGAAGAATCGTCAAAAAATATCCAATCAAATATGTACGGCTCAACAGCAAAAGCCATAAGCCATTACAAAGATAAGCAAAAATTTATAGAAACTCCGAATTTTGGTGGAAAACTATTTTGCTGTCCGTCAAACACCATGTCGAAAAAATCGTTACCTTTGGGGTAAAATTGATTGCAATGTTGAATCCTCGTGAAAATATGGTTGTGATTGACGGTCAGATAAAGACCGCCAATATTTTACACATATCTACAAATAATAGAATGAACGGATATGACATTGTATTTAACAAAACAACACGCAAGACATTCTCATATGGTCGCAACAGAGCAATGTGGCTCACTAATCCTGTTATTTTTGACCCTCAACATTGTCATATCTATCACAACGGCAGGCAACTATGGCCGTTGGCTTATATTGCTGCATTTCAGCGAGGTTATTCTAAATACTGGTATGTAGAATATCCAAATGGAGCATACGCTAATTATTTAGGTGAGGAGATTAGTTTTGTAAAATCGTGTTTGGAAGACCGGCAATCCAAAAGTGTATTTGAGTATCTGCGCAGTGTAGCTGCTATCAACCCATTGAAATCGGAGGATGATGGCACGCCATTATTGTTGAGGCAATATCAGGCAATCGACTTTATTGGCGATGACCGTGCAGCGGCTCCATACCTCAACCCCAAGGAGTTTCAACCTCAAAAGTTTGTTGCCCGACCATTGATTTTCCCATTCGGTTGCAATGCGAGTCAGCAAAAGTCTGTTCAAGCAGCATTTGAAAACCAGATAAGCATTATTCAAGGCCCTCCCGGAACAGGCAAGACGCAGACAATCCTCAACATCGTTGCCAACATTGTCTTACAGGGTAAGACGGTGATGGTTGTGTCGAACAACAACTCTGCCATTGAGAATGTGGTTGAGAAGTTGGAGCGTTACAATATGGGCTTCATCACCGCATTGTTGGGTAGTCGTGCAAACAAGGATGCCTTTATTGCAACACAAGAGACCGAAAAACTTATCCCATCGGATATTGAACAATGGCACACAATAGAGGCTGACAAAGCAGAATATTTGCACAATCTCGACAGCCAATCAAAATCTCTTGCCGATGTATTTGCCAAGCAGGAGCGTTTGGCATTGGCTTGTCAAGAGTTGGATGCTCTGAAAGTGGAGCGCACACATTTTGAGCAAGAGATTGAGTGCGATGGAGCAATAACCATTCGCAAATCCCTTACTTCCGCCCAACTTATGACTTTGTGGAATGATTTGCAGGCGGTCATTGAGGGCGAACGCTATTCGGGGCTGTTTGCAAAAATCATAAACGCCATTCGGGGTTATAGGTTTAGGCGGAAACTGCGCAAAACATTTAATGGAGTTGCCGAGAAACCGACAATTGAGGATGTTGTTTCGCTTATACCAATCGTTCAGCGTAAGTTCTACGAGGTAAAACACTCGGAGTTAGTGGATGAAATTGCCTCGTTGGAGCGTGTCTTGTCGTCGTGCGATGCTTCGGCTATGATGAAGCGATTGCAGGAGGATTCGATGTGCTATTTGCGCAACTCACTATATCACAAGTACGGCAAAGACCACGAGCGACCAATATTTGGAAACATCGTTCCCGATTTGATTAAGGAGTATCCTTTGGTACTGAGCACTACCTTTTCATCACGCACCAATTTCCAGAAAGATACCGTATTCGACTATGTGATAATGGACGAGGCATCGCAAATTTCTGCCGAGACGGGTGCATTGGCTCTGATGTGCGCCAAAAATGCGGTTATTGTGGGCGACTCGATGCAGTTGCCGAATGTGGTTACAGAGGAGGATAAATTGCGTTTACAAGCGATTGCAATGAGTTGTGGCATAGACGAGAGGTACAACTGTGCAGAAAACAGTTTCTTGCAGTCCGTTATCAAGGTGTTGCCCGATGCTCCTCAAACTCTGCTCCGAGAGCACTATCGTTGTCATCCGAAGATTATCAATTTCTGCAACCAAAAGTTCTATGGTGGCAAGTTGATAATTATGACCAAAGATAATGGCGAGGAAGATGTGATTTCCGCCAAGCGAACTGCTATGGGCGACCACGCTCGCGGTAAGATGAATCAACGCGAGGTGGAGGTTGTTATGCGAGAGGTTTTGCCTAATTTATCATATTTCGCAGAGGAGATTGGTATTATAGCACCATACAATGGGCAAGTCGATGCGCTGAGCAATGCCGTAGGCGGGCGTATAGATATTGCTACGGTACATAAATTTCAGGGGCGAGAGAAAGATGCTATCATTATGTCCACCGTCGATGATACAATAACCGAGTTTTCGGACGATCCCAATCTGCTCAATGTCGCCATATCGCGAGCCAAACAAAAATTCTGCCTTGTTGTATCGGGCAATGAGCAACCGAAGGATTGCAATATCAGCGACCTGCTGGCATATATCGAGTACAACAATTGCACGGTTACGGAGAGCAATATCCACTCGATTTTTGACTTGTTGTACGACCAATACACCTCGGCTCGTTTAGCATATTTGAAAGAGCATAAACGCATATCGGAGTATGATTCGGAGAATCTCACCTACGCAATGTTGGAACAGATAATAGAGGAGAGTACCGAGTTCTGCCATTTGGGCATAGTCTGCCATCAACCACTGCGACAACTGCTGCGTGATGTATCGTTGCTCACAGAGGACGATAGGATTTATGCGTTGCACCCCAAAACGCATATTGATTTCTTGCTCTACAACCGAGTGAGCAAACAACCCGTTCTCGCCATAGAAACCGATGGTTATGCCTATCATAAAACGGGAACAACGCAATCGGTGCGTGACGAAAAGAAAAATCGAATACTTGCCACCTATGGTATTCCATTGTTGCGACTTTCAACCATCGGCAGCAATGAGCGTCAGCAGGTGGAAGACGCTTTGAGAGGAGGGACAAACTAAAATGCGTGGCATATATCTTGAAAGTTTTTGAAATTAAAAACAGAGCGATATGAAAAAGATTGTGATTGTGGATGGTGGTCCGCAAAAGAATATGAACACAGCACAGCTATTGCAGCGATTTGCTGAGGGAGCGAAGTCGGTTGGCGAGGATGTTGAGGTGAAGAGTGTGCGGCTCTACGATATTGATTATAAGGGTTGTATGTCGTGTATGGCTTGCAAACTCAAAGGCAAGGCATCGAACATCTGTCGCTTTCGGGATGCGCTCTCGCCCCTCTTGGACGAGATTGCCAAGGCGGACGGATTGGTGCTTGGCTCACCCATTTATTTTGGCGAGGTGACGGGCAAGATGCGTGCCTTTTTGGAGCGTCTGGCGTTCCCGTGGCTCTCGTACAACGATTACAGTCTGACCGCGCCGAAGCGTATGCCTGTGGTGCTTGTTGAGACGATGAACGGTCTGCCCGAACGCAACAACAGCAACCATTTCGGCACGATGGAGTGGTGCCTCACAACGGCTCTCGGCGAGCCGGAGCGTATCATCGGCTACAACACCTGTCAGGTGGCTAAATACGATAATTACGAACTCGGCAGCTTCTCCGAGGAGGCGAAGCATGCTTGGCGCGATGCCCATTGGGAGGAGGATTTGCAACGAGCCTACGATACCGGCCGCGAGATGGCGGAGCAGTAGAGGCTGCGATTATAGGACCGAGAGAAAAAGTTTCGGCTTTTTCTCTCTTTTGGGCTTAATGGTCAAAAAAGAGACCTGCGAAAGGGGGGTAAATATCTGAGATATAGTATATTTGCAGTATTTATAATTATTATGGACAAAAAGGTGCTCTCGTTGCGGGAGTTCTGATGTGGTCCGTAAGGGCATTTGGCGGAGTTCACAGCGTTGGTTTTGTAAGAAATGTAA
>JAFTVW010000054.1 GCA_017465605.1 Alistipes sp.
CAACAATATCCGCCAGCGTAAACCGCTGCCAGTGTATGGTAAGGGAGAGAATGTGAGAGATTGGTTGTATGTAGTTGACCACGCGCGAGCGATCGACGTGATTTTCCACGAGGGCAAGGTGGCTGACACATATAATATCGGTGGCTTCAACGAGTGGAAGAACATTGACTTGATAAAGGTGGTAATTAAGACTGTTGACCGCCTGTTGGGCAACCCTGAGGGTTACTCATTGGATTTGATTACCTATGTCACCGACCGCGCAGGCCACGATTTGCGCTACGCAATCGACTCTACGAAGTTGCAACGCGAACTCGGCTGGGAACCCTCACTCCAATTCGAGGAGGGCATCGAAAAGACCGTCCGCTGGTATCTTGACAACGAAGATTGGCTCAACAACATCACCAGCGGCAACTACGAGAAGTACTACGAGGAGATGTATAAGGGGAGGTAAAAAACGACCCTTTGAGAAAATAATTTTTAGTTAATTATATATGGAGTTAAAAGTAGATTATAGTAGTGTAAACTTTAAGAACGACGGTAAACTCAAGTTACTTATTATTGTTGGAACTCGCCCCGAAATTATACGATTGGCAGCCGTAATCAACAAGTGTAGAAAATATTTTGATTGCATCTTGGCTCATACGGGACAAAATTACGACTACAACCTCAATGGTGTCTTTTTCCGCGACCTTAAACTTGCAGACCCAGAGGTTTATATGGACGCTGTTGGAGATGATTTGGGCGCAACTATGGGTAATATCATCAATGCCTCGTATAAACTTATGGTACAGATAAAGCCCGATGCAGTTTTGGTGTTGGGTGATACCAACTCTTGTCTGAGTGTTATTGGCGCAAAACGATTGCATATCCCAATTTTCCATATGGAAGCAGGAAATAGATGTTTTGATGAGTGCCTGCCTGAGGAGACTAACCGTCGTATTGTAGATATTATCTCTGATGTAAATATCTGTTATTCAGAACACGCCCGTCGTTATTTGAATGCGTCAAGCGTGGCTCCACAGCGCACATATGTAAGCGGTTCTCCAATGGCTGAGGTTTTACACGAGAATTTGGCTGATATCGAGGTTAGTGATGTTCATAAGCGTTTAGGCTTGGAGAAGGGTAGATACATCTTGCTTTCAGCTCATCGCGAGGAGAATATTGATACAGAAAAGAACTTTTTGTCGTTGTTTACAGCGATTAATAAGATGGCTGACAAGTATGATATGCCAATATTGTATAGCTGTCACCCTCGTAGTCGCAATCGTTTGGACGCAAGTGGATTTGTGCTTGATAAGCGCGTGATTCGCCAAGAACCACTTGGATTCCATGATTATAATTGTTTGCAGATGAATGCATTTGCAGTAGTATCAGATAGTGGGACACTTCCAGAAGAGAGTTCATTCTTTACAAGCGTAGGTCATTCATTCCCAGCGGTATGTATCCGCACCTCAACAGAACGCCCCGAGGCATTGGATAAAGGCTGTTTCGTTTTGGCCGGAATCAATGAGCACGATTTGTTGCAGGCTGTCGATGTGGCAGTAGAAATGTGTAACAATGGCGACAATGGAATTCCCGTCCCCAACTATACCGACGAAAATGTCAGCACAAAAATCGTGAAGCTCATTCAAAGCTACACAGGTGTAGTAAATAAAATGGTGTGGAGAAAGTAGAATAAATTTGAAACAAGAATAAATATTATATAATATGAGTATTTTCAAAGACAAAGTCCTTATGATTACTGGTGGAACAGGATCCTTCGGTAATGCTGTGTTGAACCGCTTCCTCCGTACTGATATTGGGGAGATTCGTATTTTCTCTCGTGATGAAAAGAAGCAAGATGATATGCGCCATGAGTATCAGGCTAAAATGCCAGAGGTAGCACACAAAATCAAGTTCTACATCGGAGATGTACGCAACAAATCTACCCTAAAAACTGCTACATGTGGTGTTGATTACATTTTCCACGCAGCGGCCCTTAAACAAGTACCTTCATGCGAATTCTTCCCTATGGAAGCTGTTAAAACCAATGTCATAGGTACTGACAACGTACTTGATGTAGCCATTGATTGCGGAGTAGAGTGTGTAATTTGTCTTTCAACAGATAAGGCTGCTTACCCAATCAATGCTATGGGTATATCTAAGGCTCTTGAAGAGAAAATTGCGGTAGCAAGATCTCGCAATAGTCAGAGTACTAAGATTTGTTGTACTCGATATGGTAACGTGATGTGTTCACGAGGTTCTGTAATTCCATTATGGATTGATCAGATTCGCAATGGTAATCCTATTACTCTTACAGAGCCTAATATGACTCGTTTCATTATGAGTCTTGAAGAGGCTGTTGATTTAGTTCTCTTTGCTTTCGAACACGGCCAGAATGGAGATATTCTCGTTCAGAAAGCTCCTGCTTGTACCATTCAGACCCAAGCTGAGGCTGTATGTGAACTTTTTGGAGGAAAGAAAGAGGAAATCAAGGTAATTGGTATTCGCCACGGAGAAAAGATGTACGAGACACTTCTTACTAATGAGGAGTGCGCTAAGGCTGAGGATATGGGGGATTTCTACCGCGTTCCTGCCGACAATCGTACTCTTAACTACGATAAGTACTTCTCAGAGGGAGATACTAAACGATGCGAACTATCTGAGTTTAACTCAGACAACACTACTCGTCTTAATGTAGAGGAGACTAAGGCTAAGATTGCGAGCCTTGAATATATTCAAAACGAGTTGAATGGAATTGCTAACGTTGCGAAGTAATGAATATTCTTGTCACGGGTGCTAACGGCTTTGTGGGAAAGAACTTATGCGCTCAACTTGATAATATTGCAAACCAAAAGGCAAGATGGTATAAGGTAGATTCAGATCTTACCGTTTTTAGATATGATGTTGATTCTACCCAGGAAGAGCTCGAAGAGTATTGTCATAAGGCGGACTTTGTATTCAATCTTGCAGGGGTTAACCGTCCTCAAGATCCCAAGGAATTTATGGAGGGCAATTTTGGGTTTGCCTCAGTGTTATTAGACACACTTAAAAAGTATAACAATACTTGCCCAGTAATGATAAGTAGTTCAAGTCAGGCAGCGTTAGATAATCCTTATGGACTATCCAAAAAAGCAGGCGAGGAACTAATGTTTCAATATTCCAAAGAAACGGGGGCAAAAGTATTAGTATATCGTTTCCCAAATCTTTTCGGGAAATGGTGTCGTCCAAATTATAATAGCGTTGTGGCGACTTTTTGTTACAACATTGCAAATGATCTTCCCATCCAAATAAACGATCCTAACGTTATGCTTAATCTCGTTTATATAGATGATGTGGTAGATAATCTTATAGCCTGTTTAACAGGCGATGAATACAAAGAAGGTAAATATTGCTATGTGCCACAAGTACATAAGGTACGCTTGGGTGATATAGCAGATATGCTTTATGCTTTTGATAAAGGTCGCTATTCTTTGCAGATTCCATATGTAAGTGATAGTTTCCATAAAGCATTATACTCCACTTATACTTCATATCTTCCTAAGGAAAAAATTTCTTATCCTTTGGAAATGAAAATTGATGATAGAGGAAGTTTCTCAGAATTCATAAAGACTGAGAATCATGGTCAAGTAAGCATCAATATAAGTAAACCAGGTATTACTAAAGGCCAGCATTGGCATCATAACTTGGTGGAACGTTTCTTGGTTGTTAGTGGTCATGGGCTTATTCAACTTCGTAAAGAAGGAGTCGATGATAATGGACGGCCATATCCAGTACTTAATTATGAGGTTTCAGGTGAAAAATTGGAAGTTGTAGAAATGATAGCAGGATACACTCACAACTTGATCAATTTGTCTGATAAAGAGGATATGGTTACTGTAATTTGGGCTAACGGTTGCTTTGATCCTAATCGTCCTGATACTTATTCCGATCCGGTAGAAATGAAATAAACATACAACTATGTTTAATAATAAAACAGTATTGATTACAGGTGGGTCTGGTCTCTTTGGCCGTTGTTTCATTGAAACAATGTTGAGAGATTATCCTGGAATAAAGAAAATTATAGTTTATTCCAGAGATGTGCAGAAACAAGATGAGATAGCCGTTCTCTACCCAGAGAAACAGTATCCGCAATTAAGATTGTTTCTTGGAGATGTTAGAGATTATGAAAGGCTAATGCGAGCCTGTGAAGGTGTTGATATAATTATTCATGCTGCTACCATATCGTCTCTTTCAGCTTCTGAATACAATCCTGAAGAATGTATTAAGACCAATATCTTGGGAGCAGAGAATGTTATTAATGCAGCGTTGAAAACAGGTGTTAAAGATGTTATTGCCTTGTCGTCGGATAAAGCATGCGCTCCTTTAAGTCTTTATGGTGCCACCCAATTAGTTTCTGACAAACTATTTGTAGCGGCAAACAATATGAAGGGGGCTAAGAATATACGTTTTTCAGTTGTAAGATATGGCAATGTATTGGGAACTAAAGGTTCCGTAGCACAAATATTTATCAAGAAGAAACAGTTGGGTGGTAGTACGTTACCTATTACTGATAAACGTATGACTCGTTTCTTAATCTCGAACCAGCAAGTGGTTGCAGCTGTAGAGTTTGCTTTAGAAAACCATCTCGGTGGTGAAATTTTTGTACCAAAGACAACTTCCTATAGTATAACAGACCTTGCTACAGCCATTGCACCTGCAATGGAACAACAAGAGATTGGTGTTCGTCCCGGAGAGAAAATCCATGAAGAACTGATAGCGTCATCTGAAAGCCTAAACACTATTGAATTGAATGATTATTACGTAATCGTACCTTCAATGTCATTTACTGGCAGAAGAGGAAAGACTGATTTTATTCAGCATTATAAAGCAACTGAAGTTCCAGAAGGATTCCACTATACATCCAATGAAAACACAAGATTTGAGACAATAGAGAACCTTCGTGACAAAGTTAAATTATATGTAAATCCAAGTTTCAAAATATAAAGAATATGATTGATCACATTATTTCTTATGGTCATCAGCATATTACAGACCAAGATATCGATGCTGTAGTAGAGGCCTTAAAATCCGACTATCTGACCCAAGGTCCAAAGATTGCAGCATTCGAGAAGGACTTTGCAGAGTATGTTGGTAGCAAGTATGTATGTGTCGTCAGCAATGGTACTGCGGCGTTGCATCTTTGTGCTATGGCACTTGATATCAAGCCTGGCGATAAGGTAATTACTACACCTATCACCTTTGTAGCCAGTGCAAATGGTTTCCGTTATTGTGGAGCTGAGATTGTTTTCTGTGATATTGATCATGAGACATTCTTAATGGATCTTGATAAGTTGGAAGATATTCTCAAGGCTTCTCCTAAGGGCACATACAAAGCTGTGGTGCCAGTAGATTTTGCTGGTTATCCTGTGGATGTAGAGCGAATGCGTGCTCTGGCCGATGAGTATGGCTTTGCTATTGTAGAAGACGCTTGCCATGCGCCTGGAGGCTCATTAATTGATAGAAAGGGTGATAAGCACATGATTGGCGATGGCCATTATGCAGATTTGACAGTTTTTTCTTTCCATCCTGTCAAGCATATTGCGACAGGAGAAGGTGGTGCTATCACAACCAATAATAAGGAGTTGTTCGATAAGGTCAGCCTCTACCGTACCCATGGTATTACTCGCGACCCCGCTTTGCTTCAGGAAAATCATGGTGGTTGGTATTACGAGATGCAGGAACTTGGTTATAACTATCGTATTACTGAGTTTCAGGCAGCTCTTGGTATTAGTCAGTTGAAGCGTTTGAATTGGAGCATTGAAAGACGAAATGAGATTGCAAAGAAATACGATGCTGCTTTTGCCAACACTTCTATTAGTACACCTTTCCGTGCGGAAAATATTACTCATGCTTTCCATCTTTACATCATTCAGGTAGATAAACGCAAAGAACTCTATGATTTCTTGAGACAGAATAATATCTTCTCTCAGGTACTTTATATCCCTGCCCACACTATGCCTTATTACAAACAATTTGGTTGGAAGCAGGGTGATATGCCAGTAGCAGAAGATTATTATAGCAAATGTCTTGCATTGCCAATGTTCCCGTCATTGACAGATGAAGAGCAAGACTGGGTTATTGAGAAAGTACTTGAGTTTATCAAATAGTATGAAGGTAAATAAATTAGTCCTTGGCACAGTTCAGTTTGGCTGTCAGTATGGTATAAACTCCGTTGGACAGCCAAATGTTCAAATGGTATCCGAAATTCTTGATGTAGCAAATAATGTAGGTGTTACCATTCTTGATACATCAGCCGCCTATGGAAATGCAGAAGAGGTGTTAGGTGAGGTTAACGCGTCTAATATATTCCAAATAATATCAAAGTATCCCAAGTGTAATAAAACTGTACGAGACACATTAGATGATAGTTTAAAGAGTCTAGGATGTTCTAAGCTCTATGGTTATTTGCTTCATCATTTCTCGGTTTATACAGAGAATAAGACCGTTTGGAATGATTTCATTCAGTTAAAGGTTGATGGAAAAGTTGAAAAAATTGGATTTTCTCTTTACGAACCTTATGAATTAGATATGATATTGAATGATGATATTCCTTTTGATCTGATTCAAATACCTTTCAATATCTTTGATCGTCAATTTGAATCATATTTTGGGAGATTAAAACAGATGAATGTAGAAATCCATGTGCGTTCTACATTTTTGCAAGGTTTATTCTTTAAGGATAGGGATACCTTACCTGAGAAATTATTGCCATTGAAGCCTTATTTGAAAAGATTGGATGAGTATGCGAAGGATACAGGTTTAAGTGTAGCTGAAATTGCATTAAATTATAATATTCAGAATCCTTATATCGATGGAGTCCTTATAGGTGTAGATACAAAGGACCAGCTGCAGACAAATTTCAAATCTGTGTCTGATAAACGAGTGGACCTGTCTATAGATGTGAAAGAAACAGAATTATTAAAACCAGTTAATTGGAATTAAATGAAAGTACTAGCAATTACACAGGCTCGTTACGGCTCAACCCGTTTGCCTGCCAAAATTTTGAAAGAAGTTAATGGTCAAACTCTTTTAGAAATTCATTTAAGAAGAATTCTTCAATCAAAAACTATTGATAAATTGAAGATTGCAACAACAGATGAGGAAGGGTCTAAGTTTATTGTGGAAGTAGCAGACAAAGTTGGAGTTGAATACTTCAAAGGCTCTGTGGATGATGTGCTTTCGCGCTTTTATGGTACTGCTGAATCTGAGAAACCTGATTATGTAATTAGATTAACGTCAGACTGTCCATTAATAGACCCAAACGTAATAGATGCTGTTGTGACTTTTGCTTTAGAACATCCAGAGTATGATTATGTCCGTACTGATGCTAAAAGCTTCCCTGATGGACTCGATACAGAGATGATGAAATTTTCTGCTCTTGAGAAAGCATACAACGAGGCAAATCTTAAGTCTGAACGCGAGCATGTTACAGCATACATTTGGAAGAACGGTTCTGCTGATGGAGGTACCATTTACAAGACTTATAACTATCCAAATCCTGAAGGCTCATTCAATGCTGATGATTATCGCATCACTATTGATGAGCCAGAGGATTTTGAGGTTATCAAGCACCTGATCGAAAATTTGGGCATTGACAAGAGGTGGAAGACATACATTGACTATCTTATCAATCACAAGGAAATATATGCTATCAACAGCAAGTTCGCTAACAATGAGGGATATGCTAAATCAATTGCTAATGATCAAATTATAAAATAAACAATATGGGAAAAGGACAAGAACTTTACAAGAAAGCTAAACAACTGATACCAGGCGGTACATCATTGCTTTCAAAAAGACCAGAACAATTGTTGCCCGAGAACTGGCCAGCTTACTACTCTAAGTCTAAGGGGTGTAAAGTATGGGATCTCGATGGACGTGAGTATATAGACTGCGGTCTCATGGGTGTTGGAACAAATACGCTCGGATATGCTCGAGAAGAGGTAGATGAAGCTGTCATGAAAGTAGTTCGTGATGGTAACCTTACTACCTTTAATTGTCCAGAGGAAGTATATCTTGCAGAACGCCTTATTCAGATGAACCCTTGGGCCGGTGGTGTGCGCTATACCCGAGGTGGTGGCGAAGCTAACTCAATGTGTGTTCGTATTGCTCGTGCATTTACAGGCAAGGATAAAGTTGCCATTTGTGGTTATCATGGCTGGCACGATTGGTATGTATCAGTGAATCTTGGTGAGAGCGATGCTCTCTCAGGCCACCTCCTTCCAGGTATTCCAACCGCAGGTGTGCCTAAAGGGCTTCGTGGTTCATCTATACCATTTCATTACAACGACTTTGAGGAAATAGAGAATATCATTCGTAATACTCCCGATTTGGCAGCCGTGAAGATGGAGGTCTGTCGTAATTTTGGTCCTACAGAAGGATACTTGGAGCATGTTCGAAACTTGTGCAATGAATATGGTGTAGTTCTCATTTTTGATGAGTGTACGTCTGGTTTCCGCGAAACCTTTGGCGGTCTTCACACAAAATATGGTGTATATCCAGATATGACTATATATAGTAAGACTATGGGTAATGGTTATGTGATAGCTGCGGTTGTCGGTAGGAAAGATATTATGGAAGCAGCACAAGGTTCTTGGATTAGTTCAACTTTTTGGACAGATCGTATCGGTCCTACTGCTGCGCTAGCAGCATTGGACGTAATGGAAAAAACCAGATCGTGGGAATATATTACCGAATTAGGAACGCAAAACAAGGTGCGTTGGCAGGCCTTAGCAGATAAATATGGTTTGAAAATAAATCAATGGGGTATTCCTGCGTTAGCTGGTTATACTTTTGATTCACCTAATGCTCTTGCTTACAAGACCTATGTAACTCAAGAGATGTTGAAGAAGGGATACCTTGCAGGCACATTGATGTATACATCTCTGGCTCATACTCCAGAAATAATTGATGGCTATTTCGAAGCTCTTGATCCTGTATTTGCTGATATTCGCGATTTTGAGGACGGCAAAGATGTGATGAAGGCCCTTGATGGCCCTATTTGTCAGGCTGGTTTTAAACGTCTTAATTAATCTTCAACTTGGACGTAAAACGTAAAATATTCTTCAGAGCAGATGCAAGTGCTACAATAGGTTATGGGCATTTTGTCCGAACCCTAGCACTTGCCGATATGCTCAAAGATGATTTCGATTGCACATTCTTTACACAAACTCCGACTGATTATCAAATAGCAGAGGTTGACAAGGTGTGTAAATTGGTCGCTTTACCTGCTGATGATAGTAAGTTCGATGTATTCCTGGATTACCTTATTGGAGAAGAGATAGTTGTGCTTGATAACTATTTCTTTACGACTGATTATCAGCGGCAGATAAAGGCCAGGGGGTGTAAATTAGTATGTATTGATGATATTCACGATAAACATTATGTTGCAGATATTGTAATAAATCACGCAATAGGAGACAAAAGTGTTTTTAGCGTAGAACCTTATACTCAATTATGTTTAGGCCTTGAATGGTCGTTACTCCGAAAGCCATTTCTGCAACCAATGAATTTTGATAATAAAGAGTCGGGTCATTGGTTTATAGCCTTTGGAGGTAGTGATTATCACAACTTGACACAAAAATATGTAGATCTAATTCAGTCTAATGACGCTGTAAAGAAAATATCGGTCGTAGTAGGCGATGCTTATAAATACAGAGATACATTAAAAGGATGCGAGAAAGTAAATATTTATAGCAATTTATCTGCTGCAGATATGGCCATATTGATGCAGAGATGTGAATATGCTATAGTGCCTTGTAGCAGTATCTGTATAGAGGCAATTTCGCAAAGGTGTAAAATTTTTGCAGGTTATTATGTGGATAATCAAGTGGAATTTTATTATAAATTGTTAGAGGATAACTACATTGAGCCTTTAGGAAATTTGGTTACAAATGATTTGAACTTTTTATCAATAAGTAAAACATATCAGGCGCCAAAAATTCAAGTACACAATATTGAAAATAATATACGAAATCTCTTTAGATCCTTGTAATTGCGTGTAGTATGCGATTCATTTTAGAGTATAGTTTGTATCTTATATTAATATATGTGATGTGTCTGTGTCAAGAAAGATAATTTTATGATAAAGATAGATATACAGAAATTATATACTTCGGGGAGTTATAGTTTTAAGAATTATGTTACACTAACAGATAACGAAAAAGTTCAGATGTTATCTTGGCGTAATCATGAAGCTATACGCAAGCAAATGTATAATACACAACCTATAACATTAGATAGCCATTTAGAATTCATTGAAAGTTTGGAAAGCCGTACTGATCGTTATTATTGGATGGTTTGTGAAAATGGCAACCCTGTAGGCTCTATGAATATTGTAGATGTTGACCTGCAAAAAGACACAGCAGAACTTGGTTATTATATGGCTCCAGAATTTTTAGGAGGGGGTGATGGTATATTTTTTATTTACAACATATTATCTTTTGTTTTTGATGAACTTGGTTTAAATGCATTATACGGAGCAACAAATTCTGATAATAAGACTGCTGCATATATTGACGAATACTACGGATTTGAAAAAATTGGGGAGAAGTCATTGTTTATTGATAACAAGTATGTTGATTTTGATGAATACTATTTGACGGCTGAATTGTTCAATAAAGACAGAGAGGAAAAGATTAAAATAGAGAATATAGTGAGTTTTTTTAAAGAGAAGAAAAATAAGTAATTAACACATAAAATTTTATCGATATGGAATTAAATGAATTTGTAGCGAATCTTGCAGAACAGTTTGATGACACTGATGCATCTGTAATCACGAAGGATTGTCATTTTCGAGAATTGGAAGAGTATAGTTCTCTAGTTGGTATGAGTATTATCGCTATGGCGAAGACTCAGTATGGTAAATCAATTTCAGGAGCAGATATTAGATCTTGTACTACAGTAGAAGACCTGTTTAACCTTGTCAGTAATAAGTAACCTTAGATGGTAGAACATTTTAATCCGTTTACCCTTGCGAGTAAGCAGATCCTTGTTACTGGTGCATCATCTGGCATAGGAAAAGCTATTGCAATTGCTTGCGCGATGATGGGTGCAACAGTTATTGTGACTGGCCGCAATGAAGAACGTCTAGCTGAAACTTTGAGTCGGATGCCTATTGGTGATCACAGAGCGATTTCTGCCGATCTCACTAAGCCAGAAGATATTGACCGACTGGTTGAAAATATTCCAAAACTTGATGGATTTGTACAGTGTGCAGGAGTTGGTAGCCGTGTAGCTTGTAAAGATATTACACAAAAAGCTGTTGACTATACGATGAATGCAAATTTTGAATCTCCAGTTCTTCTTCAGGCTGCCATCTTAAAAAATAAGAAGATTAATAAAGCTGCTTCTATTGTATACCTCTCGAGTATTGCAGCTTGGAGTCCCAGTATGGGTAATGCAATTTATAGCGCATCGAAAGGAGCTATTATATCTTATGCCCAATGCCTTGCACAAGAATTAGCCTCTCGTTTGATTCGAGTTAATTGTATCTGTCCCGCTATGGTATGGACTGATCTGGTTCTTCAGGATGGTGTAACTCGAGACGATTTGTTAGAAGACGAGAAACGCTATCCCCTCAAACGATATGGTACACCAGAGGATATTGCAAATCTTGCTATCTATATGTTAAGCGATGCAAGCTCTTGGATGACAGGTAGTAGCATTGAGATTTCGGGAGGAATAATTAAATTGTGAGAGTTTGATATTAAATCCAAAAAATAATAACTATGGCATACATTAAGGGAATATCATATTATTTACCTGAACGGGTTGTGACCAATGATGAGCTTTTGCTGGAGTTCCCGGAATGGAGCGTTGAGAAGGTTGCAACAAAGGTAGGTGTTAAGTCTCGTCATTTGGCGGCGGTGGATGAGACTGCTGGAGATATGGCAGAAAAGGCAGCTCGTAAATTGTTCGAGGAGTACAATATAGACCCAAAGTCAATAGACTTCTTAATGCTTTGTACACAAAGTCCTGATTATTTTCTTCCATCAACTGCTTGTATACTTCAGAATCGTTTAGGAATTCCTACTTCTGCTGGCGCATTTGATTATAATCTTGGATGTAGTGGTTGTGTGTATGGTCTTGTGATGGCTAAGGGGTTGATTGAAAGCGGAATAGCTAAAAATGTATTGGTTCTTACGGCAGAAACATATCAGAAATATCTTCACCCATCAGACAAAAGTAATCGATCTATATTTGGAGATGGAGCTGCAGCCTGCTTAATTTCTACAGATGGTATAGCTGAAATCGGTAATTTCTCGTTAGGAACAGATGGTAGTGGAGCAGACCACCTCATTGTTAGAACAGGTGCCTCTCGTTGTAAACAAGCCACTGGAGATGTGTTTGAAGATATGGATGGACATCTACGCTTTGATGATTATCTCTATATGAATGGCTCTGCGATATTTAATTTTACCCTCGATGCAGTTCCAGAAATGATAAAGGATATTTTAGCGAAGAATAAGTTAGAGAGCGGAGATATAGATTATTTTGTATTTCATCAGGCAAATAAGTTTATGCTCAATACTATCCGCAAGGTTTGCATGTTGCCTAAGGACAAATTCTATATAAATTTAGAGGAAACAGGAAATACAGTTTCGTCAACAGTAATGATTGCGCTTAAAGATTGTTTTGACAAGAATGTTATTCACCCTGGAATGAAGGTAATGATAACAGGTTTTGGCGTTGGTTTGAGTTGGGGTGGTACTATTTTGACATTTTAACATTGACAGATGACAAAAACATTTATTATAGCGGAAATATCTGCAAATCATAATGGTAGTATCGATACTGCCAAAGAAACAATGTTGGCAGCTAAAAATGCTGGCGCAGATGCGATTAAGATTCAAACATACACAGCAGATACGATTACGTTGGATTGTAATAAGGACGACTTTCAGATTCACGGAGGTCTTTGGGATGGATACAATCTATATTCACTATATCAAGAGGCGTATACTCCATGGGAATGGCATAAAGAGTTGTTTGATTATGCCAAAGAGATTGGTATTATTTTATTTTCTACACCATTTGATAATACGGCTGTTGATCTTTTGGAAGAATGTGGTAATCCTATCTACAAGATCGCAAGTTTTGAGATAACAGATGTTAACCTTATTAGTTATGCTGCAAGCAAAGGAAAGCCAATGATTATCTCTACTGGTATTGCTACAGAGGATGATATAAAGGATGCTATTGATGCTTGTCATTCTGTAGGTAATCACGATATTACTTTCTTAAAGTGCACTTCTGCCTACCCTGCACCTCTTAATAAAGCAAACCTCTTGACTATTCCAGATATGAAAGAACGTTTTCGTGTAAAAGTAGGTGTGTCCGATCATTCCATGACTAACACTTTGCCAATTACGGCAGTTGCTTTGGGCGCCACAGTTGTGGAGAAGCATATCATCCTCGATCGCAATATGGGTGGCCCTGATTCGGCGTTCTCTATGCAACCTGAAGAGTTCGCAAGTATGGTAAAGGCAATTCGTGAAGTTGAAGAGGTGTTAGGTGAAGTTTCTTATCCTACGGATCCTGCCAAGATTACAGGCCGTCAGTTCTCTCGCTCGCTCTACATCGCCGAGGACATGAAGGCTGGGGATATTTTAACAGATCAGAACCTTCGTTCTGTACGCCCTGGTTATGGCCTAGCACCTAAACATCTGAAAGAGTGTCTGGGTAAGCGAGTGAAAAGAGATTTGGAGAAGGGAGATAGAATGAGTTTGGAGTTTGTTAAATAATGGGATATTAGTCAACTATATGAACAGAATTTTGTTTAATCTGAGCAGACTAAGACTTAGTCTTAAGTATCGTCTATCGCATTTTGATACAGAAGAAGAGAGATTGCAAGCTTATTTTTCTTTTCTTTTAGGATATGATGTTGATTTGAAGAATCCAAGGACATTCAATGAAAAGTTGTCATGGATGAAGTTGTATGATCACAATCCTTTATATCATACGCTTGTTGATAAGTATGACGTGAAAGCATACGTGGCAGAGCTTATTGGACAAGAATATGTGGTTCCATGCTATGGCGTGTGGAATAGTTTTGATGATATTGATTTTTCAACACTTCCCGATCAATTTGTAATTAAAAGTACTCATTATGGAGCTCCTATTGTAGTAAAGGATAAGAGCACCTTTGATATTGAACGAGCAAGAGAGGTAGTTCTCCAGCAATCAAAAGAGAGTGGTTATATAAATAATTACGAGTGGGTATATAAAGATGTTCCAGCGAGAGTTATTATTGATAAATTTTTGAATGATCACACTGATAATAAAGTGCTTCAGGATTACAAGTTTTGGTGTTTTAATGGTGAACCGAAGTATATGTACCTAACAGTTAAGGATGATGATATCTATGAGAATTTCTACGATATGGATTTTACACCAGTTGATATCAATCATGGGTTTGCGAGAAGAAAACCAGAGTTTAAAAGACCTGAGAAATTTGAAGAAATGAAGCAACTTGCTACTAAATTGTCAAAAGGTATACCATTTGTGCGAGTTGATTTCTTTTTTGTAGATGGCCAGATTTATTTTGGTGAGTATACATTTTATGATTGGGGGGGGACTCACCCCTTTGCTAATTATAATCAAGATTTAATGATTGGTAACTTGTTGAATTTGCCCAAGAAATGAAATTATCAAATATAAAAACAGGTTTCGCTAAATATAAATTAATAATTGAGAATTTTTCATACATAACCTTATTACAGATATTTGTTGTTATATCACCACTAATTACCTATCCTTATTTGATAGATGTGATAGGTCAAGAATTATATGGATGGGTAATTACAGCAAATGTGTTGTGTAGCTATGTGATAATTGTAGTCAATTTTGGAACAGATGGGGTATGCGCAAAGTATGTGTCAGTTAATAGAAATGATATTCCAAAACTTTCTAATATTGTATCATCTGTATTGGCTGGTCGATTTCTACTATGGATTGTGAGTCTTATGTTGTATATGGCCGTAGTATTACTGATCCCATCATATCGTGCACATGCTTTAGTCTTCTTTTTTACATTTGGCCAATCTTTCGATGTCTTGCTTTTCCCCCAGTATTTCTTTCAGGGGATGGAGCGAATGAAAATATCATCTCTCCTCAATATTGGGGTAAAATTGTTTTTTATTCTACTAATATTTGTTGTGGTTAAGGAACCGGCTGATTACTTGTTAGTACCATTGTGCTATACTATAGGCTTTTTAATTGCGGGATGTATTTCTCTTACTATTCTTAGGCGCGAATTTAAGATAAAATTCGTAATTCCTCATTGGAATGATATTTTGCGGTATTTTAGGGAGTCCAGTTCTTTGTTTGCAACTGATATAGTATGTACTATCAAGGATAAGTTTAATTATTTATTATTAGGTCAAATTAATATGGGTTCTGTTGTTGTGTACGATTTAGGAGCTAAATTGACAGCTCTATTGGCTAGACCGGGAACCATAATAGCAACAGTCTTATTCCCCAAATTTGCCCAAACGAGAAATGTAAAATGGTTTAAGATTGTGCTGCTTTCAGAAATAGCTATAGTCCTATTTCTTGTTCTGCTTGTCAATATTTTTCTTGAGCAAATTGTTGTATACATGATAGGGGAACCTGTTGATATTGTAGCATTAAGATTATTTACCGTAGCACCGATTTTCTTGGCTGCGAGTTCTTTTATTTCAACCAATTTTTATATAGCATTTGGATATAACCGATATACATTCTATAGCATTTTGGTGACAACCGCAGGATATCTTACTCTTCTATTATTTTTTTATGTAAGAAATGATTTAAATAATATCTATTCTTTTGTTATTGTCACCGTTTTTACTTATTTCATAGAGTTAGTTTATCGATTGCTAACCTGTAGAAAGTTGCTAAAAAAAAATCATAACGTATGAAAATATTTAGAATAATATATCCTACTGTTATATTTGCAACTCTTGTGTTCTTTATGATTCACATTAGCGAAATTGTAACTTTTGGATTATGTTTTTTAAATATTTTATTTTCCTTAATGAATTTGTTGAGAATCAAAAGAAAGGATATGCCATATTTTAAATGGTTATTTGTTTTTTTGTTATTTTGTAGCATATCATACTTGTGGGCTTTTAGCCCCCATTTAGTTTTATGGGTGATAATAAAGCAACAGATTCCAATTTATGCATTGTGTTTAGGAATTATTGTATTCGTATACAATAGGGATGATTTTGATAAAGTATTGAGAAGTTATTACTATGCTGCATTAATCCTATTATTATTCGTATTGATAAATGTTGACATTGCTAACATCGGATCTAGTAGATTGGCAGATGATGGCGAGGGTGATTTATGGAACCCAAATTACATTGGGTTATATATGGCATTAGCTTGTTATGCGGGTTATTTTGGAATCGTAAAAAGTCAAGTGTGTAGCAAATTATTCAAATTGGCCTTTTGGATTATTACATTGGTAATGATAAGTTTAATAATGTTGTCTGGCTCACGTGGTGCACTTTTGGCTATGATTGTTCCATTATGTTTCAAACAATTGTATGGGAATACTAATATTATCAAGACAGGTATTGTAATTACTTTAATATGTGCTGTGGTTTATCTTTTAGTAATGAAGGTTCCTGTTTTATATGAAATTATTGGTGTCAGAATAGAAGAATTATTCAATATATTTTCTGGCTCTGATGACGGGTCGGGTGATGATTCGCGATTGATTTTGATATTATCGGGTTTGATTTGGTTTCAGGATTCTCCAATCTTAGGTGTCGGGATCAATAATTTCAGAGTCCTTTCTGGAAAATATCTTCCTTATTCGAAAGAGTTTTATGCACATAATAACTATGTCGAGCTATTGGTAGATGTAGGATTGGTAGGTTTTTTGATTTATTATTCTATATATTTTTTTCTTATTAGGAAGCATAAAAGGATGAATTCTAAATATAAGGCTTGGTTTATGGGATTCATCGTTTTCTCACTTATAGCCGATTTTACCAATGTTTCTTATTATGAGTTTTCATTACAGTTACTTATATGTCTATTATTTTGTAGTTTAAAAGTGGATAATTTTAAAAACAGGAAAGAAATATGCATGTAAAAAAAGTTGACATCATTCTTTCAGGTTCAATTAATGCTATTATTGGGCCGGTAGGAACGTTTAAACGCATGCTTGGTGATCGCAAGTATTTTGAGAATAGAGGCTATGATATTAGCGTTTATACTAGTGAGTCTATTATTCATGGAGCCTATCGTGTTGCGCCTACTATAGAACATGTACAAGCTGATGCCGCAGAAACCACTTCGCTAGTTTGGAGAGTTAGACATGCTATTGGAACCTTTATTCGCAATAAGGCACGGACTAACAAATGGTTTGCCATTTTTATGATTGAGCGAAGCAAACGTAACGTAAGAAAACTGATAAAGTATTACGTTCAGCATGATCAAAATACAGATGTAGTGCAATGTCATTCGGACTTGGAAATGTATTATTATTTAAAACTTCGCAATAATAGTCATGCTATTACTAACATGTTCCTTCATACAGATGGTTATCCTTTTAAAATGTTGCTGATGTATCATCCATGCCTAGAAGGCACAAAATATTTTAAGAAGTATGAAGAAAATTTTAACTGGACAGTTGCTAATGTTGATAATATTGAATTTATTGCAAAAATAGGTCAGGAAAATTTTCTTAAACATTTTCCATGCAGGAATAAGGATAATACAGGCGTAATTCTAAATGGAATTAATGATTTGACGGATGAGCAAATCGGGGAAGTAGAGTTATATAAGTCCCAAACATATGATTTCAAATACCGATTGTGTTGTACCGGTACGATTAACAATCGTAAGGGACATCGTTTTATTATAGAAGCGCTCCATAGACTTCCTATCGAGCTTCTTAATCTAATCCATGTAGATTTCTTAGGTGAAGGTGCAGAACGACCTGTCTTGGAGAATCTAGTGAGAAAATATGGCATAACCAACAATGTAACTTTTCATGGGGTTGTGGCTAATGTGGATGTATATAAATATCTTGCTCAAAATAACATCTATATATTAATGAGTAAAAACGAAGGTTTGCCAATCTCTATTATTGAGGCAATGCGTGCTTCAATGATGGTTATTTCTACCAAAATATCCGGTATTCCAGAACTCGTGCGAGAGGGCTACAATGGTTTCCTAATGAACCCCGACACAGATGAGTTGGTAGAGTGTCTAATGAAATTACCCGAGACTGATATTGAAGAGATGGGTAAGAATTCTAGGTTTCGTTTTGAGAATGAATTTACATTTGCTCGTATGGAACGTGAATTTTGTGATATGTATGATAATTTTTATAGAAAACAACGACAATGAAACTTCTAAGAAATAAAGTTGCACTTATCACTGGGGCAGGTCGTGGCATTGGCCGGGTGATTGCAGAACAATTTGCTAAAGATGGTGCCATCGTCTATGTCAACGATTTGCAGATGGGAGATATGGATATTTGGACAGGTGAATGCAGCAAGCTCAACAATACAAAGGTTGTTCCTATTTGTTTTGATGTGACAAATACAGTTCAGTTGAAGCAGAATTTGATGACAATATTCAGGGAAGAAGGTCGGATAGATGCGGTAGTGAATAATGCAGCCATTATTTCCAATCAGAAGTTGGGAATGGTGACCAAAGATTTGTTGCAAAAAATGTATTCGGTTAATGTCTTTGCAGTGATAGATATGCTTCAAATAGCCTCGCGTTTAATGGCAAGAACCGGAGGTGGATGTTTTGTCAATATTGCAAGTATTACAGGTGTGGTGGGATCCCCAGGCCAAGTCGCATATTCTTCAAGCAAAGGTGCTATTATTGCTATGACCAAATCTGCAGCTAAGGAGCTATCGTCTATGAATGTACGTGTAAATGCTGTAGCCCCTGGCATTATTGAAACTGAACGCTTTAAAGAACTATATGAAAGTGATGGGGAAAAGATGGCCCAACGTATATCTCGTATTGCATTAGGCCGTTTAGGGTCTCCTCAAGATGTAGCAAATGCGGTATCTTTCCTTGCTTCTGATAGAGCAAGCTATGTTTCAGGACACATTCTTGGAGTTGATGGTTGTGCTAGTATTTAATGTATAATTAGGTGTGTAAATATGTTCTTAAACTTAAATAAAAAAAATCCTGATAAGATTGCCGTTATTGATGATAGTGGTGAAAGTTTGACTTATGGAGACTTATGTAAATATGCAGAGGAGTTTGCTTCAGCTTTACCATATAGAACTCTTATTTTTATTTTGTCTGAAAATACGAATGGTTCACTCTTAGGATACACATCTGCTCTAAGTAATCGTGTAGTTCCTCTTATTATTAGTAATAAGACAGAACAGACGTTGTTTGATTCGCTGTATGAAAAGTATCAACCGGAATATTTATGGCTGCCTACACAGCGGGTTGATGATTTTGATTCTAATTTTAATGAGATAGTATATACAACTCATGGCTATTCCTTGGTGAAAACAAGTTTTAAAACGCCAGAGCTTTATGAAGAATTATCCTTGTTACTCCCTACCTCAGGAAGTACGGGAAGTCCTAAATTGGTCCGTCATAGTTATCGAAACATAGAAGCAAACGCAGAGAATGTAATGAATCTATTCGAACTGACAAGTGATGAACGAGCTATGGCTGTGCTACCTATGCATTATACGATGGGATTATCAGTGATTGCCAGTCATCTATATGCTGGGGCAACTCTGCTTTTGTGTAATAAATCTTTATTAGATGCTGGGTTCTGGAAAATGCTTAAAAGTGGAGCTACAAGTTTTACAGGTGTACCATATAGTTACGAACTGCTGATGAAATTGAGATTTACTCGTATGGATTTGCCTAACTTGAAAATCATAACTCAAGGAGGTGGTAAGTTAAAGGAGGAAATGTGGATGCATTTAGCAAATTATGCACAAGAAAAAGGCAAGAAGTTTATTGCTACATATGGACAAAGTGAGTGTACAGCTCGAATGGCTTATTTGCCTGCTGAGTTGGCATTAGCGAAACCATGTAGTATTGGTATTGCAGAGCCGGGGGGGAAACTATCTATTGTAGATGCAGAAGGTAATGAGTCATTTGAAGGGGAAGCTATTGGTGAAATGGTATATAGAGGAGAGAATGTAACATTAGGATATGCAACATGTAAGGATGATCTTACAAAAGGTGACGAAAACCACGGTGTGATCCATACTGGAGATATCGCAAGACGTGATGGTGATGGGTATTACTACATTGTTGGCAGAATGAAGCGGTTTTTGAAAATTTTTGGACTTCGTATAGGTTTAGATGAGTTGGAGAATCTTATTTGTTCCAACTTCGATACTGATTGTTATTGTAGTGGTACAGATGAGAAATTAATTATCAAAATAACTAATTCGGATGTTATAGATATTATTCCTATGTTTATTGAGGAAAAAACACACCTTTTTCACCAACGTATTGAGATAATAGTCATCGATAAGATTATTCGCAATGAGGCAGGTAAAGTGATTAATCAATAATAAAGAAAGATATGAATAATGTAGAAAAATTGAATGAAATTTTTGTAGAGATATTCTCTTGTAACGTATCTGAGTTAAAAACAGAATTCAATAAAGATGCCATAGACGGATGGGATAGCGTGCGTCAGTTAACTTTGACTTCTGCAATTGAAGACACTTTTGATGTTTTATTGGATCCTGAAGATATTATAGCATGCACATCTTATAATGCTGTAATAGACGTTCTGAGGAAGTACGAAATTGAGTTGTAATTTTTTATGAAATTAAATTTAACGGAATATTTACGGCAAGAGCTAAGCATCAAAGGGCTAGAAGAATTACTAATTGATGAGCGTCCATTGTGGCGTATAGTTAGATCTGAATTTCGAGATGTTTATATGGGTGGGGGACAGATTACTGTTCCTCCTAATGTACGTCCTTTTGATATTCTACTAAACGTATGTCGCTCCGCTGGAACTATCACAAAAGTTTTATTGTGTGGTAAGAAATGCAAATATATATTTTTGCCACATCCTCGACTCTTCGACATAAATGGTATGTATATGGATCGCTTGACCGATCCGCTCATTGACTATTCGGATATTAAGGATGAGTACATTATTTTAGAGCGTCATCAGAATGGCACTCATAAACGTCCGAGATACCATTCGGAAAAGGTGGTGTATTTAGATGTTATTGATGTTTTGGGGAAAGTATTTGGCAAACTTCTGAAACCTTACTATGCACGCAAATATAGGCGTAATATCGAGGACTTGATTAACTTGCTGAAGACAGAATTGGTTTTTAATGAAACTATAATCAAGGCTATGTTTGAACGATTAATAGCTGAGCACAAAGTACTTTGTAAGTTAATTTATCCTTTGTTGAATAGTTTAAGTCCAAAGTATGTGTTTTATGCACCTCGTGATACGTTTTTTCATGTGGTAGATTACTGTAAGAAACGTCATATTACATGTTGTGAAATGCAGCACGGGGTCGTTGTTGCTGATAGTCTCCTATACACAGGTATTTATAATAGGCAGATAGATCCTGATTATTTCCTCGTCTTTGGCAAAGACAATATCAGCCGCTATTTTGGATTGCCTTTAGACTTAGTGAAAAATGTGGGATTCCCATTTAAGAACTATGTTAATGATTTAGGATTAGAATCATATGGACCAAGTGTAGTCTTATTTGTATCTGAACCACAGATTACCAATGAAATGATTGGCAATCTTGCAGAATTGGCAACTATTTATCCACAATTTGAGTATCATATTCGTTTACACCCACACGAGGACTTAAGCACGAAACAAAGAAATTGCATTGATAGAGTTCCAAATATGAAGGTGGTTGATAATTCAGTGGAGTCGTTCTGCGCATTATCAAGATACACAGCAATTGTTGGAGAAAATTCTTCCGTTTTGTATGAGGCCATGAGTCTTGGTAAGAAGGTGGGGCGATTTAACTATGGTGGGCTTGTTGTGATTGAGTCACAATTAATACATGGCGGCACAGTGTTAAACTCTCCAAAAGATTTCTATCGGTTCATGAATGAGTCTTATGACAATGCTAACGACTCGAAAGAAATATATTCAGATTATCAACGGGAAACAATGAAACAATTTGTATGAAACAATTGATTATTATTGGTGCAGGTGGTATGGGACGCACTATTTATGATATGGCTATTGAAAATAGCGGTTATCACAAGGATTTTGAAGTCAAAGGGTTTATAGATGACAATACGCATCAGTTAGACAATTTTGAAAATTACCCTTCTATTGTGGGAACTATTTCTGAATATGTTCCACAGAAAGATGACATATTTGTATGTTCAATAGGGGGGGATTCTCGACGTGCTTGTATGGAAATGATTATCAATCGTGGAGGTGAATTTATGACAATGATTCATCCCACTTCACGTATAGGCACCAATGTACACATTGGGAAAGGATCATACATAGGAGCTTATACTATTATTGCAGCTGATGCCTATATTGATGACTACAATTTTATTCAGTCGCACACCATTGTGGGACATGATTGTAAGATTGGTATGTGGAATCGCATTGATTCTTATGTGATGTTAGTTGGTGCTACTGAAATCGGAAATGGATGTACATTGCATACTCGTTGTATGATTAGCCACAATGTTCACATAGGTGATGGTGTACATGTTGGCGCGTCTAGTTTGGTAATTAATGATGTAGGTGCTGGTACAACCGTCTTTGGGTCACCTGCTAGAAGAATCAAGTAAACTTTTTACAAATATAGTTAGAAAATGTATAAAATATGTTCGTGCTGTATCATGGATACAAAGGCAGACCCTTCAATGGTAATTGAAGAGAATGGAAAGTGTGAACGTTGCAATATGTATGAAAGAACAATTGCACCAAACTGGAATTATGGTCGTGGGCATGAAAAGGAACTATTGGACCTTTTGACTAGGATAAAGAAAGCTGGTGAGGGAAAGAAATATGACTGCTTGATAGGATTGTCGGGGGGAATTGATTCCACCTATGTGCTTCACATGGCCATTAAAGAGTGGGGATTGCGTCCGCTTGTGTTTCATGTTGATTCAGGTTTTGACCTTCCTTTATGTGTACATAATATTCATGCCATTTGTGATAAATTAGGAGTAGAACTTAAGGTTGTTAAGATTAATTATGAGGACATGCGTAATTTTCAATTAGCTATGTTCCGTACGGGTATGGCCTGTTTGGATATTCCTCAAGATCATGCATTCGTGCAGATGGTAGAGCAGTTTGCAGTTGATAATGATATAAATTATATTCTTAATGGCGAGAATATTTCTACTGAAGCTTTTGTTAATCCAGCGTATTGGAGCAAAACTTATGGTGGTAGTGCAACAGACCCTGTGTTTCTGAAGGATGTGATAAAGAAACATTCACCAGCTCCATTGAAAAATTATAGATTCACTAATACATATCGTAGAAAAATTTGGTTGCCGTATATTAAAGGAGTTAAGGTGGTGAAACCTATAAACCTTATACCGTACGACTATGAGACTATAAAAAAAACTCTCTTTGATGAGTATGGATATATCGCTTATCCTCAGAAACACTTCGAGAGTCTTATTACAAAGTTTGTAGAGGGGTGGTGGTATCCAAAGCGTTTTGGTTACGATGTCCGTAACCACCAATTGTCTTCTTTGGTAGTAACAGGGCAGATTTCTAGAGAAAATGCTCTTGAACGATTATCTAAACCTCCAGTGACAGAAGAAGAGGCAAAAAAAATGTTCAAGCAGGTGGCAGATTTCTTGAGAATTAGCGAAGATGAGTTACAAAGCTATTTTAATATGCCATTAGGAAAAAGAAATGATTACAAACATGGTAGCAACTGGCTTGTCAAAATAGGTATAAAACTGATGTTCGCGCTTGGAAGGGAAAAAAGAGTAAGAAAATAGTTACATTACATATGAACATACTATTTCTAACAATGTCCAAGATGCTTTCGATAGAGAAACGGGGTATCTATACGGATCTAATGAGAAAATTCCGTAATGAGGGGCATAATGTTTATATTGTGACTCCTACGGAACGGAGGGATGGGCTTAAGACATGTGTGATTGAAGAGAAAGGTGTGAAGATTCTTTCTGTACGTATGCTTAATGTGCAGAAAACTAATGTGTTTGAAAAGGGAATCGGACAGCTATCAATTGAATTCCTTTACAAGTGGGCAATTATAAAATATTTTAAAGGGGTACGTTTCGACTTGATTCTTTATAGTACACCTCCGATAACCTTGACTAAGGTAATTGAATATGTCAAGAAGGCTAATTTGCATGCAAAGACTTATCTTTTGCTGAAGGATATTTTTCCTCAAAATGCAGTAGATATGGGGATGCTTTCCAAGACCGGTGTTAAGGGATTTCTTTATAATTTTTTTCGAGCAAAGGAGAAGAAATTGTATGCACTTTCGGATTATATTGGTTGTATGAGTCCTGCAAATGTAGAGTATGTACTGAAGCATAATTTGGAGATTTCGGCAGATAAGGTAGAGATAGCACCGAATTCTATAGAGCTCATAGGAGCAGACATAAATACAAGTAAAAGTATACTTGTAAAGTATAAGCTACCTACAGATAAACCAATTTTTATATATGGTGGCAATTTAGGTGTGCCGCAGGGTATTCCGTTTTTGATTGAATGTTTGGAGGTGAATGGAGATAGAGAGGATTGCCATTTTGTTGTGGTGGGGTCAGGAACTTACTACCTAAAATTGGCTGATTGGTTTGAAACTCGTAAGCCAAAAGCAGTGACTGTGATGACTGGATTGCCTAGAATGGATTATGATTGTTTGGTACAGGCATGTCATGTGGGCTTGATATTTTTGGATTATCGTTTCACTATCCCTAATTTTCCGAGCCGTTTGCTTTCATATATAGAGTATAAAATGCCTATAATTGCTTGTACCGATCCTAATTGTGATATAGGCTTTATTGCCGAAATAAATGGTTTTGGATTTTATGCGCCAAGTAATGATGTGGTAGCATTTACTAAGGCTATTGACAAGATGCTTGCCAGCGATATTGCCACTATGGGAATGAAGGGTTATCAATTCCTAAAAGAAAACTACCTCATAGAGCATACTTATAATATGATAATGAAACATTTTTAATAATATGACAAACTTTACAACTTCGCAGAAGTTATATATGTCTCTTGTGAAGCGTCCCATTGGATTCTTAGGGGCATTAGTGGCATTGGTTCTATTGTCGCCAATATTTTTGGCAACTATTGTTGTTTTGTTCTTTGCAAACAAAGGGGCTGGGGTATTCTTTACTCAATACCGTCCAGGAAAGAATGAGAAGATTTTTAAGGTGTTAAAGTTTAAAACCATGACGGATGAGCGTGATTCTGAGGGTAATTTGTTACCAGATATGGACCGCCTTACACCAATAGGTAAGTTTGTCCGATCTACAAGTATTGACGAACTGCCTCAGTTGATAAATATTCTAAAAGGTGATATGGCTTTCATTGGCCCAAGACCTTTATTGGTAAAATATCTTCCACTTTATAGTGAAGAGCAACGAAGGCGTCATGATGTACTCCCGGGTATGAGTGGATGGGCACAGGTGAATGGCCGCAACAACATCAGTTGGATAAAGAAATTTGAGTATGATGTGTATTATGTAGATCACATTGGTGCGGCAATGGACATAAAGGTGTTCTTTACCACTATTAAGAAAGTTTTAATACGCGTAGATATTAACCAGAAAAGTAGCGAGGTTGCTACTATGGAAACATTCAATGGGTACAATTGATGTGTGAAAAGTTTTTTTATTCAATAGATTGCTATGTTTGTATCGTAGAGTATTTGTTTGAATTGATAATATATAATTATGTCAGAACGAAAACCTATCTACCTTTGTCTTGCTCACATGAGCGAGGAGGGTATTGAACAAAAATATGTGAAGGAGGCTTTTGATACCAATTGGGTTGTACCATTGGGCCCAAATGTTAATGCTTTCGAAGATGACCTTAAACAATTTGTTGGAGGTCAGCATGAAGTGGTAGCCTTATCGGCTGGAACTGCGGCTGTTCACCTTGCATTGTTGGCATGCGGTGTTGACTCCGGTGATGAGGTCTTGGTACAGAGTTTTACTTTTTGTGCATCAAGTCACCCAATTGCATATCTTGGAGCAACGCCAGTATTTGTCGATTCAGAAGTAGAGACCTGGAACATGGATCCAAACTTACTTGAAGAGGCTATTAAAGATCGTATTGCAAAAACAGGTAAGAAACCGAAGGCTATCGTTCCGGTCGCTTTGTATGGTATGCCTTATGATTGCACTCGTATTATGGAAGTTGCCAATCGTTATGAAATTCCAGTTATAGAAGATGCGGCAGAAGGTTTTGGCTCGAAATTTAATGGACGGGTTCTTGGGACATTCGGAAAATTTGGTGTGCTGTCGTTTAATGGTAATAAGATGATTACCACGTCTGGCGGCGGAGCCTTGATTTGCAACGATGCTGAAAGCAAAAACAAGATAATGTGGTATGCTACACAAGCCCGAGAGGCTTATCCATACTACCAACATGAAGAGATTGGTTATAACTACCGAATGTCGAATATTTGTGCAGGTATTGGTCGTGGCCAAATGACGGTTGCAGATGCTCATATTGCCCACCATAAACACGTTCAGTCGCTTTATGAAGAGTTATTAGCCAATGTTGAAGGTATAACTGTCCACTCTCAACCAGCAACAGGTGAATATGATTCAAACTTTTGGTTATGTACAATAACTATTGACCCTGAGTTAAGGATAAAGGGACAAGAGAATGCTTATAAAGAGGTGATTAAGAGCGCAGTTGGCGGTGCTGCGGGTGTTATTCACGCGGTAGATTGCGCAACGACAGATTGCCAACCTAATGATAATGTAGAGGCATTACGTATGTTCTTGCTTGATAATAAAATTGAAGCGCGCCCAGTATGGAAGCCTATGCATAAGCAACCGGTTTATAAGAATGCCCCTGCTTATGTAAACGGTGTTTCAGAGGCTATTTTCAAAGTTGGTATGTGCTTACCCGCCGGTCCATATGTCACTGATGATGATGTGCGTTATATAGTGGACAAGATCAAAGAAGCTATTGTGGATTAATTTTATAAACAGAGTCATTATGTGGCTCTGTTTTTTTTATGAAAAACAAATACTTACAATTGATTCCAACCCTGAATTTCAATATGGTAAATTCAGAAACTCCTCTCTCTTGGTCACAGATATACACAATATCTGCCCAACAAAATATTGCTACCCTTGTGTGGGATAATATCCAGCAGGCGATGACTGATGGCAAAATTCCCACCGAACAGCAGCCGACAAAGGCTCAGAAGATTCAGTGGGCTATGGCGGCGGAGCGCGTCGAACAAAAGTATGCTCGGCAGCGTAATGTCATCGAAAAGCTTGCGAAATTCTTTGCAGAGCATAACATCAAGTTGATGATTCTCAAAGGCTATGGTCTGAGCCTCAACTATCCTGTGCCGAATCATCGACCTTGCAGCGATGTCGATATTTGGTTATTCGAGGAGCGACAGATGCCCGATGGCACTACGAAAAGATACAGCGTGCAACAGAAGGCCGACAAACTTCTGCTGGAGCAACTGAATATCTCTATTGACGAGGACAAACATCATCATACGGTCTTCTACATCGATGGCGTGATGGTCGAGAATCATTACGATTTCCTTAATATCCACGCCCACCTCTCTAATCGCATCATTGAGCAACGCCTGCAACAACTCACCCAACAACCAATGACGCAAATCGCAGTAGGGGAGACGACAGTGTTTATCCCATCGCCCGATTTCCACGCATTGTTCCTTCTGCGTCATTCTGCGTCCCATTTTGCAGCCGAAAGAATCACGCTGCGCCACTTGCTTGATTGGCGATATTTTATCGAAAAAGAGGGCTTAAAAATTGATTGGCGGGCCCTGAGCGATATTGCCCACCAAACAAATATGCACAGGTTCCTTGATTGCCTCAACGCTATTTGTATCGATAAATTGGGCCTACCTCAACAATGCGTTCCCGAATTCAAACGTAATCCCCAACTCGAAGAGCGCGTTTGGAACGAGATTTTGCAACCCGAATTCTCCGAGCCTCAGCCAAAGAATGCAGGTTACATCAAATCGTGGCACTATATGTTCCGCCGTTGGTGGGCCAACCGTTGGAAACATCGCATAGTCTATAACGAAGGCCTCGCAAAAACATTCTTTGTCCAAGTTTGGAGCCATCTTCTCAAACCCAAATCATTGAAGTTGTAGTATCGAGCTTGTGCATTCAATAATACAATAAATCCATATAGCCCCACGCAGCTATATGGATTTATTATTTTACTCCTAATCATCTCAACTAACTCTCTTACCTTATCCTATCAAGGTGGCAGAAGAGTAGATTACCGTCGTTATCTCTCAGGTGCATTCCGTTGCCTTCGCAGTAGCGGAACATCGAGCAGTCGGCACACTCGCCCTTGCGCATCCATTCTCTATTGCGGTACGGCTCAAAACGGTTATTCCACACCTCCCAAAAATCATCTTCATAGATATTTCCTTGATGGTAATCACTTCTTATGCTCGAACAAGCCGAAATCGAACCATCAACCAGCACCGAGGCCACATTCACGCCCGCATTGCAGCTGAAAAAGAACTTCCTCACGTCACCCTCGTAGTTTCCTAAAAATCCCTCACAACCGTAGCTGAGCGTTATGCGTGACTCCTCCTTGCGGTTTTGCTTTATGTAGTCGAGCATTGCGCGAAACTCCTCTTTCGATAGTTGTAGGTCGGGATCTTCGGCGGCACGTCCTGTTGGGAAAATCGAGAATAATCGCCACTGCTTCACTCCAAGACTTACGAGCAACTCCTTTATTTGGTCAAGTTGCGTCAGATTGCGACGATTGACACACGTCACCACATCGAATATAAAATTGGGGTGCTTGCCCATCATTCGTATCGCCTCCACAGCGTTGTCAAAGCTTCTGCTATTGCCACGCATAAAGTTATGTTCATCGCGAGGCCCGTCAAGGCTCACCGTTGCTGTGTGCATTCCTGCTGCCAGCAGCGCACGGAATCGCTTTTGGGTCATAGCCATACCATTGGTGACCATTCCCCACGGAAATCCCATATCGAATATCGCCTTGCCACACTGCTCCAAGTCGGGGCGCATAAGCGGCTCTCCGCCAGTGATTATGACAAATACTTTGTTGGGGTCGGTGTGAGATTTTATATTCTCCAATACGCCTAAAAAATCTTTCAACGGCATATCGGGTGTTGCCGACTCTTTGTGGCAGTCGCTACCGCAGTGGCGGCAGTTTAGGTTGCATCTGAGCGTACACTCCCACATCAATTGTGAGAGCCTATGCTCCTTGACGCGCTCCTTTTTCAACCGTCTCCACGCCTCCAATGCCAGTCGTCGGCGTAGCGATAATGGGTAACTACTCATTCTGCTACTTGTCTCCTGATTTGTTTTAAGTGTCAGTTTAATCTCCGTTCTCGGGCTCTTGTTTTGCGGCTTAATGTTAGTTCAACATCTACTAATAAGCCCCAATCACCTCTACTCCAACTCCTCTTTGTCGGCCTCTTTGGGTGAGAGCTTAATATCGGCCTTGCGGTTGAATTCTCCTCGATACCACCCACCATCGCCATCTTTGACCTTTGTGGTTTGCATCTGCGATGTGGTGATGCTTGTGGTAGCGAACTCTCCACCATTCAGCTCCCCATCAACATCGGCAAACTCTATAATCTTCACCGTAGCGACAGTTTCACTATAAACCTCACTCTCGAATTTGCCATTTTTGTCGGTAGTGAACTCCGCAACCTTTTGGCTCGATGTGAGAGAATTGTAACCCACCAAAGTAGCTTTTATTCCCTCAATTGGCTTGCCGTTTTTATCGGTCACAGTACCCATATATTTATAGTCGGCTGTCGGAGTCCCATATTCAATTGGATAATCCGAGCCATTATCATCATCAGAGCTATCGCACGCCACAAATCCCAAGGCTGAAATTACCATCGTGCATATCCAGCTCCATAGTTTGAACTTTCCGTTATTCATCAGCAAAATTTATTTAGCACTTTATTATCGGTTGTTAATCTCTCTATATATCGCTCTCTATTCCTCCTTGTTGTCTTGCTCCTGCTGGGTTGATTTTCGTGATAGCTTTACCTCTGCCGAGAGGTCAAACATTCCCTGATACCAATGCTCTCCATCTTTTATTTTTGTTTTGTCCATCTTGTGAATCTCTATAATCTTGTCCTCAAAATGGCCTCCATTTTCCTCTCCGTCAATATCAGTGTATAGAACTTGATATGCGGCGTTAGCTCCCATAGTCCATTCTAAATAATCAGTCTCATATTTGCCGCTCTTGTCGGTCTCGATTCTGAATAATTCAGGATAGTTTTTGTATCCGTGTTTTTGGAATACGACATTAATTCCCTCTATCGGCTTACCGTTTTCGTCGGTTACCGTACCCATATATTTGTAGTCGGCGTATGGTGTGCCATATTCATCTGCTACGATGGTGTCTTCATCATCGCTACAACCAGCAAATCCTAATGCAGTCATTATCAGCGAACAAATCCAAATAATCGGACGGGAATAAGTCGGTTTCATAGTCTTTGTTTTTAATAGTGAATATTCAAGTGCTAAATTACAAATAATTTCTATATAATACAAAATTGCTACCCCGTTTTGTGTGCCATTTGTGGTGTTTTTTGTCTTTTTTTTGAGTGTTTGCTAATGTCCTTATGCGTCAGTTGCTAACCTACAATAACATTTCGTAAAATTGCGCATATAAAACAGGGGATAAAAAATATTTGAAATTTTTTGCCCGAAAATTTGGAAATAGGGAAATTATATCTACCTTTGTTATCGAAAAACATTAAACAATCAATTACAAACGATAATAAAACAGCCAAAACATACAATAAAATCAATACGGCAGCGTTAATAAAGCAACTACGATAATTTAACCTCGATAAAGTAACCCTTAACCCCTGCGGCAATCAACTATTACAATTATTCAATATTATCAAACTCAACAATCAACTTATTGTTTAACCCGTCAAAATCAACTATTTCGTTATGAAAATCTCAAAATCTATCCAGCGTCGCACAATCGTACTTACGGTGGCAATCGCTCTTGTTGCTCTTTTTCAAGCAGCAAATTTCGGTGTTCAACTCTTCAATTCGAGCAATTTGTACTCCGGTAATCCAAATCACACATTTCTCGGTGCGCTCGACACAAAGTATGGCTCGATGATTGTTGCCGATGACTATCAACAGCACTCTATGGTCGTAGAGCGTGATTCCGAGGGTCGGCCGCTTGTCGAGGCTCTGCCTACGAGTGTTATGCTATTCTCAAAGCACCCCAACTATTCTCGCCCCGACCACTATGGTTGGCGAGCCAATTCCATTGTTATTTATGCTGCACTTTTGATGTTTTTGGTGATTATAATTTTGGTGGGAGTAATCTTTGTGAGTGCAATTCGCGGATTCCGCACAGGCAACATCTTCCGCCACCAACATACTCGCCAACTGCGTTGGTTGTCATTGGCGGTATTTATCTATTATGTGTTGATAGAGAACCGCGAGATGTTCAGAATGTTGGCTGTCAAAGATATTTATGCCGACTCTGTCCCCATCGAATTGTTTGGTTATGCAACACTCCGCCACGAGTGCCTTATAATTCCGTTATTTTTGCTTATCTTTGCAGAGTTGATGAGCGTTGCTGCCCGATTCAACGAAGAGGATTCAATGACAATTTAATCAGCCGTATAGATTATGCCTATAATAGTAAATCTCGATGTGATGCTTGCTCGACGCAAGATGTCGCTCTCGGAACTCTCCGAGAGGGTAGATATATCTATTGTCAACCTCTCGGTCTTAAAGACAGGTAAGGCTAAGGCTATACGTTTCTCGACTTTGGAGGCCATCTGCCGTGAACTCGATTGCCAACCTGCCGATATTTTGGAATATTCCCATAATCAACAATAAACAGAAAAGGGAGTGTCTAACAAGTTTTTTAGACACTCCCTTTTTGTTAGAAGTTGTATAACAAGAGGGATTTCAAGGCTTGCGTAGCCCGAAAAAGCGCAGTTTACTCGGTGTAAATGAGCATTTTGAGGGCAAGCGTAACGCAGAAATCACCTTGTTAGACAACTTCATTTTGTCTATATAGACTCCTGCTCATATATCAACTCAAATATCTCGCGCAACCTCGCTTTGTCTTTTATTATTGCTCGTAGCTCCTCCAATTTTGTGGCGTTGTCCGATTCCGCAATCCACAATTTCAGATAACCTCCCTCGGCATACTTCTCCTCCAAATGCTCCATAGTCCGTAGCCAATGCTCCTCTTTGGCAAGGTGAGGGTAGTGGGCCAACCCATATTGCACCGTGCGACGCACTATGCTTATCGGCTCAATAGCTCTGTCGGCTTCGGCAACAATTCTTCCATATATCGAGCGGGGTTCACACTTGGCCGAAGCACGATGGTCCTCTGCGGCCTCGGCTATTGTTGTTCGCTGCTCTACGCTAAACCAGCGGCAAAGCTCCTTGTCCTCCATAATAAGCCGAGCCGACTCTCGGTGGTGCATCTCGCGTCCGAATTCCAATCCAATGTCGTGATATGCCGCCACTACATACACCATCTCCTCGTTCACCTCATAGTGTTGAGCGAGCTTCATACTCCGCTCTATGACAGTTGTGGCGTGGTCGGTGCGATGTGCCGCATCAAAGGTTTCATATCGCGGCAGAATATGTTGTTCGATGTAATCTCTAATCTCTTTTCGTACCATATCGCAAATATACGAATTCTGCCAATATCTCTATTCCTTCCGCTTGAATTTTATCTATTTGTGATTCATTCCAGACAGAATATTGTATGTTGTTATAATTTCATTATATTTGTATTTGAAAACCATTTATTTGTAATATTATGAAAATCCACAAAATCCTACTGATTGCATCAGTTGCAATCCTGTTCGCCTCTTGTGCTGGCGACTCTCAACCCAACGAGGAGATCGAGCGTATCAAGGCCGAACTTACTTCATCTAACTATACTCTCAAAGCCGAGCCAGTGGCAGAGTACAAGAGCCACCGTCCTGCTGCCGAGGAGCGACTATTTACCTCTCAGGCTATCGAGGCCGAGATTGAGAGAGTGTGCGGCTTGCTCACCAACGAGCGTTTGGCTTGGATGTTCGCCAACTGCTTCCCTAATACTTTGGATACCACTGTCCACTATCGCAAGCAGGACGGCAAGGACGACACCTTCGTCTATACAGGCGATATCCACGCTATGTGGTTGCGTGATTCGGGAGCGCAGGTGTGGCCCTATGTCCCTTATGCAGTTAATGACCCTGCTTTGAAGGCTATGCTTGCAGGCGTTATCAATCGCCAGTTTATGTCAATCAACATCGACCCCTATGCCAACGCCTTCAACGATGGCCCTACAGGTGGTCACTGGCAGTCTGACTATACCGATATGAAGCTTGAACTTCACGAGCGCAAGTACGAAATCGACTCTTTGTGCTATCCAATCCGTTTGGCTTACTACTATTGGATTGTTACAGGCGATACATCGATTTTTGGTGATGAGTGGTTGGCGGCAATCCAGAATGTGCTTAAAACATTCAAGGAGCAGCAGCGTAAAGATGGCGTAGGCCCTTATAAGTTCCGCCGTAAGACCGACCGCCAGTTCGATACATTGTCGAATGATGGTTTGGGTGCACCCGTCAATCCCGTAGGACTCATCGTGTCGAGCTTCCGTCCTTCCGACGATGCTACTGTTTTGCAGTTCCTTATCCCCTCAAACTTCTTTGCTGTTTCGGTTTTGCGCAAAGCCGAGGAGATTCTCACTAAGGTCAATAAGAACGCAGCTCTTGCAAAGGAGTGCCGCGAACTCGCCGACGAGGTTGCCGAGGCATTGGAGAAGCACTCTATCTATAACCACCCGATTTTCGGCGACATCTACGCATTCGAGGTCGATGGATTTGGCAACTACCATCTTATGGACGATGCTAATGTTCCGAGCCTTTTGGCTATGAAGTATCTTAACCCTGAGGTTATCGATATGGACATCTATGCCAACACCCGCGAATTTGTGTGGAGCAAGAGCAATCCCTATTTCTTCACAGGCTCGGCTGGCGAGGGTATCGGTGGCCCACACATCGGCTACGATATGGCTTGGCCTATGAGTATTATGATGAAGGCTTTCACCAGCGACGATGAGGCCGAGATTAAGCACTGTATCGAGATGCTTATGGCGACCGACGCGGGTACAGGCTTTATGCACGAGTCGTTCCACGTTGACAATCCCAAGAAGTTCACCCGCAAGTGGTTTGCTTGGCAGAACACTCTCTTCGGAGAGCTTATCGTAAAGCAGGTCAACGAAGGCCGAGTGGATATGCTCAACTCAATCGAGATTAAGTAATTATCCCACTTTTCTTATCACAGCGGCACGTTGGTTTCCCAATGTGCCGTTTTTTTATTTTGCCGTTTTTCTGTTGCCGAATTAGCGAAGACCGAGCATCTAATATTTTTTTTGTTAAGTTATTGTGATTTATAAAATAAAATGTTAATTTTGTATAATAATTAATAACTATTAAATTAAATCTAATACAAAAGATGAAAAAACTATTCTATCTAATTATCTGCTTGCTGGTTTGTTATTGTAATATGAATCAGCATTCGGGCGATTTTGCGTGTCCTAATCATAGCTCAAAAAATATTAAATATAAGCATCTCGAAATAGAAACGGTTGATTTGTCAGAAATGGTAAACTCTACTGTTTTGTTGTCGGAACTATATGATAATGCTATCTACTTTGCAGATCAACAGCAGAGACTTATTTTTGCGTATATGCCTGAACAAGATAGCCTAAGAAAAGTGCTTGGCTACGGTAATGGTCCACACGAATTCGAGGGAGATATTGATGCTATCACAATGAACAACAAAGGTCTATTTATTCAATGCAGTGAGTTTGTTGCTCTATACAAGATAGATGAATCCGGTTGGTTTAGTTTGGTTGATGAGTATATAATTCCACGAAAGAAGGCTAAGGATGTAGAAATTGTAGCAAACCCCGATGAGTACACATTTACATACGACAAACTGCGTTGTCGCGAGCATAACGATACACTGTATATTACGGCTGGTGGAAATTCTCCTGATTTTAATATCTACTCGCCAAACTACTTCGCATCGGCAGGAGTTATCAAGGCTGCCACATTGTCATCAAAACCCGATGCCTTCATCTTAGGCAGTATTCCCACAAGGATTGGCAAAGAGGCTGGCCGTCACTGTTTCAATAGAATAGATTTTGATATTGACCCGAAAAATAATTTCCACATTTTGTATGAGTTAGATGATATGATTTATGCGTGTGACAATAATTTCGTGCCAAAATTTTCATACGGCTACAAGGGTAAAGATATGGATAAGAGCGAGCATCGCGCAATGGATTTCGAGACCTATAAGAAGCAGCGCGACGCCGAGCGAAAGAAGGCACACTATCGCAAAATCAAATGCGTGGGCGATTACACCTTCCGTTCATATGTAAAAAGTGTTTCGGCACCTTACGACGGCCTTCAAATCTATAATGGGACAACTCTTGTTGCCGATGTTGATGTGCCCAAAGGGTTGAATGTTATAGGGAAAATAGGAGACTATTATTATTCAGAAGTTTTGGGAGATGAAGAGACCATGAAATTATGGATATATAGGTTTAGATTATGAAAAACTTATTGATTGTTGTTGGGTGCAGAATGCCGATGGCGAGGAGTATTTGGGATATTTTGATTTGAAGTAAACTGATTTTGTTAAAGTTGCTATTCTGTCGGCCGCATTGCTTGCGGTCGGCAGAAAATGGAACTGAAATATTGGCGATTTGAGTGCAAAAATAGGCTTGTTATATAATGTTTAGAAAATATTTTTTTTGCTACCTGATTTTCAATGTGTTACAAAACGATTATTATATATAATTAAATAACATTATTCGTAACTTTGTAAGTGGATAGTCGGGAAACTCCCGATACCTATTTTATTATTAACTTATTTAAAACATTTAAATGATGAAGAAAAAGTTTTTCTTGGCGTGTACGGCACTCGTTGTGTCAGCCGCCGCAGTGGTAGGTGTTAAGGCTTACAATCGTTCACAGATGTCGGACTTCGCATTAGCTAATATTGAGGCATTGAGCCAAAATGAAGCCCAACTTGGAACTTTGAGAGGAACATGTCATAAAATTAGTGGACTATGTTTTTATGTCTGTGATAGCTGTAACCAGCGTGGTGAAATTGACAAAAAAGGTCCAATAAAAACTGTGCATGGCACTTGTGAATGTGGGCAAGTTATTAATTAGGACTATGTATGAGTATTCAGAGTAATATGAAAGATGCTGTATGTGTGATTTTGTTATTTTTATGTGCCTGCTCGCCCAAAGAGCAGAATTCATACGAGTACACAGCTCCCGAATTCAAGAAAACATACAAAGCCGAGATTGTGCCACTAAACAAGGATATTATGATTGGCGATGTGCTACAAATGTATAAATCTGATGATAAGCTTATCTTGCAGGCCAAAAATATCGAAAACAAAAACGAGTTTCAGGTATTCTCTGAGGTTAATGGCGAATTCCTTGGGGCATTTGGATTTGTTGGGCGAGGAGATAAAGAGTTGTCATTCTATTTCCTTAATGCGCTATCCATTGATGAAAAATCAATGATTTCGGTTGACAACAATTGTAAAATGATGAACTTCGACTTGACCAAAGCAACCGAACCAAACAATGCTTGTGCAGGAGATGCTTTCTTTGTGGGAAACAAGAATCGCTCGTCGCAACTTCATTGCCTAAGTGATGGCTCGTTGCTACACATCGGCTCGCCTCGAATTTTCATAACCGATCCCACAATGTTTGATACTATTGCAAGGTACAACGAATATCCTCGCGTGACAGAGGTTATCGATGCCAATAGCTCAATAAAAAACGGATACTTCGGAATGAATACTCATTCTGCCGTAAATACCTCCCGTACAAAATTGGCAACGGTGACCCACTATGGTATGTTACTCGAAATATTCGATTTAAACAAAGATGCAATTACGCCAACTCAAATATGCCGATTCTACGAGCCGCGTATGGCAAGTAGGATTGCAAAAGAGGAGGATTGCGTTGTGGGCGCAATGGGAATTGTGGCTACGGACAACTATATTTATACACAGTATAGTACATCTACAAAATTGAGTGAGATTGTATGGAATATAGGTGTATTTGATTGGCAAGGGCGTGAGGTGTGTTGCTATACTTTTGAAGATAATATTCAAACATTTACCGTCACCTCCGACGATAAACGTGCCTATTGTTGGGTGCAGAATGCCGATGGCGAGGAGTTTCTCGGGTACTTTGACTTGAAATAATTTTATTTAAAAAGTGCCGAACCCTAAGCGTGGATTCGGCACCTTTCAAATATTAGTATATCGAGAAATATTACTACTCAATAGTCCAAGTCTCGCCTGAGCGCAACAAATCGTCAACCGAGCGAATCTTAGCCGAAGCCTTCACCTCTGCCACCTGCTCCTCGACCTTTTTATCGTAAACATTCTCATCGTCAACATCTCTAATCACACCCACAGCAACGGGATATTCAGGATATTTCATTGCGGCCAACATCGAGTGCAAAGTAGTGTCCTTGCAGTGTGCATCGTGAACGAGTACATCGTCAAGCGTATAGCCATCTTCGCCCACCTTCACAACCTTCAATCGCATATCCTCAAATACCAATCCCTGATTATGCTCCTCGCCGAAGAGCATCTTCTCGCCGTGACGCAACGTGATGGTGTTCTTTGTGCGAGTCACCTTGTCGGCAGCAAATGTAGCGTGTGTCTTGTCGTTGAAGATAACGCAGTTTACCAACGCCTCCACAACTGCCATTCCCTTGTGTTTTGCAGCAGCCACCAAGCAATCCTTCGTGAGCATCACCTCAGCGTCGATTGTGCGGGCAAAGAATGTACCCTTAGCTCCGATTACCAACTCTCCCGGGTTAAACGGCTTCTCCACCGTACCGAAAGGCGAAGTCTTTGTAATCTTACCGAGCTTCGTGGTGGGCGAGTATTGACCCTTCGTAAGACCGTAAATCTCGTTGTTAAAGAGAATCACATTCAAGTCGATATTTCGACGTATTGCGTGAATGAAGTGATTTCCTCCAATAGCGAGCGAGTCACCATCGCCCGTACATACCCAAACACTCAGGTCGGGATTAGCCACCTTGATTCCCGTTGCCACAGCGTTTGCACGACCGTGAATAGTGTGGAAACCAAAGGTTTTCATATAGTAGATGAATCGTGACGAGCAACCGATACCCGAAACGAATGTAAATTTATTGTGCGGAATATCCAACGCATCAGCCACTTCGGGCATTGCACGTTGTACGGCATTAAGTATGGCGTGGTCGCCACAACCCGGACACCACTTTACAATCTGGTCGCTTTTGAAATCCGCTGGTGTATATTTATATTCTGCCATAGTTTCTTAAAGTAATGAGTTAAACTTCTCTTTAAGCTCCACAACTGTAAAGGGCTGACCCTCTGTCTTGTTGAACTGCTCGAATGTGAACTCTTGGAAGTTCTGTCTGAGGTACGACGCAAACTGACCCTCGTTAAGCTCGCATACAATCAAATGCTTGTGACCCTTCAAAAGCTCCTTTACGCCGTGTGGCAACGGGTTGATGTAGTTGAAGTGCAAGTGAGCAATGCTCTTGCCCTCCTCCTGCAAATCTGCTACGGCAGCCTCCAAATGTCCCTTTGTACCGCCCCAACCGATTACAAGTATGTCGGCATCGGCAGCACCATTAATCACGGGAACGGGCAACTCATCGGCAACCTTTGCAACCTTAGCGGCACGCGTGTTGGTCATCTCCTGATGGTTTGCAGGGTCATACGAGATTGTTCCTCTCAGATGGTCTTTCTCCAAACCTCCAATTCTATGCTCCAAGCCCTTCTTTCCGGGGAACGCCCAACCACGAGCCAAATTCTCGCCGCGAGCATATGGCTTAAACTCCTCGCCCTCGGCAACCGACTCTACGATAGGCGGATTAATCGCTGGATAATCAGCCATCGAAGGTATGCGCCACGGCTCCGACCCGTTGGCGATAAATCCATCGGTCAAAAGGATTACGGGTGTCATATGCTCCATTGCAATCTTACCAGCCATAAATGCGTAGTAGAAGCAGTCGCTTGGTGACGATGCCGCAATCACAACCGCTGGACACTCACCGTTACGACCATAAAGAGCCTGCATCAAATCGCTCTGCTCGGTCTTTGTTGGAAGTCCTGTTGATGGACCACCGCGCTGCACATCTACAATAACGAGTGGCAACTCGGCCATCACAGCCAATCCCAATGCTTCGCTTTTGAGCGATAGACCCGGACCCGATGTAGTTGTAACAGCAAAGTTACCTGCATATGCAGCACCGATTGATGTACATATACCGGCAATCTCGTCCTCGGCCTGTACGGTCTTTACTCCCAAATCCTTGCGCTTTGCCAACTCTTCGAGAATCACGGTTGCGGGAGTGATAGGGTATGAACCACAGAAGAGTGGCAATCCCGACTTCTCGCTCGCTGCGCAGAATCCCCAAGCGGTTGCTACATTACCATTAATCGAGCGATATGTGCCCTTCTCCAACTTCGCAGGCGATACCTTGTAAGTATTTGCAAACTGGTGAGTATTTGCCGCGTAGTTGTAACCTGCGTCAATAGCACGCTTGTTAGCCTCGGCTACTATTGGATTTTTCTTCGTGAATTTATCGCTCAGGTAACGCTTTGCGTAATCCTCTGGCATATTGTATATGTAGAAGCAGATACCCAGCGCAAACATATTCTTGCACTTTACCACCGACTTGTTGTCCAGCCCCATATCGGCCAACGCCGCTTTGGTCATAGTGGTAATTGTAGGTATAACCACATTGTAATCCTCCAAGCCAAGCTCGGTGATTGGGTCCAAAGTGGCATAACCTGCCTTTTTGATGTTCTCCTCCGTGAGGGTGTCGCCATCGATGATTACCGTAGCATCTTTTTTAAGCCACTTGCGATTGGCCTTCAAAGCTGCGGGGTTCATTGCAACCAACGCGTCGCAGTAGTCTCCCGGGTTGGTTACTTTTCCTGCACCGATGTGTACTTGGAAGCCTGAAACGCCAGCCACAGTACCTTGCGGAGCGCGAATTTCGGCAGGATAATCGGGGAATGTCGAGATTCCGTTACCGATAAGTGCCGATGTGTTCGAGAAGAGCGTACCTGTCATCTGCATACCGTCTCCCGAGTCTCCCGAAAAACGAATCACGACATCTTTCAGCTCTTTCGCATTAAGATTCTCCATAAATTATATTAATTTGGTTTAGTTATATCGGTTTATCTCTACAAAGATAAACGATAAATCGTTTCAATATCTGTTTTAGGCTGAAAAAAAACTGTGAAAACATCAAAAAAAATATCAAATGCGAGATTTTTCTGCCTCTGCAAAGGGAATCTCGCATTTGAATTTAGGTGTTATAAAGTGTTATAATATGTTTGAATCGCTACTTTCCCGACCTTTGAGCAAGATACATTCCCGCCAGAATCAGCACCGTTCCCACCATTGCCAAAAGGGTTATTTGTTCGTCAAGTACAAAGTACGATGTCACCATAGCCACAATTGGGTTGATGTATAGGTAGTTTGTCGAGCGTACTGCCCCCAATTTTATTATCACTATATTCCAGGTCCAATAACATATCAGCGAAGCCAGCAATCCCAAAAATAGCAGATTTCCAATCACAATCGGACGCGATAACATCTCCAATGTCACGCCGTATGGCTCAATCAAAAAGTAGGGTAGCAGAGTGACCACTCCATAGAAAAAGACCTTTCTTGTAATCATCAGCGAGTCGTATCGTTTCTCCACCTTGCCAATGACTATGCTATATATCACCCACATTACCGCAGCACCCAACGTCAACACATCGCCCAACGGGTTGAGTTTTAGGATAAATTCTCCGTTGAAAACCACAAGTGCCACGCCCGACAGCGACAAGAGCGAGTACCCATACAATCTCTTTGAGACCTTCTCTGCTCGGCTAAAAAGATGTACGGCAAGTGTTGTAAGCAGAGGCGTTGAGGCAATTATAATCGCTACGTTTGAGGCCTGCGTGTATAGCAAAGCACTATTTTCAAGCAGGAAATACATCGAGCCGCCACTCACTCCCAGCAGTAGCATCAGGGCCTCATCTCTCCAATTGTTGCAAAACAACTTTCCTCTTGCAAATGGAATTATGCAGATGTATGCCATAGCAAACCTCAGAAACATAATCTCGGCTGGGGTCATTCCCTCTTCGAGTAGGAGTTTCGAGCTTACAAACGTTGTTCCCCATACTGCCGAGGTTAGTATAGCAACAATATGATATATCGCACTCGACGAGCGCGATGTAATACTTGCTTGTGACATCGGCTTATCTTATCGAGTTCATTCTGATACTAGCCTTAACCAGCGCAATGGCTCTGATGCGGCTCATCTCTATATCTTTGTCGGCGTGATGCGGATTCTGGCTTACCAGCTTTACATAACCCTCTCGCTCCGACTTTTGGATATATTTCACTGTGATATACTCCTCGCCATCGAGGTCAATCGACAATAGATACATATCTCCCCAAAATATACTGTTTATATCCTGCAACTGCTTGTATAGCACAATATCACCGCTCTTTAACAGAGGATACATCGAATCTCCCACTATATAAATTGCACCATCGCATTTGGGCAGATTCGGAATGTGGATATAGTTTACTGGCTTGCTTGAACTTTGGTCCTCAAACAACGGTACCAATCCAGCTGTCCCTTCTACCGAATAGAGAGGCACACTCTGCATAGGCAGTGAATTGTCCGAGCGCAGACGGAACGCAGTGTACTCGGGTTCGGCATTGAACATCTCGCCCTTGCCTGTCTCCAACCATTCGGGATTGACATTCAAATCTTGAACAAGTATGTTTTTGTTTCTCGTAGATAGTCCACACTTCCCTGTTTCAATCATCGAAAGCGCAGCCTTTCCGATTCCAAGTCTCTGAGCCAATTGCTCTTGCGTGAGTTTTAGCTCCTTGCGGATAATTTTTACTCTCTCTCCCATAACGTTTCTATAAGAAAATATTATATCAAAATTTTGTACAATTCACTTTGGAAGTTCAATAAATGAATATATCTTTGCACTGCAAAGTTAAACAATTTGAATTTAACTTGCAAACAATATTTCATTTTTTTACCCTAAAATATTTATTTTATGTTTAATGTATCACCTGTCATTTACGGCAAGGTTGCCGAAATGATTATCGACCGTATGGGTCATTCGGATTATATGTCCGAGAGTATTGAGTTTGAGGCAGAGGGCGTTGAGTACAAGATGTTGTTCTCGGCTGTTGTCTATCGTGAGCGTGTTTATATGCCTGATGGAGAGTACGATAGGCTTGTTGATTTAGTGCCCGTTTGGTGGGAGTTTCACACCTACGCAGAGGAGGGAGAGGTGCTTAATGATTTTTGCTTCAATGATTTGAAGCAATACTTTAATTAACCATAGTTATTAATCATTAAATTAATTAGTTATGGATAAATTGAAGAAACTCAAATCGGTTGTCAATGCCGAGTTTTTGAGGGATATGCAAACCTTAACTTTAATTAATGACAGTAAACTATCGGAGTATCAGCCTGTTAATTCGTTTGCAGAGTATGCCAATCGCGTCTATCCGTTTTTGGAGATTTGCAACTTTCACAAGGTCTATTATCGTCTGCTGCAACTCTTTGCCGAGGGCCGAATCCGCAAACTTATGGTTTCGATGCCTCCGCAGCACGGCAAAAGTGTGGGTGCGAGTACGTTGCTGCCATCTTATATGCTTGGCTTAAATCCCGATATGCGAATTGCCATTGCCTCATACTCTGCTTCGCTGGCCAATAAATTCAATCGCCGAGTTCAACGAATTATCGAGAGTCGAGAATACGGCTCGGCCTTTCCCGATACGAGGATTAAGTGCGGCGGCAAACCTCCTCAGTATCTGCGTACTGCCGACGAGGTTGAGATTGTTGGTCACGAGGGTTGCTTGTTGTCGGTTGGCCGCGAGGGCTCGCTTACGGGCAATCGGGTTGACTGCTTTATCCTCGACGACCTCTACAAAGATGCAATGGAGGCCAACTCACCACTTATCCGTGAAAATTGTTGGGAGTGGTACACCTCTGTTGTGCGTACCCGAATGCATAATGCATCGCAGGAGATAATTGTCTTTACCCGTTGGCACGAAGAGGATTTGATAGGCGTACTGCGTCGCAAGGAGGGGTGTGTTGATATGCGTGAGTGGGCCGATGTTGATAGGCTCGGGGCTGACGATTGGCTCTGCCTTAACTTCGAGGCGATAAAGACGGGTGACCCCACCGAGATTGACCCTCGCCGAGCGGGCGAGGCTCTGTGGCCAGAACGTCAAAGCGTTGAACTTTTGGAGACAAAACGACGTTTAGACGCTTTGCGTTTTGAGTGTATGTATCAGGGCCGACCCTCGTCGCCGAGTGGCCTGCTCTATGGAGATGGTTTTCGTGAGTACGATGCTTTGCCGCGCGAGATTGTGCGCCGAGCCAATTATACCGATACGGCCGATATGGGCGATGACTATCTCTGTTCGATGTCGTATGCGGTTGATGCCGATGGTGTAATCTATGTGACCGATGTGGTCTATTCGCGTGAGCCTATGGAGGTTACCGAGCAGTTGGTGGCCGAAATGCTTGTGGCCGATTCAACTCCGCAAGCCATTATCGAGAGTAATAATGGAGGTCGAGGTTTTGCGCGTGCCGTTCAGCGACTTGCCCCGCGAGTGAAGGTTGAGTGGTTTCATCAGAGCGGAAACAAGGAGGCGCGAATCTTGTCGAACTCGGCAACGGCTCAGCACTTGGTGCGTTTCCCGCGTGGCTGGGCGCACCGTTGGCCCGAGTTGTTCGCCCATCTCACCACCTATCGTCGCGATTTCAGAGCCAACCGCTGGCACGATGCCGCCGATGTGGTGACGGGCATTGTCGAGCGCGAGGCCACCGCCAGCCAAACGACCAAAGGAAGTAGGTTTTTGTTGCTATAATAGGGCGGTTGGAGTGTGTGAAATGCGTTTATTATGAAGATGGTATAAAATTTTGGTTTTTTGGCGAAATACTTGCAAAACAGAAAATTTATTTGTAAATTGCAATCGAGAAATCAGAGTTCTTTTATCAATATTGTTAAACTTAAAATTCATAGCCTATGAGAAAGATTATTTTAGGAGCGTTGGTTGCTATGGTTCTAGCAGCTTGCGCAAAAGAGGAGGCATCAATCGCCAAGATTGAAGAGGTGAAAAATCCTTATGCCGTAACTACTGATGAGGCCGTACAGTTGTTGCAGACTGTAATTGGCGGAGAATCTACTCGCGCGATTTCTGTTGGCGAGATTAAAACCCTAAGAAAAAGTGATTTTGTACCCACAACTCGTGGAGCAGACGATGGTGACCTAATCTACATTGTCGATTTGGAGAATGGCGGTAGTGCTATTATGGGAGCCGACAAGCGAATGGAGCCTATTTATGCTATTCTCGATGAAACAAAGGTTTCACCCGAACAGCTAACACTCACTGCTACTCGCTCAGGCGATGGCGAGCAGGATATCGAGGAGTATGTGATGGGGTTGGTGAATGCTAAGATTGGGGCTGATGCAAGCACTTTCGCTTTCCCTGAAATGCCAATTGTTCCCCGTCCTCAAATATATACTCGCACCGTTAATATTCTAACAAAAGCTCCATTGCTAAGAACAAAGTGGGAATCAAGTACACCTTATTCTAATGCATTTCCAACTGGTGTTGGGTTGACTTGTGGGCCTATTGCATTGTCTCAATTGTATTACTATCATAGATTTCCCACCCATATCGGTAGTAGATATTTTAATTGGGCATTAATCTCTGAGTATGAAATTGAAGGTACCCAATCTACAACAGCTGCTTCTGAGGTCGCAGCGTTTGTATATTCGGTAGCTACTTCTATGGAAGGCCCTAATCAGAATGAAAATATGACAAATGTTGGCGGTTTACTATATTCTATGCGTAATGCAGGTTATTCATCGGTGCAGAGTAAATCTTATGGCGTTTATGATATTCAGACAATGCTTAATCGAAATACGCCTTGCATAGTATATGGAGATGATCCCAACTATCCAGTATATGGTCATCATGCTTGGATAATTGATGGGTGTAATTTCTTTAACGTCAATACTTATGAGAGAGAATTTAACGGACTAGACCCAAGTATATATACTGATACATTAATATCTTCAGTTCAAACTCGTTTAGTTCATTGTAATTACGGCTGGGGTGGTGAAGCTGATGGTTATTACAATTCCGGTGTGTTTGATACCACAGAAATCCTTGATGATGAATATGTAGATACCTCAGTTGGAGATGAGCAAGTGTCAGGCGGAGGATATTTTTCAAACAACTTAGGACTAATATATTATGAGAAGTAATATTGTAAAATTTGCGTTATTGTTTGTTGCGATTTGTGCTATTACATCTTGCAATAAAAATGATGAAGGGATAGATAAAAGTATTGGAGTGACCTTTGAAGATTATATCGGCAAAGATGTTATGCCTATCCCCGATAATGTCATTGAACTATTAGCTGAATCGCCTTGTTGGAAGATTGAAAAGGTTGAATATGCTAATGTCGTAGATGGCAAGTATTATACTCCAACGGGTTCGTCAAATTACTATATTGGGGTCTCGTTTTTAGATTCAATTTTTGTGTTTGATAAAAATGGCTCTGCAAATTGGTACTATTACGTAATTATAGGTAAGTGGAGCGATAACAATCTTCTTCCTCAGATGGCTTTGCAGAAGACATCGAAAATACTCTATTATGACGGTGAGGAGATGATTTTTACAAACTCTAATGAGGATAATTCAGAATACGGAGTGCCGATTTTCTTTACAAAAGTTGGAAATCAGGAGATTCTTGACAAGTGGGTTAAGCAGATAAAAGATAATCAATAATAGATTAATTGTGGTTTTCAAACCGCCACCTTTCGGGGTGGCGGTTTTTTTACCACGTCATTTCATTTTTTCGCATCACCTGCCCTCTCCAATACAAAAATGTCAGAATGACGGTTTTTATTTTATATACACGTCATTCCTCATTTTTACATCAACTAACCAGCGGTGATAATATCAGGGTATATGTAAAAATGTTGGAATCCACCGCTTAATTATGACCTTGCAGTGTGCGACAGTCAAAAACTCTCCCTCTAAGGCAAGAGGGAGTCCCCGAAGGGGGAGGGAGTGTGTCTTGCCGCAAAGTCCCTTTTTGCAAGGTGGTTTCTTATAAGGTAGATTCTTACATTTTTGTATGAAAGATAGTTACATCACCAACCCTCTCCAATACAAAAATGTCAGAATGACGTTTGATTTGTTTTAATAAAAAACCGATATTGAGCATTACCCAATATCGGTTTTGCCTACTTTAATTAACCTTGCTTAACCCTCTGCTACTGAGAGCTTCTTGGTGCGGTATTCATTGGTTAAAGAGTCTATCAACTCCTTGACCGATGGGTACTTTCGCCAAGAGGTCTCCAATTTTCAATGCTTTCATAGAAATTGATTCTAAATGATTTTATTTGTTTGCTTGATTTTGGAAACTCCAAAAATCGCGTAAAGTTAGGAAAAATCGGCAAAAATGTCTTGTTTGGTAAATAAAATGTTTTATTTTTCTGTATTTTGTAGTCGGGATACAAAAAAACTCGACCTTGCGAGGGCCGAGTTTTGGAAGTATTAAAGTTCAAGGTTAATGTGTGTGTCCGACTATAAAATCTCCTCCAAACGAGCTACGGGAGCTACGTCGAGTCCGCTAATCATTCCCTGATTGTAGCGGTAGTATCCCGAAATGGCAATCATCGCAGCATTGTCGGTTGTGAATTTGAATTCGGGGATAAATGTTCGCCAGCCTCGGCGACGACCCGCCTCGGCTACTGCCTCTCGCAAGCCTGAGTTCGCCGACACACCTCCCGCAATGGCCACATCTTTGATTCCTAATGCTTTGGTAGCCTTGATTAGCTTGTCGAGCAGAATGCTGATTATGGTGTGTTGCAACGAAGCGCAGAGGTCGGCTTTGTTCTTTTCGATAAAATCAGCATCTTCTGCCACCTTGTCGCGTAGGGTGTAGAGGAACGAGGTCTTCAATCCAGAGAACGAGTAGTCGAATTCGCCCTTGACGTGTGGCTTTGCAAATGTGAAGGCGTTGGGATTGCCCTCCTTTGCCAAACGGTCAATCACAGGGCCTCCCGGGTAGGGTAGTCCCATCACTTTTGCACACTTGTCGAATGCCTCGCCTGCGGCATCGTCTATGGTTGTGCCGATAATCTCCATCTCCAATGGCGAAGAGACCTTCACAATCTGGGTGTGTCCACCGCTTACAAGCAGGCAGAGGAACGGGAACGAAGGGTGGGGCATCTCTCTATCGGGCAGGTCGATGAAGTGCGAGAGAATATGTCCTTGCAGATGGTTTACCTCGACCATCGGGATATTTCCTGCTATCGACAAACCCTTTGCAAATGAGGTGCCTACCAAAAGCGAGCCAAGTAGGCCCGGGCCACGAGTGAATGCTATGGCATCAATCTTGTCGGCCGTAATTCCAGCCTCTTTCAGTGCGGTGTCCACAACAGGGATAATATTCTGCTGATGGGCGCGCGATGCCAATTCGGGTATGACTCCTCCGTACTTGACGTGTACGGCTTGCGAAGCGATTACGTTCGACAAAAGTGTAGTGTTGCGTATGACGGCAGCCGATGTGTCGTCACACGAAGATTCGATTCCAAGTATGGTTATATCCATTTTTTAGCGTTTTTTTTCTATTATTAATAGAAAAATAGTTACTTTTGTAAGTTTTATGACCGAAGTCACGATGCGCAAAGTTACGAAAATATTATTAAAGGCACTATCAGTCACGCTTTTGTTTCTGATATTTTGTCCTATTGTGCTTACTTTGCTCATCGATTTACCATCGGTTCAGAACTTCTTGGTCGATAAGGCAACGCAATATTTGTCGCAAAAAACCGAGACAAAAGTTGAAATCGATAGGATTCGTCTCGGAGCGTTGGGCAGCTTGCGCGTGGAGGGCCTATATGTTGAGGATTACCAGCAGGACACTCTGCTCTATATCGGCAAATTGAAAATCTATCTATCGCGTTTCGAGGGCGCAAAGGGTATCACCCTTCGCAACGGCTCGGTCGAGCGTGGAAAACTCTATATCCACGAGACTCCCGAGGGCGTGATGAACATCAAGCAGGTCGTAAATCGTATGGTGAAAAGGCGCGAGGATAAACCCAAGAGCGAATTTGCCTTAAAGATTAGCGATGTGCAGATTGATGATTTTACGTTGGTTATCGAGCAACGTGAGCATCGTGACCCATCGTATGGAATCGATTATCGCGATATGCACCTTGAAAATATGTCGGCCTTTGTCGATGATTTTACTTTGATTGGAGGTCGTGTGGGTGGCTTTATTCGCAATTTCACAACCCGTGAGCATAGCGGCTTTACGATTGATAATTTCACAGGCCACTTCCTTGTCGATAAGGGTGTGGTTGATTTGCGTGATTTCAATATTACGGCTGCCGAGTCGGATATCCGTATAAGTTCGCTTGTTTTGGAGGGCGAGAATTGGGCCGCATATAAAGATTTTATTCACAATGTCACAATCCGAGGCGAAGTTGTGGATTCATATGTCTCGACCAACGATATTGCTCACTTTGCCCCTGCGATGTTGCCGTGGGAGTTGGAGGCGCATAATGCCAATATCGCGGTGAATGGTACGGTGGCCGATTTGAGGGTCAATGTGAAAAATTTGGATTTTGGCCAGAACAGTAATTTGCGCGGAAATGTGCGTCTGCGTGGTCTGCCCAATGTGCATAGAGCCACTATGTCGCTCGATTTGTCACGCCTTTTGACCAATCAGACCGATGCTTCGATGGTATTGGAGGGTATTACAGGCCGAAAGATACTTCCCGAAAAGGTGCTTTCGATGGTCAATGCAGCGGGTGAGATAATCTGCTCTGGAAAGTTCAACGGCGGATTCCAAAGTTTCGAGTCGGATCTTTTGTTAACTACCGAGGCTGGTAATTTGGCGTTGACTGCTTCGCGTGAACCCGTAAAGCAAGATGCGGAAGATAAGAGTGTAGCAAATAGACTCCCTGCTTCAACTCTGATTGCTACGGTCGATGCCCGCCACGTTAATCTTGGCTCTATTCTTCACAACAATCTGTTTGGCAATGCCACAGCATATGTCAGCTTCTTTGGTACAACCACCGCAAAGAGTATTTCGGGTCGTGTGGCAGGTCGAGTGGGGGCAATCGGGTTGAATGATTGCACCTATGAGAATATCGACGTTGAGGGTCGTTTGGTGAATAAGAGTTTCTCGGGCTCGGTGCGTAGTGATTGTGATGCGTTACGAATGGTAATGACCGGTATGGCCGATTTGAATAGCGACAATCCCACTTACGATTTTCATATGACAGTCAACGATGCCGACTTGCACGCAATGAATCTCAATGAGCGAGACTCGGTATCGCTTTTGGGATTCGATGTTGATTTGTATGCCGTAGGTCGCAATATTGACGATATGAATGGCTCAATCAGTATTGAGAGCGGCCACTACTATTATAATGCCGATACCCTGCGTACGGGAGCAATCAATCTCTCGGCTCGCAGTCGGGAAAATCAGCGTTCTCTTACCCTTACTTCCGATTTTGCCGACGCGACCTTTACAGGCCCTTCGAGCTATAAAGATGTTGTGAAGTATCTGCAAACGGCAATGCGTAAGTATCTTCCAGGATTGGCCGATGAGGATTCGGTTGTGGCAGTTGCCGAAGATAAGGGATATTCGGCTCTGTCGGTTAGGGTGAAAAATATTGACCCTCTGTTAGACGCTATCTCCGACGGCTTGCAGTTGGCCGAGGGCTCGGTACTTAACTTTACAATGAATCCAGTCACCAACCATATCGCTCTGCGTGCTGCATCGGACTATTTGGAGCGTGGCAATATGTTGGCGACTAACTTGAATATGAACCTCACGAATCAAGGCGATTCACTTGCAATGTATCTGCAAGCAGAGGATTTCTATGTAAGTACGTTCCATCTGCCTCAGTTGTCGGTTATGGGAGGAGCGAAGAATGACCGCGTACTGCTCACTTCTGGATTCCGCGATACGATAGGTGACCTATCGGGTGTGGTTAGCGTGTTTGCAAATATTCAGCAGGACCCCTTGACCCTGAGGCGTAGTGTAAATTTGGGTCTATTGCCCGCAACCATCACCAGCCGAGGCCGTGATTGGAATCTTCTGTCGGGTCGTATAAAAATCGATACTGCTCGAATCGAAGTGGAGCGTTTCAGTGTGAAGAGTGGCGAGCAGGAGATGCTTTTGGCGGGTGTTATGTCGCGCCAGAGTGAGGATTCGTTGACCTTAAAACTCAAAGATTTTAGCATTGCTCCATTTATGGGATTTGCCAACCGTATGGGCTATACAGTTACGGGTAAGGGAAATGGCGAGGCATACATCAAGGCCGCATTAGATGGTGGCGAGTTTACTTCTGACATCGACATCGATAGTATGAAGGTCAACCAGACTCCCGTAGCACCGCTCCGATTGGACTCTCGTTGGGATTTTGGTCAGCAACGCGCCCGAATCAGAGTAATCAATCGTACAACAGGCGACAGTATCGTGCGAGGATATTATGCTCCGAAGTCGAATCGCTATTATGCCGAAGGTCGTTTCGAGAAGTTACCTATGGCTATGCTCGACCCAATTCTATCGGGTGTAGTATCTGAAACTCAGGGTATGGCCGATGCCGAGTTGGAGATTATGGGTAAGGGTCGCCAAGCCTCGCTCAACGGCTCGGTTGATGTGAAAGACCTCTCGACTATGATAGATTATACACGAGTTCGCTATTCTGTGCCTCGTGCCAAGATTCAGGTCAAGGATAATCATTTCATAGCAACCAACGTCAGAGCATACGACAAAGAGAAAAACAGTGGCCTGCTCACTATGGATTTGAGTTTGGAACACTTGTCTAATATCTCATATAATCTGCGTATCGTGCCTCGCAATATGCTTGTGCTGAATACCACATTGCAGGATAACGACCTCTTCTATGGCAAGGTGTATGCGTCGGGAGTGGCAACGGTGAGAGGAAGCAAGAAGGGAATAACCCTTGATATTGTAGGCTCTACCGAGGGTAACTCGCAATTCTTTATGCCTTTGTCGGGTAAGAGCGATGCTTCGAATGCCGACTTTGTGGTCTTTGAGCGAGCTGGTATGCGCCCCGATTCCACTCGCAACCACCAACTTCTGCGTAAGAAGATGGCCTTCGAGCGTAGGAATCGTCGTGCCGATTCGTCGGATAGCAATATGGATATTAATATCGAACTTACAGCCCGTCCTAATGCCGAGGTACAGCTTGTAATCGACCCAACGGTTGGTGATATTATCAAGGGCCGTGGTAATGGTACGTTCAATATCAGAATTGTGCCAAGTGCCAATATTTTCGATATGTATGGCGATTACACCATCACCGAGGGTAGCTATCTGTTTACATTGCAGAATATTATCAACAAACGATTCATTATCGAAAATGGCTCTACAATCCAGTGGACAGGTGACCCGTTGGACGCACGTCTGAATATCGATGCCGTATATAAACTCAAAGCGTCGTTGCAGCCGTTGCTCTCGTCAACAACCCTTGACAACGTTACCCGAGCCGTTCCCGTTGAGTGTGTAATTAACCTTACGGAGCGTCTTACCAATCCAACGGTGTTGTTCGATATCAAGGTGCCTAATGCCGATTCCGAGATTCAGAATGCAGTGGCCAACTTGCTCAATAACCAGCAATCTATCGCCACACAGTTTATGTATCTGTTGGTGAGTGGCTCGTTCTATTCCGATTCATCTACTTCGTCGAACATAGGAGCTTCGGCATCTGCAACCACAGGATTTGAGCTCTTGTCGAATCAGTTGAGTAACTGGTTGTCGAGCGACGACTATAATATTATCTTGCGTTACCGCCCCCGCTCGGAGCTTACAAGCGATGAAATTGACTTCGGATTCTCAAAGAGTTTGGCTAACAATCGCCTATTGTTGGAGTTGGAGGGTAACTATTTGGTTGATACCCGTATGGCTGCAAGTAGCAATATGTCGAACTTTATGGGCGAGGCGTATATCACTTGGCTAATTGACCAAGCTGGTAATCTCAAACTCAGAGGTTTCACGCAGACTATCGACCGTTTCGATGAAAACCAGGGTCTGCAAGAGACTGGTGTGGGTATCTATTACCGCGAGGATTTTAACAATTGGGCCGATTTGAAACGCCGTATTAAGGAGCGATTTATGAGCCGACGCAAGCGTGAGGAGCGCGATTCGCTTCGACGCGAACAGGAGATGCGAGTTGAGGAGTCGGCCGATAGCTTGAATCGTTATGGTGAGAATATGATTATTCTCGAAACCCAAGACTCAACCACAGTGACAAATAATAAACAATAGTGTAAACAATATAGAGTAAAACTTAAATAAATTAAACGAAAAACTATGATTGATTTTATTCAGGCGGCCGAGACGGTCGCAGCAACAGGTGAGGCAGCTGCAGTAGCTGCCGATGAAGCAACTCGTATGGGTCTTTGGGAACTCTTTATGAAGGGTGGTTGGCTTATGTGGCCACTTCTTATTTTGGGCGGTGTGACCGTATTTATCTTTGTGGAGCGTTATATGGCTATCCGCAAGGCTTCGGGTCTTGATATGAATTTTATGAATCGTATCCGCGACTACATCTCTGACGGTAAGATTCGTGCTGCCGTTGATTTGTGCCGCAAGACCAACACTCCTATCGCTCGTATGATTGAGAAGGGTATTGAGCGTATTGGTCGCCCAATGAGCGATATCCAGACTGCAATCGAGAATGTTGCTAATTTGGAGGTGTCGAAGCTCGAAAATGGCCTTCCTTTCTTGGCAACCATCGCAGGTGGTGCGCCTATGATTGGATTCTTGGGTACTGTAATCGGTATGGTGCAGACCTTTATGGATATGGCCGCTGCGGGTGGTACGGTCGATATGTCGCTCTTGTCGGGTGGTATGTATGTTGCGATGGTTACAACTGTTGCGGGTCTTGTAGTTGGTATCCCTGCATATTTCGGTTATAACTATTTGGTGGCTCGTATCGAGAAACTTGTGTTCCAGATGGAGGCCAACTCAATCGCATTTATGGATATTTTGAATCAACCCGTTAAATAATCGAACTATGGCAATTAAAAGAGGTTCAAAAGTGGACAGCTCGTTCTCGGCATCATCGATGACCGACTTGATGTTCCTTTTGCTTATTTTTATGATTATAGCTACCACGCTCATCAACCCCAATGCCATTAAGTTGATGCTTCCTAAGAGTGCCAATCAACTTAAAGACAAGGCTATCACAACCGTTTCGATTAAGGACGCGGGAGCAGGTCGCTATATCTACTATGTGGAGCTCGACAATGTGGGTTCACGCGAGGGTATTGCTCGTGCACTGAAAACCCGCCTTGAAGGTCAGGAGGAGCCAACAATCTCTCTCCACGCCGACAAGACTGTCGAGTGGGACGAGATTGTGCAGGTGATGAATATAGCCAAGGATAATGGTTATAAACTTATAGCCGCTACCCAACCGTAAAATTCCTCTAACGCAAGTATTTTGGCGTCTGCCTTGATTCGGAATTCCTCATTTACGCAGAGTAAACTGCGGATTCCTCATCTTCGAGCAGCCTCAAACTCCCCAGCGTTATAGAAATTTTAACAGTAGAGAGAAACGCAAGTATTTTGGCGTCTGCCTTGATTCGGAATACCTCATTTACCCATAGTAAACTGCGGATTCCTTATCTTCGAGCAACCTAAAACTACCCAGCGTTATAGAAATTTAGCGAAAGAGTATAACGGGAAATTTGTATGACATATTTCCGTTATAAAGTTTCAATAAAAGAGCCAAATTCAATTAGTGAATTTCAGGACTTATGAATTATTACGACGAAAACGACGATAGACCCAGACTATACGGTGGTGTTGCTACGGCAATATACGTTGTGTTGATGGCGGCCTTGATGTTGCTGGTATATATCCCATTGAAGGTGATTGAGAATCCCCCAATGGAGATAGTGCTGGTTGATGAGCCGCGTCCACCTCAGCGTCCTGTGGTTACCAAGCAAGCCCCTCGTCATCAGAATCTATCTACTCGTGAAAATACCCAGCAGGTTTCGGGTACCGACCAAAAGACCCAAACTGTCAACCGTCGTGCCATATTCCATAGCAATAAGGGCGGTGTCGATGAGCCCGAGGATTTGGGTAATCCCACAGCACGCGAGGGCGATGAGAATCTTGCAAGTGGCGATGGCGGTGGCCTTAATCCAATTGGCAACGACCAGTTGGACGAAGGACTTCGTGGTCGAGGATTGGTAGGTAATTTGCCCGTGCCATCGTATCCGGGTAATGTGAGTGGTAAGATTGTTGTACGAGTAGCCGTTGATCAGCACGGTCGAGTAACTCAGGCCACCTACGAGCCAAAGGGCTCTACATCGTCTGATGCTGCACTTATTGCAGCAGCTATCGATGCGGCCAAACGTGCGCGTTTCACCGAGAGCCGCAGTTTTGTGCAGGGTGGAACAATTACCTATAATTTCAAACTCAATTAGCGGTTGATATGAAGAAGTATATACTCTCCTTGCTGCTATTGGTTGTGGCACTACCTTTGTCGCAGACTGCGCAGGCTCAAACGAAAAAGGGCCCGAAGATGGTCTTTGAGCGTACATCTCACGATTTTGGAGATGTGCCGCGTAAGGGTGGCGATTTGATTAAGGAGTTCCGCTTTGTGAACGAAGGTGATTCTCCGTTGGTTATCAAGAAAATCACCAAATCGTGTTCGTGTATGACAGTTACCTACTCGCGCAAGCCCGTACGCCCGGGCGAGGTGGGGGTGATTAAAGTCAAGTATGAGCCTCATAAGATTGAGGCTGGTATTTTCCACAAGGTGTTGCAGATTTATAACAACACCAGCGAGCAGGTGCGCCTTATTACCATTCAAGGCAACTCGATGGACGACTATAAGGAGCGCAAGCGATAACCTTTTATACCTAATTTATAATAAGGGCCTGCAACAATCAGTGTGCAGGCCCTTGTTGTGTATTAATATATCATTTCTTTGCAAAAAATGTTAAATCCTAATTATGGCTTTTACGCTGCAATAATTTGGTTGTGTGAGTCCACGATAAACCAATAAATAATCCATTTATATTGTAAATATCTACGCCTTGTAATTTTGAACCGATTTTATAACCTGCTTTGATGTCAAAATATGATTCACCTGCACGTATAGAAAGACCTAATGAAGGACTTGCGTATATAGAGTTATCTTTCTTTCCATCTTCATTTAATGATGTTAAACCAATGTCCAATGCTCCAATTGGAGAACATCTTTTATCATTTAGACGATATTGACCTCGTAGAGCATAGCTATTCATTATATCTTCGCGTTTCACAGCTACACCGAAACTAATGTGCGGATTCCATTTGTATGTAAGAGCTATACCAATCATTCCCCAAAGACTTTCATCTTCTCTATTGAAATTCGTGATTCCGCCTTCAATAGAGTATTGTAATCCGCTATAACGAGATGGTTTAATCTGTCGCTTGATTCGTGGGTTGCTTGTGTTCTTATGCATATTTATCGACACACGAGTTATCAAATTGTGTGATGCGCCATACCCTTTGGTGCTAATGCCGATCATATATCCTAATCCAAATTTTATATTAGACCATTTGTTCAGTTCTAATGTGTATGATGGAACAACTCCAATCATAGCAGCATCACTATTAATAAGGAATCCCGCATCAAAAGGTAACGATATGCCTGATGTCTTGTTTTCATTAAACTTGTATTCTACTCGCGCAAATAATGGGATTGATGCTTTTGCTCCATCTACAAGTGGAATAAATGCTCCTGAATGCAATCCAAGATATATGTTTTTATCAAGCCACGAACCTATACCTCCTGTTAGCGTAAAAGATGTTGCAGAGCCTTCTTGTACACCAAACATAAATCCGGGTTCAACGGTAAATTCTAACCTCTTTACCTTCGTTTCTTGTGCAGATACCAAACAAGGCAAAAGAAACAATGCTAAAAGTAATTTTTTTAATTTCATAACATTTGAATTTTATGTTTCGAGTGCCTAGAAACGTTTATAATATCAAAAGAAAGCGTGGCACTGTATACTTAGAATCGAGATTTGGAGGTCGTAGGAAACCTTTGGCACCGATACAATGATAGCAGCCCACGCAAGCGTGAGAACCATCATGCTACCTTTGTGCCAATTGAAAATTTCCTACGTTTCCAAATCACAAGATAAGCATAACGCTTCTTATATGTGTCGCACTAATGTGCTATTGTTTATACAAAGTTAAAAATTTTTGTGTTTATAACATAAATTAATTTTATCTATAATCTATTTTATTGAATCATATATCATTTTTAGTGGCCTAGTTATATTTGCTGTGTTGCGGTTACTCCTTGCGACGGAAAACCATTGCCGTACGCGAGGTGTTGTAGATTTTAATTCGTGGTTGCACATTGCCATCTTCACACTCAAAATTGAACGAGAAGTGCTCTGCGCCTGCCTCTTGTCTATCCAAACCTCCGAAACGCTCCTCGTCGGTCGAAAGTTCCAAAACATATTTACCCGCCTCACGAACAGGCAACTCATAATCGGGAATCGAAGCTGTCGGGTGCCAGTTAAATACAAACAGCAGGTCGCGGTGAGTGTAAACCATCGTCTTGTTCTGCTCGTCCATCAACAGATTGTATGGATAGCCGTCCGACAGTATCTTATTATCTTTCACAAGCTCAATCATAGCTTGGTCGAAGTCGGCCAAATAGCTGTAACGTAGCTCCTCGCTATCTCTGAGCGACCATTGACGGCGTGCGTGCGAATACGACCAGCCATTGCCCTCGCGCGGGAAATCAATCCACTCAGGGTGGCCAAACTCGTTACCCATAAAATTCAGATAGGCATCACCACCCGTAGTGATTGTAATCAGACGTATCATCTTGTGCAGTGCCATACCTCTATCCACCACCATACTCTCCGTCTTGCGGTCCATCGAATCGTACATCAGCTTATCCAACAATCGGAATGCTATGGTCTTGTCACCCACCAATGCTTGGTCGTGCGACTCGGCGTAAGCTACGGTCTTGACCTCTGGCAGACGATTTGTGAGTGTACTCCACATCTCCCAAATGTTCCAATCCTCGTCGGGTGTATCTTTGAGCATCTTAATCCAAAAGTCGGGTATAGCCATTCCTAAGCGGTAGTCAAATCCCACTCCTCCATCATCGATAGGAAGGCATATTCCGGGCATACCACTCACATCTTCGGCTATGGTGATGGCCGATGGATTGAGCGCGTGAATGAGTCTGTTGGCCAAAGTGAGATATGTTATGGCATCGAGGTCAACTCCTTCGTCGAAAAACTTATCGCGCGAATCGAAATCGATGTATCCTCTGTGGTAGTATAGCATCGAGGTAACACCGTCGAAACGATAACCGTCGAAGTGGAATTCGTCAATCCAATACTTCACATTCGATAGCAGGAAGTGCTCCACACCTCCCTTGCCGTAGTCGAAAATCATCGAATCCCAATACTGTTGATAGCCAGCATCTCCCGCCTTTGAGTAGTGGTGGTCCGAGCCATCGAGCGCATTGATGCCTTCGTTGAGGTTCTTCACATAGTGGGCGTGTACCAAATCCATAATCACTGCAATTCCCATCGAGTGAGCTGTATCAATCAATCGTTTCAACTCTTCGGGCGTGCCAAATCGTGATGATGGAGCATAGAAGTTCGAGACGTGGTAGCCAAACGAGCCATAGTAGGGGTGTTCGGCAATGGCCATAATCTGAATGGCGTTGTAACCCGCCTGTTTAACTCGTGGCAGAATAAAATCGGTGAATTCGTTGTATGTACCAACCTTCTCGGCCTCCTGTGCCATACCGATATGCGTCTCGTAGATTAGCAGGTCGCCCACCTTTCGAGCATCGAAATCTTTGTCGTGCCACTCGAAGGGTTGCGGAATCCAGAATTGAGCAGTGTAGTTCTTGCTCTCCTCGTCCTGCACGACGCGTGTTGCGTAGGCAGGTATGCGGTCGTGCCAGCCGTTCTTGCCGTGTACGTGTAGCTTGTAAAGCGAGCCGTGCGTGAGCAAATGTTCGTACATCGCATCGGGCAGGAATATGCTCCACACCCCGTCAGTCCCCTTGTCAAGTCGAAGTTGGGTGCGTTGCCACGAGTTGAAATCGCCAAACAAAAACACATCGTATGCCTCGGGTAGCCACTCTCTTAACCACCAGCCACAAAGCGCGTCATCGTATTGCCAGCCGTAATAGCGGTAACCGTTGGCATAGTCGGTAATTGACCCCGACTGCTGCTCGATAGCCACCATACGTTTCAAATATCGGTTGTGACGTTCTTCAATTTTTTCAGCCACAGGTTGTAACCATTCGTCCCTTTCGACCATTGGTAAGATAGATTTTGAACTCTCCATAACTGCTATTTTCAACGGTTTTATATACAAATATACAATAATTTTCCTTATATTTGCCCAAATTAAGCAACATTGCTTATATATTAACCATTAAATAACTTCAAATTTATGTTCAAAGGACACCCTAAGGGCTTGTATGCCCTTGCACTTGCTAACACTGGTGAGCGTTTCGGTTACTACACTATGTTGGCAGTATTCGCTTTGTTCTTGCGTGCAAACTTCGGCTTGGACGCTGGTGTTGCAGGAGCAATCTATTCGACCTTCTTGGGTCTTGTATATTTTATGCCTCTTTTCGGTGGTATTATGGCCGATAAGTTTGGCTTTGGCCGCATGGTAACAATCGGTATTACCATTATGTTTGTCGGTTATCTGTTGCTTTCGTTCCCATTGGGAGGCGATACCGTAGCTATGATTGCTATGCTTGGCGCATTGCTCTTCATCAGCGTTGGTACAGGTCTTTTCAAGGGTAACTTGCAGGTTATGGTAGGTAACCTCTACGATGACCCTCAGTATGCTGACAAGCGCGATTCAGGTTTCTCAATCTTCTATATGGCTATCAATATTGGTGCCTTGTTTGCTCCAACCGCAGCCGTAAAGATTAAGGAGTGGGCTGAGACTTCACTCGGTTACTCTGGCAACGATGCTTACCACTTCTCATTTGCTGTGGCTTGTGCATCGCTTATCGCTTCGATTGCAATCTACTACATCTTCCGCTCGACATTCCGTCACGTTGAGGGTGGTAAGGGCAAGAAGGGCGATGCTGCTCAGGTTGTGGATAACCTTACTCCTGCCGAGACTAAGGCTCGTATGACTGCTTTGTTCCTTGTGTTTGCCGTTGTTATCTTCTTCTGGATGGCATTCCACCAGAACGGTCTTACTCTTACTTACTTCGCCGATGAGTTCACCGAGAAGTCATCTGAGGGCTTGCAGAGTATGGCATTCAACGTATGGAATCTTGTATTGGTTATCGTTGCAGTATATGCTGGTTTCTCATTCGCACAGAGCGAGAAGAACGATATCAAGACTAAGGCTATCTCAGGCTCAATCGTTGTTGCAGTTATCGCTGTGTTGATTTACAAGTATTTGCACGTTGAGGGCTCGGTAGCAGTTAGCGCACCTATCTTCCAGCAGTTTAACCCATTCTATGTTGTGGCTTTGACACCTGTATCAATGGCTATCTTTGGCGCATTGGCAAAGCGTGGCAAGGAGCCTTCTGCACCTCGTAAGATTGCTTATGGTATGTTGGTAGCTGCTGCTGGTTTTGCTGTAATGGCATTCGGCTCAATTGGTTTGCTTACTCCTGATGCACAGGCAGCTGCTGGTGATTCAGGTGCGTTGGTATCGGCTAACTGGTTGATTTCAACTTACCTCGTATTGACTTTTGCTGAGTTGTTGCTTTCTCCAATGGGTATCTCATTCGTATCGAAGGTAGCTCCTCCTAAGTATAAGGGTATGATGATGGGTTGCTGGTTTGTAGCAACTGCACTCGGTAATATGCTCGTATCAGTGGGTGGTTTCCTTTGGGGAGGTCTTTCACTCACAGTTGTATGGTCGGTATTTATCGCATTGTGCTTGCTCTCTGCGCTCTTTATGTTTGTTATGATGAAGCGTTTGGAGAGTGCTACAAAATAGTATTTGACAATACATCAATAAATAATTGGGAGTGTCTAAAAAACTTTTTAGACACTCCCTTTTTGTTAGACAACTTCAATTTGTTTTACATTGCTTGTTGCTACCGATTATTTGAAAGGAGAATCAGGCTCCTTCGACATCACATAGTAGAATAATCTATCCACAATTCCGGGTGCAAACTTCTTTACAAAGTGAGTTGCTCGACCCTCAATCTCCATCAAGCACAAACGCTTTCTGCGAGCAATACCTTTGGCTACGATGTGAGCGACCTGCTCGGCTGTCATCATCTTACCCTCTTCGCGTGGTGTTGAGCCTTGCTGTGAGCCGTCGGCTGTGAGTGCCGAGAAACGCACATTCGATGCAGTGAAACCGGGACAAGCCACCATTACATGAAGTCCCTTTTTGAGGTTCTCCACGCGGATAGTCTCCAAGAATCCTGTCATTGCAAACTTCGATGCCGAATATCCCGTGCGACCCGGCAGACCGTGAATGCCAGCTACCGAAGAGATGCCCACGAGCGAGCCCTTCGAGCGTTGCAAGTAGGGGAGTGCGAATTTCGTGCAATATACCGTTCCCCAGAAATTCACGTCCATCAATCTATGCAGTACACTCAAATCCAAATCGTCGAACAGCGCGCGCATCGAGATTCCTGCATTGCATATCATCACGTCAATACCTCCAAAGGCCTCTACGGCAGTTTTGATTAATCGCTCGCAATCCTCCACCTTTGTTACATCGGTTGCGCTCCACGCGGCTTTGCCACCTTTCGCGGTAATCTCCTTGCAAAGTGTTTCGAGCTTGTCGGCTTGACGTGCGCCGAGAACAACCTTTGCTCCCATTGCCGCATATTCGCGGGCCATAGCCTCTCCGATACCCGATGAAGCACCTGTGATAACTACAACCTTGCCATTAAGTTTGTTACTCATATCTAATGTGTTTTAAGTCTAATCTATTTTAGAAAACCTTTTACTTCTTCCCCTATATCTCAATTTGTAGCCCGTCATACGCTAGCTCAATTCTTTCGGGTAGCTGGGGGTTAGTTTGGGCGTATAATCCTATGTCGTGCGACATATGAGTCAAGTATGTACGACGTGGGGCAATCTTTTTTGCCAATGCAACTGCCTCCTCGACGTTGAAATGAGAGTAGTGTGGCTCAAATCTGAGAGCGTTTACTACGAGCGTATCCACACCTTGTAACTTCTCCTCTTCTCCTGCCACCAGCTCCTTGAAATCGGTCATATACGCCAATCGGCCTATGCGGTATCCCGTAACATCGAATCGCTCCGAGTGTTTGCCCCTTATGGGAATTATCTCCAACTCTTTCACTCGGAAAGGCTCGCAGGGCTCAAATTCGTGTAGCCTCATTTCGGGTACTCCACGATATTTGTTTTGAGCAAAGGCGTAGTCGAAATCTTTTCTTATGCACTCTGCCGTGCGGTGAGTTGCGTATATATCTACGGGGTAGATTGCTTTGGGGTAATCCACAAAATTAAATGCTCTCACATCGTCAAGCCCTCCCGTATGGTCTTTGTGCTCGTGAGTGAGCAGTATGGCATCAATTCTCCTTACACGAGTGCGTAACATCTGTTGGCGGAAATCTGGCCCTGCATCTATTACGATGCGGCAATCCTCGCTCTCAATCATTGCCGAGGTGCGCAATCTCTTGTCACGCTCATCAGCCGATTGACACACCTCACACTCACACCCAATGACGGGAACACCTTGCGATGTGCCTGTCCCCAAGAATGTGAGTTTTATGGGATTGTCGTTGCTCATTTCTGCGCTTGTTACGTTATGGGTGTTTACTGTTCGGGCGTGTAGCCAAAATCCTCCAAAAGATTACCACTATTGGCCGCCGCTACTGCCAACTCGTCGCAACGATTGTTTTCAACGGTTGAGGCGTGCCCTTTCACCCACACAAATTGTACTCTATGACGGCGATATACCCTCAGAAAACGACCCCATAGATCGGGGTTCTTCTTGCCTGAAAAACCCTTGCGTTCCCAGCCGAATACCCATCGTTGGTTCACTGCATCAACCACATATTTCGAGTCGGAGTAGATGGTTACATTGCAGCCGTCAAATTTCAAGGCCTCCAACGCAACACATACGGCCATCAACTCCATTCGGTTGTTGGTCGTAAGTCTGTACCCCTGCGAGAGCTCCTTACGATGAGGGCCCGACATCAACACGATGCCGTATCCTCCTCGACCCGGATTGCCCTGTGCAGCTCCATCGGTATATATCGTAACGTCAGCCATAAATAGCCAAATCTTTTGCAGATTATCACCATTCGAGGGTGTCGGTTGTTGTGACACCCTCGATGGAGTTATTGAAAATATGTAGTTCTCCTATGCTCTACTTCAAAGCCTCCAAACGCTCCTTGATGGCTGCAATTTTAGCCTCTGCGTCAGCCTTCTTTGCACGCTCGTTGGCAACCACTTTTTCGGGGGCTGAACTTACGAAACGCTCATTCGAGAGTTTCTTCATTACACTTGCCAAGAATCCCTCCAAGTAGGTGAGTTCATCGTTGAGTTTCTTTGTTTCGGCCTCGATGTCAATCTGCTCGCCCATTGGAACAAAGTACTGCGTTGTCTTAACGATGAATGCATCGGCCATCGGGTCTTTCTCTGAAATGGCCTCAATTGATGAGAGGTTACATATCTTCGCAATCACAGGTGCATACTCTGCGGGGTAGTTCTCGTCGGTGATAACGTTGAGTTGCAGAGCGTTCTTCTGAGCGATATTCTTCTGCTTGCGCACGTTACGCACACCCGTAATCGCCTCCTTTGCAAGCTCAAATCGAGCCAACAGAGCCTCATCAACCTGCTCGGCCTTAGGCATTGGAGCGTACATAATTGATTCGCCCGCCTTGCGCTCGGCCAAGTCCTGCCAAATCTCCTCTGTTACGAATGGCATAAACGAGTGGATAAGACGCATCAAAAGGTCGAAGTAGTGGCGTGTAGCCTCCATTGTGGCTTTGTCGGTTGGCTGCTGATATGCAGGTTTTACCATCTCCAAGTACCAGCCGCTGAAATCGTCCCAGAAGAGCTTGTAGATGCACATAAACGCCTCTGAAATGCGGTATGATGAGAAGTTGTCATCAATCTCGGCAATAGCCTTCGAGAGAGTGTGACCAAACCACTCAATCGACAAACGGTTGTTCTCGCTCTGCTCCAAATTCTCGTCAATATTCCAGCCGCTAATCAAGCGATATGCGTTCCAAATCTTGTTGCCGAAGTTGCGTCCCTGCTCGCAGAGAGCCTCGTCGAACATCACGTCGTTACCAGCCGACGACGAGAGCATCATTGCTACACGCATACCGTCGGCACCATACTTAGCAATCAAATCGAGTGGGTCGGGTGAGTTACCCAACTGCTTCGACATCTTGCGACCCAACTTGTCGCGAACAATACCTGTGAAATACACATTGCCAAATGGCTTCTCCGAGCGATACTCATATCCTGCCATAATCATACGGGCCACCCAGAAGAAGATGATATCTGGACCAGTGATAAGGTCGCTTGTGGGGTAGTAGTAGTTGATATCCTCGTTGTCGGGGTTGCGTATGCCATCAAATACCGAGATAGGCCACAGCCACGATGAGAACCAAGTGTCGAGTACGTCTTCGTCTTGACGAAGGTCGCTGAGTTGCAAATCTGCATTGCCCGACTTCTCGCGAGCAGCCTCCAAAGCCTTTTCAGGAGTCTCTGCAATCACATAACCACCCTGTGGCAAGTAGTAAGCAGGAATACGCTGACCCCACCACAATTGGCGAGAGATACACCAATCCTTGATGTTCTCCATCCAGTGACGATATGTGTTCTTGTATTTTGCAGGAATAAACTTAATAGCGTCTTCCAATACGGCCTTAGTTGCAGGCTCGGCAATCTCCTTCATCGACATAAACCACTGCATCGAGAGCTTTGGCTCGATAGCAACACCCGTACGCTCCGAGTAACCCACGTTGTTGGTGTATGCCTCGACTTTCTCCATCAAGCCAGCGGCCTGCAAGTCACCCTCGATAACCTTGCGGCACTCGAAACGCTCCATACCAACATACATTCCAACCTTGTCGTTGATTGTACCATCGTCGTTGAAGATGTCGATTGACTCCAAGTTGTACTTCTCGCCCAACATATAGTCGTTTACGTCGTGTGCAGGAGTAACCTTCAATGCACCCGTACCAAACTCAATGTCAACGTATTCATCGCGAATGATAGGAATTGAACGGCCTACGAGTGGTACAATCACTCTTGCTCCCTCTGGGATATCCTTGTAACGCTCGTCGTTGGGGTTGAGGCATACAGCGGTATCACCCAAAATGGTCTCGGGGCGAGTTGTTGCTACTACCAAGTAGCGGTCTGAACCCTCCACTATATAACGCAAGTAGTAGAGTTTACCCTGCGACTCTTTGTAGATTACCTCCTCGTCCGATAGAGCAGTCTTTGCCGATGGGTCCCAATTGACCATTCTTACACCGCGATAAATCTTGCCTTTGCGGTAGAGGTCGCAGAATACTCTGATTACACTCTCTGTACGAGCTTCGTCCATCGTAAAGCAGGTGCGATCCCAGTCGCACGATGCACCCAATTTGCGCAACTGCTTCAAGATGATGCCTCCGTGCTTCTCTTTCCACTCCCAAGCGTGAGCCAAAAACTCCTCGCGCGAAAGGTCAGCTTTGTTGATGCCCTCGGCGGCGAGTTTTGCAACCACCTTTGCCTCTGTTGCGATTGATGCGTGGTCGGTACCCGGTACCCAGCAGGCATTCTTACCCATTTGGCGAGCGCGACGCATCAAAACATCTTGCAATGTGTTGTTGAGCATATGACCCATATGCAACATACCTGTAACGTTGGGGGGTGGGATAACTATCGTGTAAGGCTCACGAGCATCAGGCTCCGAATGGAAAAGTTTGTTCTCAATCCAATACTCATACCACTTCGATTCAATATCTTGTGGTGTGTACTTGTCTGCTACCATAATCTTTCGTATATATTTTGTTATTAATTTCTCTGCTTGTGTCCCCCTGCACTTGTATTCCTTGTACTTGTGCTCCCTGCACTTGGTGTTCTCCTGCGTGCAGGCTCATATACGGGCTCGCGCACGAGCGCAATGCGCGTACAACTTGCAAATATATAAAAAAATACCTAAATAGGCGTTTTATAATATGGAAAAATCCGACTTTGCAATCTGGAAGTCGGATTTTTCTATTTGTGAAATGATTTTTTATAAGAATATCACCTGTACCAAGATATAGACAGGCAATAAAACCACTAACGAGAATTGAATGATATATCCAAAGAAATCGGGCATCTTGATTCCATTCTGCTCGGCAATGGCTTTGACCATAAAGTTTGGCCCGTTACCGATGTAGGTCATCGCGCCAAAGAATACTGCTCCCAGCGATATGGCTTTCAAAAGCTGCTCGGGTACTCCTGCCACAAGGTCGATATATGCCGAGTGGGGTAGTCCCTGAGCCACAGTATGGAATGCCACAGCCGTTGGCGAGTTATCGAGGAATGCCGACAATAATCCTGCTCCGTAGTAGAACTGCCAGGGCTCGGTGATTCCAAGTTTGGCGGCATTGGCGTTGAGGTAGAGCAGAGCGGGTGTCATCGTGGCGAAGATTCCGATAAACACAACTCCAACCTCTACTATTGGCTCCCACGAAAAATTGTTGTCCTTGCGTACTCGCTTCTTTGTTGTGAGTAGCGAGAGGAGTATGATTCCGATGAGTATAAACTCTCGCAAGAAACGCAGCATTATAGGCGCATCGTGAGCCCCCATTCGGGGTATGTACGATGAGTTGACAAACGACACTGTAAGAACGATAGCCAGCAGATATACAATATTGATTTTGCCGTTGATTTTCAACCTCTCCTTCTCTCTTACGTCGGCCATTACGGCTTCGATAGGCTCTCGCTTGTAGTATGTGTAGGTGTCAAATGTGTAGTATATTGCAAGGAGCGTAATACCCGTGAATAACCATTGTGGCAGTAGGTTTAAGAACCAAAAGAAATCCACTCCTCGCAGATACAACAGAAATAGCGGTGGGTCACCCAGCGGGGTTAATACTCCTCCGCAATTGGCAACCAAAGCAATGAAAAATAGTATCGTGTGAGTTACGTGTTTGCGCTGTTGATTCATATCAATCAGTGGCCTAATCATCAACATTGCAGCACCTGTTGTGCCGATAAACGAAGCCAGCACGAAACCTATGGCGAGAACTATGGTGTTATTCAGCGGGCGAGCCTGCATACTGCCGTGTGTGTAGATTCCACCCGTAACCACAAAAAGAGCGCAAAGCAGTGTGATGAATGGTAAGTAGTCGAATGCCATTTGATGGGTGAGATTTTCGCCCATTCCGTTTGCAATAAGATATATTGCTGTTGGCAGGGCTAATCCCAATGCAACACACAATTTATGAAAATTACTCTCCCACCATTTTCCTGCAATCAGTGGCATTATCGCGATACTGAGCAGCATCAGGATAAATGGGACGAGTGACCAAAGTTCAATCTCTTGCATAATTTTGAATAGCTTGAAATTTGCGACAAAAGTATGAAAAAAAACGTTACGTTGTTCTTGCGCTTGTTGAAATTTTGCTTTTGTGATTTGTACTTTTGCCATTGAAGATAATTATGTGGCTCTTGAATAACCTTTGTGTAGGCTTGATTAATCAACATTCGCATTATGCGTTAAGGTAAAAAAGTGATATAATCTACTCAATTTTGACGCTGAAAAATTACACCAATAATCGCTTGGCGCGAGCCTCTGATTTCCCTGAAATAATTTATTCATAAATAGGAATATTTTTGTTTTATTTTCGTTTTTGTATATCGAGCTTGTTTTACACTTCGACTTTACTTGTTTAGTTTTATTGTTTTGCCTGCAAACTATTGTTTCCTATCCGTTCAAATAAGGTTGGTATGTAGTTTGGTTTTATTTCGTGTGAATTGGTCTGTTTGTCGCATAAAAAATGTTGCTAAAAATTTGCCAAAATCGACCACAAAATTGAGAGTTGTGAATTATTTATTAACATTCTGTTAAAAGTGTTGTCGTAGATAGCTAAATTTTACTATTTTTGCAATCGTGAAATAGTGTAACTATGAGTAAGAAAAAGATTGAAATAACAGATTTGGAGGCTCTGCCCGAATTGTTTGATGGCAAACATCAGGTAGTGCCTATTATCGCAAGTGGCGACGATATAGTTGAAAATGTTGCCATTCCCGAGTCGCTTCCGATTTTGTCGTTGCGTAGCTCGGTTTTGTTTCCGGGTGCTATTACCCCCATTACGGTAGGTCGTGAAAAGAGCATAAAACTTGTTCGTGATGTAAATTCAACGGGAGGTCTTTTGGGCGCAGTGTTGCAGCGTGAGACCGAAGTTGAGGTTCCAACTCCCGACGATATGTACAAAGTGGGTACAGCGGCCCGCATTATCAAGATATTGGAGATGCCCAATGGCAACCTTACCGTTATTCTCAGCGGTTTGGAGAAGATTGAGGTTGGCGAATATTTGCAGTCTGAGCCATATTTGAAGGCTGTTGTTCGTACTATTCGTGATTCGCAGCCCGACGAGAACAATGTCGAGTTTCAGGCTTTGGTCGATTCAGTTCGCGAGGTGGCTCTCAATATTATCAACATCTCAGCTACGATGCCAAAAGAGGCGGTTTTCGCTTTGAAGAATATTGATTCCAAGCGAGGGCTGATTAACTTCGTATGCTCGAATATGGATTTTTCCGACGATGACCGTCAGGCGTTGTTGGAGGCTCCGGGTTTGTTGGCCCGCGCTCGCAAATTGTTGGAGATTCTGGTGCGTGAGCAGCAGATGGCCGAACTTAAAAACGAGATTCAGAACAAGGTTAAGCAGGAGATTGATAAGCAGCAGCGTGACTACTATTTGCAGCAGCAGATGCGTGCTATTCAAGACGAGTTGGGCGATTCGGCCGATGCCGAGATTGAGCAGATGCGCGAGGCAGCGAAAAAGAAGAATTGGCCCAAGGAGGTGGGAGAACTCTTCGAGAAGGAGCTGGCGAAGGTTGAGCGTCTGAATCCTGCCGTTGCAGAGTATTCGGTGCAGATGACCTATTTGCAGTTGATGTTGGAGCTTCCGTGGAACGAGGTGACAAAAGATAACCTCGATTTGGAGTGTGCTCGCAAGCAACTCGACGATGACCACTTCGGTTTGGAGGAGGTAAAGGATAGAATTTTGGAGCATTTGGCCGTTATTAAGCTCAAAGGCGATTTGAAATCTCCAATTTTGTGCTTGTATGGCCCTCCGGGAGTAGGTAAGACTTCGCTTGGTCGTTCTGTTGCGCAGGCGTTGGGCCGTAAGTTTGGTCGTATATCGTTGGGTGGCCTGCACGATGAGTCGGAGATTCGTGGTCACCGCCGTACATATATCGGAGCTATGCCGGGTCGAATCATTCAAACCATCAAGCGTTGTGGCTCATCAAACCCTGTGATTATTCTCGACGAGGTCGATAAGATTACCGTAAGCAATCACGGCGACCCATCGAGTGCATTGTTGGAGGTGCTTGACCCCGAGCAGAACACCACATTCCACGATAACTACCTCGATACCGAGTACGATTTGTCGAAGGTGTTGTTCCTCGCTACGGCCAACGATGTGGGGGCTATTAACCCTGCGTTGCGTGACCGTATGGAGATGATAAATATTCCGGGATATATTTTGGAGGATAAAGTTCGTATTGCCGAGGAGCATTTGATTCGCAAGCAGTGCGAGGCTCACGGCTTGAAGGAGTCGGAGTTTATCCTTACAGAGCCTGTTGTGGAGAAGATTATCTCCGATTATACTCGCGAGTCGGGTGTGCGTTCACTGGATAAGCATATTGCAAAGTTGGCACGCGCAAGAGCTAAAAATATCGCCTTCGACGAGGCTTTTGCTGCGGAGATGAGTGCTGCCGATGTGGAGAAGATTCTCGGTAAGCCTAAGTTCCGTAACGACGAGTACGAGATTGCTGGTATGATTGGCGTTGTGACGGGTCTTGCGTGGACAGCCGTTGGTGGCGATATCCTCTACATTGAGTCGGTCTTGACTCCTGGTAAGGGTGGTTTGAACCTTACGGGTAATTTGGGCGATGTGATGAAGGAGTCGGCCACAATTGCTTATGAGTGGGTGCAGGCTCACCACGAGGAGCTGGGTATCTCGGCCGATGTTTTCGAGAAGAAGAATCTCAATATCCACGTTCCCGAGGGTGCAATTCCGAAGGACGGCCCATCGGCTGGTATTACGATGGTGACATCGATTGTTTCGACCTTTACTGGCCGAGAGGTGAAGGAGCGAATCGCTATGACAGGCGAGATGACCTTGCGTGGCCGTGTAATGCCCGTAGGTGGAATCAAGGAGAAAATTTTGGCGGCGAAGCGAGCTGGTATCACCGAATTGATTTTGTGTGAGGATAACCGTAAAGATGTGGAGGAGATTAAGGCTGAGTATGTGAAAGGACTTAACTTCCACTATGTCAAGCAGATTAATGAGGTACTAGCGTTAGCTTTGAAGTAAAGTAATAGTTTAAGTAAATATGGATAAATCATTGAGATTCATTGCTATAATCCCTGCTCGATATGCATCAACGCGTTTCCCTGGTAAACCCCTTGCAATGCTGGGTGGCAAACCTGTGATTCAGCGTGTATATGAGCAAGTTACGGGAGTTATTTCAAGTGCTGTCGTAGCTACCGATGACGAGCGCATTGCCGATGCAGTTAAATCGTTTGGCGGTCAGGTAGTTATGACCTCTCCAAATCACAAAAGCGGCACTGACCGTTGCTGGGAGGCATATCAGAAGCAGGGCGAGGAGTATGATGTGGTGATAAACGTGCAAGGTGATGAGCCTTTCATTGCTCATTCGCAGTTGCAGGCGATTATGGATTGTTTCAATAACGAGCAGACCGACATCGCGACACTCGTAAAACCCTTTACCGAGCAAGATGGATTGGCTGCTTTGGAGAATCCAAACTCTCCAAAAGTGGTGCTAGATAGCGAGTCGAGAGCGATTTATTTTTCACGCTCGGTGATTCCATATTTGCGTGGTGTAGAGCCTGAGCAGTGGCTCTCTCGACACACATTCTACAAACATATCGGAATGTATGCTTTCCGACGTGATGTGTTGGGTGAGATTACATCGCTACCGCAATCGACTTTGGAGAAGGCCGAGTCGTTGGAGCAGTTGCGTTGGTTGGAGAATGGCTACAAGATTGGAGTGGGTATTACGGAGGTTGAGACCGTCGGAATTGATACTCCCGAAGATTTGGAGCGAGCCGAGAAGTTCCTTGCTGAAATAGAGAAATAAAAGAAAAAGATATGAAAAAATTTGTTGCAGGGCCGTGCGTGATTGAGTCGGCTGAACTGTTGGATATGGTTGCCCAGAAGTTGGTTGAAATCAACAAGCGTTTGGGCGTGAATATCATCTTTAAGGCATCGTTTGATAAGGCTAACCGCACGTCGCTTACGTCGTATCGAGGTGTGGGTCTGGATAAAGGATTGCAGATGCTCTCAGATGTTAAGCAGAAGTGGGGGCTTAGCCTCTGCACGGATATTCACGAGGCGTGGCAGGCTGCACCAGCGGGTGAGGTGATTGATGTGTTGCAAATCCCTGCTTTCTTGTGTCGTCAGACCGATTTGTTGGTGGCTGCGGCTGCAACGGGTCGCATAGTGAATATCAAGAAGGCTCAATTCCTTTCGGGCGAGGATATGAAATACCCTTACGAGAAGGCTGTGCGCTCGGGTGCGCAGGAGGTGTGGCTTACCGAGCGTGGAAACATCTACGGATATAACAATCTTGTGGTTGATTTTCGCAATATACCCGATATGTTGAAGATTTCACCTACGGTGATGATGGACTGTACGCATAGCGTGCAACGCCCAGGTGCCGCAGGAGGCAAGACGGGTGGCAATCGTGAGTTTGTGCCAGCAATGGCTCAGGCTGCCAAAGCTTTTGGTGCTAACGCCTTCTTCTTTGAGGTTCACCCCGACCCCGACAACGCATTGAGCGATGGCCCAAATATGTTGCGACTCGATGATTTGGAAGGTGTAATTGAGAGCCTGATATAGATGATGTAATCCAATGCCGCTTGGTGTGGATTTTAGGATAGGATACTGAACGACTAACAAAACTAAATTATAATGAGCAATTATACTTCACAGGATATATTCGCTTCGGCAAAGCGAACTCTTACGCTCGAAGCCGAGGCGTTGAATAATTTGGCCGATATTTTAGACGAGCAGTTTGTGGGTGCGGTTGACCGTATTTTGAACTGTAAAGGCAAAGTGATTATTACGGGAATGGGCAAGTCGGGCCTTGTGGGCCGTAAGATTGCGGCTACTTTGGCAAGTACTGGCTCGCCGAGTTTCTACCTCCACCCCGGGGAGGCTTTTCACGGTGATTTGGGTATGATCTCTTCGGAAGATGTGGTGCTTGCGTTGTCGCATTCGGGCGAGACCGACGAGGTGTTGAAGATTGTGCCGTTTATTCACTCTAACGGTAATGTGCTTATCTCGATTACGAGCAATCCCAACTCTACACTGGCCAAAAATTCCGATTTGCACCTCAATACAGGCGTGAAGGAGGAGGCTTGTGCATTGCGTTTGGCTCCTACAACTTCGACTACTGCACAACTTGCTTTGGGTGATGCATTGGCCATTGCATTGATGGAGGCTCGCAAGTTTACGGCAATGGATTTTGCTCGTTTGCACCCGGGCGGAAGTCTCGGTCGCAGATTGCTTATGACAGTTGGAAATGTGATGCGTAGCCACGATTTGCCTGTTGTTGGGCCTGATTGTGGGGCGGTGGAGATGATTCACAAGGTAAGTCGTGGAGGATTGGGCTTGATTATTATAGTCGATAATGGCGAGATTTTGGGAATCGTGACCGATGGAGATATTCGTCGAGCTATGGAGAGCCGTGAGGCTGAGTTTTTCAAAATCAAGGCTATGGATATCGCAACACGCTCTCCAAAGTGTGTGAATGTAAATGCCAAACTTATCGAAGCCGAGCGATTGATGACGCAACGTAAGGTAAATTCGTTGCTTGTGACCGATGCTGATGGAGCATTGTGTGGTGTGATACAGATTTACGATATCAAGTTGTAAACTTCGTTCTGTGAATCTGAATCCGCATACCCGATAAATAGATACTATAACCTAAACAAAACTCTTAAAACTATGAAAAAGATATTTTTAACGGCTTGCATCGTGCTGTGTTGTATGGCGTGTAATTCGGCGGAGCGTGGTGGCTGGAAGAGCCTCTTCAATGGCCGTAATCTGAATGGTTGGATCAAGTTAAATGGTCGAGCTGAATTTCGCGTCGAGAATGGCGAGTTGGTGGGCGTAAGTACAATGAATACACCAAATACTTTCCTTGCTACGAAGCGCGAATATGGTGATTTTATACTCGAAATGGAGTATAAGGTTGACGAGGGTGTCAATTCGGGTGTGCAGATTCGTAGCCACTCAAAGGCAGAGTATAAAAATGGTAGAGTCTATGGCTATCAGTGCGAAATAGACCCTTCGGCTTTTAGTGGAGGTATTTACGATGAGGCTCGTAGTGGTTGGCTCTATCCGCTGTTTGATTTGCCTCAGGCTCAAAAGGCTTTCAAACGTGGCGAGTGGAACAAGATGCGTGTTGAGGCTGTGGGAGAATCGGTAAGAGTATGGCTCAACGGAGTGGCAACAGCCGATATGGTAAACAATGCCGATATGTCGGGCTTTATTGCTTTGCAGGTGCACGATATAGGTACTCGCAAGGAGTTGGCAGGCAGTACGATTCGCTGGCGCAATATTAGAATCAAAACCGATAATTTGGCAGAGGAGCTCTCGCCTGTAATCACAACTATCCCCCAAAAGAATCATATCCCAAATACACTCTCGGAGCGCGAGAAGGCCGAAGGCTGGGCTTTGTTGTGGAATGGAGTTGATATGTCGGGTTGGAAGAGTAATTCGGGCAAAGATTTCAAGAAGGGGTGGACTTGTGCTGATGGCGTGATGACGATTAGTCCCAATTCGGGCGCTGGCGATATTATTACCGAGCGTAAGTACCACGATTTTGAGTTGTCGATAGATTTTCGCTTTGCGGAGGGAGCTAATAGTGGTATCAAATATTTTATTGGCGAAAATGGAAGCGTGGGTTGTGAGTTCCAGATTCTCGACGATGAGCGTCACCCCGACGCAAATAAGGGTTTCGATGGAAATCGCAGGCTCGGCTCGTTGTATGATATATTGGCGGCACCGGGTTGGAAATATGTGCGTAAGAAGGATTGGAATACTGCCCGTATTGTTGTGCGAGGTGCAAACGTAGAGCATTGGTTAAATGGCGTGAAGATTCTCTCTTACACCAAAGAGGGTAAGGAGTGGGAGCAGCTTATTGCCCGAAGTAAGTTCGCAAAGGTGAATAACTTTGCAGGTGGTGATGGCGGTCATATCCTTTTGCAAGATCATAACGACAAGGTACAGTATAGGAATCTGAAAATCCGAGAGTTGAACAAGTAATTTCAAGTAATACAACTATGAAAGATTCGATAATTACCGCCGCAATGAAGAGGCGTGAGATGCTGATTTTGCTGGTGTGTTTTGTTGTCGCAAATGTGGTGAATTGGTGCGCGATAGTGAAATTTGAGCGTCCGTGGTGGGAGATTTTTTCACAAATTGGCTATGTGGTGGTGACAACACTTATACTCTATGGTCTGATGCTTATTCTGCGCATCGCGTGGCATTTGTTTATGCGTTTGGCTGGCAAGAAATAGTGTAGAGCGAGGAGTAAGGTGGCAACAGAATTTACATATAGCACCAAGAACGCAGAGTGTGCGGTGGCGTATGCTCGGTTTTATGCTATGCATACCCGTATGGAGATTGTTTTGCCACGATTGGAAGAGCCGATGGCTCAAAGTGTGGTGCGAGATGTGGAGCAGAGGGTGAGCAAGTTGGAGCGATTGATGAATCGTTTTGATAATGCAAGTCCCCTTGCAATGGTGAATGCTGTGGCTGCTACTCAGGCAGTTGAACTTGACGGGGAACTGTTTATGGCTTTGGAACTATGCGAGGTTTTTCGTCGTGGTACGGGTGGTTATTTCGATGTGGCGGCAGCAGAGCAACCACGCTCGGGTGCTGCATATCTGCTTGATGGGAAAGATCACACGATTCGGCTTGCGTCGGCCGATGTAAAGATTGACTTGGGCGGATTTGCCAAAGGCTTTGCGTTGGAGCAGGTGTGTAGAATGTTGCGCGAGAGCGGAGTTGAGAGCGGAGTGGTGAATTTTGGAAATAGCTCGATTGCTGCTCTGGGGCATCACCCTTACGGCGAGTGGTGGCCAATTGGCGTGGCCAACCGAAAGTGTGCTGGTGCTGTGGCTGGGGAGTTCAGATTATGCGATAGCGCATTGTCGGTGTCGGGTATGGCCGAGAGTGGCGAATATCACATTCTCAATCCGCATACGGGATTGCGTGTGGCGGGTGAGGAGTTGGTCGCAGTTGAGGGCCGCTCGGCATTGGTGGCCGAAGTGCTATCGACTGCATTGTATGCTGCTCCGCATAACCAACGGGCCGAGATTATGGGACAATATGAAGGCTATCGTGCCACCGAGCTATATTGCCGAAAAGATGGTACGACGGAGAGAAGATTGATTGAAAATAATAGATAAAAATATATAACCCAATGAACAGAAAAGAATTTTTGGCCGATTGTGGAGCAAAGGGGCTCGCAGGTGTTGCGTTGTCGTTATTTCCGTGGTTGGAGTCGTGTACACCCAAAGCCCAGCAGGAGATTAAGGGCGAGAAGGCTCGTATAGGTATTATAGGTACAGGCTCTCGCGGATTATTCCACATTAAGAATCTGTTGCAGATGCCAGAGGTGGAGGTTGTGGCTTTGTGCGATGACTATCGTCCTCATTTGGAAGATGCAGCGCAATATTTCCCGAAGGCGAAGCTCTACGATGATTACCATCGCTTGTTGGAGGATAGCGAGGTGAAGGGTGTGATTATAGCTACACCGCTTTATCTTCACGGCCGTATGACTATCGATGCATTGGAGGCAGGAAAGAGAGTCTTTTGCGAGAAGTCTATGGCATTTACTTTGGACGAGGCGTTGGAGGTGTATAAGTGCCGCGAGCGAGTGGGTGGAGTGTTGTTGATTGGTCAGCAGCGATTGTTCGACCCCAAGTATGTGAAGGCTATGCAGATGATTCACGAGGGCAAGATTGGTAAGGTTGTAGGCGTTAGAAACTATTGGTATCGCAATAACGATTGGCGCAGAGAAGTTCCCTCGCCAGAGTTGGAGCGCAGAATCAATTGGCGATTGTATAGCGAATATTCGCGCGGCCTTATGACCGAGCTTGCGTGTCACCAGTTGCAGAACGGCTCGTGGGCTATGGGTATGTTGCCCGAAAAGGTGATGGGCTCGGGTAGCTTGATTCATTGGAATAAAGATGGCCGTGATGTGTATGATACGGTGTGTGCTATATTTACATATCCAAATGGTGTGAATATGACTTTTGAGTCGATTATATCGAACAAGCATTTCGGTATGGGTGAGCAGATTCTCGGCTCGGAGGGTACGATTGATTTGGTGACGGCTATGCACTATACCGATGAGCCTGCTCCGAAGGGTAGTGGTATGCACCAGCTCGTTGAGCAGATTGAAAATGGCCTTATGAGTAATTCTGTCTTTGCAGGTACAAGCTGGGCTACCGAGACGAGTGCTTTGGCACCCGGTCTGCCTATAATGCAGAATGTAAAGGTGGTGTCGGGCGAGAGTTCTGTGGGAGCTGAGGCCGATGGCTCAAAGGAGCTTATCGAGGCATTTGCTCACGCTGTGATTACAGGTAAGCAACCCGATAAGGTATTGGAGGAGTCGTACTACGCTACGCAGTTTGCTCTGCTTGCAGATAAGGCTATGAAGGAGGGCGCGATATTGACCCTCGATGAGAAGTATAAGATTCCCTACGAGCCTTTGAAATAGATTAAATAATTAATTAAAGAGTACAATGAAAAAACTGTTATTACTTTTGCTCTTTTTGGTGGCGGGATTTTCGTTGTCGGCTCAAAATATCAAGAGTCGAAGTATTGATGCGAAGGATATTATATCATTGTTGCGCAATGATGGATACGACCTTTATTCATTCGATTTGAATGATTTTATGAAGGGTGATTATAATGTCACGCTTTACATTAAGGAGTATTCAAAGGAGGCTGGCGAGATAAATTCACGAGGTTTCGATGCAGGAGGAAATAAGATTTTGTTCTCGCAATTTACAGAAGAAGAGAAAAAAGCAGCCAAAGAGTTGGGGCTTACGAAAGGAATGAAGCGCGGAATTTTTTATAAGATAGATAGAATCAATTTGGCTCTTATTCCAAATAAAGCAGATTCGCTAATGAAGCTTAATGCGGAGTATGGAAACCTTGGTGCAGTTAGTCAGCGTTTGAAATTGAGACCTATTTCGGCTGAAAAAGTTTATAAATATGAAATCCGTCCTTTCGTGATAGATAACTTTGAAAGCGGTAAGTTCATTCCATTGGTGGCCATTCTTTCGTATTGGTATGACGAAAAGGCGAAATTGATTAGATGTTGTGGTGAGCCTATGCTCAAATCGGATTTGTCTGATGAGATATTGGAAAATGTACCTCATTATTATATCATAGGAGTTACATTGGATAAAATAGAGAAAAAAGAGAATTAATTAGCAATGTATAAAAACCTGCGAGAATATATCGAGCGTTTGGAGCGCGAGGGTGAGTTGGTGCGAATTAAAACACCCGTATCGACACGCTTTGAGATTGCCGAGATTACCGACCGCGTGGTGAAGAGCGAGGGTGGAGGTAAGGCACTGCTTTTTGAAAATACCGACTCGGAGTTCCCAGTTATTACAAATATGATGGGCTCTACACACCGTATAGCTATGGCTTTGGGTGTGGAGTCGCTCGATGAGATAGGTGGTAGAATATCAGCTCTTTTGGGTGATGCACTCTCGCCAAAGGCAACACTTTGGGATAAGATGCGAATGTTGCCACTGCTGGCCGATGTGGCAAAGTGGTTCCCGAAGAACGAGTCGGGTAGGGGTGAGTGTCAGCAGGTTGTATGGAGTGGTGATGAGGTCGATTTGGAGCGTTTGCCACTGTTGCATTCGTGGGAGTGTGATGGCGGAGCGTTTGTGACCCTGCCGATGGTGAATACGATAGACCCTGAGACGGGAATGAGAAATGTGGGAATGTATCGTATGCAACGTTTCGACAAGCGTACAACGGGTATGCATTGGCATATTCACAAGACAGGCGCACGCCATTATGACGCCTATAAACGATTGGGCCGTAAGATGCCCGTCGTGGTGGCTTTGGGTGGTGATCCTGCATATACATATGCTGCAACAGCTCCGATGCCCGACAATATGGACGAATATTTGTTGGCTGGATTCCTGCGCCAAAAGCCTGTTAGGTTGGTGAAGGCTATCACTAGTGATATTCGTATTCCTTCGGATTGTGATTTTGTGATTGAGGGTTATGTTGACCCTGCTGAGGAGAAGACCATCGAGGGTGATTTTGGCGACCACACTGGATTCTATTCTCTGAAAGATTACTATCCGAAATTCCACGTCACTTGCATTACCCACCGTCGTGATGCTATCTATCCCGCTACTGTTGTGGGTGTGCCACCTCAGGAAGATGCCTACATCTCGCAGGCTACCGAGAAGATATTTTTAGCTCCTATCCGTTTGGCTGTGCAGCCCGAAGTGGAGGATTTGTATATGCCCGTCGAGGGAACGTCGCACAATATAGCAATAGTAAGCATTGCGAAACGTTACGAGGGTCAGGCTCACAAGGTGGCGCAATCGTTGTGGGGCGCGGGACAGATGATGTTTAATAAGTATCTGCTCATAGCTTCGGCTGGTATAAATATCCGCTCTTTTAAGCAGCTGAGCCAATTGATGCGTCGTTTGAATGTGGAGCGTGATGTGATTCGTGGTGAGGGGGTGTTAGATGTACTTGACCACGCTACGGCAACGTGTGGCTTTGGTGGAAAGCTTGCTTTTGATTTCACTTCGATTGATGCCGATTCCGAGGTCGAGCCTATCGAAGTGCCTCGTATGGCCGAGCCTTATGGGGGAGTAGCAATGTTTGATAGCCGCTTTGTTGAGGAGTATGGCTTATTGTTGCTATTTGCCGAGAGAGAACGTCCCGTTGAGGTTGATGTAGAGGGCTATTTGAAGCATAATAATATAGAGGGTGTGAAGTTTGTGGCACTGTTCGATGGCCAAGCTGCGGGTGTTATGACACCGAGTGATTTGTTGTGGCTGGCGGCTGCGAATACCGACCCACGCAGAGATGTTGTGCAGTTGTCGGGCGGAGAGCTACTTTTCGATGCACGAAGCAAGCACCCATCTGTTGATGGTAATCCTCGCAGATTCCCAAATGTGGTGATGTCGTCGGTTGAAACCATAGCAAAGGTTGATGGTCGCTGGGCGGAGTATGGTTTGGGTGATAAAATTGAATCGCCTTCACGCAAATACCGCAAGTTGTGGCTTTCGGATAAGGCTGAGTGGTAAGGCGGGCCGAAATATATGAGCGAAGTGCCTAACAGAATCGTTTAAGAACTTACGTCTGATGAAACTATTTTCTAATACAGAACGCAGGGGAGTTATTTTCCTTGCGCCGTTGTTGGCAGTTGTTATTTTGCTGGCGGCGGTATATGAGATGCGTGATAGACGAGTGATAGACGATGCGAAGCAGTTGGCCGTAGTTGAGCGCACATCGCAGGAACTAAAACCATTTAATCCCAATGTCGATAGTTATGAACAGTTGCGTGATGCGGGAGTGCCTGCCGAAGTGGCTGTGGGGATAGTGCGTTGGCGAAGGTATGGTAAGGTGTATCGCATGGTTGAAGATTTGGCTTTGGTGTCGGGTGTGAACGATTCGTTGTACGCAGAGCTAAAACCGTTTGTGGTGATTGATGAGAGTGTGGTGGCGAAACCAAAACCCGATGTGAAAGAAGAGGTAAGGCCGAGTGTGCGGGCAAGAACGAATACTGCAAACTCGGCAAAGAAAAAGCCTTCATTTGCCGCAAGAAGAGAGCCTTTTGCGATTGATACTGCGTCGGTGGAGTATTTGACAGGGTGGGGGCTTAGTACGAAGCAGGCCGAAGTGGTTGTGAAGTATCGCGATGCATCGGGCGGTATGTTTTCGGAGGAGCATCTTAGACGTTGTTATGTGATTGATGATGCGGTGGCTGATTCGATGGTGCGATATATCATATATTCCGAGAGGAAATCCGATGAGAAACGGTCGGCTATCGCAGAGCATAAAACCGAGAGTGGCGGCGTAGAACAGCCACTGGTGGAGATAAATTCGGCCGATTCAGCTGCGTTGGTTGCTATTGATGGTATAGGCCCAAAGAGTGCGTCGGAGATTATAAAATACCGAAATCTATTGGGTGGATACTACTCGGTAGAGCAAATTTTGGAGCTAAAATGCATTATGGAGCAGAATTTTGTGAAATTTTTGCCTAAAATTTTGTGTGATAGTTGCAAAATATCAAAAATTGATATTAACTTTGCGGGTCCGAAAGAGTTGGAACGTCACCCATATGTGTCGGCGAAGGCTCTGAGGCGAATTATTAAACAACGACAATTGAAAGGAGGTTGGACAAGAATCGAAGAGATGACCGAACAAAACATATTATCCGATGAGGAGGCCAAACGTTTGGCTCCGTATCTTCGATTTGGCTCTGAGCCGCTGAGTAGATAGTAGTAAGTGCGGGACAATCGAGCAACAAGGTTGCAAGTGTCCGAGAAGCAAGTCGGCAACGCGCAATAAAGCAATGCCGCAAAATTGGCCAAAGTGCCGCAAAGAGAATAAAATTAAAAATAATAAAATAAAAAGAGTAAGATTATGATTATTATGCCCGTTAAGGAGGGAGAGAATATCGAGAAGGCCCTCAAAAAGTTTAAGCGTAAGTATGAGCGTACAGGTGTTTTGAAGGAGTTGCGTCGTCGTCAGTACTTCACAAAGCCATCAATCGCAAAGCGTGAGCAGATGCAGCGCGCTATCTATGTAGAGCACACTTACCGCTTGGAGGAGTAATTCTCGAAAGATAGAGCAAGAGAGGTTTGGACCATTGGTTCAAACCTTTTTTTGCTTTTGTGTGGTGATGCAACAATTTCCATACAATAATGTAGGAATTTACTTTATAAAAACGCACTGAAAAGATGCGAGATTGCGGCAGGATACACTCCCTCCCCCTTTGGGTGCTCCCTCTTGCCTTAGAGGGAGAGTTTTTTTTTGTTGTCGCATACTGCAAGGTCTTTAATAAGCGGTTGATTCCATCATTTTTACATAGACTTTGATACTATCACCGAAGGTTGGTTGATGTAAAAATGCGGAATGACGTGTGTGGAATTAAAATAACGCACCGATGAATTTTAGGGAACAGGGCAGACGGTGAAATTTCTGTAAAAAAACAGAGACCTTTTGATTGCTTCAAAAGTGCGAAGCATCTGTTTTAGGAAATTTCGGTGGCTGACCCCTAAAATTTATCATTGCGCCGCTTTTTGCTCCACTTTTTACGGTTAAAAAGTGGAATAAAACAAAACTATACTACAAGGAAAAACTTTGCGGCAAAGACACACTCCCTCCCCTTCGGGTACTCCCTCTAACTTAGAGGGAGAGTTTTTGAAGTTCTTTGGAAGGCGGTAAATATGAAATGACGTGAAAAAACCGCCACCCCGAAAGGTGGCGGCAATATACAAATGTAGATTAATCCTCTTTTTCAAGATGAGACATAACCTTTTCCTCTAAAAATTCCTTTGTTTCGGGCATCATTAGATATATTCTAAGTTTGTCACCCTCCTTAAATTGAGTTATCTTATCGGGGGTGAATACCAATATACTATCGGGGACACACTCCAAAAAATAGTCTCGCGACAACTCTAAATTTGCCCTGTGGTGGTAGGGAGTAGCAGTGGAATTTGGGAATGTCGGTAACGAATACGAGTCCCAACCATTCTTATCAAATACAAATATTTCGTTTCCACCGCCATAAAGTAAATCCCATCTATTCTTAATTATGACCTTACCATTCTCTATTCTGCCTACACGTTCACTACCGCCAGCATACCAACAAGGGGTATTTACCAAGATTTCCTCAAAGTCGTTGGGCAGTGCTGCGGGGATATTCCACTCCGCCCAATTAGTTGACACCTGCTGTGGCTCTTCGGGAGTCTGCTCGTTGTCCTTTGCGCAAGCTGCTAAAACCATAGCAACCAACGCGCTCAAAATAATCTTTTTCATCTGCTATGAATTTTAAGTTTAACAATATTAAAAAATGAACTCTGATTTCTCGATTGCAATTTACAAATAAATTTTGAATAAAATTTGAAATCTTCACGAAATTTCATTCATAGTGTTCAAATTTGCCATACATTTATACAAATAAATAGTCATTCCGCATTTCTTTATTGGTGAGGTTCAGAGAAGTAATTAGCGTCTATAAAGAAATGCAGGGAATCTACCTTATAATAATCCACGCTCCAAAGAATAACTTTGCTGCAAATGCAATTCTCTGCAAGGCCGTAATTAAGCGGTAGATTTCAACATTTTCGCATAGATGTTTATTCTATCACCGCTGGTCGTTGATGCGAAAATATGAAATGACGTGGTAAAAAACCGCCACCCCGAAAGGTGGCGGTGCTGAAAAATTGGGTGTAAATTTTGTTGTGGTCGAAAATTTGTATTATCTTTGTGATGTCGTTAAGAGGTTTGCGATATCGTTAAAATAATCATTCGGTTATTTTTCAATCAGCAGAAATAATATAAACAGAGAATATATGCAAGATTTTGATGCCCTTGAAGGCAAGACATTGGCCGAACTAAGAGAAATCGGTAAAGTGCTTGGTGTGAACGATACTACGCTTCGCAAGAAGGAGTTGTTGGATAAAATTATTGAGGTAGCTACGGGTGCTCCCGTTGCAGATTCGCAGGCGACTGAGCCTGTTTCAGCCGAGGCCGCAGCTCCCAAAAAGCGTGGACGTCGCCCCAGAATGAATACCCTTCGTGTGGAGGAGAATAAGCCGATGGGCGAAGCCGCTCGTGTTGATTCCGATGCTGAGGTAAAGCAACCTCAGAACGGAACATTCGCCGTCGAAAAGCCTTTGGAGAGTGTGAATAATATCGCTACACCAGCCGCAGAGGCTATATCTGCTGCACCTGCACCAACTGCAAATCCTGTGGCCGAGCAGCCAAAGCGTCGTGGTCGTAAGCCAAAGGCGTTGAAGGAGCAGGAGGCTCGTGAAGCGGCCGAGCGTGAGGCTATGGCGCGTAATGCGGCAGCTCAGAGCCAAGCTGAGAGTGAGGCAGTGTCGGATTCTGCCAATGAGGTGAAGGAGACTCCAACTGTCGAAGAGCCCGCGCAGGTGCGTGTTGAGGCGCGTCGTGAGCCAGTGCGTGAGAGCTTCGCAGGTGAGGTTATAGGTGAGGGTGTTTTGGAGGTTATGCCCGATGGCTACGGATTCCTTCGCTCGGCTGATTACAACTACTTGAACTCTCCCGACGATATCTATGTGTCGCCTTCGCAAATCAAACTCTTTGGTCTGAAACCCGGAGATACCATCAGCGGCGTGATTCACCCACCAAAAGAGGGTGAAAAATATTTCCCGCTCATTCGTGTTAACGAAATCAACGGTTTGCAACCGGAGTATATCCGTGACCGTGTGCAGTTTGAGTATATGACTCCGCTGTTCCCCAGCGAGAAGTTCAACTTGACGGGCAAGGGGCATAACAGCCTATCGAATCGAGTAGTGGATTTGTTCTCGCCAATCGGTAAGGGTCAGCGTGGCTTGATTGTGGCTCAGCCCAAGACGGGTAAGACAATGCTCTTGCAATCAATCGCTAATGCTATTGCCGATAATCACCCTGAGGTCTATATGATTGTGCTTCTGATTGATGAGCGACCAGAGGAGGTTACCGAAATGGCCCGTAATGTGAAGGCCGAGGTGGTTGCATCGACCTTCGATGAGCAGGCTTCGCGTCACGTTAAGGTGGCCGAGATGGTGCTTGAAAAGGCAAAACGTATGGTGGAGTGTGGTCACGATGTGGTGATCTTCCTCGACTCTATTACCCGTTTGGCGCGTGCCTACAACTCTGTTCAGCCTGCGTCGGGTAAGGTGCTTTCGGGAGGTGTTGATGCCAATGCATTGCATAAGCCAAAGCGTTTCTTCGGTGCGGCTCGTAATACCGAGGAGAAGGGCTCGCTTACGATTATCGCTACGGCCTTGATTGATACAGGCTCGAAGATGGACGAGGTTATCTTTGAGGAGTTTAAGGGTACGGGTAATATGGAGTTGCAGCTCGACCGCAAGCTCTCTAATAAGCGTGTATATCCTGCTGTTGATGTTATTTCGTCGGGTACACGACGTGAGGATTTGTTGCTCTCGCGCGATGTGATGAATCGTACTTGGGTGATGCGTAAATACCTCTCTGAGATGACTACTGTTGAGGCGATGGAGTTCTTGCAGAAACAGATGGGAATGACGGAGAGTAATGAGGAGTTTCTTGCCACAATGAACCAGTAGAAATTGTATAGCAAGTATCTTTTGGCGTCTTGCTCGTCCTCGAAATCCTCATTTACGTCGAGTAAACTGCGGTTTCTCGGACATCGGCAATCCCCAAAATATATCTTGCTCTCCAAATTCTATAATGGGGTAGAGTGGTTGTCGTAAAACGGTCGCAAGACTGCGCGTTCAGCTCCTGCGAGCAGCCTCAAAATAGCTTACCTTATACTATTTTGCAGGAAGTCGGTTTTTGGACATCGGCAATTCCCAAAAATAGTTCTTATAATACGACTTTCCATTGAGTTGGGGCTACTAACGCAAATTGTTAGTAGCCTCTTTTTTGTCTGTATGGATTCTTTTTCGAGGGTTTGTGCAAAATATATTTTTTGTTTTTGATTGAATTGTTTTGTGAAATAAGCTTTTTTTTCTTAATTTTACAATGATTTTGACCTAAACAGAATTTTATCAACCTAAAACTTTTAATATATGGACAGACGAGATTTTCTGAAAGTATTTGCAGCATCTGCTGCATTCTCTATGGTAAAGCCTTTGGGTGTGATGGCAGGCGAGAAGATTAATCGCCCAATTCGCATCGGTTTTATCGGTACTGGTAATCGTGGTACTTATGGCGTTATTACATCTATGAGCCATAATAACAACGTGGAGTTGTATGCTTTGGCTGATTTGTTCCGCGACCGTATTGATAAGGTGCTTCCTCATTTGAACAGCCTCAATAAGGCGAAGGGTTTGCCTAATATCGCCGAGAAGAATATCTATGTTGGTAAAGATGCTTACAAGCAGCTCTTGAAGGACGACAATGTTGATGCTGTCGTAATTGCAACTCCTGCTTATGCTCACCCATTCATTTTCGAGGCTGCTGTTAAGGCTCACAAGCACGTTTATTGCGAGAAGCCAGCTGCTCCCGATGCTTACGGTGCATTGCGTATGATTAAGGCTGCTGAGGGTGTGAAGGACTTGTCGCTTGTGATGGGATTCCAAGTACGTCACTCTTCGGCTTATAGCGAGATGATTCGTCGTGTTCATAATGGCGATATCGGTAAGATTGTAGCCGCTCAGCTCTACTATAACTCAGGAGGTGGCAGTGGCAAGAAGCCCGCAGTCGAGGACGATGAGTTCCGTATCCGTCACCACTTCCAGTATTTGGAGCTTTCGGGTGGTACATTCCACGATCAGGCTATCCACGTTATGGATATCTGCCGCGAGGTGATGCAGTCCAATCCTATCTATGCTATCGGTCATAGCAGTCGCAAGGGTTACAAGTATGAGTATGGTAATACCAATACCAACTATCAGGTACTCTATAAGTATCCAGATGATGTCAATGTAATGGTTCAGCAGACATCTGTTGGTGCAGCATCGGGTGGCGTTGTGGCTCGTTTCTTTGGTGAGAAGGGTACTGCCGAGGCTAAGTATTCAGGCGGTGTATTCATCACAGGCCCAAATAAGTGGGATTCAGGTGTTGACAACGCTTTGGGTGATGCCGATCCTAACAAGGGTAGGTCGTTTATCGATAGCATTGTGAGCGGAAACTACATCAACCAGATTGAGGCTGGCTGTAACTCTACTCTTATGTCGGTATTGGGTCGTGAGGCTTGCGAGAAGGGTGAGAAACTCACTTGGGACGAGCTTATCAAGAGCAAGCAGCGTTATGACAAGCAGCCTGATTTAAGTAAGTTTTAATCGTTAATTAGTTGGTTATGAAGATTTTAAGTAGAATATTGTGTGCGATGTTGCTCGTTGCTGGCATCGCTACTGCCGAGGCGCAGAACGTAACAGTTGGTTTGTTGGGCGGTATGGGTAAAGACCCAGAGGCTACATTCAAGAAGTTGCACGATGCAGGCTTTAAGGCTTGTCAGACAGGTTACAGCGATAATTGGACTCAGAAAGATGCCGATTTGCTCAAAGAGTTGCAGGCTAAGTACGATATCAAAATCAGTACTCTTATGTGCCTTACCCCTAATTGCCGTTGGAATTTCACCGAGGGCCCATCGACTATCGGTTTGGTACCACCATTGAACAGAGTGAAGTATTTGGATTTGCACAAGCGTGCAGTTGATTTCTGCGCAATGGCTGGTATTCCTGCTATGCACTCTCATTTTGGTTTTATTCCCGAAGAGCCAACAAACGAGTTGTATCCTGGCTTTATTGAGGTGATGAGAGATTTGTGCCAGTATGCAAAGGATAAGGGTGTGATGATCTTCTGCGAGACAGGTCAAGAGACTCCCACTACACTTATTCGTGCTATTCAGGATATTGGTACAGGTAATATCTTTGTGAATTGCGATACTGCCAATTTGATTCTTTATGGTAAGGCTAACCCAGTAGATGCAATCTATCAGTTTGGCCCATTGCTCAAAGAGTTGCACATCAAGGACGGTAAGTATCCAACCAATCCTTACTATCTCGGTCGTGAAACTAAGATTCCAGAGGGCGATGTTGATTTCCCAGGTGTAGTGAAGGCTTTGGCTGAGATTGGTTTCGAGGGTGTTATGACTATTGAGTGTGAGCTTGGTGGCGACAACTCAGAGTACATTGCAAAGACCAAGAAGTATCTCGAAGATTTGGTAAAGGATATTTACAAAAAGCATTATAAGAAATAAACCTTTGTTTCTTTGCTATACAACTTCTGAAAACTATGGGTCTGTCTAACAAGTATGTTGGCAGGCCCTTTTTAATTCATATTTTTAATCTCTCTTATCCAAAACCAAATCCCGATAAGGGTTTTGTCTTTGCAAAAGCTGGAAAAATACGAGCCATTTCAAACTCTTTTTTGAAAGATGCCAAAGTCTATTTTTCTATTCAGAAAAAAGTTCGTAACTTTACCCCAAATTTATGTACATACAATGGTAGTAGAGATTATATCTAAATATTTGGAGGCAAACAAACGTTTGATTATCCCCAATTTGGGTGCTTTTATTGTGAAAGTACCTGCGCAAACTATTCTATTTTCCAACCTTTTGAAAAACGACGATGGCGTGTTGCGCTCGTTGCTCGTGCAGAATGGAATGTCGGAAATCGAGGCTGCGGGTGTGGTCGATAGATTTGTATTCGAGATTAATTACCGTTTGCAGAGCAATGGTGAGTGCCGACTTGGCGGCTTTGGCCGTTTGGTGGCAGGCGCAAATGGTGCAGTAGCTTTTGAGTATGCTCCTACAACCGAGGGTGATGATTTGGAGGGTAGTGTGAATACTCCTGCCGAGAATCTATCGGTTGAGAGTGTGGCAAGTAGTGTGAATGTGGCAGAAGATGTGGTAGCAGATGTGGTTACTACTGCTGAGGTTGCCGCTGAACACAAAGCCGAGCCAATGGATAAGGCCGAGCCAAAGCAAGCGGCTACTCAGATGGCTAAACGAAGCCCAAAAACTGTCCAGCAACCTATTGCCGATGCGACGGAAGATGCAGATGACGATGATGAGCAGGATAGCGTGGAAATTGAGGTTACACCCCGTACGCGACGTGAGCCTTCGGGCGCGCGCCGAATGAATCGTGATGAGGTTGTATATGATGGGCAGCGAGTATCGGCTTCGTCGAAGATGCGCCCCGACGATTATGTGAAGGGTTTGCGTTATGGCAAAGGTCGTAAGATTGTCTCGGGCCGTGAGTCAGCTATGGTTCGCCGCTCAAATAAGAGTGATTTGATAATGAAGATAGCCATAGCGGCTGCGCTGATTGCCGTAGCAGCTTTGGCCTATGGAATGTGGAATGATTGGCGTGCGTCACGTTTCGATGCCGAGATTTATGGCGAGGTGCCTGAAAGTGCCGAGAGTGGAGTGCGCAATCCCGATTTGGATTATATCGAAAAGAAAGCTCAGTAGTATAGGATTATGCTGGAAGGTCAGGATATAATGAGTGTCAAGCAACGATTTGGTATCATCGGTAACTCCGATGCTATGAATCGTGCGCTGAGTGTTGCGTTGCGTGTAGCACCCACCGATTTGTCGGTATTGGTGACAGGCGAAAGTGGTGTGGGAAAAGAGTATTTTCCACAGATTATTCACGCCTACTCGGCTCGTAAGCACGCAAAGTATATCGCAGTAAACTGTGGTGCTATTCCCGAGGGTACGATTGATTCAGAATTGTTTGGCCACGAGAAGGGCTCGTTTACGGGTGCAACCGAGGCTCGTAAGGGCTATTTCGAGGAGGCTGATGGTGGAACAATCTTTCTTGATGAGGTGGGTGAGTTGCCCCTCTCAACTCAGGTGCGCTTGTTGAGAGTGTTGCAGTCGGGTGAGTTCTTGCGCGTTGGCTCGGCCCGCGTACAGAAGACCAATGTAAGAGTTGTCGCGGCTACAAACAATAATCTATTGCAATCTATCGAAAAAGGCCGTTTTCGCGAAGATTTGTACTACCGACTCAACACTGTGCCTATCTCGGTGCCGCCACTTAGAGAGCGTCAGGAGGATATTCCTCTCTTGTTTAGGAAATTTGCAGCCGATGTAGCTGTGCAGTATAAGATGCCCGCCGTTCAGCTTGATGAAGGTGCAAAGGCGTTGTTGCAGAGCCACTATTGGCGTGGAAACGTGCGCCAGTTGAAAAATGTTGCAGAGCAGATTTCGGCCCTTGAAAAGAATAGAGTTATTACGGCCGATATTTTGGCCACATATCTCGCCCCTAACCACACTACCACGTCGGCTATGTCGGTGGGTAAATCAGCTGGTGAGGAGTTTTCGTCGGAGCGAGAACTCTTGTATAAGATTCTTTTCGATATGCGAAGCGATATCAACGACTTGAAGCGTATGCTTTCGGAGTTGATGCACGCGAGCCACGCAATGTCGCCGCAGCAGGCATCGGAGGTGATAGGTCTGTTGCCATCGCCCATTGTGTCGCATCAGTCGGGAGTGGTGTCACATTCGGCAGGAGTTGTTTCTCACCCATCGGGAGTGGTGTCGCATCACCCTTCGTCGGTTGTTGCCGATGTGGACTCTGCGGCTGATTATGCCGAGAGCGAGGAGGTGGTCGATGAGGCTCCGCGTGAGCAGACCAAAGCCGATATGCAGCGCGAACAAATATTGCGAGCATTGAAAAATAATAATGGTCGTCGTCGTGATGCGGCACGCGAGTTGTTCTTGTCGGAACGTACTCTCTATCGCCGTATCAAGGAGTTGGGTATCACCGATGACGATATCTAAATAGTTTCTTAATAACGGTTAAAGAGTATTTTTGTGAAGTTGATTAATATATTCAAGCCCCTGTTGTTGCCCGTTGTGGTAGCTGGTTGCCTTGTGCTTACGGGTTGTATATTTATGAAGGGAGGATATTCGCTTTCGGGTGCGAGTGTGCCCGAGGCTGCAAAGACTTTCAGCGTGGCATATTTCCCTAATAATGCCCCAATGGTATCGCCTACGTTGAGCACAACGCTTGTCGAGGAGTTGAAGGATAAATTTTCGCGTCAGACGAAACTGCAACTTGTCGAGGAGAATGGCGATTTTGCCTTTGAGGGTGAAATCACTGGTTATAGCTCAACAACCGCTTCGGTGTCGAGTAACGACTACGCTCTGTTGAATCGTTTGACAATTAAGGTTAAGGTGCGATTCACCAATGAAATTGAGCCAAATAACTCGTTTAACCGAGAGTTTTCGGCTTTCACCGATTACGACTCTTCGCAGTTGCTTACTGATATTCAGAGCGACCTCGATGCCGAGATTGTAAAACAGATTGTGAATGATATTTTTATGGCTGCGGCATCAAATTGGTAGGATTATGGGAATTTTTTCAAAAAAAAATAATGCGGCCGATGCCGAGCAATTTTTCATCGAAAGCGATGATGTTGCAGCTCTTTTGAAGTCGGAGCGTTGGGAGTCACTTGGCGTGCAAACCCCCGATTCCGATAGCCAAAAAGCGAGAGTTAAGCAGCTTCTTCAAGAGCTTGCGGAACGGCCTGAATTGCAGGGTAAAGATGTTGATATAGAGCGTCTTATGCATCTGTCAGCCGATGATATTATCGAGCGGTTTTTGCGCACTTCGCACGGTAGAATCGTAGCCGAAGAGGGTGAGCCTGCTGATGAAATTGTAACCCAAGCCGAGATTGATGATGAGGAGGATATGGTGAGCGAGGAGCTTGCCGAGGTGTACCTTGCTCAGGGCTTGAAAGATATGGCAATAGAAACTTATCGCAAATTAAGTTTGCTAAATCCCGAAAAAAGTGTTTACTTTGCAGGGTTAATTGAAAAAATTGTAAAAAATAATTAAAAACAGTATAGAATTATGTTATATTCAATTTGTATCGGATTGATTTTGATTGCGAGTGTTATCCTTATTCTCGCTATTTTGGTGCAGAATCCCAAGAGCGGTATGGCTGCTAACTTTGGTGCTGCTAATCAGGTTATGGGTGTTCGTGAGTCTGCTAATATTTTGGAGAAGACCACTTGGACATTGTCGGCTCTTATCTTGGTGTTGAGCTTGGTAGCTACTATCACTATGGAGGCTGATTCTGCTTCAAGCGCAGCTTCATCTTTGCAGAAGGACGCTGATGCCTTGATCGAGAAGGTTAACGCTAATGCAACAGAGGCTATGCCTCAGGCTGAGATTCCAGCAGAGAAGGCTGAGTAATCTTTTTAGTCGCAGTTTTAGGCGAGAATTCCACACGGAATTCTCGCTTTTTTTTGCCCTTTTTATACCTGAACTAAATTTCATAGTTAAAAAACTATAAAAAATAGTTGCATATGAAGATTTTTTAGTTACCTTTGTGATAGTGAAACAATAAAATACTCAATATTATGCAAAAGTTGACAAACAAAGAGGAGGAGTTGATGCAGATGTTTTGGAAGCGTGGAGCAATGTTCGTAAAGGATATTGTGGGTTTGTATGCCGAGCCACGACCTCATTTCAATACAATCTCGACTATGGTTCGTGCGTTGGAGGCGAAGGGTTTTTTGGATCACGAGGCCTTTGGTAATACCTATCGTTATTACCCCATCATATCGCAAGAGGAGTTTTCGAAGGGTGTGTTGGGTAATGTGGTGAATCGCTATTTCGAGAATTCATATCGTCAGGTTGTGTCGGCTCTGATTGAGGAGGAGAAGATTTCGGTAGAGGAGCTGCAAGAGCTTATTCGCAAAATTCAAAATCAATAAAATCTGCCTATGTTCGACGTGTTGATATATTTGGGTCACTCGGCTTTGTGCTTGGCGGCACTCTATATTATATATAAGGCCGCGATGAGCAACGAGACGATGCACCGCCTGAATCGTGTGGTGTTGCTCGGTATAGTTGCCCTGTCGGCTCTGTTGCCGCTATGCGAAATCAAAATCAAGGAAGAGGTAGAGGTCGAATTGGTTGAGTGTAATAACTTTTATCTGCCCGATGCGCAGGCTATCTCAACTGCCGAGATGGTTGTGACCGAGGTTGAGCCGTTTGACTATTTAGGCCTATTGAAGAGCGCGGCTATTGGTCTGTTCTTGCTGGGCGTGGTGTTTATGTTGGTGCGCTTGGCGATGAGTGTGTTCTCGGTATGGCGAATGATTCAGAGCGGTAGGGTGGAGTATCTCAAAGATGACGTGACACTCACCGTTGTCGATAATCTCCCCTCGCCATTCAGCTACTTTGGCCATATCGTGGTGGCAGAGTCGGATTTGAAAGAGAATCGCGATTTGATACTTGCGCACGAGCTGGCGCATATCCGTTTGCGTCATTCGTGGGACGTGTTGTTTGTAGATTTGGCACTATGTGTTTGGTGGTTCAACCCTGCTATGTGGCTTCTAAGACGTGAATTGCAGTCGTTGCACGAGTATCAGGCCGACAAGGCTGTGCTGGATAGCGGTGTAGATGCGAAAACCTATCAATTATTATTAATAAAAAGAGCAGTTGGCGCAAGGCTCCACTCCATTGCCAACTGCTTGAATCACAGTAATCTTAAAAATAGAATAACTATGATGTGTAAAAAATCATCTTCACGGTGGGCGGCAGCAAAGTTGTTGCTCGTACTGCCACTTGTGGTTCTCTCGCTTGCTGCGACTGCCACAACGGTCTATGTTACGGTTGATAACATAGACGAAAGCAAAGTTAAGCAAAATTCTCAAAACAACCAAACACAAAGCCGTATCGAGGAGCGCACGTTCGATATCGAGGTGGTGAAAGATGATAAATTCGCTTTGTCGCCTGCGGGAAGTGAGCGATACAATCTTGTCCCCGCAGAGGCAAATGTCGCAACTCAGCAGAGCGAGAAGCGCGAGATTAAGGGTAAGATTGTAGATGAGCAGGGCAAACCTATTGGAAATGTATTTGTCTTGGTGAAGAATAGTAATATGGGCTCTATTACTGATGGTGATGGCCAATTTGCAGGTCTGGAAGTAACCGACGATGATATTCTCGAAATTAGCCACGTTGGTTATGAGAGTCAGCAGGTGGCTGTAAAAGGTAAGTCGTCGTTTAATATTACTTTGAAAACGAGGATTTATACTACCGAGACGGCGGCAGAGGTGTCGAGTGAGCCTGCTGTGCTTAAAGCCGAGGTGATGCCTAAGTTTATGGGTGGCGATCTTAATAAATTCCGCAACTGGGTGCAGATGCACATTAAGTATCCAAAAGTAGCGCAGGAACAGGTTATTCAGGGCCGTGTGATTGCTGAGTTTATAATCGAGAAAGATGGAAAATTGACATTCTCGAAGATTATGGAATCTCCGCACGAGTCACTTTCGGCAGAGGTGGAGGGCGCAATACGCCTCTCTCCAAATTGGACACCGGGTGCAAATGGTGGCAAGCCTGTAAGAGTGAAGATGCACATTCCAGTTAATTTTGCAATAAGAAATGGCGGTCCTGTAAATAATGCAGAGCAACCTGCCAAGAGGAGTGTTTCGGGTAATGCCATCGACGAGGATATTGCAACACTTGTAGTTATATCGAACAACGAATTCCTGTATAATGGGATAAAGGTTAACCAAGTGGAACTTCTTAAACATTTGGAGAATTATAATTGCGAAACAATAAATGTTCAGTGCTATAAAACAGCATCATTGAATTATATTGGATTTTTATTAGGGAAAGTTGTAGATAAAGCAAACATTGAATTTATTGACCCGCCTACTGAAAGGTCTAACGAGAATCAGCCTTACACATCAATCATTAGATTCTTTCACGATTATTTGGGCCGAATAATCAGAAATGATGAGTGTGCTGTTGGTGTTGTATATGCTGATATAGAAGTTGGACGTACGGGTCTTATGACTATTAAAAGTATTACTGCATCGAATAAATCATCAGAGGTGTCATCATACCTAATTAAAAAGGTTGAGACTGCATTAAAGCGAGTTATTGTCTCTATTCCTGAAAATATTGATGAGCCTCAGTCTATTCGTTTGGAGATAGTATTTGCTAAAAGAGAGAATGGAGAGTTGTTTATGCCTGATGTTCAGTTGGGTAAAGATCCATTTACTATAATCGGTGGAGAACCACTCTCCGTGGCAGAAAACAAGGCCGCGAGCAGTAGTAAAGAGAAAGTTGTAGCAGGTTTTAGCGATTCAAAGCCCGCCCCTACAAGCAGCAATAACGATGATGACGACGAGGATCAGCCTTTGATGAAGGCCGAGGTGATGCCTAAGTTTATGGGTGGCGACCTTAATAAGTTCCGCAACTGGATGCTAATGTACAATAAGTATCTTATAGTAGTAGGGCCGGAGCAGGAGGTTATTCCGGGCCGTGTGATTGCTGAGTTTGTGGTCGAGAAAGATGGTAAAGTGTCGTTCTCAAAGATTATTGAGTCTCCACACGAGTTACTTTCGGCAGAGGTAGAGGACGCAATACGACACTCTCCAAATTGGACACCAGGCACTAATGGCGGCAAGCCCGTAAGAGTGAAGATGCATATTTCAGTTAATTTTGGAATTCGTAATGATGGTCCTGTTGATAATGCAAAAAGGGGAAACGACGAGGATCAACCTTTGATGAAGGCCGAGATTTTGCCTTCGTTCCAAGGTGGCAATTTGGACGATTATCAGCATTGGGTTGAGAGCCAAATCGAATATCCTAAAAAGTTGCGAAAGAAGGGCGTTGGTGGCAGAGTGACTGTGGAATTTGTGGTGGAAAAAGATGGCTCGGTCACATTCTCGAAGATTTTGCAGTCGCCTCACGAACTCTTTTCTGCCGAAGTAGAACGAGTGATGAAATCATCACCAAAGTGGAGCCCCGGAAAGCAACGTGGTGAGCCTGTGACGGTAAAAATGCAGATGAGAGTTAATTTTCAAGAGAACGAATTTCTACCTACGCAGGTTAAGGGAATAACCAAATATGGGTATGATGAGCCATTAGAAAAAGCTGAGAAGATGCCGTCTTTTATGGGTGGTGGTATGGATAAGTTTACGGCTTGGGCGCAATCAAAATTGGAATTCCCTCGGAGTGCTAGGATAGCAGATATAGATAAAGGTAAAATTATCGCTACATTTATAGTAGAAAAAGATGGTTCGGTTAGTTCTGCGGGGGTTATGTCCACACTGCCAAATGGTAAGGCTTTTGCAGATGAGGCGTTGCGAGTGATAGAGCTCTCTCCTAAATGGGAACCTGGCTCAAATAATGGCAATCCAGTGAGAGTGAAATGTAGTGTTACTTTCAAATTTGCGGAGTACAAAAGAAAATTGATGGCGACGGTGGTCAATCACTAATCGATGTATCGTGAATGTTTAATTCATATTTTTCAAAAGTCTAAAAAGAAGTTATTAATATATAGCGGTGGGTGCGCCCCAGCAATAAACTCATACCGAAAAATAAAATTGCCGAGGCCGCCCACGCTTTTTGATATATTAATCGAGATTTTTTGAGGGCTCTCGATTCTTATGTTGATTTGTGGCTCAACTTTAAGTGTTTCTATGAAAAGGCTTTTCAGTTGTAAAATTAATAAAAAAAGCGATTTGTAAATATTTTTTGTCATCATTTGTAACAAACGGCGAGGAGTATTTAGGATATTTTGATTTGAAGTAATTTTAATACAGATAATATGAAAAGAATTTTAACCTTTTTGGTGGTTGCTGCGATGGCTGCGGCTTGTTCTCCAACGGTGGAGGATAATAAAGTTTACACTGCACCAAAATTTAAAAGTGAGCACAAGGTTGAGTTTACACCCTTGTCAAATCAATTGATGATTGACCACAATCCCGATTTGTTTATGATTGGCGACAATAAACTTATCATATGCTCGAAGTGTGCTGATAATAATCATAATTTTCAGATTGTAGATGCTCAAAGCGGAGAATATATCAGTTCGTTTGGAATCAAAGGTCGTGGGCCTTATGAGTTGAGCGATTTTTCGCGTAAGGCTGTCGATGCAAAGCGTGGAGTTATGTATCTTATGTCGCAGAATAGCGAACTTTTACAGGTCGATTTGGATAAAGCAATTGACGGTAATCATCACCCATACATAGGTGAGAAAACAGGCAAAATCAAAGGTAATCCCACGCAGTTTATCTTTGCTCTCAATGGGGAATTATTACAAGTTCATTCGAATAGGCGTATGGCTCTAACATCACTCGATATGCAAGATACGCTCGGTTATTACGACGATTATCCTTCGATCGAGTCGCGAGTAGATGCTGAGCGTAAGAAGACCGAGGGATTCTTTATGTATAATGCAATCTATGGAGTAAAACCAGACAATAGCAAAATGTATTGCGTTACAAGAACGGGTATGATACTCGAAATATTCGATGTGGCAAAGAGTGGTAAAATTCGCCAACGGGCAATAAAGCGTTTCTATGAACCCAAACCGCAAAGTTTGGCATGGGGTACAGACGATTGCATATTTGGGGCGATATACACTTGTGCTACCGACAAATATATCTATGTGCTATATAGCGATAGACCGAATAGTGAGCCTGAGCATTTCCGATTGGGAGTGTTTGATTGGTCGGGTAATCCCGTTAAGGCTTATATTTTCGACCCTGTGGTTGCTCGCATGGCGATAAGCCTCGACGATAAATATTGCTATGGTTGGGTGCAAAATGCCGACGGTGAGGAGTATTTGGGTTACTTTGATTTGAAGTAAAATATATGACTATGTGTAGGTTAATATTATTTGTTGCAATTTTATCCATTGTCCAGACGCAGATGATTTTTGCTCAACCGAGTGCGAAGCGTGCATCGCAAGGCAAAGCGCAACAAGAGGTGGTGAACGATAGGGATTTTAAGCCATTTGAGAATCAGTATTTTTCGGTTAAGATTCCCAAACAGTTGGAATACAATCCTATTATGGCGTATAATCCCTCGCCATTTAACGATTTTATAGTGAAGGAGTCGGCTATATTTTCGGCGCAAAATACTGGTGGGAAAAGTGACGATTTGACCATACATATCGAGATGGTCGATGGTCGCGACAATAGTTTGATACGAGTCGAAGATGCCCGAGAAAAGGAGAATCAGCAGGTCCTGTCGCACACCTCATTGTCGGTTGGTGAAAGGCAACTTTCACAGCGTAGATTAAAGCGATTCTTGTCGGCCCAGAATCGCTATATTTATACTTTGGAATATAGTTTCTATCAGGGACACACATTGTGCGTGATATCGGTTAATTCGTTTCGACGCAAGAGTCTCGATTTATACGATGCTAAATTGCGATATGTGGCTTGTTCGTTCTCGCTTAAACGCCATATTCGGCAGTAGTGGTTAAGTTTATTTATAAAAAGAGAAACCGATGTGGTAGTTGAAGATTTGGCTACTACATCGGTTTCGTTTTATCTCGCCTGCTCGTAAATCTTGTGTAGGCGGCTCGACATCAGGTATTGCAATGCTCCGCGCAGGAACATATACGACGAGAAGGCCAGCCATAGAGCGTTGTTGCCAATCAACGGCTCGAACCCGTAGAATAGGGCAAAATAGGCAACCGTTGAGTAGAACATCGAGTCGCGCATAATGCGTGAACGGGTTGCTCCAACCATAATTCCGTCCATTACAAATGGCATAGCGGCAGCCAACGGAATGGCTATAATCCAACCTATGTAGCGACCAGCATAGTCGAGCAGAAGCTCCGCATCGGCACCATCGCTGATAAACAGCGATAGCAACTCTCGCCACCAGCCGATATATACTCCGATATAGATTATGGCCACAACCAAGCACCAAATCATACACTTCTTCACCGCATCACGAAGCGATGGTTCGTCTTTCGCACCTATAAAACGACCCGTCAGAGCCTCGGCAGCAAATGCAAAACCGTCGTTCATATATGAGAATAGGGTGAAGAGTTGCAATAGAATGGTATTCACCGCCAAAATCGTATCGTCGCCCATACGAGCCGATGCAGCTGTGAAGAATGTGTAGGTAGCAACGATGCAGAGGGTGCGAATGATGATGTCGCGGTTGATAAGGAAAAACTCCTTCATTGCTTTCATATCGACCACTTCGGCCCAACTGATTGCGACAAATCCTCGGCGAAAGTACCACCAAGTAATAGCGGCCGTAATCATCACTCCTGTCCATTGAGCCACAACCGAGGCGTAGGCGATGCCCACAATACCCATATCGAATCCAAAGGCAAACCAAAAACTACACGCAACGTGAATTACGTTGACAGTGATGGCCACAACCATCGGAATTATAGCATTCTGCATACCCGTAAGCCAACCATTTAGGCCAAAGAGTAACACACCTGCCGGAACAGCCCACACGCGCGCGAAGAAGTAGTCGGCAACCATCTCGCTGCCGTTCATCATCTTCAATGCGCCCAATCCGATGGGGCGTTGTAGCAATAATACGCCAAATCCAACCACTACCGATACGAGCAGTGCGCGTGCCAGCATCAGTGTTGTGGTACGATTATCGCCAGCTCCGTATGCTTGTGCTGTAAGGCCGCTTGTGCCCATACGGATAAAGCTGCAATTCCAATATATAAAGTTGAATATCGACACGCCAATCGCCAGCGCACCTATTGTCGCTACCGAGTTACCCAAATGGCCCGCAATCATTGTTCCTGCAATTCCCATAATCGGGACTGTGATGTTGGAGATGATATTGGGTAGGGCTATTCGCAATATTTCACGATTCATTCCCATAATATTACACTTTTTTATGGTTTTTGCTTGTGACAAAGATACGAAATATATGCTAATGTTTGTCACGGAGAGTTTTTTCGTGGCGTTATGGCCTGCAAGTTGCGATAAAATAGCCTTGATTTTGATGTATCGGTTGCTATATATCGGAAAAATAATGTACCTTTGCGCGTTCAAACTTAACAAATTATGAAAAATACAAAGCAAGACTCAACATTTGCAGTGTCGCGTTTCGGCCGCGATAAGCGTGAGCGTAGTGGCTCGGCTTTTTCGGAGCGTGTTGAGCGTAGTCCCCGCCCTCGCCGTGAGGCCGACAACGAGGGGCAAAGATTTGGCACGACTCGCCGCGATTCATCGGCACGTCGAGCATCGTACAATCCTAATTTCTCGGCTGATAATCGTCTGCGTGAGGATTACCGCCGCAATGATTCCAACTCTTATGTAGAGGAGCGTGGTCAGCGTGAGGAGCGTGCGCATCGTGGCGCAGGTCGCAATCAGGCTGGTGCTGGTTTTGGCCGCTCGAATCGCTCGGAGGGTGGTTTCAAGAAGGCAGGTCAGCGTTCTTCATTCGGAACATCATCTGGCTCTACATATGGCTCGGAGCAGCGTTCTGAGGCTCGTGGCTTTAAGTCGCAGGGTCGCGATGGCTATCAATCGAAGGGTGGATTCAAGGGTGGTAAAAAACCTTTCCGCTCTGCCGATAATCGTCAGAAGGATTATCCTAAGTACAATCCTGCAAAGCAGACTGGCGCAATGCGTTTGAATCGTTTCTTGGCTCAGTCGGGTCTTTGCTCACGTCGTGAGGCTGATGATTTCATTACAGCTGGATTGGTAACCGTAAATGGTGTAATTGTAACAGAACTCGGAACTAAGATTATGCCTTCCGATGAGGTGAAGTTCAACGACGAGAAGGTACAAGGCGAGAAGAAAGTATATTTGGTACTTAACAAGCCAAAGGGTTACGTCACTTCACTCGAAGACCCTCACGCCGATAAGACCGTAATGGAGCTTGTGAAGGGTGCTTGCACCGAGAGAATCTATCCCGTTGGCCGTCTGGATAAGAATAGTTTGGGCTTGTTGCTCTTTACCAACGATGGCGATATTACCCGTCAACTTACTCACCCCTCACACGAGAAGAAGAAGATTTATCAGGTGACTCTCGATAAACCACTCACTCGCTCGGATATGGAGCAGATTACCGAGGGTATCACTTTGGAAGATGGTGAGATTTATGCCGACGAGGTTGCATACGTTAGCGATACAAAGAAGGAGGTAGGTATCGAGATTCACTCGGGCCGTAACCGTATCGTGCGTCGTATCTTCGAGCATTTGGGATATAGTGTGCAGAAGCTCGACCGCGTATATTATGCAGGTATTACCAAGAAGAATCTGAAACGAGGCCAGTGGCGTTTCCTTACTCGTGAGGAGGTTGACCGCTTGAAGAGTGGTCGTTACGAGTAAAAAGCATTTTCGTGGGTGATTTCGGCGTTATGCTTGCTTGAACAATCCTTACATACGCCCAGTATGCGTAGAAGTAGCAGGAAATTACTGCATAGATAATATAGCCTGTCAACAATTAAGTTGGCAGGCTATATGTTTGTCTGAAAAATATTCTGCCTAACTCGATGTTGGACAGAATATTTAGTCAACTTTGAATTTTGAATATTGAAATTTGAATTTTGAATTCTTTCTCTAATGCGTTGCTTTATACCAAGCGGTATTGGTGTAATTATCTCTATACAAAATAGATGGGGCAGAGGTAGTTAGACCCGAGAACGTGCGAATCGGATACTCACCAGCAGTGCCGAGATTCGACCAAAATACCGATAGCGTGTATTTGGTCGGTATGGTGCGATTCATCTGCTCGCGGAATGCTTTTAAGGCTTGCGCATCGTCGCACATCTGCTCGATATAGTCACCCAAATCGAAAAATATGTGGTCTTCGTGTCCCTCAAAGCTCTGCAAATCATCTATGTTATAACTCTTCTGTGTGCTATTATTTACGGCCTTTACAGCTGCTGCAAGTGCATCGAGTTGTTTGCAATCAACCAATGCCACCGAGCCTGAACGATACGATTTATGGTTGTCGTAATATTTGTTGAATGCCTCGCACACACCCGCGAGGTCGTGTGAGCGGCCACCATCTTTCATTAGCAATGGGACAACATCTTCGTATGGGAATCCTGCCGCCATAATCTCGCAAGGCGACGCAATAATGTATCGTGCGTTTTTACGCAAATCATACAATGCCTCCACATTGGCCATAAGGCAGGCATCAAACAATATGTAGTCGAAATAGATGTTTGTCGCGGCAAGTCCCTTTGCTAATTCAGGAATGTCGAATGCATTTGCTGCGGTATCAGAATATTTCTCGCCAAAGAAACGTGTCTCCACTCCTGAGTCTTGCTTTTTCCATAACTCTTCGTGAGAGATATACTCTTTGGGGTGCTTTTTGCTGCTTGCTGCTATGCTGCCCGATTGTGCAACGCCATTGATTGGTACCCAACCAGTTGCGTGGCCCGCTAATACGATTCCATAGCTATCGGCAGGAGCTAAGCCAACGATATTTTTGATATTCTCTGTCAGTTGTTCTGCGGTCATAACTGAGGGCAACTCGTAGGTGGCCAACACCTTTCTTTCGCACAGTCCATTGTCTTCGACAAGCTCTATTACGTCGGCACTTTTACGATTGTTCGATTGAAAGAAACAGATTATACGGCTATTCTCTTTCACCCCCTTGCGTACTGCATCTTCTGCGGCCGAAATATTGTTAAGGAAGTGCAGACTCAGACTTGTGCCTGTGAAATAATATATAAGTGTGTGGGGTGTTTTGGGATTCTTCTCGATAGGCTCCGAGTTCTCGTCTTTTTTACACGAGGTCACAACGAGCATCACAAGAAGCATCGCCATAGTTAAAATATTTTTCAACACTAACTTCATCTTATTTTCTGTTTGGATTTGTTGTTGGCTGTATATCTGTAAAAATCTACTTATACTCCTTTACTCCGAGGTTGTTGAACTGCCAAGTGCGCTCGCGCTTGAATGTTGCTCCTTCGGGCTTGTTGCGATATATGCGACTGTAATCGAAGTAATATCCTTTGATGCGTTTCCCGTCGGGTACTTCGTGAGGTGAAACCAATGGTACAACCTCCACCGTACGGCTCACAATCTGCGGGCGACGTGTTTCAAGGCCCATCGAAGTTACAACATCTATGGCGTGCGAGAACATAATTATATGCATCGGGTACTTTTCGCTACGTCCGTCGCCCGAAGTTTTGATGGTCTCCATAATGCCCTGCATATGGTAGAAATACGCCTTCTCCTTCTCTTTGTCACCCATCGCTCCGTAAGCGAAAACCAATAGGTTGAGCATCGTCGGGTTGAATGGGTCTTGCTCTAAGGCCCGATTGCAATAGATGATAATCTGCTCAATCTGCTGTCGGTCGGGGTCATCGGTGTTGAGGCCCGGAATACGTGCATACAACTCGTCAGCCGAAGGGTTCGATGCTGTGGGCTTGTAACGGTCCTGATACGCAAAACCATAGTAGAGATAGTGATACTCCTCGTCGCTGAGTTTTTCGAGGTTGTTGTATCGCATCATCAGATTGGTGTAGTAGAACTGCGATTGAGGGTCTAATATTTTACGTTTGATATCCTCCTCATCGGGAATCTTTGCCGAGCCGATGAGTGGCAGAATCAACATAAAAGCCAAAAGTAGTCGTTTCATAAATCAATATTGTTACGTTTTATTGTAAAACGCAGATTTAGCACAATTCGTATTCTCGAATCAATCTTTCCATCTTTTTCATCAACAGGTCGGTGGCTGGGACAAGTGGCAGACGCAATACGTTTTCTATCTGACCCGTAATTGCAAGTGCAGCCTTTACTCCTGTGGGGTTACCCTGCTCGAAGAGTGCGCACACTGCCTCGTGCAGAGGCTCGTATGCCTCGGCTGCACGGTCAAACAATCCCTGACTTGCGAGATATACAACGTGCGAGAATCGCTTGGGGAAGGCATTTACCGCAACCGAGATTACTCCATCACCACCTTTTCGCATTACATCGACCGTCATTCCATCGTCACCCGAGAGTACCAAGAAATCTTTTGGGCGATTCTTGATAATTTGGTCAATCTGGTCAATTTTGCCCGATGCCTCTTTAACGGCAATGATATTGGGGTGGTCGGCTGCAAGTCGGCAAGTGGTCTCGGCAGTCATATTTACTCCTGTACGACCCGGAACATTGTAGAGAATTACGGGTACGGGCGATGAGTCGGCAACGGTCATAAAGTGATGATACAATCCCTCTTGCGAAGGCTTGTTGTAGTAGGGGGTAACGCTGAGGATTGCCTCTACACCCTCCAAATCCATTTGGCTGATTTGTTGCGTGAGCTTGCGCGTATCGTTACCTCCTGCACCAGCAACTATTGGGCAGCGACCCGCAACGTGCTCTTTTGTAAGACGCAATACCTCGTTCTTCTCTTCGGGTGAGAGGGTGGGGGTCTCGGCTGTCGTGCCAAGACTTACTATATAATCAGTACCTCCATCAATCACATAATCGAGCATCGAGCGAAGTGAATCCCAGTCGCACGAAAAATCGCTCTTAAATGGAGTAATCATTGCGGCACCTACACCGCTGAGTTTGTGTCGTTTCATAATCGAAAGTATCTTCATTTATTTCATTAACCTAATTCCTATCTAATATCTAAACCAACGGCCTAAAATATAGAGCCTAAAATAGCGAGCCTTGAATTGCTGTTGGTGCATTGCTTGTGGCAACTTCGCTATTTTCTGGGGCATTAGCCTTTGCCTCGTTCTTTGTGTCGCTCTCTTGTTGAGTAATATTGTTGTCGGTGGACTCTGCTGGCTGCGATTGCTCTTGTGAAAGTATTGTGTCGCCTCCAATCATTTCGACAAACTCCTGCTCCGAGATTATCTTAACGCCCAATTTGTTGGCCTTTTGCAACTTTGCAGGGCCGATTTTATCGCCCGCTAAAAGATACGATGTGTTGGCCGATACGGCTGCCAAATTCTTGCCTCCGTGAGCTTCGATAAGAGCTTTCAACTCGTCGCGCGAATGATCGGCAAACGAGCCTGAAATCACAAATGCCAATCCGGCCAATCGTTCCGATGCTGCAACTCTCTCTTCGGCCTCAAATTGCAATCCAGCCGCACGAAGTCGCTCGATTATCAAAATATTCTTCTCATCGGCAAAGTAATCTATAATAGCATCGGCAATCTTCTCGCCAACCTCTTCGGCCTCGATTAACTCTTCGCGTGATGCAGCCATCACAGCATCGAGTGAACGGAAATGAGCAGCCAAATATTTTGCTGTTGTCTCGCCGACGAATCGAATACCTAATGCAAATAGCACCCGATGGAACGGTGTGAGCTTTGAGTTTTCTATGCTTTGTATAATATTGTCGGCAGACTTTTCACCCAGTCTCGGTAATACCGACAATTGAGCCGCCTTCAAATCATATAAGTCGGCAATGTTGCTTATGAGACTATTCTCAAAGAGCAATTCGATGGTCTCCTCACCCAAACTCTCGATATTCATCGCTTTGCGACGGATAAAGTGAATGATGCGTCCCAAAATCTGCGGACGGCAACCACTCTGATTGGGGCAGTAGTGCTTGGCCTCGCCCTCGTAGCGTACCAATTTTGAGCCGCATTCGGGGCAAGTGTCGATATATTTTAGCGGTTCGCTATCGGCCTTACGCTCCGATAGCTCCACGCCTGTAATCTTCGGGATAATCTCTCCACCCTTCTCCACATAGACCATATCGCCCTCTCGCAAGTCGAGTGCTGCTATTTGGTCGGCATTGTGCAGTGTGGCGCGTTTTACCGTTGTGCCAGCCAAGAGTACGGGTTCAAGGTTGGCAACGGGTGTAATTGCGCCTGTGCGCCCCACTTGATATGTCACCTTTATCAGTCGGGTGAGTGCCTGCTCGGCCTTGAACTTATAGGCCACAGCCCATTTGGGAGCCTTCGATGTTGTACCCAATTTGCGACGGTCAGAGTAGCGATTGACCTTAATTACTATACCATCTGTTGCAAAAGGCATCTCTTTTCGAGCCGTATCCCAATGGTTGATATATTCGTTAATCTCCTCTATCGAGCAGCACAATTGGCTGCAATCCGACACTTTGAAACCCCATCGGCGAGCTGCATCAAGACTCTCGGCGTGTGACTCAAACGGAAGGTGGTCACCCGCCAACTGATATAATGTGCAGTCTAATCCTCGTTTTGCCACGACCTGCGACTGCTGCTGTTTAAGTGTGCCGGCGGCAGCATTGCGCGGGTTGGCGAAGAGTTGTTCTCCTGCGGCCTCTCGCTCGGCATTGAGGCGGTCGAATGAGGAGTATGGCATAAAAATCTCACCTCGAATCTCAAAAAAGTCTGGGTATCCATCGCCCGTCAGCACCAATGGTATCGAGCGTATCGTGCGTACATTCTCTGTTACATCGTCGCCACGAGTGCCATCACCGCGAGTTACGGCTCTTAGTAGTCGGCCATTTTCGTAGGTGAGCGAGATGGCTGTGCCATCGAATTTCAATTCGCACATATACTCCACCTGCCCAACTTCACGCTCTGTGCGCTCAACCCATTCTCGCAATTCATCGAGTGAGTAGGTGTTCGATAGTGAGAGCATAGCAAAAGAGTGTTCCACGCTGCGAAACGAGTTCGTCAGGTCGCTGCCAACTCGTTTTGTGGGCGAGTTTGGGTCGTTGAATTGCGGGTTATCCCGCTCTAAATCTTGTAGTTGACGCAGTAGTGAGTCGAATTCATAATCCGACACAACGGGGGCATTCTCAACATAGTACTTGTGATTGTACAAGTTGAGAAGTTGGCGTAACTCATTGATTTGTTGCTCTACACTCATAAACACAGCGAATTTTAGCAGTAAAGGTACATATTTTGTTTGTAACAACGGCAAAAATCAAAAAAAATGCAAAAAAAATATCCATATTTGGTAATGTATGCAAATTTTGCTTATACTTGCAGAAAATTTTGAGATATATGACACCGAATAACACCAAGAAAAGATTAGTTACAAGTTTCAACAACCTTACGCCAGAGCAGCAAGATGCTGTTAGAGAGTTATATCCTCGTGGATTCACCGAGGTAATGACCCGTATCGATAAGCCAAACGGCGATTTTTTCTATGTCGTACCCTACGAGACCGACGAGATTTCATATCTTGTAAAGATTGATGTGAAGATTGACGAGGTAGGCGAAGATGGCGTAGATGACGATTTCTTCGGCGATGAGGAGTTGGGCGGTGCTGACGATATGCAGGAGGAGGCAAATCAGTTGGCCGACGACGATATGGAGTAGTCAGTGTTGCCGCAAAACATACCACAGGACTCGCAGTGAAGCAATTTGCTGTGTAGTCCCTTTTTTTTGAGAATTTTGGCTGTTTGCGGCCGAGATAATTCGCAAAACAAGTTTTTTTAACAATCTGTTGATAATTTCGCTTGTTTGTAGGCGTGTAGATAGAAAATAATGTGTACCTTTGAATGCAAAAAATGTCTTTTGCGTAATAATGCTAACAGATAATGAAAAAAATTGATGTAGTACTTGGTTTACAATGGGGTGATGAGGGTAAAGGTAAAGTGGTTGATGTGCTTACCCCTAATTATAAGGTAATTGCTCGCTTTCAGGGCGGCCCAAATGCCGGTCACTCGTTGCACTTTGGAGATACCAGCTTCGTGTTGCGTACCGTTCCTTCGGGTATCTTCCGCGAGGGTTCAGTAAATATTATTGGTAATGGTGTGGTTGTTGACCCCGTTAGTCTTACCGAGGAGCTTACAAATATCGCAGCTCAGGGTATCGATGTGAAGCAGAAACTCTTCATCTCGAAGAAGGCTCACATCATATTGCCTACTCACCGTATGCTCGATGCTGCCAGCGAGGCTGCAAAGGGTAAGTCGAAGATTGGTTCTACATTGAAGGGTATCGGCCCAACATATATGGATAAGACTGGCCGTAATGGTTTGCGTTTTGGCGATGTGTTGGCTGACGATTTTATGGAGCGTTACAACAAGTTGAAGAGCAAACATGTTGAGATGCTTTCGCAGTACAAGGGCTTCGAGTACGATATCACAGATTACGAGAAGACTTGGTTCGAGGGTATCGAGTACTTGCGTGGTTTCCGCTTTATCGATAGCGAGCACGAGGTAAACAACTATATCAACGACGATGTTGCAATCTTGGCCGAGGGTGCTCAGGGCTCAATGCTCGATGTTGACTTTGGTACATATCCTTTCGTTACATCTTCTAACACCGTATGTGCAGGTGTCTGCACAGGTTTGGGTGTTGCTCCTACAAAGATTGGTGACGTGTATGGTATCTTCAAGGCATATTGTACTCGCGTAGGTAGCGGCCCATTCCCCACAGAGTTGTTCGACGAAACGGGTAAGGAGCTTGCTCGCATCGGTCACGAGTTCGGAGCTGTTACAGGCCGTCCACGCCGTTGCGGTTGGTTGGATTTGGTAGCGTTGAAGTATGCCGTTATGGTTGATGGTGTTACTGGCCTTATTATGATGAAGTCTGACGTTATGGACGATTTCGATGTTGTGAAGGTCGCTACGGCTTACAAGGTAGGCGGAGAGGTTGTTGACCACCTCCCTTACGAGCTCAACGATGAAATCGAGCCTGTATATACCGAGTTTAAGGGTTGGAAAACTCCTATCAGCGGTATTCGTAAATATGAGGATTTCCCAGCCGAGTTCAAGGCTTATGTAGAGTTTATCGAGGAGCAGACTGGTGTGCCTGTGAAGATTATCTCAGTAGGTCCAGACCGCGAGGAGACTATCATTCGATAAACAGTATATATCGTTGGCGTTCACGATGTCGCGTAGCTGAACGCAAAGAGAAAACCGAGATGCATCAAACGATATGCATCTCGGTTTTTTTGTAGAGAATAACTTAATGTGAGTTATTTATCCTTGTAAAACTCCTTTTGACGTTTGACTATTATACTTGCCAGTCGTTTGTATAACCCTTTGTCCTGTTCGGTTCCGCGATTAAGCTCCGACCAAGCGTGATTGCCTTGATAATAGGCTACATTGTAGCTGTCGAAGATTCCATTCTTCTCATAAGAGTCGATATATGCCGCCATACGACAACCTCTATCGCCATTCTGCTGCAATACTCTCTCGTCAAACTCCATTTCGAGCGACATATTGGCCGCCTTAGCCAACGTGCAAGTCTCATCTACACGCGAATCGGGAATCGATGTGTTGAAGAAGTGGTTGGGCTGCAAATATGCGTGGTCGAATCCCCACTCGTTCCATCTCTCATAGCCATTGGCCTTGAAATAAGGAATCCAATAGAAGTCAAGCTCTTTTTCGTGAATGTAGTCCGATACGGCCTTTACGAAAGTGAGCGTTTCGGTGACGTGCTCGGCCAACCAATAGAATCCACAAAGTTGCACATTCTCCAACTCGGCCTCTTTGAATCGCTCAATCAAAAGGTCAATATACCACTTGCAGGCGGCAATACGGTCTTCGTCTTTGTTGAAATCGAGAGCCTTGCCGTTGAGCTCGCCCCAATCTGTCTGCCCCAAAAGTGGTTCAGGCAGCGAAAGCACAACCTTACGACGGTGGAACGGGCCATCAATCTTCTTGCGTGCCTCGCCAACGGCATCGTTCAATGCGGCAATGTCGCGGTTGGGGCTGAGGTATTGGTCAATCAAGCCAATCCAATGCTCCTTCTGTGCTCCGCCTTTGCGATAGCCTGTGGCATATCCTCTATCTTTGTTGCAGATGATTTCAAGGAATAGGAATCCATCGTAGAGCCATTGCTCTTTGCCATCAACTACATCGGTCGAAACATACGGGGCAAACTTCTCTTTGTTCCAGTCGATTTTGCGGTGGTCGCCACCATCATATATAAGTACAAGGTCGCGGACCTCGGCACTCCCAACTACCGACTTTGTGCAGGCTGAAAATGATACTGCTGCAAGCAATGCTACACAGCAAACGATTGTGTTTCGGATTTTCATACTCTTTTATTCTTGATTATAATGTTTTTTCTGTCGTGCGGTTATCAATTTTACCAATCGATCAAATAAAGCTCTCTCGTTTTCTGTTCCGTATTTGAGTTTGTAGAAAGTATCTACCTCTTGATAGTAGGCCACATCGAGATTGTCGAATACTCCATTCTTCTCATATATATCGATATAAGCCTTCAAGCGATCGCGGCGGTCGCCTTTGCTCTCCAATACTCGATCGTCGAACTCCATCTCAACCGACATGTTGGCTGCGGCTGCGAAGTCGTATGTGTCCTGAATTCGTGAGTCGGGTACATCTAAGTGGAAGAAGTGGTTGGGTTGCAGATAGGCGTGGTCGAAACCCCATTGAGCCCATCTTTCGCGTCCCACACCTCGGTTGTAAGGAATCCAATAGAAATCCATTCCTTTTGAGTGCACATAATCAGCCACCTCGTTGACTATACTATGGGTGTCGATGACATGCTCGGCCAGCCAGTAGAATCCGTCAAGTTCAAGGTTTTGTAGTTTGGCCTGCTCTATGCGTTCGATAATATAATCCACATACCACTTGCTGGCAGCGATGCGGTCTTTGTCGTAATAGAAGTCGAGTGCCTTGCCATCAACCTCGCCCCAATCGGTTTGAGCAAACAGCGGTTCTGGAAGTGAGATGACGAGTCGGCGAGGGTGATATTCGCCACCTATGTTCTTGCGAGCATCACCTATTGCATCGTCTAATGCCATGATGTTCAATCCGGGTGTAAGCCATTGGTCAATCAAGTCAATCCATTCAACCTTGCGGCAACCTTTGTCGCGGTAGTTCTTCGCAAAACCTCGCTGGCGGTCATAGCTGATTTCCAGGAATAGGAATCCGTCGAATAGCCACTCTGCCGATTTTTCAGCCGTTGCATCGGTGGCAACATATGTTGAGAAGTGCTCTTTATCCCATTTTACGGTACGATGCTTTCCTCCATTGTATATAAGCACCATGTCGCGAATGTTTTTTCTCTCACTATTTGGAGTATTGTTGCATGATGGTAACAACAAAATAGCAGCTACGAATGCCGCAAAAATTGATACGGGAAATATTCTCTTCATAATAATATTTGTTTTGTTGTTAGCGTTGTGATATATACAAAGGTAATACTTTATTTATATTAAGTATAATAAACTCTTTTATATTTGCGCCGATTGTGCTATTTTTGTCTTATGCTATATTGTTAAATTGCAATTTTACCAAGAAAATGAAGTGCTCGAATAAAATATTTTTGTTTTTGGCTTTGGCCGTTGTTTCATTAGGGCTTTGTGGTTGCGGCTCGCGTGCGAAACAAACTGCGAGCGATGCTAATGCTTCTGCACCTAATGCTCAGCAGGTGAAACCGCTCAAACCTTTTGTGCCAACTCTGGCTCCTGCCTCGTTTAACCCTGAGCAGAAGATTTTGTATATGAATCAACACTATTGGGATAAGTTCGATTTTGCCGACACCACATTCATATCGCGAGCCGACACATCGAGTATGCTCACATCGTTTGCTATGTATGCGGTTGGTTGTGTTCCCGATTCGTTGATTGATAAATCAATGAAGGGCCTTATGCAAAAAGCCTCTAAGTCGAAGCCGATGTTTGAATATTTCCTGTTCCTTGCGGAGCAGGTGCTGCATAATCCCAATTCAACGGTGCGCGACGATGAAAAATATATCCCCGTTTTGGAGTCGGCCATCGCAAGTCCTCTGCTCGATGAGTATGAGCGCAAGCCCTATGAATATGACCTCTCTATCGCTTTGCAGAATAGGGTAGGTCGTGCCGCAAACGATTTTCTCTATACTCTGCCATCGGGGCGCACAAAGCGTATGTATGATATCGAGGCCGAGTATCTGCTTGTGTTTATCAGTAATCCGGGTTGTCCGATGTGCCGCGAGGTGCGTGAGCAGTTGCTCTTGTCGCCTATGCTCAACGAACTCTCGGAGCGTGGTGATATGAAGGTGCTGGTGCTATATCCCGATGAGGATTTGGCTGCTTGGCGTGACCATTTGAAGGATTATCCTTCGGCTTGGATTAATGGCTACGATAAGGGCAAGGCTATCACCCAGCAACGCACATATGACCTTCGTGCTATCCCTGCAATGTATCTGCTCGACAGCAAGAAGCGTGTGATGGCAAAGGATTGTACCGACGTGGCCTATATCGAAAAACTTATTTCGGAGGCGGAGGAAAAGAATTAAAAGATATTATAGGAGCCCTGCAAATGGTTATATACTCCTAATATATAATATTTATAAGGTTGCGACGCCAAGATTCGTTGTGTATAAGTTTAGCTTATGATTCGATAGAAAATTGTGATAAAAAAACGAATTGCAAAAGTCGGAAATTATTTTATCTTTGCAATAGAAAAAGAAAATAAACTATTATAAACAAACAAACTTAAAACAGACAAAATTATGGCAAAGAAATTTCGTTGTACAGTATGTGGTTATATTCACGAGGGAGATGCAGCTCCCGAGAAGTGTCCACTTTGCAAGGTAGGTGCAGATAAGTTCGTAGAGGTAGAGGAGCAGGAGGGTGACCTTACATTCGTTACCGAGCATCAGTTGGGTGATGGTAAGGGCGCAAGCGAGGAGCTCTGGAAGGGTTTGCAGGACCACTTTATGGGCGAGTGTACCGAGGTTGGTATGTACTTGGCAATGAGCCGTCAGGCCGATCGTGAGGGTTATCCCGAAATCGCAGAGGCTTACAAGCGTTATGCTTGGGAGGAGGCTGAGCACGCATCGAAACTTGCAGAGCTTATCGGCGAGGTTGTTTGGGATACAAAGACCAACTTGAAGAAGCGTATGGAGGCTGAGAGTGGTGCTTGCGAGGATAAGTTCCGTTTGGCACGTTTGGCTAAGGAGGAGAACTTGGACGCAGTTCACGACACAGTTCACGAAATGGCAAAGGACGAGGCTCGTCACGGTGCTGGTTTCCAGGGACTTTACAAGCGTTACTTCGGCAAATAGTTTAAGTAAAATATCTGTCGGGCGGTCATCATTTTAGGTGACCGCTTTTTTTGTGATATTACCGTTTTGAAGTGTTGATTATTAGGATATGAAAAAATGACTGCTCCTTCGGGAACAGTCATTTACCATAAGCAATATTATTGTTTTATTTTCGCTTACTTCTGCTGAGCCAACTGTGAGTTGTCGGCTACAACCATATTCTTGTCAACACGCAATGTGATGTTGCTGTCAACCTCGATAAGGATAGTTGCATCGTTGGGCTTAACCTCCTTAACAACGCCATAGATACCACCTGCTGTGATAATCTTGTCGCCCTTCTTCAACCCATCGCGGAATTTTGCCATCTCCTTGCGACGCTTCGACTCTGGACGCCACATAAAGAAGTACATAACTCCAATCATAAGCAACATCATAACCCAAAAGCTACCCATTCCGGGCTGCTGTGGTGTGGCAGCCTCTGCTGCCTGTAAAAAATTCATCATAATCTATTCTTTTTATTGTTATTTTCTGTTTTAGCGGCCATCTGCAATGATGGTTCCACCGCAAGTCTTGCAAATATACAAAATATTGGACAAACTACAACACTACTCAACCTCGGCCTCGATGTATATTTTGAGTGGATTGGCCGAATCTGCGAAATAAAACTCCAAAAGTTTCATCTGCCACCCTGACTGACCTCGTGAATCGTAGGTGAAATGCACATCGCAACTCTGTTTCGAAGCGATGGGTTTGCGTTCGTACTCTATGTTCACGCAGCCGCACGAGGTGACGTGGCGTAGCAGCACCATCGATTTCTCGCCAACGTTCTGCAATCTCAAATCCTTTATCACCTGTTCGCCTTGACGCATCACGCCAAATCGCAATGTGTCGGTAATGCCGCTTTCCAATCCCTCGGTCGAAATATCTACGGTCTGAACCTTGATGGTCGGAGCTTTGCTCTCCTGCTTTGGATTGGAGCTACTCCCGCCGCACGATACCGTAAGTAGGGTGGCCGTTGCTCCCAAAAGCAATAACGAGATTCCTCTTTCGATATTTATTCGCATAACCGCAAAGGTGAATTATATTAAGCCTCGACCGCTCTTGTTAATCTTGCCGCTCTCTTTGAGCGATATGGTCACCTTGTCGAGAATTCCGTTGATAAATGTGCTACTGCTTTGCGTAGAGTAGTATTTTGCAATCTCGATATACTCGTCAAGCGTAACTTTCACAGGAATTGATGGGCACGATACCAACTCGGCCAAAGCTGTAACCATAATGATATTGTCCATAAATGCGATGCGCTCCACGTCCCAATTGCGAGTGTATTGCTCGATAGTCTCCAAATGAGAGTCGAAATTTACTGCCGCATTCTCGAATAGCCCTGTTGCGTAATCCAAATCCTCCTCGCTCTTGAATTTTGGCAATACCTTCACCTCTTTGTGAGAAGGACGCATATTCGAGAGTGTGCGAGTGACCATCACAAGCGCAAATCCCAAATCATCGTTCCAGAGTATCGACTGCTCGTCGAGAGCCTCCTCCAACTTCTCGCAATCCTCCAACTCGTTGGTGTAGAAATCCATCACAAGAGCCAAATCCTCGCGGAATGAACGCTCCTGCGAAGCCATATATTTCTTGTAGTATGGAGCCTGCTCCAACTGATTATATAGCATTCTGATTAGTTCGGGATACTTTGCCCAAGTGAGCTTGTGAGCAGCCAAGTGGTCATTTACCGAATCGCTCTCGGCAATCAGGTGAATAACACTATTCTCAACAAATTTGCGGTTGGGATTCAAATCTTCATAAGTGGGTAGTTTTTTCTGCATAGCGGCCTGCTGTCGCTGCTCGGCATAGTGAGCCAATTCTACCACCAATGAGAGCATCTGAAAATAGAGGTCGTAAGTCTTGTCGATTGATGCAATGAGAGTTTTCTCCGAGGCCATCAATGAATCCGACTCCGATTTCAGGTGCATATACAAGGCCTTGATGACCTTAATTCTGAGCATTCTTCTGCTTATCATATTATAGAACTTTATCGCTGTATGCGTTTTTCATTGGGCAAAGATAATACAAGCCGAGTTGCCAAACAAATAATTGCGCTTAAATTAGTCGATAATTTTTCTATAAAAATCCAATAATTTTTCTAAATTTGCAATCAATGTTTTTTGGAATTGTGGTTTTAGAAGATGTGTGAAATAAGAGTTGTGCCGGCAAAACACTCTTATAATAAAATCCAACAGCTTATTGGAACGCATATCAAGGAATTGAAAATTAAGTCTAAATATAAATCATTATGAAAAGAGTTCAGGCTATATCTTTGTCCGTAGTTGTATTGCTGTCGATGATTTTCTCTGTTTCGTGTCGTGATACAAAACCTGTGGCAGTACCATCTTCGACAGAGATGGGTCGCAAGTTTGGTAATCACGATCGCAAAGCTTTTGTCTCGCCCGATAAGGCTCATTATCCTGAGACTTGGTTTCACTATATTGGAGGTAATGTATCTCTCGAAGGCATCACTGCCGATTTAGAGGCTATTGCTTCGGCTGGTCTTTCGGGTGTACAGCTCTTTCACGGCCAGTTCGGTGGCCAGTGGCCCGCTACAAACGATAAGATTGAGTGCCTGAGTGAGAATTGGGATTCAGCTGTGAAATATACTGCCGAAGAGTGTAAACGTTTGGGACTTAGATTCACTATGCAGAACTGCCCGGGTTGGGCAATGTCGGGCGGCCCGTGGATTAAACCCGAAAATGCTATGCGTACTTTGGTTTATAGCAGAGCCGATGTAGAGGGTGGTGATGTTGAAATTACTCTGGAAAAACCCAAGCCAAGTTCCGAGTCGTGGCGCGATTATCGCGATATCGCAGTTGTTGCATTTCCTCGTTTGGAGGGTGATTTGGGCAAACCATTGGCCTATACCACAATCAAGGGTAGTGGCGATTATAATTGGAAGGAGTTGATGCTCAGTGCCAGAACGATAAAATTTCCTCCCACTACTGCCGATAATCCCCATTGGGTGGAAACCCGTTTTTCGACTCCATCGGTGGTACGCTCGATTGAGTTCCCTTCTGTCCAGAGCCTCAATCACAATATGTCATATGAGCCCGGAGTTCACATAACTTGTTATGTTATCAAGGCCGATGGCAGCAAACATAAAGTGGTTGATGCCGATTTGCCACAAAGTAGCTGGCAGGATAATTACCCGATTACATTTGCTTGTGAAGAAAAGGGTGAAGCTGTTGGTTGCCGTATCGAACTTACCAATGCTTACGATATGAATATGCGTGGCGTGAAGGTATGGTCGGCAGCATACAAAAATAGCTGGCAGTCGGAGGCTGGCTGGACTTTGCGTAGTTTTGAGCGCACAGCCGACGATGTTGAGCAGAGCGCAGAGGCCTATATTGCCAATAACGGAGTGGTTGATATCTCGCAACATATGGACACTGAGGGTAATCTCAAATGGAGTCCCCCGAAGGGTGGAGAGTGGACTATCTTGCGAATAGGCCACATCAACGAGGGTAAGAGGAATGCCCCTGCACCCCCAGAGGGGACAGGCTGGGAGTGCGATAAACTCTCGACCGAAGGCCCAGATGCTCACTATGCTGGATATATTGGCCGACTTACAAGCGGTGTGTTGCAGGGTGGTATGCTTGGTGGACTTCTGCTCGATAGTTGGGAGTGCAGAACTCAGATGTGGACTATGAAAATGGAGCAGGAGTTTAGCGAGCGTAAGGGTTATGAATTGCGTAAATGGTTGCCTGCACTCTTTGGTTATGTGATTGATTCACCTGAAACCACATCTCGCTTTTTGCTTGATTGGCGTTCCGTTGTGGGTGATTTGTTTGCCAATAAATTCTATCGTCGTATGGCCGAGTTGGGCCACGCCGAGGGCCTGACCGTATCATACGAAACAGCCGCTGGCGATATCTTTCCAGCCGATATTATGGAGTATTTCAAGTACGCCGATATCCCTATGTGCGAGTTCTGGCACCCATATTCCACTGGATATGTGGGCTCGATTAATTTCAAACCCATCAAACCCACTGCTTCGGCTGCTCGACTTTATGGCAAGCCTCGTGTTGCGGCAGAGTCGTTCACCTCGTTTTCGCTCACTTGGGACGAACATTTGGATATGCTCAAAGAGTATGCCGACTACCACTTTGTAGAGGGTGTTACTCATAATGTTTTCCATACCTATACCCACAATCCTCAGATTGGATTCCTGCCACCGGGTACATCTATGGGCTCTCGAATCGGAACACCATTCCTGCGTGGTCAGACTTGGTGGCCATATGTTGGACAACTCACCACATATCTGGCACGATGCAGCTATATGTTGGAGCGAGGCCGCTCGGTATCTGATGTGTTGTGGTATTTGGGCGATGAGATTAGCCATAAACCCGATCAGGAGTATCCTTTCCCCTGCGGTTACAAATACGATTATTGTAATCCCGATGTTTTGCTCAATCGCCTTAGTGTTAAAGGTGGAAATATTGTAACTCCCGAGGGCCTATCGTACAGAGTGTTGTGGATTCCTGAAAACAAACGTATGCGGCCTGAAACTTTGGAGCGTCTGCACTCTCTTTTGGAGCAGGGTGCTACGATTGTAGCCAATGCTCCTGCATCGCTCGCAACGTTGCAGGGCGGTGAGGAATCTCAGCAACGTTTCGATAAGGCTGTCAAAGCCATTTGGGGTGGTGCTTCCGATGGCGAAATTTCGCAGGTGGGTGCTGGCCGATTGTTGAGCGGAATCTCAATTGATGAGGCTTTGGCTATGCTCTCTATCAAACCCGATGTTAAAGGCGATGTCAGATGGATTCATCGCACTGTTAAGGGTGCAGATTGGTATTTCGTTACACCCGAGAAATTGTCATCATTCAGTGGTGAGGTGGCGTTCTTGGCCGATGGCGCAGCCGAGTTGTGGAATCCTGTAACGGGAGAGATTGAGCCTTTGGCAGTTGAGCGTAGGGGTGATTACTCGGTCGTTACTCTCGATATGCCCCAAGCTGGCTCTTGCTTTGTAGTGTTTGAGCACGATGCAAAGCAAAAGAGTCCAAAAACTATCGAATATAAGAACCAGCAGCCTATCAATTCAGAGTGGACTGTTCGTTTCCCCGAAGGTTGGGGTGCTCCCGCCGAGTTGAAGATTTCGGACTTGGTGGCTTGGTCTAATTTGCCTATCTCGGAGGAGGGTAAAGCCTTTTCGGGTAGTGTGGTTTACTCTAATAAATTCAATCTGCAAGAAGTACCCGATAAACTTTTGTTGGATTTGGGTAGTGTCAATATGATTGCTGAGGTGACGATAAATTCTCAGGTTTTGCGACCTTTGTGGTGTGCACCTTACTCAATCGATATTGCCGATTATGTTCGCAAGGGCGAGAATGATTTGCAGATTAAAGTCACAAGCACTTGGTTTAATCGTTTGGTTTACGATGCCTCAAAACCAGAATCCGAGCGCAAGACGTGGACAATCAGCGGCCCATCGGCTCAATCTCAGCTTAAAGAGTATGGTTTGTTTGGCCCTGTTGTGTTGAAGAGTGAATAAAAGTTTTTTATAATTAATAAGATATAAATTAAAACGCAGTAATATGAAACGAGTTTTGTTGTCAATAGTGGCCCTTTGTGCTGTGATTGTATGTTCGGCACAAAACGAGAAATATGTGAATATGTTTCTCGGAACAAGTGGTGATCACGGTCAGATGTCACCTGCTGCGGCAGTTCCTTTTGGAGCTATTGCCGTTGGCCCCGATAGCTCTCCCGCAAGCCACGTTGGATATGATTATTCGGTGGCAACCGTAAGCGGTGTCTCGATTAATCGTGTGTCGGGAGTTGGTTGTAGTGGTACGGGTTGTAATATCAGCGTAAGACCTGCTATGCCCGATGCCATTTTGAAGATTGTGAAGGGTACAGAGAATGCTCACCCCGGATATTACGAGACAATGTTCGATAATGGCGTGAAGGGTGAATTTACAGCCACAAAGAATATGGCTGTCGAGCGATATATCTTCCCCGAACAGGGCCGTAAACTCCTTTTTGTGGATTTCTCATCTTCGGTTGAGAAGCGTAATGTTAAATCATCGTATGAGGTCGTGTCGGATAAATTAATCAAGGGTTGTGTTGATTCTCCTACCGCTTGTTCAAGAGGAAGTTATAGGCTTTACTTCAACTTTTGCGTTAACTCTTCCTACAAGGTTGTAGAGAGTTCTGCAACCACCGCTTTGTTGGAGTTCGCAGCCGATACCAAGCAGGTTGAGGTGCGTATTGCGGTGTCGGCTGTTGGTCAAGATGCAGCCGATGATATTGCAGCCGATTGGCAGTCGTATAGCTTTAAGAAGTTGCATAAGATGGCTTGTGCCGAGTGGCGTGAAAAACTCAATCAAATCGACGTCGAGGGCAGTACCGAGGATCAGCGAAAGATTTTTTACACACTCCTTTATAGAGTCTATCTCAGCCCGATGGACGTTACAACCAACGATGGTCGCTATAAAGCTACCGATGGCAAGATTTACAATGCTGATGGGTTCAATTACTACACCTCTTGGAGTATGTGGGATTCATTCCGCACAAAATTCCCTCTGCTTACAATCGTTGAGCCTGAGGCTACGCGCGATATTACACTCTCGCTATTGCATCAGTATAGAACAGGCAAAGCCAATTGGGCCACACCTCACGAGTCGGCCCCAACGGTGCGTACCGAGCATAGTGGAGTTGTGATTCTTGATGCGTGGAAAAAGGGTATTCGCAATGTGGATTTGAAAATCGGCTATGAGGGTATGAAACGCGAGGCTGCGTTTGATTTGCTCTATCGTACACCAGACCAGCGTTTGGAGAGTTCGTATGACTTGTGGGCGTTGGCTCAGATTGCCGATATTCTTGGCGAGAAAGATGATGCCAAGATGTATATGGCTAAGGCCGATTCCTTGTTCGATGCCACTTGGCCAACAGAGTTTATGACTATCCGCGACGACTTTACAAAGATGCGTGGTAATGGCTTGTATCAAGGTACACGTTGGCAGTATCGTTGGGCTGCGCCTCACTGCTTCGATAAGATGATTAAGTTGGTGGGTCAGAAGACTCTTGCCGAGCAGATTGATTACTTCTTCAAGAACGATTTGTTCAATCAAGGCAACGAGCCCGATATCCATACTCCATTCTTGTATAATGTTTTTGGAAATCCGGCTGGTAGTCAACGTCTTGTGCGTGATTTGCTTACTCGCGAAGATATGGTGCATCGTTACGGAGGCAATGCCGAGTACCCAACTCCTTTTGTGGGGCGTGCATTCCAAAACAAACTCGATGGTTTTGCTCCCGAAATGGACGAGGACGATGGAACTATGAGTGCGTGGTATATCTTCTGTTCGATGGGATTCTATCCTGTTACGGTGGGTGACAATTGCTACGAAATGGTCTCTCCGCTATATGATAAAATCAAGATTCGTTCAGGTGCTAACACCATTACAATTAGCACTTCGGGTCGTAAGTCAGCCGATGATTTGATTCGCTCAATCGAGATTGATGGTAAACCTATGGAGGGCTATACACTCAGCCACGATGTGTTCTTGAAGAACTCAAAGATTACTATCCACTATTAAGAAACGTTTTGAGTAAAGAAACAGTTTCTTTATAGAGATGTTAGTTGTCTGAATTTTTGTATCTTTGCCGCGCAGTGGCCGAATGAATGGTTGCGCACTTGCAAAAAGAGTAAATTATGAAAGTAGGACGTATTCAAACCTTGAAGGTTAGCCGCATATCGGATTACGGATTGTATTTGGCCGATGACGAGGGTCAGGAGGTACTTCTTCCCAACCGCTTTGTGTCGCTTGCGAATGCCGTAGGCGATGAGATTGAGGTCTTTGTGTATCACGATTCGGAGGATAGATTGGTTGCTACGACCGATAAGCCTCTTATAACCGAAGGCCGAGTGGCTTACCTGAAAGTTATAGATAAAAATATTCACGGAGCATTCCTTGATTGGGGTGTGTCGGGTAAGGATTTGTTCTTGCCAAACCGCAATCAGCAGGGTGGTGTGCTGGCTGGCCGCAGCTATGTGGTGTGGTTGTATGTAGATAATATCACAGGCCGATGCGTAGCTACAATGAAACTCAAAGGCTTCATCGATAACGATGTAATCACCGTTGAGCCTCGCCAAAAGGTCGATTTGCTTATCGCGTCGGAGAGCCCAATCGGCTATCGTGCTATTATCAACTCGCGCCATTGGGGTATGATATATAAGAATCAGATTTTTAGTGATGTTAGAGTAGGCGATAGCTTGGAGGGTTATGTGCGTCGTATTACCGAGGATAACCGTATTGATTTGTCGTTGCGTCGTGAGGGATACGATGGTGTGGCAGCATCGGCCGAGACCCTCTATTCATTATTGCGAAATAATGGGGGCGAGTTGTCGGTTGGTGATGACTCTTCGCCCGAGGAGGTGCACGCCGTAACGCAGATGAGTAAAAAAGTATTTAAGCGAGCCGTCGGAATGTTGTTAAAACGTGGCGATATTGTAGCTGAGGGTCATCAGATTAAACTCAAAAAATAATTATGGCAAAAATCCATACTGCCGAGCGAGTATCGGCACGCGATGCATCAGATAATTTCGTTTTTCAACGCTCGATTTTGGCCTATTATAAGGCTGCCGAATTGGTTTCGGGAGATGTGTTGGAGATTGGTACGGGTATGGGTTATGGTGTCGATGTGATTGCCCCTGCCGCCAAGAGTTTTACAACGATTGACAAGTGCCGACCAGAGTTTGAAAAACCTCTCCCCGAAAATACCTCTTTTCGTCAGATGGTCGTTCCTCCAATTGATTTTGCCGACGAGAGTTTCGATTATGTGGTGTCGTTTCAGGTAATTGAGCATATCGAGCGAGATTCCGATTTTGTTAAGGAGGTATGCCGAGTATTGCGCCCCGGTGGCAAATTTATCGTTTCAACCCCCAATGCCCCAATGTCGCTTACTCGCAATCCGTGGCACGTTAGGGAGTATCGTTCCGAGGAGTTGAAAAATTTGCTTTTGGGTAGCTTTTCATCGGTTGAGTGTATGGGCGTTGACGGCAATGAACGAGTGATGGAGTATTACGAGCAGAACCGTCGTGGCGTGGAGCGTATAACCCGTTTCGATATTTTCGATTTTCAGCATCGTCTGCCGCGTTGGGTATTGCAGATTCCATACGATTTGCTGAATCGTCTGAATCGTCGCCGATTGCTTGCTCAGAATGAGGGTCTTACAACCTCTATCCGTATGGAGGATTATAATATTGGCCCCATTACAGATCATAGTTTCGACCTTTATTACATCGCCACCAAATAGTGTGGCGATATTTTTTTTGCAAAAATCTCGGCTTATAAGGCGTGTTTTATTGGATTTTTTATTATCTTTATGAATTAACAAATAGTTTTTTGCTGATATAGACAATTTGTATGGATTTCGTTAGTGAATATGCGATTGAGATAATACTCGTGCTGTCGGGTGTTTTGGTCGGTGTGATTAACACATTGGCTGGTGGCGGTGCGATTATCACTATGACGCTATTTACCGTTTTGGGCCTTCCGATTAGCGTTGCCAATGGAACTAATCGTATTGCTGTTGTGTTGCAAAATCTTACAGCCTCGGTAGCCTTTATTCGTAAGCGAATGTTGCATATCAGCAGCGGTATCAAACTGGCCATTCCTGCTGTTATTGGTAATATTATTGGCTCGATGGTCGCTACTCACATAAGCGATGCAGTGTTTAAGATTTGTATGGCTGTGGTGTTGACCGTTGTGCTGGTCTATATGATTTTCGACCAAAGTCATAAGCAAACTACTCATATTCACGGTGGTCACCCTCTCGATACCAAATTCTACCACTATATTTGGTTTCTGCTTTTAGGTTTTTACGGCGGATATATCTACATTGGTTTGGGATATGTGATTTTGGCCGTTACGATATGGTCGATGAAGCTCGATATTATTACCGCCAATGTGATAAAAGGTTTTATTATATTCCTTGCCACACCATTCTCGTTGGTTATTTTCATTATGAACGATCAGGTTGATTATGCTTATGGCCTGTGGCACGGTTTGGGTAATATTTTAGGGGCTATGCTGGCTTCGCACTTTGCAATGAGTTGGGGCGTGAAGTTCGTGCGCTTGTTTACGATGGCAATTTTGGTGGTTTGCTTTGCCGATTTGGTGGGGCTCATATCATTGAAGGGTATGATGAGCGCAATGCTCGAAGCACTCAATTTATAGTCAATGCACTTGTGCAATTTTGAGAAATGAAATTTAATAAGGAGGATAAAATAGTTGTTACGGGGGCGCGAGTTCACAATCTTAAAAATGTTGATGTCACGATTCCCCGCTATTCTTTGGTCGTTATAACCGGCCTATCTGGCTCGGGCAAGTCGTCGTTGGCATTCGACACAATCTATGCCGAGGGTCAGCGTCGCTATATGGAGACCCTTTCGACCTATGCTCGTCAATTCGTAGGAACTATGGAGCGTCCCGATGTCGATAAGATTACGGGCCTAAGTCCTGTCGTGGCCATCGAACAAAAGACAACCAATAAAAATCCCCGCTCGACAGTTGGTACTGTTACCGAAATCAACGACTTCTTGCGTCTGTTGTATGCACGAGCTTCACGAGCCTATTCTCCCATCACCAACGAGGAGATGGTGCATTATACCGATGAACAAATCTGCGATTTGATAATCAACGGCTTCGATGGTCGTCGTGTGGCGTTTATGGCTCCTGTGGTTAAGGGACGTAAAGGTCACTATCGCGAATTGTTTGAGTCGCTGGCCAAACGAGGTTACATCTATGCACGAATTGATGGCGAGATAAGAGAGATAACCGCAGGAATGAAACTCGACCGCTACAAGATTCACACCATCGATTTGGTGGTTGATCGTATGCGAGTGGGTGAGGATTTGCGTGAACGAGTTATGACCTCGCTCAAAGAGGCTATGCGTCAAGGCAAGGGTACTATGGCTTTGTATGATTACGAGGCCGATGGTATGCGTTATTACTCGCGCCATTTGATGTGCCCCACAACAGGTGTGGCATTTGAGGATCCAGCACCTCACACCTTTTCGTTCAATGCTCCGCAAGGTGCTTGTCCACGATGCAGCGGTTTGGGTGTGGAGGCTGTTTTTGATAGAGATAAAATTATCCCCGATGAGAATCGTTCACTCAGTGAAGGAGCTATCGAACCTCTCGGAAAATATAAGAATAATAAGATTTTCACCCTGCTCACCATTCTTGGCCGTCGCTACGATTTTACGTTAGATGACCCCGTAAATACCATTTCGGAGGAGGGAATGAATGCAATCTTGTATGGAGATGCAAAGCCGTTGACTGTGGATTTGTCGGAGTTTAGCTCCATCTCAGGCCGAAGAATGATAGCTTGGGAAGGTATTGCCGAGTATGTCGCATCGGCCGATGACGAGGAGTCAAAACGTGGTCAGAAGTGGCGTGAGCAGTTTATGAAGCATCGCCCGTGTAGTGTTTGTGGTGGCTCACGTTTGAAGAAGGAGTCGTTGCAATTCCGTATTGGAGGTAAAAATATTGCCGAAGTGTCGGCTATGTCGATTGCCGATTTTGCCGAGTGGATGTCGCATATCGAGGAGCATTTCAACGCCAAAGAACTGAAAATTGCGCAAGAGATTGTAAAGGAGATTCGTGAGCGACTTCACTTCTTGGTAGAGGTTGGTTTGGGCTACCTTTCGCTTGGCCGTTCAGCCCGTTCTTTGTCGGGTGGAGAGAGCCAGCGTATTCGTTTGGCAACGCAGATTGGCTCAAAGCTGGTGAATGTGCTTTATATCCTCGATGAGCCGAGCATCGGCCTTCACCAGCGCGATAATCGTCGTTTGATAAACACGCTCAAAGAGTTGCGCGATGCAGGCAACTCGGTGATTGTTGTCGAGCACGATGAGGATATGATGCGCTCGGCCGACTTTATTGTCGATGTGGGCCCAAAGGCGGGTCGCCGAGGAGGTCAGATTGTAGCTGCGGGTACGATTGACGATATTATGCGCTCCAACTCTATCACTGCCGACTATCTGTGTGGTCGTCGCACGATTGAGATTCCCGAAACGCTCCGCGAGGGTAGTGGTCAGAGCATTTTTATAAGAGGCGCAAGAGGTAATAATCTCAAAGGTGTTGATGTAGAGTTTCCGCTCGGTAAGTTTATCTGTGTTACGGGTGTGAGTGGCTCAGGCAAATCAACCCTCGTAAACGAAACTCTGCGACCCATAATCAGCCGATTGTTGTATCGCTCATTCGACCAGCCGTTGCCATACGACAAGGTGGAGGGCTTGGAGCATATTGATAAGTTGGTTGTGGTTGACCAATCTCCCATTGGTCGCACTCCACGCAGTAATCCAGCTACCTATTCAAATGTCTTTTCCGATATTAGAAAACTATTTGAGGCTACCCCCGATGCACAAGTCAGAGGATTCAAGGCGGGCCGTTTCTCGTTCAATGTGAAAGGTGGCCGTTGTGAGGAGTGTCGTGGTGCAGGAGTGCAGACTATCGAGATGAACTTCCTGCCTGATGTCTATGTGAGATGTAAGGCTTGTGCGGGCCATCGTTATAATCGAGAAACGTTGGAGGTGAAGTATAAGGGCAAAAATATCGACGATGTGTTGAATATGACCGTTAACATAGCTGTCGAGTTCTTTGCCAATATCCCCAATATATATCAAAAGTTAAAGGCTATTCAAGATGTCGGCTTAGGCTATCTTACGCTGGGTCAACCTTGCACCACTCTGTCGGGTGGAGAGAGCCAGCGAATCAAACTTGCAGCCGAACTGTCAAAGAGTGATACAGGCCGTACACTCTATATCTTAGACGAGCCAACCACAGGCCTTCACTTCGAGGACGTAAGGCAATTGCTGGGCGTGATTAATAAACTTGTCGATAGGGGTAATACCGCTATCGTTATCGAGCACAATCTCGATGTGATAAAGGTTGCCGACCACATTATCGATATGGGTCCCGAAGGTGGAGCTGGCGGAGGTATGGTTGTCGCTACGGGTACTCCGAGTGAAATAGCCAAGTCGAAAGATAGTGCAACAGGCGAATTTTTACGCAACATTATCCATTAGGCAAGAATTTTGAAGTCGTTTCAGCAAAATCATTATTGCTATGAAACGACTTCTTTTTATTTTGATGTGCACTACGGTATGCACTTTCTGCGGCCCATATACCTTTGAGGCCATTGCACAACAAGCCCCTTCGGAGGCTGCTAAGTTATCTCACGAAGAGCGCGCCGCACGCCGAGCCGAGCGACTTGCCGAGTTTGAACGCACGATTGATTCGGTGGTGATGTCGCACAACTTCCAATTCAATCCTCAATCTGTCGAGATGCTACCCGCTGGTAGTACCCAATTTCTGATGAATCCCAACTATATGGTTACTGTGTTGCGAGGCTCGGTAGATGTCTGCTTGCCGTATTATACGGGCTACACTCCTCCATATCGTTATGTGTTGCTCAATACGGGCTCTCCTTCGCTCACTGATTTTGTTACACAGCAGACCGAAGATGGTTGGGTTGTGACGTTCAAGTGTTATCTCTATGCCTCGACGCAATACACTTTCCATTTCGATATCAACAAGCGTTATGGCGGTGCAACCCTTACTATCACAAATCCGTGGTATAATGCCGTGCAGTATTCGGGAACAATCACTAAGGTATATTAATCGGCTGCGAGTATGAAAAAATATATCTATACACTCTATGGTAGTATTGTGGTTACTATGTTGGCCGTAATTATCGCTTCGGCTCACAACATCTACGTTGGCCGACAAGCCAAAGCAGAGCAACTGCATAGTGCAACCACCCAACCTCAAAATGGTAGCTCTCCGATTGTAGCCAGTGACTCGCTCTCGCAACGGTTTTCGTTTCGCTCAGATAGCGTTCCTGTGATGAACTATGTGCCGTTGCAAGGCCCAGAATATTCTTCGCTCGATACAATCAATGCTCCTGTTTCACAATCAGCTCTTTTAACCGCATCGGCTCGACGTCAGCAGGTGGCAAATCGCGTTGCCTTTACAATCGACTCGCTGATTGCTACTCGCTCTTATGGTTTCTATCCAAGTGCGATGCAGACCAAAGGAGCGCAGATGCGAATGATTTATAACGATTACTATTATCTCTATATCTCGCCTGTCGATTTGGAGGTGCATATTCCAGTCGAACATTCGCCAACCAAATATCTCACAATGCTTAATTTTGACTCCAATAGCGTTGCGGATTACGTTAGCCGCAAACAACAATCAGAGTGGGTGGTGAGTTTTTCTGCCTCGACATCGGGCGATAAATACGATTTTCAACTCGTTGTGTCAACCGTTACGGGCGAAGCAGAGTTGTTAGTGGCATCACCTCGTATTTCGATGCGATATTTGGGAACAATAGGCTCTCGCCAGAAGATTCAGCAGAGCCGAGCGGCCAAATTCTTTCAAGAGTTGGGTGCTACCAATCCTGCCGCTACAAATTAAACATTGCGTCTTAACATAACAAAAACGAGGGTGAGATTTTTACGATAATCTTACCCTCGTTTTGTTGCCTGCTTTATTGCTTGCCTCAGTCCATTACTCCTTGATAAGTAGAGCTACGGCATCAACCGATACACCCTCTTCACGTCCCTCAAAACCGAGCTTTTCGGTGGTTGTGGCCTTTACCGAAACTCTATCAACGCCTAAGCCCATTACATTGGCTATGGTTTGGCGCATATTGTCGATGTGAGGACGCAACTTCGGGCGTTGCATCGCTATCGTACAATCTACATTCGAGATTTTGTAACCCTGCTGTTCAACCACATCACACACTCGACGCAACAAAATTTTCGAGTCAATGCCTTTGAATTCAGCCGATGTGTCGGGGAAGAGCTTGCCAATATCGCCCAAAGCCAGTGCCCCAAGCAGTGCATCACAAATGGCGTGAATGGCTACATCACCGTCAGAGTGAGCCACACAACCCTTTGTGTGTTGAATCTCTATACCTCCAATTATGAGTGGTAAACCCTCAGCCAATGCGTGTACGTCAAATCCGTGTCCAATTCTAATATCCATATTCTTTTTATTATTTATATTCTATTATATTCTATTATTCATTATTCCCAATATGCAACGTCTTGCTATCTGCGGCAGTGCCAACCATATGCAACTCTTTGCTCTCCATTCGCGGCTCGTGCAGTCGATTGTCCTATTGCGTGGGGTTATCACCTTCGATGCAATTGCAACCACATCGGCTCTTGTGGCTCGTTCCAAACGGTTGATGTTTCCGTCACCAGCAAATGTTATATCTTCGCCCGAAATCTTTGTAATTCTATGCAAGATGTGGCTGCCGTTGTAACGAAACAATGCAATATCACCCTTTTGTAGTATCCTCGATTGGCAGGGCGTTAATACTACCTTATACCGATTATCCCTCAGCCACGGGCGCATACTATTACCTTTTACGGTGATGGTTACGTTTTTCCCCTCGCCAATAAGACGCTCAACCTCGCCGAAAAATATTTCGTTGCTAATCTTCAACATCATATCTTAAAGAGTGTTTCTTGTACTAATCTTGCCGCATCGGCATTGGGTAAGCACTCCAAATGGTATATCTCGGCCTTTGATAAAACTCCGCTCAAAATATCAAACATCAACTCTTTCAATCTTCCGTCGTAGGCAAACGCGGGTGGTAGCGATGGCAATAGAGCTCCGATAGCCTCTGCACCCTTCAATCTGCGAATTTTATTGTGCGGGGCTTGACTTAGCCTAACAATAGCGCGAAGTGGATATTTCTCATCTTTGTAACAAGGTGTTTTCCCACTCCACGGTGAGCCATATACAATCGGTTGTTTGCCGGAGAATCCAATAAACGGACTATCATCATTCAGCAGTGTTGCACCTTCTATGTTCTCCCTCCAAAGTCGGGTGTGAGTGCTTTTCCCTGTGCCTGATTCTCCAAGAAACATTATTGCCTGATTGTTATATACAATAGTTGAGGAGTGTATGGCTGCCACCATACTATTTGCCGCTGCAATGCCAAGTGAAAACCATAATCCGAAACGTATATGCGAGGCGCACTCTCTGCTTTCAAAATTGCCAATACCGCCAATTCTATCATCGGTTGCATCTCCATTTGCGTCGGCCGATAACAAACGACATAAAACAGCATTTGAGCGTGTGTCGTATTTGAATTGGCTTATTCGTTTGTTGCTGTTTTCTATGTTGAGCATATAGAAGTGAGATGCCTTTGCTGTACCCTTGTAAAATCTGCAAGTGGCATCAGCATCGCTGAACTCAAACGTGTGCAGAAGTTTCATCTCCTCTGCCTCCGAGAGCTTTTTGCCGCAATCCCAATCTTCTTTATCGTTTGCGGGCAATACTATGCAATCGGGTGAAGGCTTCGATGGGGTAGTGCGCTGAAACGGAGCAAAACTGTCGAGCCTAAGTTTTGGGGCATTGTCACATTGTTGAGCCATCATCAGCGACTCGGCAATATGCAACTCCAAACCCGCTATCGAGAAATATAAAAACCCTGTTTGTGTCATAGCTTTTCAATGTTTATAATGCGGTCGCAATACTCCAACGATGTCTCACGGTGGGCTATGGCTACAATCGTGATGTTTTGGTTATTTCGAGATAATTCCTCAATCGAAGAGTTTATACTCTGCTCGGTAGTACGGTCGAGAGAAGAAGTCGCCTCGTCAAAGAATAGAATGTCGGGTCGCTTGTAGAGTGCGCGGGCAATACCTATTCGTTGTCTTTCGCCACCCGATACTCTGCAACCAGCCTCTCCTATCGAGCTATTAAGCCCGTCGGGTAACCTCTCAACAAACTCCGTAAGGCTTGCCATCTTCAAAACCTCCATCACCCGCTCTCGGTCGATTTTCTCACTCGGAACGCCCAATGCGATGTTTTCTAATAGTGTAGAATCCAACAAAAATACACTCTGCGGAACATATCCCACGCTATTTTGCCACTTGCGTCGGGTGGTTTGGTCGAGTTTGATTCCATCAATCAGAATCTCACCTTTGTCGGGGGCATACAAACCCAACAAAAGATTCATAAGCGTACTCTTGCCCGCACCCGAAGCTCCGCGTATGCCAATCCTCTCGCCCTGCTTGATTGTAAGCGAGAAATCTTCAATCACACTTTGGGCATTCTTCGTATATCGGAACGAAATGTTGCGCACCTCCATTTGCTGGTGTAGGTGAATACGCTCCGATGAATTGTCTATCTCTATCTTATCGTTGCTGATATCTGATAGAGTGTCAATCGTGTGTAGATTGTAACGTATAGCCGTAAGCGATGTGAGAATATTTCTTATCGAAGGAAGCAATCTTACGGCAGCCACTGCAAACAATCCAAATACCAATCCGATTTTCCTTTCAGGCATAAATGCTCCAATAATAATCAGAGTTGCCATACCCGCAGCAAGTGAAGTTTCGGTGATACCTTGTGGTATGGTCGATAGGGTAGCGTCGCGTTTACGCATAGCAACCAAACGGTCTGTTGCGCGGTTAAACGATGATATAATCTGCGGAAAGGCGTTGCTGATTTCCACATCTGTATAACCTCTGAAACTCTCTGCAACGTTGCGGAACTTTTCGCGTTGAGCTTGATTCTCCTCGGCTCCATATTTTAGCAGACGCTCCTTGACAAATGAGTAATAAATCCACACCGCAGGAACAAAAGTTAATGCCAAAAGCAAAGATGCTGTCGGGTCGTAGAAAATAATTGCAACGATAATTAGCGCAAATGGGATAATCTCTCCCACAATGGCAGCCGCAGGCTTCAATACTCCGATAACGAAATTCAGACATACGATATTCACATTTCGTGATAACTCGGTCGAGTTTCGTTCCGATACGAATAGCAATCCACGTCGGTAGTAGTCAACAAATAGTCTTCGCGACAGATTACCATAGAGGTCGTATGTGAAATTCCTCTCATACTTATAAAGCCACAAGTTCATCATATTTTTCAATGCGATGAATCCTACAATCGCCAATGCTGTTGCGATTACAAACTGAGAGTGGCTTTTGCACCCCAGAAAATCGTAAACATATCGTACAATGTGATTCGATTGCAGAGCCTCGAAATCGAGTATAAGCATCAACAGAGGTACAAGCATAGCAATACCGAAGAAGTTGAGTATAGCCCTCAAAAGTACGGTTATCGCAACGATAAACGCTCTTGTGTGAAACTCCTGTGGTATGATATTTTTAATCTTGCGAAGCATTTTTCAAATCCTAATATGCAAATATAAGAAAAAACTCTGTACCTTGAAAATCGGTTTGGCTTGGCTACTGCTTTAAGCGTGATCTTAACTCTCTATCTGCACAATCTCCGAGCGGGTCAAATACCAAATATATCCCTCAATCTGCTTGTATCCCATCTCCCTCATTAGCGACATATACTTGCTTACCTGCTTGACGTGTGACTTCGAGGTTATGTTGCCGAACTTGTAGTCCACCACTACAACTCTATCGCCTTTAATCATTATTCTGTCGGGGCGCAGTGTGCCGACGGGCTTGTTGTCGTGAGTATTGAACTGTTGTCCGGGTATAATATCACTCTCGCAACGCACCATATCCCAATCTCCGCTGAACCACTCCTTGATGAGTGGATTCTCAAATTCACGTTCAATTATATTGTCGAGACTTTCGGCTTGCTCTTTGCTGATTGAGCCTGCGTCAGTTGCCACTCGTATTTTCTCCTTAATCTTCTCTGCGTTGTCGGCCTCGCTGAGAATCTTGTGCATCAAGATTCCCACTTCAAGCGAAGCTATTGAATCACTCCGCTCCTCAAAGTAACGCAGTGATGGCAGGCTGAGTTTTACCTCGCAATCATTTGATGGGTAATCCTTTATCAAAACATTCTTCGGCTCTGGTCGGCGTTTTTTGTCGGTTGAGGTCTCTTTGGTTGGGCCGTTTGTGTCGGTATCTGCTTTGTGTGCAAGCTCAGCTGCTGTTCCATATTCCAAGCGGTTGCACTCCGTATCTGTTGAGCCTTCCGTTAGAGCCTCCCACAATAGTAAGCCAATATATTTAGGGGTACTGTCGCCACTCTTTTTGTTCTTTTTGCTTGTGTTCTCCTCTCTTTGCTTGCCTTTTGATTTGTTGGGAATATAGATATACAACTCCTCGCAGGCTCGTGTAAGGGCTACATAGAGAATATTAATATTGTCAACGTGCGAATACACCAACTCTCTGTAATAGTCATCACCATAAACCGATTTTCCCATATCACTCTTGTATTCTATCGGCATACGGCCAATTTTACTAAGCCCACTACTCTCATTCGAGGTGTCGGCCCAAACGATACTATTGCTTTGTGGACTAAGTGGCCAATTGCAGTAGGGTATAATGACGATTTTCTTCTCCAATCCCTTTGCTTTGTGAATGGTCATAAGCTCTATGGTCGAATCGCTCTGTTCTACGGCTAAGGATTTATCGGCACCCGTCTCTTTCCAATATTTTATGAATAGTTGAATATCGGCTATCTTCGAAGCGCAATATGTTACAATCATCTCGTGCAGAGCTTGCAGGTAAGCAATCTCTTCGATGTGAGACGATAAATCATAGTGCATAACAATCTTGTCGAATGCCTGTTCGGGCGTGAACTGGCTTATGGCCGATAGCAGTTCAACCTCTTCTTGGCTCAATGGCTGATCGTAAGGTCGTTTGAGGTAGTCGTTCACCAATGCACAACTTATAGCGTCGTTGGGGTTTTGCGATAGTTGCAAAAGAGCTATCACAAAACAACTTATAGGAGCTTTTCCTATAATCAGCGACTCCTGCGTCATAATATTGAACGCATTGTTTTTCTGCTTGTACTCCAATAGAATGTTAGCAGTCTTTGTAATATCGTTTTTGCTGCGATGCAGAATCATTATATCGCCATACGAATATCCACGAGCAACTACCGACTCTATGCAGTCTATTAGCGGTGGCTCCTCTTCGTATCGCTCCACGCGTACATATCCCTCTTGCTTTGAATTACTCTTTGCAATTTGCGTGTGATCTTTGTATGCCGAAACAAGAATATCTTTAAGCTCTGTGCCGCAATTCTCGCTAAGGCTACCGTCATCTATCGCATCGGCAAGCATTTGGTTTAGATTAGTGTTGTCCATCGCTACCGTGCGCTCAACTGCCATATTGTTGAACCCTACAATACAAGGCAGACTGCGATAGTTGTTGGCCAATACCTCCAACTCTGTATCTGCTTCACCAAGAGCATTGCTCACTCCTTGTTTCAAAATTCGCCAGTCGCCACCTCGCCAACGGTAAATAGATTGCTTGACATCTCCTACAATCAACACCGCGTTATCCTCCGACTGCGACATCGCATTTTGCAATAGCGGTACAAAGTTGGCCCACTCTCTTGACGATGTATCCTGAAACTCATCAATCATAAATCGCTCGAAACGATTACCCGTTTTTTCATATATAAACGGAGCATCGTTGTTGTTGATGAATTGCGACAAGATGTATTTTGTCTCCGATAGAAGCATAATTCCCTCCTCGTTGCATATATGTCCCATCTTTTCATACACATCTTGCAGTAGAGCGAAGCTGCGGAAAGTCTTTTTTACCAATGATAGAGAGTAATCCAAATGGCTGTAACTATCATATATGTCAATTATCTGAGCCAATATTGGTTGTAGCTTTATGGCCGCGCTCTCGGCAGCGAGTGCTTTCGGGGTGTCTTTCTTCCCTTTGGTAATCCAACCATCAAGCGATTCTGCTCGCTCACGTACGGTATCTGTTAGCGAAAGTGTCTTGCCATTAGCGCACTCTGCAAATTTGAAAGCAAAACTTCTGTTTGCCCCGCTGAAATCACTTGGCTCGACACCTGCTTGTTGCATAATCTCCACTCCCTTTTGACCCAATGCTGCAATTTCGCGTTTTTTGATATTGCATCTCTTTTCTACTTGGCGTATTGTGTCAAGTAGTTCACTCTTCGGTAGAGTGTTTTCAATGCTCTGCTTGCTTTGCTCTTTGAATAGTTCTTTGCCGATTTCGTGTATCTTCTCGCGAATATCCCATTTGCCATTGTCATCAATATTCTCTTGCGCGAACTCCATTATCCAGTTTTGCAACTCCTCGTTGTGGGCAATATCATCAATAAGCGAATCGGTGCTGCGGCTAAGTAGTGTTGAACCCTCCAATTCAAGGTTGTAATTGATGTCGATGCCCAGCTCCTTGATAAATGCACGCAGAATTCTTTGGAAGAATTTATCAATCGTAAGAATCGTAAAACGTGAATAATCGTGCAATATCTTCGAGAGTATCGCCTTTGCACGCTTTATGATTTCCTCCTCGCCGAGCGATAGGTCACGTTTCAAATCGGACATATAGTTGCTATTCACAGAATTTGTGATTAACTCATCAAACTCTTTGATGATTCGATTCTTCATCTCGGCCGTAGCCTTGTTGGTGAAGGTTACAGCCAAAATAGCTCTATATAAATATGGCTTTTCGTTGTAGTGCTTTATAGTGTCGTGTACAAACTTATATGCTAAACGGTAGGTTTTTCCGCTGCCTGCACTTGCGCTCAATATTTTTGCTCTCATAATCTTGAATAACAAACAGCTTTAACGTTTACAAATTGTCTTGAAATCGCAATATTTGCAAGACCCACCATCTGAACTTACAGCCTCGCATTGCGTAAATGGTATGTCGGGGTTAAATATCTCGGCAAGTTTTTCTCTGAGAAGTTGCTCAAATTCCTTTGCGTAAGAGATGTAATCCACTTCTCCCTTTTGTTTGTCTATAACTCTGGGGTTGTAATCGCCCGACTGCATATTCCTCACATAGTAGAGCGAAGGCTCAACGTTACGTTTATGTTTATGATGTAGAATCATCGAATAAAGCATAGTCTGTAATAGGTTACTGAGACTCTTTTTGCCATCGAACAACGATTCTATACCTTCAAATTCCAATGCCTTTTTTCCTGTTTTGTAATCCACAACTCTTAGGTTGCCATTATCCAAAGAGTCTATACGGTCGGCATATCCTCCAATCAGAACCTCTCGACCGTTACCAAGTTCAAACTTGTGGCTGATTTTACTCTCCAACTCCATAACGACGAAATCATTGTGGGCAATATCGTAGGGGATAATACTCTGACGAATATATTTTGTTACAATATTTCTCACCAATATCATATTTCCCGTGTATTCCTCAGTTGAGGCATCTGCGCGATTCAAGAACTCTTTATTGATGGCTTGCTCTACGGCTCTTTCAATATGTTTGCCTTTTAAGTACTGCTTTAAGAACTCCGAATTATTGGCAACGCCTTTTATCTGAGAATATATATCCTCCATAGCTGAGTGAAGTATCGTTCCGAACATCGGCTTGTCAATATCATCGGATAACTCCTCTACGCTCTTAATTCGCGCAACCGAGGCAAAATAGAATTTTAGCGGACACGAAATATATGGAGCAATAGCTTTTGGCGATAGCATCTTGGGTGACTCTTTGTCTAAGAATTGCATCAATTTGGTGAGTGTTTCACCTTGTTTTTCGATAACTATCGGCTCGTTTTTGGAAGCCATTACATCAACTCCCACATTCCTACGTTCAATCTGGTAGGGTGATTCATACTCCAATTGATAGATATATCTGCTCTGCTCTCCTGAACTCTTGTCGTCGGTATGTATGCAGTAGAGCATATCGACTCGCTCGGCTCGCTGAATCAGGCGATAGAAATAATATGCATAGACACCCTCGTGATGTTCGGGAGTAGGCATTCCGTATGCAGCTCTTAGGTTATAGGGTATGAACGATGAAGAGTTCGTTAGATTTCCTGGGAAGTTATCGTCGTTCATCGACAAAATTATAACGTTCTTAAAATCAAGATTTCGGGTCTCCAAAATTCCCATCACTTGCAGACCTTGCAGGGGCTCTCCGCTATATGGAATACGAATATTTTGCAGATGACGTCTTAAAAGTGAAGTAAAGGTTGAGGTGGATAGTTCTATCTCGCACTTTCTCACACAGTTAACAACCGCACTTATATTGTCGCTGAGTAACGATAAATATGCCTGCTGCTGGCAGTTGCAATTCTCTCTTTCTATTGATTTGAAAATGATTGCAGAGATTACTTCAAGCATATATTCCGATAACTCATTCCAATTATCTGTGGGTTTGAATATTACACTCAATAGTTCATTGTCGGCAAAGAACTCTTTGCGAACTCTTATCTGACGTTGCTTGAAAATCTGCTCGCGTAAATTTTTACTCGCCTCTGGTTCAATTTCCGAAATAAACGGGTGTGATAGTATGCCCTCTACGTCAACGTGGTAGAAGGTAGGCTCGCCTGATGTAAGGCGGCAATTTTTTTGCAATTCAATGAGTCGCTCCAAAAATGAATAGGCCGTAGTCTGGCGTAGTGGATATCCCATCGTGATATTCACATTCTTTGCAACCTCTTCGGGTAACGAGTGGAGTAGCGGAGTGAGCAATGCCTCGTCGGTAAGCACGATTGCTGTCTGCTTATCAAATGTCAAATCCTCGGATATCTCGCGTAAAATCTTGTCAACGTATTTACACTGAATAACATTCGATACGGTCGAGATGGCCGTAAAGTGCTTTTTTGTCGATAAGAAATTGTCGTTGCTGATATGATGAATGGGCTTAAAGTGACGTATGTTATCTCTTAGGAATCGTCCTGCCTCGGCATCAGAGTCTTTGGTGTAATATGTGTCGTAATCCCAAAAGAATTGACACACTCCGTTGCGAGATATGTAGCTGATTACCTCTTTTTCGCACTCCGATAGAGCATTGAATCCCACAAATACATAATTTTTACTGAGGTCTAACAACTCCACGCCTTGCTTAACATTCTCAGCAGCCGAGCGATATATCATACCCGAATATGCAAATCCCAGCACTCGAAGTCGCTCCTTGAAACTGTGATAAATAGGCGCGAGCGATAGCCAAATCTTCAAGAACTTTTGCTTTTCATCAGATAGCGACTCCTTGTTGTCAAAATGGCTCCAAAAAGTATTGATAACCTTGCGCATTTCGGGCGTAAGGTACGATAGGTCAGCCTCCAACTCCTTCAAATCGCTTATGTTGCGGAACAACATATCGGCATCAATCATATACTTGTCTATCAAATCAAAATCTGATAGAAGTAACTCTCCCCAAAAGTAGAATTTGTCGAAGCTCTCGTCGTGGTGAGTGTAGTATATCTTGTATAACTCGGAAATAAGACGAATCTTCTCGCCGATTATGAACGATGAAGCCTCGCTCATAATGTCATCAATAGCCAAATACTCAGGCTGCCAAATGGGGCGGTCGGTAAGGTGCGACAAAGCCTCCGTAAAGAATAGACGGGCTCGGCGTGAGGGTAACACGATGGTTAGTGTCGATATTTTATTGCCGTACTGCTCATAAAGTTTCGATGCAACTTCGGCTAGAAAAGTTTGATGCATAGTTTTAGATATTTGCCACGAAGTTAGCAAAATATTGCGTTAATCGAAAGTCGCAACCTCCAATTGTTGATAACTTTTTGGGGAAATAGAGTCGGCTGTTTAATCGAATGCCTGCATTCCCGATTGAGCGATGCGGATAATACGCTGATATTCATCGGGCGAAAGTTCCATAAAGAAGTAGTGAATCGGGTCGATACGCATATCGTTGTAGCGTACCTCATAATGGAGGTGTGGAGCAAGCGACAAACCCGAATTTCCCGATAGGGCAATCACATCGCCTCGTTGCACTTTTTGTCCACGATGTACCACAACACTAAGCAGGTGGCTGTATGATGTTTTGTATCCGTTTTGATGGTCAATTACGATAGTCTTTCCAAGCGTGGAATTTTTGTCGGAAATCTCTTTAACTACTCCATCGGCTGTGGCAAAGACACTTGAACCTTCGGCTACGGTGTAGTCCACGCCTTGATGTGATTTAAGTGTACGATAGAATGGGTTAAGGATTGTTCCATAACCTGCCGTAAGAAGTGTGAGCTGCTTATTGAGAACAGGCTGAATCGAAGGGATTTTGTTACTCTTTTCTCCCAATGTGTCGCCCAATGTTTTAATCTTGTGCCACGACTTTTCGAGCTCATCTGCTCGTTTGCTCAATTCGTTGATTCTCTGTTCTAAATCAGCTCTTAATTCACGCTTTGGTTTAGATATGGTCTTCTCTTGCAGAGCCAATCTCTCTTCGCTCTGCTCGGTATCCAAATCGTATGGGTTTGATTCAAACAAAATACGAAATACACCCTTGTCGCGAGCGGTGATATTGTCGAGAATCATCTCTAACGAATCGTATCTCTCGGCCATAGCTTCATACTCCTCGCGCAGTTTTTCGTTAGCCTTGCGTAATTGATGCTCGTGTGGAGTGTCGAAGAGGAAAGAGAATCCTACATAGTAAATCAGTATGGCACTAATCCACACAAACAGTCCTACAACAAATCTTACGACTCGTTGGCGGCGTGTGCGGCTTTTGGTTTTATTGTTTGTTGTCTCCATACTGTGCGTTTGTTGTTAAATATCCTTACACTATTTTGTGAATAACGCGAGGCATATGCTACTCAGCCTCGTAGTTGGCATCTTGAATCTGATTCATCAAACTCTTGTATGCCTCGGCCGACATATTCTTGTCGAAGTAATTAATCGGGTTGACGTGGGCTCTTTTGTATATCACCTCGTAGTGTAAGTGGGGCGAGGTGGATACTCCTGTGTTTCCCATATCGGCAATTAGCTGCCCACGCTTGATGGTGTCGCCCTTTGCAACGTGTATCTTGTTTAGGTGGGCATAGCGTGTCTTATATCCAAATCCGTGATTTATAAGCACCTGAGTTCCGTAGCCATATCTTGCACGACTACGCTCGATATACTCCACTACACCATCTCCCGTAGCGTAAATCGGGTCGCCGATTCGACCCGGGAGGTCAACTCCGCTATGGAATTTCCAGCGACGATATACGGGGTGCATACGATAGCCGAAAGCTCCAATCTTATTACGCATCTTTGTACGGTCAATAGGCCATACGGCAGGGATTGCAGTTGAAAATTTCTCTTTATCTTTTGATAGTACCTGCAACTCGTCAAGCGACATAGACTCTAAGTATAGACTACGAGCAAGTTGGTCCATATCTTTCCAAATAGGCATAGCCAATGGTGAAGGCGGGTTACCAAACTCGTCGTAATATTTACTCTCGTCATAAGGGGAATATACCCCATCAATCGAGAGCGTGTCCGACGAGAATAGTGGGCGATAGACATAATTGTCACGATGGCGAATCTGCTCTAATTTTCGTTGCGAAGCAAGAATGCGATTGTGAAGAATCTCATAACGCAACTCCAACTCTCGTTGTTGATTTGAGAGGGTGAAGATTTTAGGCGTGTAGAAGAGTGACGAAAAGAGCAAATTAATAATCGAAACGAATATAAATCCGATGAGTAAATTGCGAATCAAACGGTAGGTACGAAGGCGATGAACAAGACTTTTTGCCTCATTCGTATAGCTATTATTTGCCGTATTCGCTCTCATTCGTTATTAAAATCGTTAAAATACCTTATTTTATGGTGCAAATTTAACTTAAATTGTGTAATTTTGCAATCCGTTACACGATTATAACGATAAGAATAATAAAAACGATATATATGGAATCAAACAAAATTAGACAAGCATTTTTGGATTTCTTCCAGAGCAAGGAGCATACAATTGTTCCTTCGGCTCCAATGGTAGTTAAGGGTGACCCTACTTTGATGTTTACAAATGCTGGTATGAACCAGTTCAAAGAGATATTCTTGGGTAATGCTCCCCGTAAGTGGGCGAGAGCGGCCGATACGCAGAAGTGTCTTCGCGTGTCGGGTAAGCACAACGACTTGGAGGAGGTAGGTCACGATACCTACCACCACACAATGTTCGAGATGTTGGGTAACTGGTCTTTCGGTGATTATTTCAAGAAAGAGGCTATCTCGTGGGCTTGGGAACTTTTGACCGAGGTCTATGGCTTGGATAAGAGCCGTATGTATGCTACCGTTTTCGAGGGTAGCGAGGAGGACGGTGTGCCTTTCGATCAGGAGGCTTACGATTATTGGAAACAGTATCTCCCCGAGGACCACATTATTCGTGGAAACAAGCACGATAACTTCTGGGAAATGGGCGAGACAGGCCCTTGCGGTCCTTGTAGCGAGATTCACTTCGACTTGCGTGACGAGGCGGAGGTTGCAAAGATTCCGGGTCGCGATATGGTTAACCAGAGCCACCCTCAGGTAATTGAGATTTGGAATCTTGTGTTTATGCAGTTCAACCGCAAGGCTAATGGTGAGTTGGAGCCACTGCCCGCAAAACACGTCGATACAGGTATGGGATTCGAGCGTCTGTGTATGATTATGCAGGGTAAGAAATCGAACTACGATACAGATGTTTTCCAACCAACTATCTCTCGCATCGCAGCTATGGCTGGTAAGCAGTATGGTGTAGATGAGAAGTGCGATGTGGCGATGCGTGTAATTGCCGACCACTTGCGCGCTATTGCATTCTCGATTGCCGATGGTCAGCTTCCAGCAAATGCGAAGGCTGGTTATGTGATTCGTCGTATCTTGCGTCGTGCGGTGCGTTATGGTTATACATATTTGGGCTTTACCGAGCCTACTTTGTGCAAGCTTGTGGCTGGCTTGGCCGAACAGATGGGTCACCAGTTCCACGAATTGAAGAAGCAGCAGACACTCATCGAGCGTGTTATCGAAGAGGAGGAGGCTTCATTCTTGCGTACATTGGCAACAGGTATCAACCTTTTGGATAGAGTGATTGCTAAGGTCGGCAAGGGTGGCGTTATCTCTGGTAAAGATGCCTTTGAGCTTTACGATACATTCGGATTTCCTATCGACCTTACCGAGCTTATCGCTCGCGAGCAGGGCGTGGAGATTGACTTGGCTGGTTTCGAGAAGGAGTTGCAGGCTCAGAAGGAGCGTTCTCGCAACGCAGCAGCTCAGGATATTGACGATTGGCAGGAGATTATGCCTATCGAGCAGTGCGAGTTTGTGGGTTACGATACATTGACTGCTCCTATTAAGATTGCTCGCTATCGTCGCGTGACATCGAAAAATAAGACTACATATCAGCTTGTATTCAATCAGACTCCTTTCTATGGAAATTCAGGAGGTCAGATTGGTGATACGGGTTATATCGAGAGTGCTGACGAGAAGGTTGAGATTGTTGCTACCGAAAAGGAGAATGGATTGATAATCCACGTTACCACTAAATTGCCCGAAAATTTGGAGTCGGAGTTTACCGCTGTTGTTGATGCTGCAAAGCGTCAGGCTGCTGCAAACAACCACACTGCAACTCACCTTTTGGATCAAGCGTTGCGTGCAGTGCTTGGAACTCACGTTGAGCAGAAGGGTTCGATGGTTACACCTCAGGGCTTGCGTTTCGACTTCTCGCACTTCCAGAAAGTTACTGCCGAGCAGTTGCGTGAGGTGGAGCGTATGGTGAATAAACTCATTCGTGAGAATCACCCATTGGAGGAGAATCGCGAGGCCACAATGGAGGAGGCTAACGCTATGGGAGCAATCGCATTGTTTGGCGAGAAGTATGGCGATAAGGTGCGCGTTGTGAAGTTTGGCGATTCTGTGGAGTTGTGTGGCGGTACTCACACTTCGGCAACTGGAACGTTGGGCGTATTCAAGATTATGGGCGAGAGTGCAATCTCGGCTGGTGTGCGCCGTATCGAGGCTGTTACTGCCGAGCGTGCCGAGGAGATGTTGTATGCCGTAGAGGACCAGATTCACAATTTGGCCGAGTTGGTAAACAATCCCAAGATTGAGGTCGCTATCAAGAAGATGATCGAGAGCAACGAGACTTTGCAGAAGGAGTTGGAGCAATTGCATAAGGAACAAGTTGATGCTATGGTCGAGAAGATTATGGCAAAGCGAAATGTGGAGGATAAATATTTCGTAGTGGCTCGTCAAGTTCCATATGCATCGAATATGATTAAAGATTTGGCCTATGCTTTGCGTTCACGAGTAAATGATATCATTTTGGTTCTCGGTTCAGTTACCGACTATAAGCCTATGTTGGCAGTGATGTTGGGCGACGACATCGTGGCTAAGGGCGTAGATGCAGGTGCTGTTGTTCGTGAGGCCGCAAAGGTTATGAACGGTGGCGGCGGTGGCCAGAAGTTCTTTGCTACGGCTGGTGGTAAGAACCCCGATGCGTTGCAGGCTGCAATCGACAAGGCTGTTGAGATTATCACCTCGAAGTTGGACGCTGAATAATTTACGCCGAATAATTGACGTTGAATAAGTTGAATAAGAAGAATAAGAATTAAACAATATAAAAAGATGGATAAGAAAGTATTATTGATGATTCTCGATGGTTGGGGAATCGGTAATGGCACAAAGTCGGACGTTATTTCGACTATGAAACCTGCTTATATCTCGGCTATGACCGAGAAGTATCCTCACGCTCAGTTGCGTACTGATGGTGAGAACGTTGGTTTGCCCAATGGTCAGATGGGTAACTCGGAGGTGGGTCACCTCAATATCGGAGCTGGTCGTGTGGTATATCAGGATTTGGTGAAGATTAACCGTGCTTGTGCCGACAACTCAATCTATCAGAACGAGGAGATTGTAAAGGCGTTTGAGTATGCAAAGGCCAATGGAGTGAATGTTCACTTTATGGGCTTGACCTCTGACGGAGGTGTACACTCTTCAATCGAGCACCTTTATAAATTGGCCGAGATTTCTAAGCACTACGGCATTGAGAATACCTATGTTCACTGCTTTATGGACGGTCGTGATACCGACCCTAAGAGCGGTAAGGGCTTCATCGCCGATGTAGAGGCTAACTTGGCTAAATCGACAGGTAAGATTGCTTCAATCATTGGTCGTTACTACGCAATGGATCGCGATAAGCGTTGGGAGCGTGTGAAGGTAGCTTATGATTTGCTTGTGAATGGCGTGGGTGATGCTGCTACCGATATGGTGGAGGCTATGCAGCGTTCATACGATGAGGGCGTAACCGACGAGTTCGTAAAGCCTATTGTTCGTATCGACGAGAATGGCGAGGTAGTGGGCCGCATCAAGCCTAACGACCTTGTTATCTTCTTCAACTATCGTAACGACCGTGCAAAGGAGATTACAATCGTGCTCACTCAGCAGGATATGCCTGAGGAGGGTATGCACACATTGCCATTGTACTACTGCTGTATGACTCCATACGATGCTAAGTTCGAGGGCTTGCACATTTTGTTCGATAAGGAGAATGTTCGCAATACAATCGGCGAGTATGTATCATCGCTCGGTCTTTCGCAGTTGCGTATTGCCGAGACCGAGAAGTATGCTCACGTTACTTTCTTCCTCAATGGTGGTCGCGAGACTGAGTTCGATAACGAGTCTCGTATCTTGGTTGCTTCTCCAAAGGTTGCGACCTATGATTTGCAGCCTGAGATGAGCGCATACGAGGTGAAGGATAAGTTGGTAGAGGCTTTGGGCGAGCAGAAGTTCGACTTCATCTGCTTGAACTTTGCTAATGGCGATATGGTTGGTCACACAGGTATCTACGAGGCTATCGAGAAAGCCGTTAAGGCTGTTGATGAGTGCGTGGCTGATGTTGTCGAGGCTGCAAAGGCTAATGGCTATGAGGTTGTGATGATTGCCGATCACGGTAACGCCGACAACGCAGTCAACGAGGACGGTACTCCTAATACAGCTCACTCTTTGAATCCAGTGCCTATTGTGGTTGTTTCAGACCGCGTGGCAAAGGTTGAGAACGGTATCTTGGCCGATGTTGCTCCCACTGTATTGAAACTTATGGGCTTGGAGCAGCCAAAGGAGATGACCGGTAAGGCTTTGGTAGAGCTTAAATAGTTTTTTTACTTGATTGCTTTGGCCTTGTAAAAGGTCAATCAATATACTTATGGTTGGAGACTGCTACCCTGCGCAAGGGTGGCAGTTTTTTGTAGTATAAGTTGCCTAACAAGGCTCTTTTGGCATCTGGCTTGACCTCGAAATCCTCATTTACGCCAAGTAAACTGTGGTTTCTTGGTCTGCGACCAGCTTCAAAATAGCTCTTGTTATACAACCTCTAATAAAGTAGGGACTGTTAACATAATCTGTTAGACAGCCCTATTTCGTATGTTTTAATCGTATATATGCGTTTCGTACTGCGCTTTGTCGGTACGGCGTTTGAAGTTGCTTTTAATCTTTCTAAGATTCTCTTCGCTGTAATCCTCCAATGCGCTCTTCTGCCAATCGTTAAGCTCCAACTTTTTCACCTCGCCATTGCGGATAATGTACTCAACCGACCAAAAGTATGGAGATTGATAGCGCTTGTGCTTTTTGGAGTACTCTATCCTGATTGTGTCACCAATAATAGTGGGTATGCCATTACCCCATATTATATTCGTATAGTCGGGAGAGGTCTCTGGTCCTGGGTGACCAACCTCCATTTTGTGTGGGAAATTACCCACAAGTTCCACCACTCTAATTGGCCTTTCGGAGAGTTGTTGGCAGACTTCTATCACCTTTTTTCTTTGGTTATGAGTTGCGGCCCAAGTCACTCCAAATAGTGCGAGTGGAATGGCTGCGTAGATTATGCATAGTGCTATCAATATTTTGTTACTTGTCTTCATCGCTTAAAAATTTGTTGTATTGTTCTTGAATCTCGTTGGGTGTGATGCCGAGCAGTTGCATCTGCTTGATAAATGCAGGCATCTGCTCGTTGTAGAACTCCTCTTTGCGTTGCTTAATGATGGCCGACTTTGCCTCTTCGGCAACGAAGAATCCCACACCTCTTGTGCTTCGCACTGTGCCATCAAGCGTTAGTCGCTCATAGGTGCGAGCTATGGTGTTGGGGTTTACCCCAAACTCTGCGCTCAACTCCCTCACTGAGGGTAGCTGGCTGCCACTCTGCCACTCATCGCGCAGAATATGATCCTCGATCCACGCCTTGATTTGCAGAAAAAGTGGCTTATTATCGTTGGTTATCATTTTGTGTTGCGCTCTTTAAATAAGAAAAGTGATAATGCGTAGAGTCCAATCGGAATCAGACCGAAAAATGCGAGCTGAATCTTTTCGCCCAACTCTTCTGTTGTTATTCCTGCGCCGGATATGTTTGCGTAAGTGTCAATAGCGTTGCCACGAGGGCCTGGCACAATCAAATTTCCATAAGTAAACGGATAATATATGCTGAATTTTGTCGATGCCAAAAGCATCAAAAATGCAAATACGCAAATTCCAATGCAGAGCCATTTTTTGTGGCTTGCTCGCCACAAGGTAATCAGGCTATGGATAGAGAATATAAGTGCCATTGAAAACCCAAAATATATCCCCATATCCTTATTCCAAAACCAATTCATTGAGTGATACTCAGCTGGGAATCCGTGGCGGATAATATCTGCTGCATCAATCGTAGTCCAAATTGCAACGAGAATTGCAGGTATTACGATAAGCGCAGCAATCATCTCGGCTACAAATCTCGATGTGCGACGAGTGGGCAACATCAGCGTATCGTGCAATCGCTGACGGCGAGCAAAACCTTTGAACATTGCAGCGAGTGAGTACCAGGCAATTACAATCAGAAATAGAAGCAAAGTGCTTTCTCTGATATCTTTATAGTGTCGGATATCCCATTTGGCTATGTAGTCAAGTGGGGTGTCAATCGCAGGAACTATGTAGTTGAATGCTGTTATTGCTGTAAATAATCCAATAAGACACATCGCAAGAAGCCAATTCTCCCTGAAATGCAGGATTATTAGGCGGTAAATCTCTGTTATTCTATCTTTTACGCTTAACATAACTCCTCCTTCCCCGACTCGGTCGCAATTTGTGGTTGATTGATAATACCTCTAATCTTTTCGCTCTCCAATACTCCGAGGTAGAGCATTTCAAGGTCAACGTTGCTATAATCGCCGCTATTTCGGGCAATAACCCTTAGACCATCGATGAAGAGTGGCTCGGCTAATTCTCCAACTCGACCAAATGCCAATCGCTGGGCAGCGTTGTCGAGCGAGGCGTTGACGATGAGTTGCTTATCCTTGATGATTAGAATATGCGAAAGCATCTGCTCCAAATCCGCAATTTGGTGTGTCGAGATGATAATTGTACGATTGCTCATATCGAGCGATGCGAGTATCGAACGCAACTGTCGCTTCGACTCAATATCAAGTCCATTTGTAGGCTCGTCCATCAGAAGCAGTGGTGTGTTGCAGGCCAGCGCAAAAGCGATGATAAACTTTTTGCGATTGCCGAGTGAGAGCTTGTTGAGCCTCACACCAAACGTAAAGTTCATTCGCTCCAAATAGCTCTGCATCTGCTCGCGCGAGAAGTTGGGACGAAATTTGGCATAAGTGCTGATGTAGCCTTCGAGCGACATTGTGGGTAATTCAATCTCGTCGGTGATGTAGTAGATTTGCTCGAAGAATTGGCGAGTGTGAGCCGATGGAGTGTGCCCCATCACATCGACTTCGCCCGATAACGGGTCTAACACTCCCGCAATTGTGTGGAGTAGGGTGGTCTTGCCCACTCCATTCGAGCCGAGTAGGCCGTAGATGTTACCCACCTCAATTTGAGTGTTTATGGCACTCAAAACAGGATTCTTTTGTTTGTATCCTGCCTCTAAGTTGGTTAGTTTAATCATAAAGTTAATTGTTTAATTTGTTTTCCGTTGCGAGTGCTTGATTTTGCCTCTCTGTTGTTGGTCGGCTCGGCAAACAGCTGCATTGGTTGGGTTGTTATTTAGTTTGTTGATTGTTTTGTGTTCTACTGTATTAGTTAGGTAGTACAGTGCAAAGGTAGCGCATAAAATCATATTTGCAAATATTTTTGAGCAATTTTTCGCTGCACGATAAAAAAATCCCGACTTTATGGGTCGGGATAGGGGTAATACCTTAATTATATATAAAAGCTAATCGAGTGGCCACACTTTAACCTACTTGCTTCTTGCGTGAGAGATACTCCTCGATATTCAACTCGATGCACTCTATTAGGCGGTCGATAGCCTCGACGGGTGACCACGCGTTATGTGGCGATGCGAGAAGTTTGTGCGGGTCTTGCAAGTTGTAGAGTGGTGAACGGCGCAATGGCTCGCTTGTAAAGACATCAAACGCAGCTCCTCGGATTACATTGCTGTTGAGCGCATCGGCCAATGCCTGCTCATCAACAATTCCTCCACGCGCAACGTTTATCAAAATAGCACTTCGCTTCATCTGAGCAAGTTCGTTGTCGGTGATAAGATTACGAGTGCGCTCGTTGAGTGGACAGTGGATAGATATGATATCAGATGATTTCAATAATTCGCTTAGCTCTAATCTGTTGTACGCTTCATCTCTACTAACGCTTGAAGTAGAATAGTATGCAACTGTGCAACCAAATACCTCAGCCAATCGCGCCACTTCACGACCAATATTTCCAAGTCCAATTATGCCCCATCGCTTGCCTCGAAGTTGTGCGGTTGGGCGGTCGAAATTGAAAATCTTATCTGATTTTGCATACTCGCCCGACTTGAAATAGTTGTCGTAATAGGTCACCTCTCGAAGCAGTGCCAACGCTGAGCCGATGGTGGTTTCGGCAACTGCGTATGTGGAGTATCCAACGGCATTGCGCACCTCTACATTATGCTCGGCAGCGGCCTCTAAATCGACATTATTCATACCGGTTGCAGCCACGCAAATAAGGCGAAGATTGGGTAGTGCAGCGATTTTTTCGGCATCGAGTACCACTTTGTTTGTGATTACAATTTCGGCATCAGCGCAACGCTCTACGACTTGTTCGGGCGATGTGGTTTGGTAACCAACATACTCGCCGTGATGCTTGATGCCAGCAAGGTTGCGACCACATACAGAATATTCGTCTAAGAATACTATTTTCATATAGTTATATCGATTACTTAAAGTTGAAATTCACCAATTAATCCTCTGATTACAACCGATGCGCAACCGATTCCAAACAGAGCTGGAATATAGGAAATTGTACCTGTATTTGATTTTTTATTTTGCTCCTCGCAGAGTATCATTGCGCCCTCTCTGACAGGTTCGGGTGAAAATACAGCCCAGAAACCAGTGCGGATACCTATCTTGTGAAGACGCTTTCGTAGCATATGTGCCAGAGGGCAGTGGTGGGTCTTGGCTATGTCGCAAATCTCCATCTTTGTAGGGTCGGTCTTTGCGCCTGCACCCATAGAGCTTACAAGTGGAATTCCTCTGTCGAGCGCACCTTTTATTAGAGCTAATTTTGGCGAGAGTGTGTCAATCGCATCTACCACATAATCAAACTTTTCGGAGTCGAGCAGTGCGTCGGTCTCGTCGTCTTTTATGAAGCGATTTACAACCGTGAGTTGCAACTCTGGGTTGATGTCTAACAATCGCTCTTTCATAAGCTCTGCTTTCTCCTTTCCGATTGTGGAGTGAAGGGCAATCAGTTGTCGGTTGATGTTGGTGGGCGATACGGTGTCGGCATCGGCAATGGTCATACGTCCCACTCCCGCGCGAGCAATCATCTCGGCAGCATATGCTCCAACACCACCTAACCCCACAACCAAAACGTTGGCGTTGCGGAGTTGACTCAATTTTTCTTCACCTAAAAGTAGGGTAGTTCTCTCTAACCAATTATTGTTCATTCTCTCTGAAAATTCTATTGTAATTTTGTTCAATTGCATCAGTCAATTCTTCTATGCTTATGCCACGAAGTGATGCTATGAGGTGGTAAATTTGTTCTATCGAAACAGTAGATTCATCGGTCTCTACGAAAATTCTATCAAGCGGTGTAACTTGCAATGCCTTAATTGTTTTTGGTGATTTAGCACACCTGTCGCCAAACGATAGATAGTACCCTTTTCCCAATGCCCATTGGGCTTGTTCTGCGGAGCCTATAAAGCCGTGAAAAATCACCGCGCGAAGAGTGTAATTGGCCAAAATTTTCATCATAGGCTCAAAAGCCCTAACGCAGTGTAGCACAACTGGAATATTTCGTCTTTGAGCCTCTTCTAATTGCTGGCGAAACACTCTTTCTTGCTTTTCGCGATTAACCGAACACGCATAATCAAGCCCAATTTCTCCGATGGCTTCGGCCTCAGACGAAATGAAAATTTCCTCATCTGAATCGGCTTTCCACGGATGACGTCCCTCGGCTCTGAGTTCTCGGTGCAGACCTGTCGGGTGATGCGTGTGTATATCGATAAATCGGCTCATAACTCTACAAATGTAAGGAAAAATAATAAATTTCACTATTAAATGTAAATTATACCTTAAATATTTATGTAATCCGCAAAAAAAATCGTATCTTCGTGCGCGATTTTAGGGGTGAATGGTTGCATCTCAAAAATCGTTGTTATAAAACATAAATTAACTCTTAAAATATTATTTCACTTAATTACAAATCTATGTCGAAAATCATTAAACTACGGAAAGGTCTCGACATCAATCTTCAAGGTAAGGCTGCTGAGTCGTTGGTAGAAGTGCCAATGGCTAAGGAGTATGCCGTTTCGCCTTTGGATTTTGAGAACGTGACTCCCAAACTGTTGGTGAAGGTGGGCGACAAGGTGAAGGCTGGTACGCCATTGTTCTTCGATAAGAACAACACTCGCGTATTGTACACTTCTCCTGTCAGCGGTACCGTTTCGGCTGTAAATCGCGGTGAGAAGCGTAAGATTCTCAACGTTACAGTTGCTGCCGATGCAAAACAGGAGTCTGAGGAGTTTGCAATTCTCAATTTGCAGAAAGCGAGCCGCGAGGAGGTCGTTGAGACTTTGCTCAAATCGGGTTTGTGGACTATGATTCTGCAACGCCCCTATGGTATTGTTGCTAACCCCAGCGACACACCTAAGGCTGTATTTGTTTCAGCATTCGATTCTGCTCCTTTGGCCGCAGATGCAAACTTTGCATTGAAGGGCGAGAAGGAGAATTTGCAGAAGGGTTTGGAGGTGTTGAACAAGCTCTCTGGCGGTAAGGTTCACCTCTCAGTTCGAGTTAAAGCAGAGGGTGAGATGACATCGCTTAACGGCGTGGAAATCCATAAGTTCGAGGGTAAGCACCCTGTTGGCTGCGTGGGTGTTCAGGTTCACCACATCGATCCTATGGCTAAGGGCGATATCGCTTGGACTGTTGCAATTCAGGACGTAGCTGCAATTGGCCGTTTGTTCCTCACAGGCAAGGTTGACCTTCACAAGGTTGTTGCTCTTACAGGTAGCGAGGTCGAGAAGCCTCAGTACTACCGCATCATCAGCGGTGCACCCGTTGCATCGATTATTGATGGCAACATTAAGAAGCAGGCCGAGGGCGATTCAGTTCGTATCATCTCTGGTAACGTACTCACAGGTAAGAAGGTTGCTGCCGATGGCTTTATTTCGGCTACTGCAACTCAGATTACAGTTATCCCCGAGGGTGACAAGTATGAGATGCTTGGTTGGATTGCTCCACGTTTCAACAAATTCTCTGTATCACGTTCATACTTCTCTTGGCTCTGCCCAAAGAAGGAGTACAAACTCGATACAAATGTGAATGGTGGTGTTCGTGCCTTTGTTGTAACAGGTCTTTTTGAGGATTATCTCCCAATGGATATCTATCCTATGTATCTGTTTAAGGCTATTATGGCTGGCGACATTGATAAGATGGAGAACCTCGGTATCTACGAAATCGTAGAGGAGGACGTGGCTCTTTGCGAGTTTGTCGATCCTTCAAAGACTGAGATTCAGCAGTTGGTTCGCGATGGTATTAACTTAATGATTAAGGAGTGTTAAGCTATGGGACTAAGAAAAATTGTTGATAATGTAAAGCCCACTTTCTCGGAGGGTGGTAAGCTTGGTTTCCTTGCATCGTTCTTTGATGCTATCGAAACATTCCTTTTCGTACCCAATACAACTACAAAGAAAGGTGCGCATATTCGCGATTGTAACGATTTGAAGCGTACAATGACTATGGTGATTTTGGCTCTTTTGCCTGCATTCTTGTTTGGCTGTTTCAATACAGGTATTCAAGTAGGTTTGGAGGGCTTCGCCGCTTTGATTTACGGTTTGGTGAGAGTGCTCCCTATGGTTGCCGTATCTTATATCGTAGGTTTGGGTATCGAGATTGTATATGCACAGATTCGTAAGGAGGAGGTTGCCGAGGGTTACTTGGTGACAGGTCTTTTGATTCCTATGATTATGCCCGTTAGCACTCCGTTGTGGATGGTTGCTTTGGGTGTGGCATTCTCGGTTATCTTCGGTAAGGAGGTATTCGGCGGTACAGGTATGAATATCTTTAACCCTGCACTCGTTGCTCGTGCATTCGTATTCTTCGCCTTTACTCCCCAGATGTCTGGTGAGAAGGTGTGGTTCTCAGATTGGAAGATGATGGGTGCTGCTGATGCTACAACTGGTGCGACAGCTTTGGAGCAGTTGGCAACTAAGGGTGAGATGCAGTGGAGCGTAATGGACGCATTCCTCGGCTTTATCCCCGGTTCGTTTGGTGAGACCTCTACACTTTGCATTTTGCTTGGTGGAGCGTTCTTGCTCTATACTGGTGTAGCCTCTTGGCGTACAATGCTCAGCGTATTTGTAGGAGGTTTGGCAACTGGTTACCTCTTCCAGGCTTTGGGCGTTACCGATTTCCCCGCTTACTATCATTTGCTCGTGGGTGGTTTTGCATTCGGCGCTGTGTTTATGGCAACTGACCCTGTAACATCTGCTCAGACAAACTTGGGTAAGTATATCGTTGGCTTTATGACAGGTGCTTTGGCTGTAATGGTTCGCGTTGTGAACCCCGCATATCCCGAGGGTATGATGTTGGCTATTCTGTTTATGAATGCACTTGCTCCTACGGTTGATTACTTCGTAGTAGAGGCTAATGTGAATCGTCGTAAGAATCGTGTTAAAACTGTAAAATAACGAGAGAGTATGGCAAAATTTAATGTAAATAGCAATGCATATATCATCATCTACTCGGTAGTGATGGTAGTAGTAGTGGCTGTTCTTTTGGCTGTAACATCGCTCTCGTTGCAGGAGCGTCAGGGCGAGAACATTCTCAACGAGAAGAAGCAGCAGATTGTGAAGGCTTTGGGCGAGGATCCCTTGACTGCAAGCTATTCAGATGTTGTTGCTGAGGCTGTGATGCTTGATAAGAACGGTAATAAGATTGAGGGTAAGAGCGATGCCGATATATTTAATGCACTCGGTGATTTGACTGCTTCATTCGAGGCTGGCGAGTATCCCGTATTTAAGGCAGCTAACGGTAGCGTAGTAATCCCTGTGTATGGTGCTGGTTTGTGGGGTCCAATTTGGGGCTATATCGCTTTGGAGCCTGATATGAATACCGTGAAGGGTATCGTAATGGACCACTCAGGCGAGACTCCCGGTTTGGGTGCTGAGATTACCACATCGAAGGTGCAGTCATCATTCGTAGGTAAGACTATCTTCGAGGGTGATGAGCTTGTATCGGTATCTATGAAGAAGGGTGGTGCTACAAACAACCACGAGGTTGATGCAATCTCAGGTGGTACCAAGACTTGTGATGGTGTTAACGAAATGCTCAAAACAGGTCTTGCGGGTTACCTTCCTTATTTGAACGCTAATAAGTCTAACAAATAAAACAAGCGGAACTATGAGTAATTTGAAAAATTTAACTGGACCGCTGAGTTCAAACAACCCTGTAATCGTTCAGATTCTTGGTATTTGTTCGGCTTTGGCGGTAACCGTAAAGATGGAGCCTGCATTTGTGATGGGCTTGTCGGTTATGGTCGTTACAGCGTTCTCTAACTTGGTGATGTCGCTTTTGCGTAATGGTATCCCTTCACGCATTCGTATCATCGTTCAGTTGGTAGTAATTGCTGCGTTGGTAATTATCGTTGATCAGTTCTTGAAGGCATTTGTTTACGATGTGTCGAAGCAGTTGTCTGTATATGTAGGTCTGATCATCACAAACTGTATTATTATGGGTCGTGTCGAGGCTTATGCTTTGGGTAACAAGCCCTGGGATTCATTCCTCGATGGTATAGGTAACGGATTGGGATATGCTGCAATTTTGTTGATTGTTGCATTCTTCCGTGAGTTGTTTGGTTCGGGTACGTTGTTCAACGTGCGTATTATCCCTGAGAGCTGGTATATCGCCAATGGCGGTTTCTACTCAAACGTGGGTATTATGCTCTTCCCGCCTATGGCCCTTATTATTGTAGGTGTGATTATCTGGGTTCACCGTTCGTTTAACAAGGATTTGCAGGAAAAATAGGAGGTAGAATATGGAAACATTGAATCTTTTTATACGTTCGATTTTTATCGACAATATGGTATTCGCCTTCTTCTTCGGTATGTGTTCTTACATCGCCGTGTCG